>NZ_JAMQYE010000001.1:2601282-3251603 GCF_023721795.1 Zeimonas sediminis
CGACGATCATCGTGGCGTTGATCGACGTGAGCGCGGCCACCGCGACCATCACCGCGATCAGCGTCTCGCCTGCCCGCCCGAATGCGACGCCGAGCAGGTCGGCCGCGACCGCCTTGCTCCTGGCCATGCCCTCGATGCCCAGCCCGTGCAGGTAGGCCCAGTTCACCAGCAGGTAGAGCACCGCGATGATCGCGATGCTGCCGACCAGCGCGCGTAGCATGTTGCGGCGCGAGTCCTTCAGCTCGGCGCTCAGGTAGGCGGCCTCGTTCCAGCCGCCGTAGGTGAGCAGCACGAACACCATCGCAAGGCCGAATGCCGACCAGCCCGGCGCGCCGCCGGATCCGCCCTGCCCGCCGGCGCCGGCCTGCGCCGACGCGGCCGCCGCCCCGCCGGTCGATGCGTCGCCGCCGACCAGCAGCCACAGGCCGGCCACGACGACCAGCACCAGCCCGACGATCTCGGCCAGCGTCAGCCAGGCCTGCGTGCCCGCGCCGGCGCGGATGCCGCGCAGGTTGATCCAGGTGAGCGCGACGATCGCGAGCGCCGCCCAGATTGCAGCGCTGTGCGGGCCCAGGCGCAGGATCTCGCTCATGTAGTCGCCGAACACGAAGGCGAGCAGCGCGATCGAGCCGGTGGTGATCACCGAGAAGCGCGCCCACGCGAACAGGAAGGCGACGCGCCGGCCGTAGGCGCGGAACAGGAAGTGGTAGTCGCCGCCGGCGTGCGGCCAGGTGGCGGCCAGCTCGGCGTAGCACAGCGCGCCGACCAGCGAGATCAGCGCGCCGGCCGCCCAGGCCGCGAACATCCATTCCGGCGAGCCGGTGAACTGCGCGACCAGCGAGGGCGCCTTGAAGATGCCGGCGCCGATGACGATGCCGACGATGATCGCGATCGCGTGCCGCAGCGACAGTGTCTGCTGCGGGGCAGGGTTGTCGGGCGCCATCAGTTCTCGAAGATCTCGGTGTCGAGCACCGGCGCCGAACCGGCGATCGCGGGCGCCCTGCCGATCCGGGTGGCGACGAAGGTCGACGAGGCGTCGCCGTCGTAGGCCGTGCCGGTGACGCTGCTGTCGCCGTCGAACCTGCCCTCGAAGCGGCGCAGCCGGCCCTCCTCGTCGGTGAAGGCGAAGCTCACCCGGTCGCCGTGCACCTTGGGCTCGCGGAACGAGGTCTCGAAGTCCTCGAAGACGACGCGCCCCCGGAAGTTCTGGAAGGTCTGCTCGACCGCCAGCGTGGCCACGGCCGGGCCCTTGCGCTGCATGAAGCGCAGCTGCCAGTCTCCGCCGAAGTTTCCGGGCACCAGCCAAAGGTGGACCGAGGCGCTCCCGATCCGCGAGGTCTCGTCGGGCGTCCAGTTGCCGAGGCGGAACTCGTGCGACACGACACGGGTGCCCGGCTTCAGCGCCATCAGCCGGTGGCGCAGCCGCATGTTCAGGTGCGGCAGCAGGTACATCGTGACCACCGTGGCCGGCGAGAAGTCGGACTCGAAGATGTCGGCCTTCTCGAAGCGCGCCCGCTCGGCCACCCCGGCCGCCTGCGCATTTCGCCGGGCGTGCTCGACCATGTCGGGGTTGTATTCGATACCCAGCCCCCGGGCGCCGAATTCGCGCGCCGCTGCGATGACGATCTTGCCGTCGCCCGCGCCCAGGTCTATGACGAAATCGGACGGCCCGAGCTGTGCCAGCGACAGCATCCGGGTGACCAGCTTGTCGGGCGTCGGGATCCAGATGACGTCCTTGCCGGACTGGCCGCGCTGCGGCTGGTAGTCCCGGGTCGCCTGGGCCAGCAGGGTACTCGCGAGCGCGGCAGGCGGCGCGGCCAGTCCGCCCAGCAGCAGCGAGGCGCCCGACAGGGCGAGGAAGTCGCGTCGGCGTTTCATGCGTTCCAGTCTAGGAAGCGCCGGGGCGGGCGACCCGAATGTCCCACTTCCATGGGAGGGAAATCAGCCCCGCGCGAAGCCCGGCATCGGCACCCCGCCGGAGCACCGGCGCCGACACCGGCGGGCTGTTTCAGCCCTTCGCCAGCTTGTGCTCGACCGCCCGCACGAAGAAGCCCACGCCGAGCGGGATCGCCTCGTCGTTGAAGTCGTAGGCCGGGTTGTGCACCTCGCAGGAGCCTTCGATATCGCCGTTGCCGATGTTCAGGTAGCAGCCGGGCACCCGCTCGAGCATGAAGGAGAAGTCCTCGCTGGCCATGATCAGCGGCGGGTCGCGCTCCACGTTGTGGGCGCCCACCAGCTCGGCGCACACGGCCGCGGCGAACTCGGCCTGCGCCGGGTCGTTGATCGTGGGCGCGAAGTTGACCCGGAAGTCGACCTTCGCGGTCGCGCCCATCGCCTGGGCGATGCCTTCGGCGGTGCGCGTCATGTGCTCGCCGATCATGTTCATCGTGGCGTTCGAGAAGGCCCGCACCGTGCCCGACAGCCGGGCGGTCTGGGGAATGACGTTGTACGCGTCGCCGGCGTGGAACTGGGTGATCGACAGCACCGCGGTGTCCACCGGCGCGACGTTGCGCGACACGATCGTCTGCAGCGCCGACGCGATCTGCGTGCCGATCACGATCGGGTCGACCCCGGACTCGGGCCGCGCGCCGTGCGCGCCCACGCCGGTGATGTCGATGTCGAAGAAGGCGCCGCCGGCCATCATCGGCCCGGCGCGCACCGCGAAGCGGCCGACCGCCAGCTTCGGGCGGTTGTGCATGCCGAAGATCGACTCGCAGGGAAAGCGCTCGAACAGTCCGTCGTCGATCATCGCCTTCGCGCCGCCCAGGCCTTCCTCGGCCGGCTGGAAGATGAAGTGCACGGTGCCGTCGAAGTTGCGGGTCGCCGCGAGCACCTTGGCCGCGCCGAGCAGCATCGCGGTGTGGCCGTCGTGGCCGCAGGCGTGCATGCGCCCCTCGTGGCGCGAACGGTGCTCGAAGGTGTTGGCTTCCTGGATCGGCAGGGCGTCCATGTCGGCGCGCAGCCCGATCGTGCGTGGCGACGAGCCGCTGCGCAGCACGCCGACCACGCCGGTGCGGCCGACGCCGCGGTGCACCTCGATGCCGAAGGACTCGAGCCGCGTGGCGACCAGCTCGGCGGTGCGGCTCTCGGCGAAGCCGAGCTCCGGATGCGCGTGGATGTCGCGCCGCCAGGCGGTGACCTCGGCGTGGCTTTCCTCTATCAGGGGGGGCAGGGTCGTCATTTCCTCTCCTCGACGCCGCACCAGTCGGCGATGAACAGCGCGGTGGCCTGGGTGACGCGGCGCACCGACTCGAGCTCGACGCGCTCGTCGAAGCCGTGGATGAATTCGGCGCGCGGGCCGTAGACCAGCGCGGGGGTGTCGGCGTACAGGCCGAAGAAGCGCGCATCGGTGGTGCCGGTGCTCGCGAAGGGCTGCAGCGGCTGGCCGGTGACCGCCTGGTGCGCGGCGGCCAGCGTGCGCTGCGCGTCGGTGTCCTCGGGCAGCACCCAGCCCTCGGCCATGAAGCCGTGGTAGACGACCTCGGGCGGGTGCTTGGCCAGGAAGGGGTCCTTCGCCGCGGCCTTCGCGATCGTGGCCTCGACCTCGGCGCGGGCCGCCGTCAGGTCCTGGCCCGGGAACAGTCCGATCCGCATGTCGAAGGTGCACCAGGCCGGCACGCTGGAGGTCCAGTCGCCGCCCTCGATCTTCGCGAGCACGAAGTTGATCGGGTGCGCGTGTCCGGCGAAGGCCGGGTGGCCGCGCTCGTTCCACGCGTGCTCGAGCTCGTGCAGCGCCGACACCAGCGGGAAGCAGGCCTCGATCGCATTGGCGCCCGAGCCCGCGGTCATCACGTGCACCGGCCGGCCGCGCACCTTGACCTGGAACCAGATCACGCCGACCTGCGCGCTCATCAGCGTCTCGCCGAAGGGCTCGGGGATCAGCGCCGCGTCGCCGCGGTAGCCGCGCTGCAGGCAGGCCAGCGCGCCGTTGCCGGTGCATTCCTCCTCGACCACCGACTGCAGGTAGACCTCGCCCGCCGGGGCCAGGCCGACGCGGGCCAGCGCGTCGAGCGCGAACATGTTGCCGACGAGGCCGGCCTTCATGTCGCCGCCGCCGCGGCCGTACAGCCAGCCGTCCTTCACCTTCGGGGCGAAGGGCGGGTCGGTCCACATGTCGAGCGGGCCGGTGGGCACCACGTCGATGTGGCCGTTCAGGATCAGCGAGCGGCCGCCGCCGCGTGCCGGCCGGTGCGTGCCGACGACGTTGATCGCGTTGTCGTAGGACACCGCGACCGGCGAGAAGCCGGGCAGGTGGCGGATGTCGTCGACCTCGATCCTCCAGCGGTCCACGGCCAGGCCGCGCTCGCGCATCGCGCGGGCCATCATGTCCTGGGCCGGGGCCTCCTGGCCGCGCAGCGAGGGGCTGGCGACCAGCTCGGTCGTGAAGCGGATCTGCTCGTCGAAGCCGGCGTCCACGGCGTCGAGGATCTTGCGGGTGAGTGCTGGATCGGGCATGGGTCTCGGGCTGGGTGCTGGCTGCTGGAAGGCGCCCGGCGCCGGACCGAATGCGTGCGGCGCGCGGGCTCAGGGCACGCCGAGCACCTTCTGCACGAGTGCCGCGGCGTTCGGCGCATGGTACTTCGCCATCAGTCGGGCGCGGTACTTCTCCACCGTGCGGGGGCTGATTCCGAGACGCCGGGCGCTCTCCTTGCTGGTTTCGCCGCGCACCAGGCCGGCCAGCGCCTCGCGCTCGCGCGGGGTCAGCGCGCCCGGATCGGCGTGGCCGGGCAGCGGCTCGAAGGTCCAGGCCGCG
Organism: Zeimonas sediminis; assembly: GCF_023721795.1. Lineage (NCBI taxonomy): Bacteria > Pseudomonadati > Pseudomonadota > Betaproteobacteria > Burkholderiales > Burkholderiaceae > Zeimonas > Zeimonas sediminis. The sequence goes on from NZ_JAMQYE010000001.1 coordinate 2,606,036, forward strand.
AGCGCGAACGGCTCGGCGGGGGCGGGGCTGCGGCCGTGGACCCGGCACCAGATCAGGCGCCCGCTGCGGTGGCGCATCAGGCGCTCGTCGCCGTACTGGCCGCCGGCCTGCATGACCCGCAGGCCGCGCTCGCCGATCCGGGCGAACTCCTCGCTGCTCGGGTAGAGGCGCTCCAGGCTCGTGCCCTCGAGCTCGCCGCGCTCGTAGCCGAACATGCGCGCGAAGGCATCGTTGCACCAGGCGATCGCGCGCTCGCGGGACAGGCACATGCCGAGCGGCGCGAGCGCGGCGCACAGGGCGGCGTCGGCGCCCGATGGCGTAGTTTCACGACTTTTCGATGCGGCCACGGAAGGCTACCGTTCGGATCCTGGTCCCCGGATCCCGATGGTATGACAGCGGGCCGGGACGCGATCCCGGGCGCACCGCCCCGGGGCGCAACCAACGACAGGAGGAAGGCCGATGCCGGCAGTGGATCTGATCGGGTTCGCCCACACCCGCTTCGGGAAGTTCCCCGAGCGCGACGTGGAATCGCTGATGCGCGAGGTCGCGCAACAGGCGCTCGACGACGCCGGGCTCGATGCCTCGGAGATCGACGCGGTCTTCGTCGGCCACTTCAATCACGGGCTGTCTCGCCAGGGCTTCACCGCCGGCCTGGCCGGCGGGCTGTTGCCGGGGCTGCGCTTCAGGCCGGCCACTCGGGTCGAGAACGCCTGCGCGACCGGCACCGCCGCGGTCCACCAGGGCGCGCAGGCGATCCGCGCCGGCGACGCGCGGCGGGTGCTGGCGATCGGCGTGGAGAGCATGTCCCGGCTGCCGACCCGCGAGGTGGGCCAGGCGCTGCTCGCAGCCGGTTACGTGGCCGAGGAGGCCGACACGCCGGCGGGCTTCGCCGGCATGTTCGCCAGGATCGCCGATGCCTACGCCGCGCGCTTCGGCGCGCCCGAGCCGGCAATGGCGAAGATCGCCGCGAAGAACCATGCCAACGGCGCCGAGAATCCCTACGCGCAGTTGCGCCAGGCGCTCGACGAATCCTTCTGCGCGACCGAATCGCCCGGCAACCCGCGGGTGGCGGGCCGGCTGCTGCGCACCGACTGCTCGCCGATCTCGGACGGCGCGGCGGCGGTGGTGCTCGCGGCATCGGACGCGCGGCCGACCGGCGCGCCCGCGGTCAGGCTTCGCGCAAGCGCGCAGGTCACCGACCTGATGCCGATGTCGGCGCGCGACATGAGCGAGCTGGCCGGCTGCCGCGAGGCCTGGCGCCTGGCGCTCGACCGCGCCGGCGTGTCGCTCGGCGACCTGGACTGCGTCGAGACGCACGACTGCTTCACGATCGCCGAGCTGATGCAGTACGAAGCGATGGGGCTGGCCGGCCCGGGCCAGGGCGCCCGGGTGCTCGCCGAGGGCATCGTGCATCCGGGCGGCCGGCTGCCGGTGAACCTGTCGGGCGGCCTGAAGGCCAAGGGCCATCCGATCGGGGCCACCGGCGTGTCGATGCACGTGCTGGCCTCGTGGCTGCTGCTCGGGCGCTTCGGCGCCGACCGCCTGCCGCCGGCCCGGCTCGCCGGCGTCTTCAACATGGGCGGTGCCGGTGTTTCCAATTGCGTGAGCATCCTGGAGCGAGTCGAATGAACCTCGCCCACTGGCTGGCGCGCAGCGCGGCCGTTTTCGGAGACCGGCCGGCGCTCGCGCACGGCGAGACGGTGGTGTGCGGCTACCGCGAGTTCGCCGGCCGTGCCGCACGCGGCGCGCGCTGGCTGCTCGATGCGGGCCTGGCGCCCGGCGACCGCGTCGGCATCTTCCGCGGCAACGATCCGGACTACCTGGTCTGGCTCTGGAGCATCTGGTGGGCGGGTCTCGCGGCCGTGCCGATCAACGCGAAGCTGCACGGCCGAGAGGCCGCCTACATCCTGTCGCACAGCGGCGCGAAGCTGTGCCTGGTCGACGCCGAGCGCGGCGCTGCGCTGTCCGGGCACGCGCCCGAGGGCTGCGAGCTGGTGGGCGGTGGCGCCCTGTCCGGCACGGGGGGTTCCGGGGTCGGTGTGCCGGCCGCCGGCGGGCTCCCCGACGTTTCCTCGCTCGAGCCGGCGCCGATCGCCGATCGCGGCGAGGAAGACGAGGCCTGGCTGTTCTACACCAGCGGCACCACCGGACGTCCGAAGGGCGTGCAGCTGACCGCGCGCAACCTGCGCTGGTGCACGATGGCCTACCTGGCCGAGGTCCAGTCGGTGTCGCCGGGCGACACGATGCTGCACCCCGCGCCGCTGTCGCACGGCGGCGGCCTGTATCACCTGCCCTACGTGGTCAACGGCGGGCTGAACGTGGTGCCGGCCTCGGGCGGCTTCGACGGCGCCGAGATCGCCGCGCTGGCGGGGCACTGGCGCAACGCCTCGTTCTTCGCGGCGCCGACGATGGTGCACCGGCTGGTCGAGTGGGCGGCGGCGCGACTGCGCGAGGGCGCGGGCACGGGCACGGGCACCGGAGAGCAGGGCGCCGAGGGCCGTCGGCCGATCGAGGGGCTCGCCACGATCTGCTACGGCGGCGGCCCGATGTACCTGGCCGACATCGAGCGCGCGCTGGAGGTGATCGGCCCGCACTTCGCGCAGATCTACGGCCAGGGCGAGAGCCCGATGACGATCACGGTGCTGCCGAAGCACGTGATCCTGGACCGCGAGCACCCTCGCCATCGCGAGCGGCTCGCCTCGGTCGGCTATCCGCAGCCGATGGTCGAGGTGTCGGTGCGCGGCGAGGACGGCCGCGAATTGCCCCCGGGCGAGCCCGGCGAGGTCTGCGTGCGCGGCGAGGTCGTGATGAAGGGCTACCTCGACGACCCGAAGGCGACCGCCGCCGCGATCCGCGACGGCTGGTTGCACACCGGCGACGTCGGCGCGCTGGATGCCGACGGCTTCCTCACGCTGCTCGACCGCAGCAAGGACCTGATCATCAGCGGCGGCACCAACATCTATCCGCGCGAGGTCGAGGAGGCGCTGCTCACGCACCCGGCGGTGGCCGAGGTCAGCGTGGTCGGCGCGCCCGATCCGGACTGGGGCGAGATCGTCGTGGCCTGGGTCGTGCTGCGCGAGCCGGCCACCGAGGCCGAGCTCGACGCACACTGCCTGGACCGGATCGCGCGCTTCAAGCGCCCCAAGCGCTGGCGCTTCGCGGAGTCGCTGCCGAAGAACAACTACGGCAAGGTGCTGAAGACCGAGCTGCGCGAGCGCGAGCGCGCGCAGGCCGCGGGCGACGGGACGGGCGGGGACCGGACGAAGGAGGGGGCCTGAACATGGCGGGGAAGATGCTGGAGGGACGGACCGCGCTGGTCACCGGCGCGACGCAAGGGATCGGCGAGGCCATCGCGCAGGCGCTGGCCGCGGCCGGCGCGGACGTGGCGGTGCACGGCATCGAGCCGCAGGCGCGCGGCGACGGGATCGCCGCGGCGCTGGCGCGGGCGCACGGGGTTCGCGCGGCCTACGTTCAGGCCGACCTGGCGAGCGCCGACCAGGCCGCGGCGCTGGTGGCGAGCGCCGCGCGGGCGCTGGCCTCGCCCGACATCCTGGTCAACAACGCCGGCATCCAGCACACCAGTCCGATCGAGTCGTTCCCGGCCGATCGCTGGGACGCGATCATCGCGATCAACCTGAGCGCGGCCTTCCACGCGATGCGCGCGGCGGTGCCGGCGATGCGCGAGCGGCGCTGGGGCCGCATCGTGAACATCGCGTCGGTGCACGGGCTGGTGGCCTCGGTGAACAAGACCGCTTACCTGGCGTCGAAGCACGGGCTGGTGGGCATGTCCAAGGGCGTCGCGCTGGAAACCGCGACCGACGGCATCACGGTCAACTGCATCTGCCCGGGCTGGACCGAGACGCCGATCCTGGGCCCGCAGATCGCGGCGCGCGCCGCGCAGTTCGGCGGCGACCGCGATGCGGCGATCCGCGATCTGCTGAAGGAGAAGCAGCCGAACCTGACGCTGCTGCCGCCGTCGCGGATCGGCGAGGTCGCCGCCTTCCTGTGCAGCGACGCCGCCGAGGGGATCACCGGCGTGGCGCTGCCGGTGGACGGGGGGTGGACGGCGCAGTAGCGCCGCTCAGCCCACGTGCTTGCCCAGGAACTCGAGCGTGCGGCTGCGCGCCAGCTTCGACGACGCGGCATCGTAGGAGCCGCGCTGGTCGCAGTTGAAGCCGTGGCCCGCTTCGTAGAAGTGCGCGATCGCCGACGGATTGGCGGCGGCCACCTTGCGGGCCTGCTCGGGGGTCGGGGACTGGTCCTTCTCGCCGAAGTGGAACATCACCGGGCACTTCGGCTGCTCGCTCGCGAAGCTGGGGATGCCGCCGCCGTAGTACGGAATCGCGCAGGCCAGGCCGTCGACCCGCGCCGCCGCGACCCAGGCCACCGTGCCGCCCCAGCAGTAGCCGACGATCGCGACCTTGCCGGCCGCCTTCGCGTGGGCCACGCAGGCGGCGACGTCCTTCATCGCGTCGGCCATGTCGACCTTCTGCATCACCGCGATGCCGGCCTGGATCTCGTCGGGCGAGTAGCCGGTTTCGTAGCCGCGCTGGGCGCGGTCGAACAGCGCCGGCGCGATCGCCAGGTAGCCGTCGGCCGCGTAGCCGTCGGCCACCGAGCGGATGTGCGAGTTGATGCCGAAGATCTCGGGCGCGATCACGATCGCGCCGCGGGCCTTGCCCTCGGGCTCGGCCACGTAGGCCGCGAAGCGATGGCCGTCGGCGGCGGTCAGTTCGATGGTGCTGCTGCGCGTCATGTCGGTCTCCTCCGTGGATTGTCCCTGCCGGTTCTCAGATCGTGCCGACCAGGCCGAGCCGCTCGATCGTCTTCTTCTCGGCTTCGTAGGTCCTCTTCGCCCAGGCCGTGTAGTCGGCCGAGTTCATGTAGACCACCGGCTGGTCGAAGCGGTCGACGATCTGGCGCACCTTCGGGTCGTCGAGCGCGGCCTTGAAGGCGGCGTCGAGCTTCTGCACGACGGCAGGATCCATGCCCTTCGGGCCGATCAGGCCGAAGGGCGAGTCCGAAACCGTGTCGTAGCCGAGCTCGGTCAGCGTGGGGATGTCCGGCCAGCGCTTGGTCCGCTTGCTGCCGTAGGTCGCCAGGAGCCTCACCTTGCCCGACTCGACGTGCGGCGCCCAGCCGGTGGAGTCGCTGACCGACATGATGTGCCCGCCCAGCAGCGCGACCATCGCCTCGGCGTTGCCCTTGAAGGGCACGTGGTTCAGCTTGATGCCGGCGCGCTCGGAGAACTCCTCCATCGCCAGGTGCGGCGAGGTGTTCGCGCCCGGGCTGCCGTAGGTGAACTGGCCCGGGTTGGCCTTCGCGTAGGCGATCAGGTCCTTGATCGACTTGATCGGCGAATCGGCCGGCACGACCAGGCCGAAGGTGTAGCCGGTCAGGCAGCTGATGTAGGTGAAGTCGGCGATCGGGTCGAAGGACTGCTTCTTCTGCATGTGCGGGATCCGGAACAGGCCCATCGGCGCCTGCGCCAGCGTGTAGCCGTCGGGGCGCGCGTTGCGCAGCGACAGCGCCGCCAGCGTGCCGCCGGCGCCCGGCTTGTTCTCGACCACGACCTGTCCGCCCAGCGTCGCGGTCGCCGCTTCGGCGAACACGCGGAAGACCTGGTCGGTCGGGCCGCCGGCCGAGAAGGCGCAGTACAGCGTGACGGGTCGGCTGGGGAAGCCCTGGGCGAGGGCGGGCATCGCGCCGGCAGCGGCGAGCGCGCCGGTGCCGATCAGGAAATCGCGGCGTTGCATGGTGCTTCTTCTTTCTCCGGGGGTGGCGCGGTTTCGCGCGGTTCGGGCCGTGGGGCCCGGGTGAATGCGTCGATGGGGCGTGCGCTGGGTTCCGGGGCGCTTGCTCAGAAAAGCACCGAGCTGAGCCGCCGGCGCCATTCCGACACCAGCTGCGGCTGGGCCGAGGCCTTGCCGAAGACATCGATCATCGTCCTGCGGCCGACGTCGTCGCCAAAGGCGCGGTCGCGCCGGACGATCTCGAGCAGCTGCTCGAGCGCCGGCGCCCAGGCCTTCTGCTCGATGTAGTGGTGCGCGAGGTCGAGCCGCGCCTGCAGGTCGCCGTCGTTCTCGGCGATCCGGGTGACCAGCTCGAGCGGGGGCGGCACGTGCGCTTCCTCGGCGAGCTGGCGGGCGCGGGCGATCAGCGCCGCGACCTGCGGGTCGGCCTTCGCCTCGTCGCCCAGCGCGTCGAGCATTGCCAGCGCGGCGGCCGGGTCGCCCTCGAGCAGCAACTGGGCGTACAGCAGGCGCGCGGTCTCGTGCTCGGGCACCGCGGCGAGCACCTTCTTCAGCAGCTCGGTGGCGCCGTCGCGGTCGCCGCGCTCGAGCGCCTGCATCGCCTGCTCGATCTCGGCCTCGGTCGGGTCCGGCAGCAGCCTGTCGATGAACTCGCGCAGCTGGCCTTCGGGCAGGGCGCCCTGGAACTGGTCGACCGGCTGGCCGCCGACGATCGCGAACACGGTCGGGATCGAGCGGATCCGGAAGTGCTGCGCGAGCTGCTGCTGCTCGTCGGTGTTGACCTTGACCAGCAGGAAGCGGCCGCCGTACTGCGACTCGAGCTTCTCGAGCAACGGGCCGAGCGACTTGCAGGGGCCGCACCAGGGTGCCCAGAAATCGAGCAGCACCGGCTTTTCCATCGACGCGTCGATGACGTCGGCCTGGAAGCGTTCGAGAGTGGTTTCGATCATGGCAGTTCGAGTCGTGAGAGGCGCGACGGGTTCGCGAGAGGCGCGCCGGGCCAGCCGGCGATGTTAGCGCAGCGAAGTCGGGCGGATCGCATTCGCCCGGCGCCGGTCCGCCGCAATCGGGGCGGGATCAATACGAGACGCGCGTCGTGCCGCGGGAGTCGGTCAGGATGCGCACGCGCTGGCCGGGCGCGAACTGTTCGCCGCCCGCCTCCTGCACGACGGCGAACACCCGACCGGAGTCGGTGCGCACCGTGATCTCGAGCGCGGGCCGGTCGGTCGCGGACTTCTCGATGTAGCTGCCGGCGACGCCGCCGGCCACCGCGCCGAGCACCGAGCCGACGATCCGGCCGCTCCCGCCGCCGATGTTGGAGCCGGCCACGCCGCCGACCACGGCGCCGGCCGCGGTGCCGACGCCGTCGGGCCGGCTGCGCTCGAGACGGACCTCGCGGATCGCCTCGATCACCGCCATCTCGACCTGCATCGGCCGGCGCGCCTCGCGTTCGGTGTAGGTGTAGCCGCTCTTGGACGGGGCGGCGCAGCCGGCCGCCAGCAGGAGGGTGCCGGCGACGAGCGCCAGCTTTCGGAGGAGGGTCGGAATCATCTTGTGGCTCCTGTGCAGCCGGGCCTGCCACCCGCCGGACGGGCCGGTTCCCGGGCGGCCGGCGCGGGATTCGATCGACACTTCGATTATCGCAGGCCGCCCGCCCGGGGCGCGGAATATCGCCCAGCCGGCGTCCGCTCGGAATATCGCCCAGCTGGCCCCTGCTGGTGCAGAATGGCGGGAACGGTTCTTGCTGTCCGGCGGCCGGCTTGCGGCTGGCGGCGCCACCGGAGGGTTTCGTGACGGCTCTCGCTTCATCGGTCAGCATTCTCGTGCTCGACGCCGGAGGCACCCCGCGCCGCTGGATCGGGGTCGAGGAAGCCGTTGCCTACTACTGCAAGGACCAGGTCGCCTGGGACTACGGCGAGCACTCGTTCACGCTGAGGGGCGGCGTCAACCGTGCGTCGGGCCTGCGCTCCTCGCTGACCTTGCGGTCGATCGTGGCCGTGCGCGGCGACCGTGCCGGCCGGGCACCGCTGGCGATCGTGCCGGCGCTGACCCGGGAAATGCTCTTCGCCCGGGATTGCCATGTGTGCGCTTACTGCGGTCGCAGGTTGCGGCCGAACGAGCTCACGACCGAGCACGTCCAGCCTCGCAGCCGCGGCGGGAAGACCTCCTGGACCAACCTGGTCAGCGCCTGCAAGCCCTGCAACCTGAGGAAGGGCGACCGCACGCCGGAGCAGGCCCGGATGCCCCTGCTCTACGTCCCGTACGTGCCCAGCCTGTGCGAGGCGTTCATCCTGCGAAACCGGCGCATCCTCGCCGACCAGATGGCCTTCCTGATGGCCGGCGTGCCCTCGGGGTCCCGCCTGCGGGACCCGTTTCAGGCCTGAGCGAGCGGGGTCCGTTCCGGGCCGTTCTCGTCGTCGATCGATGGCCGAGGCTGCGGTGCGTCGGCGTTGTCGATCGAGGGTGAACGGTTCGATGCCTCGGCATCGTCGAGCAATTGACGGACGTATCGCAGCAACCGGGCGTCGTGCACGCCCCGCTGGCGCAGCGCATGCCAGGTGTTGATCGCGTATTCGCGGTTCGGCCCACGCTGGCCGTGGCAGGCGTGCAGGCGTTCGAGGATCTCGGAGTCGCTCAGGCGCTGGTATGAACCCCTGCTGCGGTCAGCTATGAAAGTAAGCGCCTGCACACGTTCGCCGTCGGGAAGTTCGACCACGATCTGGCGCGCCAGGTAGATGCTGGCGGCCGGATCGGGGATCTCTCGGTCGAACAAGCGTTCGATCGCCGCCGAGCGGCTGCGCGACTCGAGTCGATAGGCCACGCCGATGCAGCTGCCGCCCCGGTCGAGCCCGAGCACCAGTCCGGGACGCTCCGGGGTGCCCCGGTAGCGGGTCGAGCGAACGCAGAAGGCGCGGTGGTATCCCCAGGCCCGCGCCAGGTGGGCCTGCTCGAAATCGAAGTCGGGATTCCAGATCAGCGAGCCGTAGCCGAATACCCAGTCGGCATCGACCTCGCCGGGATGACTGCACTTCATGACATCCGGAGGCTGTGGACCACCCCGGGATATTAGGGCATGCGGCGCTCGCGCGGCGCGACGGCCCCAGGGTCGCACGCGGGGCCCCGCCGCGGCAGGGCTCAGGCCGTCTTGCGCGCGGTCGTCCGGGCCTTGGCGGCAGGCGACTTTGCGCCGGCCTTGGCCGCGCCCGCCTTCGAGCCGGCCTTCGAGCCGGTCTTCGAGCCGGCCTTGGTCGCGGTCGACCTGGCGCCGCCCCGGGTCGCGCCCGGCTTGGCCGTCTCCGCCTTGGCCGAAGCCTTCGCTGAGGGCGATTTCCCGGCCGGCTTCGCCGCGCTCGGCTTCACGCCCGCGCCGGCCTCCGCGCCTTCCGCTTCGGCCCCGGCCGCTCCGGTCCGCGCTGCGCCGCCCTTGGCCGGCCGGGGCTCGAACTCGAACCCGACCTTGCCGTTCGCGCCGCGCACCAGGTAGGCCTTGAACTTGCGCCGGGTGCGCTGCGACACGAAGCCGGTCAGCAGGTCGGTGCGGCCCTCGGCGAGCAGCTTGGACATCTGGGCCGGCTCGACCTCTTGCTGCAGGATGATCTTGCCGCTGCGGAAATCGCAACTGCGCTCGGGGCCGACCGACTTCTCGCAGACGTAGGCCATGCCGTGCTCGTAGACGCCGGCGCCGCACTTGGGGCAGTCGCCGAGCCGCGGCTGGCCGCCGAAGTCGACCGGCTCGGAGGCCTCGGCGTCGGCATCGGACTGGCCGAAGTCGAACTCGAGCTTGTTGTCGGCGGTGAGCTTCAGGATGGCCGCGAAGGGGCGGCCCATCTTGCTGCGGAAACCCTGCAGCGGGCCGATCGTGCGATCGCTCAGCAGCGCGTCGGCCTCGGACGGCGCGAGCAGGCGTCCGCCCGGAATCTTGGTGATCGAGAACTCGCACTTCGTGCACGCGAAGCGCTTGTAATTCTCCTTGACCACGCCCCCGCAGGCCGGGCAAGGCGTCTCGAGGGTCGCGTAGTCGCCGGGGACCGTGTCGGAGCCGAAGTTCTTGGCCCGCTCGACGATGCGCTCGGTCATCTCGGCGATCTCGCGCATGAAGACCTCGCGCGACAGCCGGCCCCGCTCCATCTGGGCGAGCTTGTACTCCCACTCGCCGGTCAGCTCGGGCGCGGTCAGCTCGCTGACCTGCAGGCCGCGCAGCAGGGTCAGCAGCTGGAAGGCCTTGGGCGTGGGGATCAGGTCCTTGCCGTCGCGCACAAGGTAGTTCTCGGCGATCAGGCCCTCGATGATCGCGGCGCGGGTGGCCGGCGTGCCCAGCCCCTTCTCGGCCATCGCCTCGCGCAGCTCGTCGTCCTCGACCAGCTTGCCGGCGCCTTCCATCGCCGACAGCAGCGTGCCCTCGTTGTAGCGCGCCGGCGGGCGGGTGGCCAGCCCGACCACGTCGACCGACTCGGCCTGCACCCGCTCGTCGGGACCGACAGGCACCAGCGTGTCGTCGCGGCCCCCCTCGCGGCCGTAGATCGCCAGCCAGCCGGGGTTGACCAGCACCCGGCCGTCGGTCCGGAAGCTGTGCTCGCCGACCGTGGTGATCCGGGTGGTCACCAGGAACTCGGCAGGCGGGAAGAAGACGGCCAGGAAGCGCCTGACCACCAGGTCGTAGATCTTCTGCTCGGCGTCGGACAGGCCGCCCGGCTTGGGCGCCTGCAGCGTCGGGATGATCGCGAAGTGGTCGGAAACCTTCGTGTTGTCGAAGATCCGCTTGTTCGGCCGGATCCAGCCGCGCTCGAGCGCCTGCCGGGCGAAGGGCGCGTACTGGCTCGCCGCGCCCGTCGACTCGCCGCCCCGCAGCATCTCCATCGTGGACACGACGGTGCCGAGGTAGTCCTCGGGCAGCGCGCGCGAGTCGGTACGCGGGTAGGTCAGCACCTTGTGCCGCTCGTAGAGCGCCTGCGCCAGCGCAAGCGTGGTGCGGGCCGAGAAGCCGAAGCGGCCGTTGGCCTCGCGCTGCAGGCTGGTCAGGTCGAACAGCGCCGGCGACTGCTGGGTCGTCGGCTTCGACTCCTCGGTGACCGTGCCCTGCTTGCCCTGGCAGGCCGCGGCGATCGCGTCCGCCCCGGCGCGGTCCCAGATCCGCTCGGCGCGGGCCTCGGGATCGTCGGACTTTCGGAAGCCGGGGTCGAACCAGCGGCCGGCGTAGGCGCCGGCCTGCGCCGCGAACTGGGCGTGGACCTCGAAGTAGTCGCGCGGCACGAAACGCCGGATCTTCTCCTCGCGCTCGACGACGATCGCGAGCGACGGCGTCTGGACGCGCCCGACCGTGGTCAGGAAGAAGCCGCCCTCGCGCGAGTTGAATGCGGTCATCGCGCGGGTGCCGTTGATGCCGACCAGCCAGTCGGCCTCGGAACGGCAGCGGGCGGCGTCGGCCAGCGGCAGCATCTGCTCGTCTTCGCGCAGGTGGGCGAACGCGTCGCGGATCGCCGCCGGCGTCATCGACTGCAGCCACAGCCGCTTGACCGGCTGCTTCGCCTTCGCGTACTGCGCGATCAGCCGGAAGATCAGCTCGCCCTCGCGCCCGGCGTCGCAGGCGTTGATCAGCAGGTCGACGTCCTTGCGGCGGATCAGCCTCGCGAGCAGCTTCAGCCGTTCCTCGTTCTTGGCGATCGGCTGGATGTCGAAATGCGGCGGGATCACCGGCAGGTGCGCGAATGACCACTTGCCCCGCTTGACCTCGTACTGCTCGGGGGCGGCGATCTCGACCAGGTGGCCGACCGCCGACGAGATCAGGTAGTCGTCGCTCTCGAAGTAGTCGCCCTGCCGCGAGAAGCCGCCCAGCGCCCGCGCGATGTCGGCGGCCACCGAGGGCTTTTCGGCAATGATCAGGGCTTTGCTCATTCGGAGTCCGTGGGTGGATTGCTGTTCGCCGGCAGCGCCGGCGGGCTGCCCGGATCCCGGGCCGGGGGGCCCGGCGCCGGCGAGGCGGCAAGGGGCGCCAATCATAAGTGGCCGGCGCAACCCGGTGCAAGCCGGCCGCCCGGCCGGTCGGACGACCGGACGATGCGGGCCGGACCCGGGCCGCGCCAGGGCGCCGCCCCGCGGCCTTCGGCCGAATTCCCTAGTTCAGCCGGACGAAGCGGCCGTCGACCAGACGCTCGACCCTGTTCGCGAGCTCGAGCTCGAGCAGCCGCGCGCCGATCTCGCCGGCCGGCCGCCCGGTGCGCTCGACCAGGGTGTCCAGGTCTGCCGGATCGAAGCCGAGGGCGCCCAGCAGGAGCCCGTCGCCGTCCGGATCGGCCGCGCGGGGTGCTTCGCCAGCCCCGGCGGCCCGGTCACGGCCGGGTTCGCTACCCTGGCCCAGCACGCCCCGCAGCTCCACGAGAACGTCCTCGGCCGATTCGACCAGCTTCGCGCCCTCGCGGATCAGCTGGTGGCAGCCCTTGGACAGCGGCGAGTGGATCGAGCCGGGGATCGCCATGACCTCGCGCCCGGACTCGGCGGCCTGACGCGCGGTGATCAGGGAGCCGGACTGGCGCGCCGCCTCGACCACCAGCGTGGCGAGCGCGAGCCCCGCGATCAGCCGGTTGCGCCGCGGAAAGTTCGAGCGCTGCACCTCGGTGCCCAGCGGCAGCTCGGTCAGCACGGCGCCGTTGGCAGCGATCGCGTCGGCCAGCGGGCCGTGCCGCGGCGGGTAGACCCGGTCGATGCCGGTGCCGGTGACGGCCAGCGTGCCGGCGCGGGTCGCCAGCGCGCCCTGGTGCGCGGCGGCGTCGATGCCCTGCGCCAGTCCGCTGACCACGGTGAGCCCGGCCTCGCCGAGCGTCCGGGCGAAGTCCCGGGCGTGGCCCAGCCCGGCCTGGGTGGCGTGGCGGCTGCCCACGATCGCGATCGACGGCCGGCCGAGCGACTCGGGGTCGCCGCGCACGAACAGCACCGGCGGCGGGTCGGCGATCTGGAGCAGCCTGGGCGGGTAGCGGGGGTCGTCGAGGCAAACGAGATGGTGGTCGTCGGCCTGCGCCCAGCGGAGCGCGGCCTCGATCGCCGCGTCGCGCGCCGTGTCGCCGGCGAGCAGCGCCTGGGCGCGCGGGGCGCCGATCGCGGCGGAGAGCTTGGCGTGACCGGCCGCGAGCACGTCCTCGGGCAGCCCGAAGGCCTCGAGCAGGCGGCGCACCGCCGCCGGCCCGATGCCGGGAGTGAGGATCAGCCGCAGCCACGGCGCGCTGGCATCGCGCGCCCCGGCGGGAAGTGGCATTCGAACCTACGGATTGGTGACCACGTCGCCGACCGAGATCGACTGCGACGCTTCCATGACCAGACCGTAGGAGATGTTATCGAATACGCGGAATACGAGAAGATGACCGACGGCCTCGTCCGGAAGTCTGATCTTCTCCTTCGTTTCCCGATCGACGACCGTGCGGCCGCGCTGGTGGATCGCCAGCACGTGGCCTTCCTCGAGGCCCTTGTCGGTGCCGGCGCTCAAGGCCACGACGTTGTTGCGGCCGACCTGGGTGACCCCGCGATGCACCGACAGGATCCGGCCCGCGACCTGCGCCGACGGCGGGCGCGGGACGTAGCTGAACACCTTGGGCGGCACCGACGGCATCAGCCTGTCGCCGACCCCGATTTCCTCGGCGGTCGCCGTCACGCGCAGCGAGGCCGGGTCGCCCACCTTCTCGAGGCGCGCCGAGCCGACGAACTGCGCTTCCCAGGCGAGCGGCTTGCGGGTGTCCGGGTCGAGCAGCGGCTTGGCCTGGCGATAGACATGCCACTCCTTTACGGAATCGTCAGAAATTCCCCGCACGTAGGCGATGTCGCCGCGGCCGAGGTAGACCCTTCCGTCCTGAGTGGCGACGACCCGCGGGTTGGTCGCGAGTTCCTTCTCGCCGACGATCAGCGGGCGGGTCAGGAAAGGTTCGATCGCGGTGGAGTCGATCGTCCAGACCGGGTCGCGGTCGAGCGCCTCGACGCGCACCCGCGGCTGCCTCTTCTCTATCGGCAGGCCGGACGGGTCGACGCCCGAACCGCCCGATCCCACCAGGCGGGCGAGCCTGAGCCTGGGCGTGGCGCCCGAGCGGTCGAGGATGACGATGTCGCCCGGATAGATCAGGTGCGGATTGCGGATCTGCTCCCGGTTGAGGTCCCAGATCTCCGGCCAGCGCCACGGCTTGCTCAGGAAGCGGCCCGAGATGTCCCAGAGCGTGTCGCCCTTGACCACCGTGTAGCGCTCGGGCGCATCCGGTGCAAGCTCGATCGGCTGGGCCCGTAAGGCCACGCAGGCCGTGAGAGCAAAGGCGAGCGCGAAACCGCGCGTGATAAGATTTTTCATTGAATCTGGGCCCCCGTGCGGCGGATTCTGCCGACATCGTGGGGGTGTCGCAAGCCAACCCGTCAGGCGCATCCTACCGACGGCGGTTATTTCCCGATGGCCGTACTTCCGATCCTCAAATATCCGGATTCCCGCCTGCATCGCGTCGCCAAACCGGTGCGCGAGGTCGACGACCGGATCCGCCAGCTCGTTCGCGACATGGCCGAGACCATGTACGCGGCGCCCGGCATCGGCCTGGCCGCCACCCAGGTCGACGTCCACGAGCGGGTGATCGTCATCGACGTGTCCGAGGCCCACGATCAGCTGCAGGTCTTCATCAACCCCGAGATCGTCGGCGAGAGCCTCGAGCGCAAGGTCTACGAGGAGGGCTGCCTGTCGGTGCCGGGGGTCTACGACGAGGTCGAGCGGCCCGACCGGGTCACGGTCCGCGCGCTGAACGAGCGCGGCGAGCCCTTCGAGCTTCGCTGCGAGGGGCTGCTTGCCGTCTGCATCCAGCACGAGATCGACCACCTGAACGGCCGGGTCTTCGTGCAGCACCTGTCCAGGCTCAAGCAGAACCGCATCCGCATCCGCATGCTGAAGGCCGAGCGGGTCGTCGCCTGACGGCGCACGGATGAATCTGCTGCGCGGGCCGATCTCGCGCCTGCGATGCTCGCCGTACTCCTCTTACGGCTGCGCTTCTCGGCGCGACCTCGGCCCGCTCGCCACGATTTCTCCGCGCGCCGTCCTTGTATCTACTGGACTCTCACTGACCCGATGCTTCGAATCGCCTTTGCCGGAACGCCGGAGTTCGCCGCGACCGCGCTCGACGCGCTCGCCCGCGCCGGCCACCAGATCGCGCTGGTGCTGACCCAGCCCGACCGGCCGGCCGGCCGCGGCAAGGCGCTGCAGCAGAGCCCGGTCAAGCGGCTCGCGCTGTCGCTCGGCCTGCAGGTCTGGCAGCCGGCCACCTTGCGCGACCCCGATGCCTGGCAGCGGCTGGCCGACGCCCGGCTCGACGCGATGGTCGTGGCCGCCTACGGGCTGATCCTGCCCGCGCAGGTGCTCGCGATCCCGAGGCTCGGCTGCCTGAACATCCACGCGTCGCTGCTGCCGAGATGGCGCGGGGCGGCGCCGATCCAGCGGGCGATCGAGGCC
Organism: Zeimonas sediminis; assembly: GCF_023721795.1. NCBI lineage: Bacteria > Pseudomonadati > Pseudomonadota > Betaproteobacteria > Burkholderiales > Burkholderiaceae > Zeimonas > Zeimonas sediminis. Next base: position 2,621,246 of record NZ_JAMQYE010000001.1, read on the forward strand.
GGGGACACCGAAACCGGCATCACGATCATGCAGATGGACGAGGGGCTGGACACCGGTCCGATGCTGTCGATGGTGAGCACGCCGATCCTGCCAGGGGACAGCGGCGGCAGCCTGCACGACCGGCTCGCGGCGCTGGGCGCGGCGGCGATCGTCGACGCGCTGGCCGGCCTCGAGGCCGGCCGCCTGCAGGCGGTGCCGCAACCGGCCGAGGGCGCCACCTACGCCCGCAAGCTGGGCAAGGCCGACGGCGCGCTCGACTTCGCACTCGACGCCGCGGCGCTGGTCGACCGGATTCGCGCCTTCGACCCGGTGCCCGGGTCGGTCGCGATGCTGGCGCGCGACGAGCCGGTGCCGGTCAAGTTCTGGCGCGCGCGGGTCGCGGCGCCGGATGCGGCCGCGGCGGCACCGCACCCGGCTGCGCCTGGCACGGTCCTGGCGGCCGACGCGAACGGCCTGGTCGTGGCCTGCGGCCGCGGAGCGATCGCGGCCACCGAGCTGCAGAAGCCGGGCGGCAAGCGGCTCGGCTGCGCCGATTTCCTGCGGGGCTTTCCGATCAGCCCCGGCGAAAGGTTCGTGCCCCCTGCAACGACCTGAGCGTGTCGATGCTTGCAGGATCGCGCCCCGGCCCCGATATTCGGGATTGACGAGGTCGGTCGGCCACGAGCGGCGACGTCGACCTGACATCCTGAAAGGAGATTCGATCACCATGTTCAACTGGGTCAAGACTGCGGTCCTGATGGCCGGCATCATGGCGCTGTTCGGCGCCGTCGGTTCAGCGATCGGCGGGCAGCAGGGCATGCTGCTGGCGCTCGGTTTCGGCCTGCTCAGCAACTTCTTCGCGTACTGGTTCTCGGACAAGATGGTCCTGAAGATGTACCGCGCGAAGGAAGTCGACGAGACGACCGCGCCTCAGTTCTACCGGATGGTCGCCGAGCTCGCCCAGCGCGCCGAGCTGCCCATGCCGCGCGTGTACCTGATCGACGAGGCAGCGCCGAATGCCTTCGCCACCGGCCGCAACCCGCAGAACGCGGCGGTGGCCGCCACCACCGGCATCCTGCGCGTGCTGAGCGAGCGCGAGCTGCGCGGCGTCATGGCCCACGAGCTGGCGCACGTCAAGCATCGCGACATCCTGATCTCGACGATCTCCGCCACGATGGCCGGGGCGATCTCGGCGCTCGCCAACTTCGCGATGTTCTTCGGCGGCCGCGACAGCGAGGGCAGGCCGGCCAACCCGATCGCATCGATCGCGGTCATGCTGCTCGCGCCGCTGGCGGCGATGATGATCCAGATGGCGATCTCGCGGGCCCGCGAGTTCGAGGCCGACCGCGGCGGCGCCGAGATCTCGGGCGATCCGGCCGCGCTGGCCTCGGCGCTGGAGAAGATCCACCGCTACGCGCAGGGCATCCCGCTCGAGGCGGCGGAGCGGCATCCCGAGACGGCGCAGATGATGATCATGAACCCGCTCGCGGGCGGCGGACTGCGCGGGCTGTTCTCGACCCACCCCGACACCGCCGAGCGGATCGCCCGCCTGATGGCGATGGCCGGCCGCGGCGGCTACTGACCGGCCGGCGCGGTCCGGTCCGCGCCCGCCGTCGGTTCTCGCTTCCCGCGACTTTCCCGATCCGATGTCAGACCGCGCGCCGCTGTCTCGCGAGATCGCCCTGGCGGCCGCGGCGGTCGAGGCGCTCAAGGCGGGCCGCGCCCTGCCCGCAGCGCTCGACGCCGCGCTGGCGGCGGCCGAGCGCAGCGGCCGCCTGCCGGAGGCCTCGCGCGCGGCGGTGCGCGACATGGCCCACGAGGCGGCGCGCCGCCTCGGTCTGGTCGATGCGCTCGCCGCGGCGCTGAACCGGCGCCCGCCGGCGCCCAGGCTGGCCGCGCTGCAGGCGGTCGCGCTCTCCCAGCTGGTCGAGCCGATCCGCGCCGAGGCGGTGATCGTCGACCAGGCGGTCGAGGCTGCCCGGGCGGCGCCCGACACCGCGCCGGCGGCGGGCTTCCTGAACGCCACGCTGCGCCGCTTCCTGCGCGAGCGCGAGGGCCTGCTCGCGGCGGCGCGCGAGGATCCGGTCGCTCGCTGGAACCATCCCCGATGGTGGATCGAGCAGCTGCGCCGCGACCACCCTGCCGACTGGCAGGCGGTGCTGGCCGCCGCCGACCGGCCGCCGCCGATGGTGCTGCGGGTCAACCTTCGGCACGGCAGCGTGCCGGCCTACCTCGACCGCCTCGAGCGGGCCGGTCTCGCCGCGGCTCGCGTCGGCGAGCAGGCGCTCAGGCTCGAGCGGGCGGTGCCGGTCGACGCGCTTCCCGGCTGGTCCGACGGCGACGTGTCGGTCCAGGACGCCGGCGCGCAGCTCGCGGCGCCGTTGCTCGCCCCGCGCGACGGCGAGCGCGTGCTCGACGCCTGCGCCGGGCCCGGCGGCAAGACCACGCACCTTCTCGAGCTGGCCGATTGCGAGCTGACCGCGCTCGACGTCGACGAGTCGCGGCTCGCGCCGGTCCGGGAGAACCTCGCCCGGCTGGGCCAGCGCGCGCGGGTCGTCGAGGGCGACGCCCGCCGCCCGGAAGGCTGGTGGGACGGCCGCCCCTTCGACCGGATCCTGGTGGACGCGCCATGCACGGCCTCGGGCATCGTTCGCCGGCATCCCGACATCCGCTGGCTGCGGCGGCGTCGCGATCTCGCGACACTTTCGGCGCGCCAGTCGGAGATCCTGGCGGCCCTTTGGCCGCTGCTGAGGCCGGGTGGTAAATTGCTCTACGCGACCTGCTCCGTGTTTGCGGTCGAGAACGAGTCGGTCGTGGCCAGCTTCCTCGCGTCGCACGCCGACGCCGGGCGCTTGCCGCTCGCGGCCCGGATCGGCGATGCCGACGAGGCGATCGCACAGCTGCTGCCCGTTTCCACGTCGCTTCGCGATCACGACGGTTTCTTCTACGCCTTGCTGGAAAAGCGCTCGTGACCCTCCGATCCGCCCTCGCGCTAGCCCTGGTGGCAGCGCTGCTGGGCGCCTCCGGCGCGCCGGCCGTGCAGGCCCGGCCCGATGCCGCCGATCCGACGGTCGAGGCGGCCGATGCGCGTCCCGATGCGATCGACGCGCCGCGGCTCGAGCGGGGCGCCGGGGGCGGCTACGTCCTGTCGGCCGATTTCGAGGTCCCGCTCACGCCCTCGCTTCGCGACGCCCTAGAGCGGGGCGTGCCGCTCTATTTCTCCGCCGATTTCGAGCTGACGCGCCCGCGCTGGTGGTGGCTCGACGCGGTCGTGGTCGAGCGCTCGCTGAGCTGGCGGCTGGCCTACCACGCGCTGACCCGGCAGTACCGGCTCTCGCAGGACGGCATCATCCAGCCCTTCGACTCGGTCGACGAGGCGCTGCGCACGATGGCGCGGCTGCGCGGCTGGCGCGTCGCCGACGACGGCGAGCTCGATCCCGACGTGACCTACGACGCCCGGGTCCGGCTGAAGCTGGACACGACGCGACTCCCCAAGCCCTTCCAGATCGGCGGCCTGGCCAGCCGCGACTGGACCCCGCAGGCCGAATGGAAGCAATTCAAGTTCAAGCCGACGCCGAGAAGCGCGCAGTAGGGCGGATCCTGCGCTTCGCGCTGATCGGGGCGGTCGCGCTGGCGCTGGTGCTGCTCGTGCTGCTGGCCGGCGCGACCGCGAACACGCGGATGTTCGAGCGCTACTACGCGGGGCTGCTCTGGCTCACCGTGGGCGTGGCGGCGGGCCTGTTCCTGCTGGTGCTCGAACTGGTGCGCCGGCTGGTGCTGCGCTATCGGCGGCGCCTGTTCGGCACGAGGCTGATGGCGCGAATGGCGGTGTCGTTCACGCTGATGACGATCGTGCCGGTCGCCCTGATCTACCTGGTCGCGGTGCAGTTCGTCGGCAGGTCGGTCGAGTCCTGGTTCGCGGTGCCGGTCGAGCGGGCGCTCGACTCGGGCCTCGCGCTGGGCCGGTCCACGCTCGACGCGATGCTGACCGACCTCTCGCAGCGGGCGCGATCGATCAGTGCCGAACTCGTCGAGGCGCCCGAGCGCGACTGGGCCAATGCGCTGAACCGGCTGCGCGAGCAGAGCGGCGTGCAGGACGCGCTGATCGTGTCGGGCACCGGCCGCATCGTCGCCGCCAGCGGCAACCGGCTGGCGAGCCTGGTGCCCGACCTGCCGCCGGCCAATGCGCTGAGGCAGGCCCGTCTGACCCGCCAGTACGCCGCGGTCGAGCCGGGCGAGGAGGGCAAGCCGGAATCGCTGAAGCTCCGGGTGATCCTGGTCATCGGTGCCGACCGGCAGCTGCTCGACGACAGCCGCTACCTGCAGCTGGTGCAGGCCGTCCCGCCGGCGCTGGCCGAGAACGCCGAGGCGGTCGATCGCGGCCGCCGCGACTTCCAGGCCCTGCAGCTGTCGCGCGACGCGCTGCTGCGGCTGTACCGGGTCACGCTGACGCTGATCTTCCTGCTGACCGCCTTCGCCGCGATCGCCGCGTCCTTCCTGCTGGCGGGCTGGCTGACCGGCCCGCTGTCGATGCTGGCCGCCGGCACCCGGGCCGTGGCCGAGGGCGACTTCCGGCCGGTCAAGGACTACTCGGGCCGCGACGAGCTCGGGATGCTGACCCAGTCGTTCAACGTGATGACCCGGCAGCTCGAGGAAGCGAGGCTCCAGGTCGATCGCAACCAGCGCGAGCTCGAACGGGCCAACGCCCGCCTCGAGAGCGTGCTGGCCAACCTGACCGCCGGCGTGCTGGTGCTCGACTCCGACTTCCGGCTGGTGCTGGCCAACGCCGGCGCCGAGCGCATCCTCGGGTTGTCGATGCTCGAGTACCTCGACCTGCCGCTGGCCGAGGTGCCGCGGCTCGGCGCCCTGGCCGGCCAGGTTCGCGCCGCCTTCGACGAGCAGGTCGCGGCCGGCGACCCCAGCTGGCAGCGACAGTTCGTGCTGCCGCTGGCGGCGACCGTCGCGCGCGAGGCGGGCGGCGAGCCGGCGCCGGACGCGGCGGGCGGGCAGGCTCCCGCGCCGGCACCCGACGAGCAGACGATCCTGGCGCGCGGCTCGATCCTGCCGGAGCGGCGAGTCGGCTACGTGATCGTCTTCGACGACATCAGCGGCGTGATCTCGGCCCAGCGCGCGGTGGCCTGGGCCGAGGTCGCGCGGCGCCTGGCCCACGAGATCAAGAACCCGCTGACGCCGATCCAGCTCGCGGCAGAGCGGCTGCAGCGCAAGCTGGCCGACCGGTTGCCGCCGGCCGACGCGGAATTGCTCGCCAAGAATTCGCAGACGATCGTCAACCAGGTGGCGGCGCTCAAGCACATGGTCGACGAGTTCCGCGACTACGCGCGGCTGCCGGCCGCGCGCCTCGCGCCGCTCGACCTGAATGCGCTGATCGAGGACGTGCTCCGCCTCTACCCCGGCGGCGAGGGGCGGGCGATCGTCGAGGCGCGGCTCGCCGAAGGGCTGCCCAGGGTCATGGGCGACACGACCCAGCTGCGCCAGGTGATCCACAACCTGTTGAAGAATGCGCAGGAGGCGACCGAGCGCGTCGACGGTGCGCGTATCCTGGTCGAGACGGGAATGCTCGCACGCGCCGACGGCGGCACGATCGTGCGCGTCTGCGTCAGCGACAACGGCAGCGGCTTCCCGGCCGCGGTGCTCGCGCGGGTGTTCGAACCCTACGTGACCAGCAAGGCGCGCGGCACCGGCCTGGGCCTGGCGATCGTCCGCAAGATCGCAGACGAGCACGGCGCGCGGGTCGAGGTCGGCAACCTGAAGAACGAGGCCGGCGAGACCGCCGGCGCGCGCATTGCCGTGCTATTTACGAAACTGGCCAAAAACGGGGAGAATCCCGGGCTGTCCGAGAAGCAACACGACTAGCGAACGCAGGGCTCATGGCGGAAATCCTCGTAGTGGATGACGAAATCGGCATCCGCGAACTGCTCTCCGAGATCCTCGGCGACGAAGGCCATTCGGTGCACTCTGCCGAGAACGCCGGCCAGGCCCGGCAGTTGCGCGAGGAGAACCGCCTCGACCTGGTGCTGCTCGACATCTGGATGCCCGACACCGACGGCATCACGCTGCTCAAGGAGTGGGCCGCCGCCGGCAAGCTGACCATGCCGGTCATCATGATGTCCGGTCACGCGACGATCGACACCGCGGTCGAGGCCACGCGGATCGGCGCGCTCGATTTCCTCGAGAAACCGATCACCATGCAGAAGCTGCTGCGGGCGGTGGAAACCGGCCTGCAGCGCGGCCGCGCCGCGGCGCAGCCGTCCGTGCCTCCGGCGGCCGCCGGCGAGCCCTCGCGGCAACCGGCAGTCACCGCCTTCGTGCCGGCGGCGCCGGTCGGCGAAGCCGTCGTGGCCGAGGCGCCGCAGCAGGCGGGCGCCGAGCGCCCGGCCGGTTTCGTGCCGGCGGCCGGCGCGCAGGCCGAGGCCGGCCGGACGCAGGCGGCCGGGGCCTCGATCCTGCTGCGCGAGCTGCCGCTGGACCTGCCGCTGCGCGAGGCCCGCGACGCCTTCGAGCGCGCCTATTTCGAATACCACCTCGGCCGCGAGCAGGGCAGCATGACCCGGGTCGCCGAGCGCACCGGCCTCGAGCGGACCCACCTGTACCGCAAGCTCAAGCAGCTGGGCATCGACCTGTCGCGCGGGCTCTGGCGCCGGCAGGGCGGCTGAGCGAGCGCCGCCCGCAGCGGGATTCCCCAGGCAACCGATCCGGGCAGCCCCTTGAAGATCGTCATCCTCGGCGCCGGCAGGGTCGGCGCCTCAGTCGCCGAGAGCCTCGTCTCCGAGCGCAACGACATCACCGTCGTCGACACCGACGTCGCGCAGCTTCGCCAGCTCCAGGATCGCCTCGACCTTCGCACGGTGGCCGGCAACGGCACGCATCCGCCGGTGCTCGAGCAGGCCGGCATCGAGGACGCCGACATGCTGATCGCCACCGCGGCGCGCGACGAGACCAACCTCGTGGCCTGCCAGATCGCGGCCCGGCTGTTCAACGTGCCGACCCGCATCGCGCGCATTCGCGCGCCCGAATTCCAGGCCCACTCCGAGATCACCGGCGAGGGCGGCTTCTACGTCGACCACCTGATCTGCCCGGAGCAGACGGTCACCGACTACGTGCGCAAGCTGATCGAGTTCCCGGAGGCGCTCCAGGTGCTCGAGTTCGCCGACGGCCGGGCCAGCCTGATCGCGGTGCGCGCCTACGCCGGCGGCCCGCTGGTCTCGCATCCGATCAGCGACCTGCGCGCGCACCACCCCGACATCGACATGCGGGTCGTGGCGATGTTCCGTAACGACCGCTCGATCCGGCCCGAGGGCAACACGATGATCGAGCCGGGCGACGAGGTCTTCCTGCTCGCGCCTTCCGAGCACATCCGCACCGCGCTGTCCGACCTGCGCCGGATGGACAAGCCGGTGCGGCGGGTCATGATCGCCGGCGGCGGCAACATCGGCCTGCGACTCGCGCGCAGCCTGGGCAGCGACTACCAGGTCAAGATCGTCGAGACCAACCGCAATCGCTGCAACTACCTGGTCACCCAGCTGCCGGCCTCGACGCTGGTGCTGAACGGCGACTCCACCGACGAGGACCTGCTCTCCGACGAGGGCGTGTCGGACAGCGACCTGTTCATCGCGGTCACCTCCGACGACGAGAACAACATCATGTCGTGCATGCTCGCCAAGCGGATGGGCGCGCGGCGCACGATCGCGCTGATCAACCGGCAGGCCTACGCCGACCTGGTCGAGGGCAACCGGATCGACATCGCGATCGTTCCCTCGCAGACGACCATAGGCCAGCTGCTCGCGCACGTGCGGCGCGGCGACGTGGTCGCGGTGCATTCGCTGCGCCGCGGCGCGGCCGAGGCGCTCGAGGCGGTCGCCCACGGCGACGCGAAGTCCTCGAAGGTCGTCGGCCGCCGGATCGAGGAGATCGACCTGCCGCGCGGCGCCACGATAGGCGCCATCGTGCGGCCGGTGGCCGATGCCGGCGTCGCCGGCCGGCGCGGCGAGCGCCGCGAGGCGGCCGAGGTGATCATGGCGCATCACGACACGGTCATCGAGTCCGGCGACCACGTGATCGTGTTCGTCGAGAACCGGCGCATGATTCCGAAGGTCGAGCGCCTGTTCCAGGTGAGCGTCGGGTTCTTCTAGGGGGCGGGCAACGCAGCGGGGGTAATTGCTGGCGTGCCCGTCAGTTCTATTCCTAATTCGCACCGATCTTGCGCCAACTTGTCCCGATCCCGTGAGATAGTTACACTGCGCGCCTGGATTGAAAACGCGCCTGGCTTCGCCTGGCCGGCGTCAGCCGTCGTCGGATGGCGCGACCGAGTTCAACGATAGCCCACAGGGTATTCCCGAGAGGAGACACGACATGACCGAAAAATCCGTACGGCCTTCGAACGAAGCAGCAACGGAAAGCAAGCCCGCGCGCCGCCGCTTCCTCGGCACTGCCGCCACTGGTGCTGCCGGTGCCGCCGCGCTCGCCACGCCGATGATCTCGGTCGCGCAGTCGCCGGTCGTCATGAAGATGCAGGGCGCCTGGGGCGCCAACGACATCTTCACCGAGATGGCGCAGCAGTACGTGACCCGGGTCAACGAGATGGCGGGCGGCCGCCTGCGCCTCGAGTACCTGCCGGCCGGCGCCGTCGTGAAGCCCTTCGAGCTGATGGACGCGGTCAGCAAGGGCGTTCTCGATGCCGGCCACCACGTGTCCGGCTACTGGTACGGCAAGTCGAAGGTCGCTTCGCTGTTCGGCACGGGTCCGGTCAGCGGCGCCACCCCCGAGATCGGCCTGACCTGGATCTACCAGGGCGGCGGCCAGCAGCTCTGGGACAAGCTCGTCGCCAAGCTGAACCTGAACGTCGTGGGCTTCTTCGCCTTCCCGATGCCCTCGCAGCCGCTGGGCTGGTTCAAGAACCCCCCGCCCAAGACCGCTGCCGCGCTCAAGGGCTTCAAGTACCGCACGATCGGCCTGGCGGCCGACATGCTGCAGGAGATGGGCATGGCCGTCGCCCAGCTGCCGGGCGGCGAGATCGTTCCCGCCATGCAGCGCGGCGTCATCGACGCGTTCGAGTTCAACAACCCGACCTCCGACATGCGCTTCGGCGCCCAGGACGTCGCCAAGTACTACTCGATGGGCTCCTACCACCAGGCGCAGGAGTTCTTCGAGATCATCTTCAACAAGGACAAGTACAACGCGCTTGCTCCCGAGCTGAAGGCGATCCTGAAGTACGCGGCCGAGGCCACGTCGCTGGCGAACACCTCGCTGGCGCACGACAGCTACTCGAAGGACCTCCAGGAGCTGATCGTCAAGCACAAGGTGCAGGTCTCGCGCACCCCGCAAGACGTCTACAAGGGCCAGCTCGCGGCCTGGGACAAGGTCACGGCGAAGCTCGAGAAGGAAGTCGACATGTTCAAGGAAGTGAACGACTCCTTCAAGGCGTGGTCGCGCCGCGTGGGCTTCTATCACTTCACGAACGAGGCCGACTACAAGATGGCCTTCGAGCACGTGCAGAAGATCAAGCTGCCCACCTGATCTTCATGCAGTAGGCAAAGCTGCCGAGGATCCTCGGCAGCTTTTTTGTTTTCGCAGACGGCATGGGTTTCGACGAATGGAAAACCTGATCCGGATCATCGACATCTTCAGCAAGGCCATCGGCCACGCGTTCGCATGGTGCGTGCTCGTCCTCACGGCCAGCACCTGCTTCGAAGTGTTCATGCGCTACGTGCTCCACGCCCCCACCGCGTGGGCGTTCGACATGAGCTACATGCTGTACGGGGCGCTGTTCATGATGTCGGGTGCGTACGCGCTGTCGCGCGGCTCGCACGTGCGGGGCGACTTCCTCTACCGGAAGTGGGCGCCGCGCACGCAGGCGAAGGTGGACCTCGTCCTCTATTTCGTCTTCTATTTCCCGGCCATCTTCGCGATGGTGTACACGGGCGCCAGCTACTCGTTCGAGTCGACGCGCATCCTCGAGGCCAGCGTCAACAGCCCGGCCGGCGTGCCGGTCTGGCCGCTGAAGCTGATCATCTTCGTCGGGGGCATCACGCTGCTGCTGGCGGGCATCGCCGAGGTCATGCGATGCCTGGTCTGCATCCGCCAGGGCAGCTGGCTGCCGCGCGGCGGCGACGTCGAGGAACTTGAAGTGATCCTGCAGCAGCAGCACGGCGGAGCGTCCAAGCAATGAGTGATCCGATCATCGCCCTGCTGATGCTGGGCGTCTTCATCGTCTTCATCTTCCTGGGTTTCCCTATCGCCTTCACGCTGATGGCGATGGGCATCAGCTTCGGCTACTACGCGTACTACGTGCCGGGGCAGGAGTTCTGGGACAACCGGATCTTCTACCTGTTCACGCAGAACACCTTCAGCGTGATGAACAACGACACGCTGATCTCGATACCCCTGTTCCTGTTCATGGGGTACATCATCGAGCGCGCCAACATCCTCGACCGGCTGTTCCACAGCCTGCAGGTCGGGCTGCGCTTCCTGCCGGGCTCGATGGCGGTGGCCGCGCTGGTCACCTGCGCGCTGTTCGCGACCGCAACCGGCATCGTCGGCGCGGTGGTCACGCTGATGGGCCTGATCGCGCTGCCGCCGATGCTGAAGGCGGGCTACGACCAGAAGATCTCCAGCGGCGTCATCACGGCCGGCGGCACGCTCGGGATCCTGATTCCGCCGTCGATCCTGCTGATCGTGTACGCCGCCACGGCGAGCGTCTCGGTGGTCAAGCTGTATGCGGCGGCGCTGATCCCCGGCTTCGTGCTGGCCGGCCTCTACGTGATCTACGTGATCACCCGCGCGACCCTCAACCCCGCCCTGTGTCCCAGGCCAAAGGAGCTCGACCAGTACAGCTTCGCGGAGAGCGCGATGCTGGTGCTGACCGCCTTCGTGCCGCTGGCGGCGCTGATCGTGGCCGTGCTCGGCTCGATCCTGTTCGGCCTGGCCACGCCCAGCGAGGCCGCCGCGATGGGCGCGCTGGGCGGCATCATCCTGGCCGTCGTCTACCGGGCCTTCACCTGGGAGCGGCTGCGCGAGGCGGTCTACCTGACGGCCCGCACCTCGGCGATGGTGTGCTTCCTGTTCGTCGGCGCGGCGACCTTCTCGTCGGTGTTCTCGTACCTCGGCGGCGAGCACGTGGTGAAGGACTTCATGCTCGCGCTCGACCTGAGCACGGTGCAGTTCCTGCTGCTCACCCAGCTGATCATCTTCATCCTGGGCTGGCCGCTGGAGTGGAGCGAGATCATCATCATCTTCGTGCCGATCTTCCTGCCGCTGCTGCCGGTGTTCGGCGTCGACCCGATCCTTTTCGGCATCCTGATCGCGATCAACCTCCAGACCTCCTTCCTCACCCCGCCGATGGCGATGTCCGCCTACTACCTGAAGGGCGTGGCGCCAAAGGGCGTGGAGCTGTGGACGATCTTCAGGGGCTGCTTCCCGTTCGTGGGGATGGTGATCCTGACCCTGGCGCTGACCTACATCTACCCGTCGATGGTCACCTACCTGCCCGACCATTTCTTCAGCCAGCCGACCGAGGTTCCCTTCGACCCGAACGACCCGTCGGTGGTGAACCCGGACATCTTCAAGGTGCAGTGACGGGCATGTCGGCAGAGAGATCCGTTCAGTCGTTCGGCGCCGGGGATTACCGGGAGCTGCTGGCTTCGGGGCAGGCCGACGTCGTCGAGTTCTACGATCGGCACCTGGCGAGCGCGAAGGCGGCGGACGAGCAGGTCCGCGCCTTCGCCAGCCTCGACGACCGGGTGATCAGGCTGCAGGCCGAGCACCTGAAGGCCCAGCGGGCCCGCGGAGATTCCCTGCCCGCGCTGTACGGCGTGCCGATTGCGGTCAAGGACATCATCGACACGATCGATTTCCCGACCGCCTACGGCAGCCCGATCCACGAGGGCCGCTACGCGGTGGCCGATGCGACGGTGGTCCGCCGGCTGCGCGACGCCGGCGCGGTGATCTACGGCAAGACCGTGACCACCGAGTTCGCCACCTTCCATCCCGGGCCCACGCGCAATCCGCACGACCTGGCGCACACCCCGGGCGGTTCGTCCAGCGGCTCCGCGGCCGCCGTGGCTGCCGGCATCGTGCCGGTGGCGCTCGGCAGCCAGACCAACGGCTCGGTCGTCCGGCCGGCCTCGTTCTGCGGCGTCTACGGCTTCAAGCCGTCGGCCGGCGTCCTGCCGCGCACCGGTTCCTTCGAGCAATCGCCGTCGCTCGACCAGCTCGGCGTGTTCGCCCGCTCGATCGAGGGCCTGGCGCTGGTCGCCGAGATCATGGCCGGCGACGACGGCCACGATGCCGCGACTCGCGGCATCCCGCCCAGGCGGATGCACGACATCGCGCGCTCCGAGCCGCCGCTCGACCCGAAGTTCTGCTTCGTCCGGACACCCTGGTGGGACCGGATCGACGAGGAAGCGCGGCTCGCCTGCGAGGAGTTCCTCGAGGCGATGGACGGCTCCGTGAGCGTCGTCGAGCTGCCGTCGATCGTCGAACAGGCGGTGCAGTGGCACCGGCAGGTCCACGAGCCGGAGCTGGCCTTCGCCTTGCAGCGCGAGTACCGGCACCACCCCGACAAGCTCAGCGACAAGCTGCGTGAGCAGATCGAGCGGGGCATCGCGGTGCCGGTCGTCGACTACCTGGCGGCCAGGGAGCGGATGCCGCACGTGTCCTGCGCCTTCGACGAGTTCTTCGAGCATTTCGACGCCATCCTGACGCCTGCCACCCTGGGCGCGGCGCCGAAGGGCCTGGCTTCGACCGGCAACCCGATCATGCAGACGGTCTGGACCTTCGCCGGGCTGCCCAGCCTGAACCTGCCGCTGTTCAGGCTGTCCGGCGGCCTGCCTTTCGGCATCCAGGCGGTGGGCCGCCTGCACGACGACGCGCGCATGCTGCGGGCGTGCAGGTGGCTCGTCAACGAGGTGAACAAACGGAGTGCTTCATGAAGAGGTTCGAGAGACTGTCCGCGCTGGTGGGCCTGCTGTTGCTCGCGGCCTTCTTCGCGCCCTACGTGTTCAAGCTTCCCCAGCTGGACATCACGATCATCCTGCTCGGCGGGCTGGCGCTCGCCGCCTACGACTACTGGACCTCGAGCTGACGCGACGGGCCCCGGCTCGCGGCGGTATGATCGCGCCGCCATGCCCCGAAACCTGTCCTGAGCGGCGGGAGCGCGCTTGATCCGGCTCCTGGTCATCGCCCACGTGCTGGGCGGCCTGCTGACGGTGTTCGCCGCCACCTTCCTGCTGCCGCTCGCGTGGTCGCTCGCGGTCGACGACGGCGCCCACGTCAGCTTCTTCACGTCGGCCACCGCCTGCCTGGCGGCCGGCGCCCTGCTCTGGGCCTTCACGCGCCGCTATCGCCGCGAGCTCGAGCCGCGCGACGGGCCGCTGCTGGTCGTGCTCGGCTGGGTCACGATGGCGGTCGCGGCCTCGGTCCCGTTGAAGCTCGAGATTCCCGGTCTTTCGCTCACTCACGCCTTCTTCGAGGCAGTCGCCGGGCTCACGACCACCGGCGCCACCGTGCTGACCGGCCTCGAGCACCTGCCGCAGTCGGTCAACATCTGGCGCCACGCGATGCAGTGGTACGGCGGCATGGGCATCATCGTGATGGCGGTCGCGATCCTGCCGATGCTGGGCGTGGGCGGCATGCAGCTGTTCAAGGCCGAGATGGCCGGGCCGATGAAGGAGAGCAAGCTGACGCCGCGGATCACCGAGACCGCGAAGGCGCTCTGGCTGATCTACATCTCGCTCACCGCCGCGTGCGCGCTGAGCCTGCGCTACATCGCCGAGGAGTCGTGGTTCGACGCGGTCTGCCACGCCTTCTCGGCGCTGGCGCTGGGCGGGTTCTCGAACCGCGACGCCAGCGTCGGCGGCTTCGAGTCGCCGGCGGTCGAGGCGATCCTGCTCGTCTTCATGCTGATCGCGGTGCTGAACTTCGCGACCCACTTCAGGGCGGTTCGCGCCCGCTCGATCGGCCCCTACCTGCGGGACCCCGAGGCCCGGGCGGTGCTCGTGCTGCTGCTGGGCAGCGGCCTGGCGCTCGGGCTCTACCTGCACTGGCAGGGGCAATACGACTCGCTGGCCGAGTCCCTGCGCCATGCGCTGTTCAACACCGTGTCGCTGGGCACCTCCACCGGCTACATGAGCCAGGACTACGCCGGCTGGCCGGTCTTCGCGCCGATGTGGATGCTGTTCCTGGCCTGCGTAGGCTCGTCGGCGGGCTCGACCGGCGGCGGCATCAAGATGATCCGCTCGCTGATCCTGGTCCGCCAGACGGCCCGCGAGCTCGGCCGGATCGTGCACCCCAGGGCGATCTCGCCGCTCACGATCAACGGCCAGATCGTCGAGAACCGGATCATCTTCGCGGTGCTCGGCTTCATGCTGCTGTGGGGCGCCACCCAGGTCGTGGTGACCTTCCTGCTGCTGGCCACCGGGCTCGACTTCCTGACCGCCTTTTCCGCTGCGGTCGCGATGGTGAACAACCTCGGCCCCGCGCTGGGCGAGTTCGGGCCGACCGCGAACTACGCGAGCCTGAGCGCGGTCCAGGCCTGGCTGCTCACGCTGGCCATGCTGGCCGGGCGGCTCGAGCTGCTGACCTTCTTCGTGGTGCTCACCGGCGCCTTCTGGCGGCGCTAGGCGGGACTGGTCGGGCGCGACGATGACCGCCGGCAGCGCGACAGGGAACGATGGAGGGGCCGTCGACGGCCGTTCAGATCCGCGCCTGCCTGTCACCGTGGTCGTCGGCCTGCCCGGAGCCGGCAAGTCGGCCCTGATTTCGCGCTGGATCGAGGCGGCCCCGGCCGGCGCCCGCTGGGCGCTGATGGCCGGCGAGGCCGCCGGCCGCGGCCTGTTGCGCGCCCCGGCCGGCGCCTTCGTTTCGGTCGGGGGCTGCCCATGCTGCAGCGGGCGTGCGGCCTTCGAGGCCGCGCTCGTCAGGCTGTTGCGCCAGGGGCCGTGGGACAGGTTGCTCGTCGAACTCGACGGCAGCGGCGAGCCGGCGAGCTTCCTCGACCAGCTGAGATCGGGCGCCGGCGCCCGCCACCTGCGGGTCGACGAGGTGGTGGCGGTCGTCGACGCGGGGTGTGCCGAAACCACGGCGCTCGTGGACGGGCGGCGCGCCGGGGCCGGCTCGAGCGGAAGGGCCGCATGGCTGCTGGCCGCCCAGCTGGAAGCCGCGAACCGCGTGGTGCTGACCGGTTGCGGCCCGGTCGGAGAGGGGCGGCCCAGCGGGGAGACGCCGACCGGTTCCGCCGCGGCAGGCGTCGGTGCCGCGCGCGGCCGCGTCGATTGCGCCGCGCTGGCCGCCCGCCTGCGCGGCCGCCCGCCCTTTCGCCGGAGCGTCCAGGTCTGGGCCGACGCAGGCCCGCCGGCCGCGGGTGGCGAGTCGGACGGTTCCACCGCAGCTCCGGAAGATGCGCCCGAACATGGTGAGTGGGTGCCTGCTCACCGCGAAGGTCAGGTGCAGCAATGCATCGCCATCGGCAAGGCCGGGTCGCCGACGGTGATCGCCTGGCGCTGGCCGGCCGATGCGGTCTTCGATCGCGCCAGCCTCGTGCGACTGAGCGAGGGCTGGATGCACCTTCCCGGCCTGCTCGGCGCCGAGGCGGCGTTCAGGACGGCCCGCGACTGGTACCTGTGGCGATTCGACGGCCGGGAAGCCGCCTGGGCGCCGACCGGCTGGCGGCGCGACAGCCGGATCGAGCTGCGGCTCGATGTCGCCGCCGAAACCGTCGAGCCGCTGGCCGCCCGTCTGCAGGCCGAGCTGGCCGGCTTGAAATCTCCCGACCCGCCGTCATCTTCATGACAGTCGTCGAGAGGTGCCGAGATGAACACGATCTACAACAGTGCCAGCTATTGCGTCGTGGAGTTCCGCGACCCCGCCGGTGAGATCGGCGGCTACGAGATCATGGACAAGCTGGGCCGCCGCGAGATCTACCTGGGCGGCGACCTGGCGATCCGGTTCCGCGAGGGCGTCCAGCGGCTGATCGAGGCCGAGCCCTCGACCGAGGACGTCGACGAATTCCTCAGCGGTTTCCAGGGCCTGATGCAGACCCCGGTCGCCCTGCACTGACGCGCGCCTCGCCGGCGCGGCCGGCGCTCCCGGGCGCCGCTCGACCGGCGCACGCGGGCCTCGCTAGAACTGCTCCCAGGGCAGGCCGTCGTGCCGCCAGCCGTTCAGCTTGCCGCGCTGCCGCTCGGCGTTCAGGTCGCCTTCGAAGCCGTGCAGCACGTTGCTCACGTTGTTGAAGCCGGCCTGCTCGAGCGCCTCGGCGGCCTCCACCGAGCGCTTGCCGCTGCGGCAGATCAGCACGATCGGCCGGTCCATCGAGTGTCCGGCCAGCTTCTTCACGTCGGTGACGAATTCGGGGTTCAGGTCCCAGTCCGGCGCGTCGTACCAGGCCACGTGCATCGCGCCGAGCGCGTGGCCGACGAAGAAGTACTCGGCGTCGCTGCGGCAGTCGATGAACAGCGCGTCGGGCGTGCTCTGCACGAAATCGTAGGCCTCGCGGGGAAGAAGGTGCTTCATCTCAATCCATGAATCCGACCAGGAACAGCGACAAGGATGGCACGAACAGCAGCAGCAGGGTCCGCAGCAGGTCGCTGACCAGGAAGGGCACGACGCCGCGGTAGCTCTCGCCGATCGGCACGCCCTTCGCCAGGCCGTTGACGATGTACACGTTCAGGCCGACCGGCGGCGCGATCAGTCCGATGCCGACGACCATCAGGATCAGCACGCCGAACCAGATCGCCTTGCCGGTCGGGTCCAGCCCCCACAGCTCGAGCCCCATGACCATCGGGAAGAAGATCGGCACGGTCAGCAGGATCATCGACAGCTCGTCCATCACGCAGCCGAGCACGATGTAGAAGACCAGGATCGCGCCGACGATCGCCAGCGGGGGCAGGCCCGACTCGCCGACCGCCTGCGCCAGCTGCGTCGGCACCTGCGTGAGCGCCAGCGCCGAGTTCATCAGGTCGGCGCCGATGAAGATCAGGAAGATCATCGCCGAGCTCTCGGCGGCCTGGTAGAAGCTCGCCGCGAGCTTGTGCCGGGTCAGCTCGCCGCGCGCGAAGGCGAGCAGCAGCGTGGAGACCGCGCCGACCGCCGCGCCCTCGGTCGGCGTGAACACGCCGCCGTAGATGCCGCCGAACACCAGCAGGAAGATCACGCCGATCGGCAGCAGCCCGGCCACCGCGTCGCGCATGTCGACCTTCTCGATCTCGTCGCGCTCGGGCGCCTGGCCGGGCACCAGCCTGACGTAGATCGCGATCGCGACCAGGTAGCCGAGCATCGCGATCAGCCCCGGGATCATCGCCGCGGCGAACAGCTTGGCGATGTTCTGCTCGGTGAGGATCGCGTAGATCACCAGGATCACCGACGGCGGGATCATGATGCCCAGCGTGCCGCCGGCGGCCAGCGTGGCGGTGGTGAGCCGGCCCGAGTAGCCGTGGCGCGTCATCTCGGGCAGCGCCACCGTGCCGACGGTCGCCGCGGTGGCGACCGACGAGCCGCAGACCGCGCCGAACGCGGCGCACGCGATCACGGCCGCCATTGCCATGCCGCCGCGCACCCGCGACATCAGGCTGTTGGTGAACGCGAACAGCGCGCGCGACAGGCCGCCGTGGGTCGCGAACTGCCCCATCAGCAGGAACAGCGGAATCACCGACAGGTCGTAGTTCGAGAAGCGCGAGTAGGTCTGCGTCTTGAGGAAGTTCGCATAGGGCAGCCAGCCCGCCTGCATCAGGTAGCCGGTGGTGCCGGCGACGAACATCGCGACCGCGATCGGCACCCGCACGACCATCAGCGCGATCATGATCCCGAAGATCAGCAGCGAAAGGGTGATCGGTTCCATCGGCTGTTCCGGTCCTGGGGCCGCGCGTCAGCGGGCCGGCTGCGCGAGCTCGTCCTCGTCGCCGGACGGCATCGGCCCGACCGCCTGCGCCAGCGCGATGATCGCGGTCAGGGCCAGCGGCGGGACCATCGCGAGGAAGGCGATCCACTCCGGGAACTGCAGCAGCATCGTCACCGAGCCCGACTCCTTCGCGCTGATGCCGCCCAGCAGCGTGCGCCAGGCCAGCAGCCCGCACATCGCCGCCAGCAGCAGGCAGCCGATCCGGTCGAGCAGCGTACGGGTGCGGGCGCTGGCGCGGGTGGTGAAGAAGTCGACGATGATGTTGCCGCGGCGAAGCTGGCACAGCGGCATGAAGGCCGCTACCGAGAAGGCCATGCCGACCTGAACCAGCTCGAAGTCGCCGAGCAGGGCCGAGCCGAAGAACTGCCGGGACACGATGCTGCCGCAGGTCACCACGGCCACGCCCATCATCACGATGCCGGCGAACAACGCGCACAGGCGCGCCGGCCACTCGAAGATGCGAAGGCCGGTCATCGGGCCGGCCTCAGCCGCGCACCGGGCGGGTGTTGCGCAGCACCGCCTGCGCGCGATGGAAGGCGGTGTTGGCCGCCGGCACGCCGCAGTAGATCGCGCATTGCAGCAGCAACTCCTCGAGCTCCATGGTCTCGAGCTCGTTCTGCAGTCCCGCGCGCAGGTGCAGGTCGAACTCCTCCCAGCGGCCCATCGCGATCGTCGCGGCCAGCACGATGATGCGGCGCGTGCGATCGTCGAACACCGGACGGGTCCAGATCTCGCCCCACGCGTAGCGGGTGATCATCTTCTGGAAGCCGGCGTTCAGCGGATTGAGCGCCTTCAGCCGCGCGTCGACGTAGTCGTGGCCCAGCGCCTCGCGGCGGCGCTCCAGGCCCAGCTCGAAGCGCGCGGCCTCGTCCATCGGCGCCGCGGCCGGTGGCCACTGCGGCCCCGGGCCGGGCTCGGCGAGCGGCGCGTCGCCGCAGAATCGCGCGACCAGGTCCACGAAGCGCGCCGGTGCCTCGACGTGCGGAATGTGCGCGAGCGGCAGCTGGACATGGCGCGCGCCGGGCACCGCGGCCACGATCGCCTCGCCCATCGCCGGCGGCGTGGACTGGTCGTCGGGGCAGGTGACCACCAGCACCGGCGCCGCGATGCGCGGCAGCTCGGGGCGCAGGTCCATGTCGCGGATCGCCGCGCAGCAGCCGGCGTAGCCGGTCGGGTCGACCTGCAGCAGCGTGCGGCGAACCGAGTGGAAGCGCTCGTCGGCGCGCGCCACGAAATGCGGCGTGAAGAAGCGCCCGAGCGCCATGTCGGCGATCGCGGCCATGCCGCCCTCGCGGACCTTCGCGATGCGCTCGGCGAAGCCTTCGGGCGCGGTCTTCGCGGAGGTGTTCGACAGCACGAAGCGCTCGAAGCGCTGCGGCGCGTTGGCAGCCAGCCACATGCCGATCATGCCGCCGATCGACACGCCGCAGTAGTGCGCGCGCTCGATGCCGGCCGCGTCCATCGCGGCCAGCACGTCGCCGGCCAGCATCGCGATCGTGTAGTCGCCGGCGCTCGCCTCGGAAGCCCCGTGGCCGCGCTTGTCGATCCGCAGCACCTTGAAGCGGCGCAGCAGGCCGGGCATCACCGGCTCCCACAGCGTGAGGTCGGTGCCCAGCGAGTTCCCCAGGACCAGCGCCGGCCGGTCGGGATGGCCGTCGAGCCGCCAGTGGATGCGCGCGCCGTCGCGTTCGATGAAGGGCATCTTGTCTCCGTCCTGCTCTCTCGTTGCGCCCGCGAGTATGCCTGCGCTCGCCCGTGAACGAAAATCCCGTTCGCCGGGAAGCGCTCAGTCGCCCGCGCGCTGCGCGCGCCAGTCGGCGAGCACCGCCTCGAGCATCGCGGTGGCGCCGGTCAGCTGCGCGGCCGGGTCGAAGAGCGCGTCGAGCGTGCCGGGCGCCAGCGCGGCAGCCGCCTCGGGGTCGGCCTCCAGCGCTTCGCGAAGCGGCGTGCCGGTGTCGATCGCCCGGTTGCATATCCGCTCGACCAGTGCCGCCGCGGCCGGCCTGCCGAGCGCGCCGGCCAGCTCGATCGTGACCGCTTCGGCGAACACGAAGCCGCCGGTGCGGTCGAGGTTCTCGCGCATCCGGGCCGGATCGACCCTCAGGCCGGCGGCCACTTCGATCATCGCCTCGACCGCGCTGCCGGCCGCTTCGAACAAGTCGGCCAGCACGAAGCTCGCGTTCTGCCAGCTCCCCAGCCCGCGCTCGTGCTCGGAAACCAGCTCCGCGAGCAGGGTGCCGGCCAGCGCCGGCGCGCGGAACGCGGCTTCGAGGGCCAGCATCGCGCCGACCGGGTTGCGCTTGTGCGGCATCGCCGACGAGCCGCCGCGTCCCTCGCCGGCCGGCTCGAAGGCCTCGCCGACCTCGGGCTGCATCAGCAGCGACACGTCGCGTCCGATCCGGGCGGCGGCGCCGCAGACCATCGCGAGCTCGGCGCCGATGCGCGCCACGCGATCGCGCGCGCCGTGCCAGCTCGTGGCCGGCCCGGGCAGCCCGAGCGCCTCGGCCAGCGCCCGCGCGAGCTGCGGCGCCGCGTCGCCCAGCGAGGCCAGCGTGCCGGCGGCGCCGCCGAACTGCAGCACCGCCTGCTCGTTCACGGCGCGGGCGAGAAGCGTCCTGGCGCGGGCGACCTGGTCCAGCCAGCCGGCCGCCTTCCAGCCGAAGCTGACCGGCAGCGCCGCCTGCAGCAGGGTGCGGCCGGTGATCACGGTGTCGCGATGTTCCTGCGCGAGCGCGGCCAGCGAGTCGCCCAGCTCGACCAGCATCGCGTCGAGCTCGCGCGCGGCGTCGCGGGCCAGCAGCATCGTCGCGGTCTCGATCACGTCCTGGCTGGTGGAGCCCAGGTGGACGTAGCGCGCGGCCTGCGGCGAGCTCGCCGCGACCTCGGCGGTCAGCCGCTTCACGAAGGGGATCGCCAGCGTGCTCGCGCGCCGCGCCTGGGGAGCGAGCGTGGCCGGGTCGAAGACGGACTGCAGCAACGCGGGGTCGGCCGCCAGCCGCGCGCAGGCGTGGCCGATGGCGTCGGCCGCCTCGCGCGGCACCAGCCCGCAGTCGGCCTGGGCGCGGGCCAGCGCGGCCTCGAAGCGCAGCATCGCGGCGAGCAGCGCCGCGTCGGAGAGCAGCGGCCCCAGGCGGGCGCCGGCCAGCATCGCGCGCAGGCCGGCCATCGATCTCACGGCGGTCATCGGGGTGTCGTCGCGGAACAGGGTCCGGTCGAGTCTACACGAGGGTTTCGCGCCGGATGCCGTGCTAGAGTCGCCGCATCGATCGTGGAACAGGAGGCAGCGCCATGGTGTCGCGCAGGCAGCCCCATGACGTCGCGGCAGGCAAGGCCATGACGTCGCGGAGGGCCGCGCCATGATGTCGCGCGAGCAGAACGACCGGATCTCGCGGGTCGGCCCCGGCACGCCGGGCGGGCGGCTGTTGCGCCACTACTGGCAGCCGGTGGCGCTGCTCGACGAGTTCGACACCGCGCGCGTCGGCCCGCGCCCGGTGAAGGCGGTCCGGGTGCTAGGCCAGGACTTCGTCCTGTTCCGCGACGAGCAGGACCGCTGGGGCCTGCTCGATCGCGACTGCCCGCACCGCGGCGCCGACCTTGCCTACGGCCGGCGCGAGGACGGCGGCCTGCGCTGTCCCTTCCACGGCTGGCTGTTCGACGTCGACGGCCGCTGTCTCGAGACGCCGGCCGAGCCCGAGGGCAGCAGGCTGTGCGACCGGATCCGCCAGCGCGCCTATCCGGTCCGGGTGATGGCGGGGGCGGTCTGGGCCTGGCTCGGCGAAGGCGAGCCGCCGGCCTTCCCGGCGCTCGACTGCTTCGTGGCGCCCGACTCGCACGTGTTCGCGTTCAAGGGGCTGTGGGACTGCAACTGGCTGCAGTCTCTCGAGGTCGGCATCGACCCGGCCCACGCCTCGTTCCTGCACCGCTTCTTCGAGGACGAGCAGCCCGGCGAGCAGAGTTACGGCCGGCAGTTCCGCAGCGCGTCGAGCGACTCCGACCTGCCGATGACCAAGGTGATGCGCGAGCACTATCGGCCCGAGATCTTCGTGGAGCCGGCGCCGCACGGGCTGCAGCTCACCGCGCTGCGGCGGATCAGCGACACCGCGACCCACGTGCGGATCACCAACCAGGTCTTTCCGCAGGCCTTCGCGATCCCGCTGTCCGACGAGATGACGATCACCCAGTTCCACGTGCCGGTCGACGACTACAGCAACTACTGGTTCGCGTTCTTCACCAGCTTCGGGGCGCCGGTCGACAAGGCGCTGATGCGCGAGCAGCGGCTGAAGATGCACGAGCTTCCCGAGTACCGGCCGCGCGCCGGCCGCGACAACCAGTACGGCTTCGACCCGCGCGAGCAGCTGACCCAGACCTACACCGGCATGGGCGCCGACATCAACGTGCACGACCAGTGGGCCTGCGAGTCGCAGGGCCCGATCCAGGACCGCACCCGCGAGCACCTCGGCACCACCGACAAGGCGATCATGGCCTACCGGCGGATGCTGCTGAAGGCGATCGAGACGGTCGAGCAGGGCGGCATGCCGCCGGCGTGCGGCGACGCGGCGCAGGCGGAGGGCCTGCGCGGCCCGGTCACGATGGACGCGATCGGGCCCGGCGGCAGCGTCGAGGCGCTGCGCGAGTTCGGGCGGGGCATCGATTCGCGCCGCCGCGCGCGGGCCAGCTGGGGCGCTCGCCTATGAGCTTCGTCGAACGCCACGGCCTGCGCGACCAGGCCGGGCAGGCCGCGGCGGCGCAGGTCGCCGAGCGGATCCGCGCCGAGGGGCTGGAAGTCGTGCGCGTCGTCTTCGCCGACCAGCACGGGCTGCTGCGCGGCAAGACGCTGGTGGCCGCCGAGGCGATCGGCGCGCTGCAGGCCGGCGTCGGCCTGGTCGGCACCAACCTGCTGAAGGACAGTTCCGACCGGACCGCCTGGCCGGTGTTCACGCCGGGCGCCGGCATGGGCAGTCCGGAGTTCGAGGGCGCTTCGGACGTCGTCATCGTTCCCGACCCGCTCACCTTCCGGGTGCTGCCGTGGAGCCCGCGCAGCGGCTGGATCCAGTGCGACGCCTGGTTCACCGACGGCCGGCCGGTGCCCTTCGACACGCGCCGGGTCTACCGCGACGCGCTCGCCCGGCTGGCGCAGGCCGGTTACGACTACAAGGTCGGCCTCGAGGTCGAGTTCCACGTCTACCGGATCGACGATGCGCGCATCGCGCCCGAGCGCAGCGGCTGGCCCGGCGAGCCGCCGCAGGTCAGCCTGCTCAACACCGGGTATCGCCTGCTCGCCGAGCAGCGCTACGACCAGCTCGAGCCGGTCGTCGAGCTGCTGCGCGGCCCGCTGCTGGAGCTCGGCCTGCCGCTTCGATCGATGGAAGTCGAGCTCGGCCCCAGCCAGATCGAGTTCGTGTTCGGCGCGATGACCGGCATGGACCCGGCCGACGCGATGGTGCTGTTTCGCAGCGCGACCAAGCAGGTCCTGCGCAGGCACGGCTATCACGCGACCTTCATGTGCCGGCCCAGGCTGCCGAACGTGATGTCCTCGGGCTGGCATCTTCACCAGTCGCTGGTCTCGCGCACCGACGGCGGCAACGCCTTCGCCGGGGCCGGCCGCACCCCCGACGATTGCCTGACGCCGACCGGCCGCCATTTCCTCGGCGGCCTGCTCGCCCACGCGCGCGGGGCCTCGGTGTTCGCGACCCCCACGATCAACGGCTACCGGCGCTTTCGCGCGAATTCGCTGGCGCCGGACCGCGCCACCTGGGGCTGCGACAACCGCGGCGCGATGGTCCGGGTGATCGGCGGCGGCGGCGATGCGGGCACCCGGCTCGAGAACCGGGCCGGCGAGCCGGCCGCCAATCCCTACCTGTTCATGGCCGCGCAGGTCCACGCCGGCCTCGACGGCATCGCGCGCCGGCTCGACCCCGGGCCGTCGGCCGACACGCCCTACGAGGCGAACGCGCCCCTGCTGCCGCGCAGCCTCGAGGAGGCGCTCGCCGCGCTGCGCGAGGACCGGGTCATGGTCGAGGCCTTCGGCCAGCCGGTCGTCGACTGGTACACCCGCATCAAGCGCGCCGAGATCGCACGCTTCGAGGCGGAAGTCACCGACTGGGAACACCGCGAATACTTCGAGATGTTCTGATGCCCGACGTTCACTTCATCGCCGACGACGGGACCGAGACCGTGCTCGACGTCTACCCCGGCAACAACCTGATGATGGCCGCGGTCTTCGACGGCATCCGCCAGATCGAGGGGATCTGCGGCGGCTGCCTGTCCTGCGCGACCTGCCACGTGTACGTCGACGAGGCCTGGCTCGGCCGCCTGCCGCCGCCGTCGTCCGACGAGCTGCGGATGCTCGACGAGGTCGCTGCCGAGCGCAGGCCGAACAGCCGTCTTTCCTGCCAGATCGAAATGCGCGAAGATCTCGCGGGGATTGTCGTCCGGATGCCAGACCGGCAGTCCTAGCCGACTAGAATCGACCGTGCCCGGCACCGAACGGGCTCGCGCGGCATCGCCGCCACGACGACCCGGGGCAGCAAGCCCGCGGGCAAACACCGAAGGAGACAGATCGATGAAGCTTCGCCGCACCCTGTTCCGGACTGCCCTGGCCGCCGGACTGGCCGCCGCCGTGGCCATGCCTGCCATGGCCCAGCAGGTCACGCTGAAGTTCCACACCTTCATGCCGCCGCAGTCGAACGTCTGGCTCGACATGCACGTGCCGTGGATGGACAAGATCGAGAAGGAGTCGGGCGGCAAGATCAAGTTCGAGCGCTATCCGGCGATGCAGCTCGGCGGCACGCCGCGCGACCTCTACGACCAGGCCAAGGACGGCGTCGTCGACATCGTCTGGACCCTGCCCGGCAACACGCCGGGCCGCTTCCCGCGCATCGAGGTGTTCGAGCTGCCCTTCATGATGACGAACGCCGAGGCCACGTCCAAGGCCTACTGGGAGTACGTGCAGACCTACGCGAAGGACGAGTTCAAGGATGTCCAGCTGCTCGCGGTCAACGTGCACGGCCCGGGCGTGATCCACACGAAGAGCAAGCAGGTGAAGACGGTCGAAGACCTGAAGGGCCTTAAGGTCCGCGGCCCGACGCGCTTCATCACCAAGATGCTCGGCGAGCTCGGCGCGACGCCGGTCGGCATGCCGCTGCCGCAGATCCCCGACGCGATGTCCAAGGGCGTGATCGACGGCGCGGTCATCCCCTGGGAGGTCGTGCCGGCGGTCAAGGTCAACGAGCTGGCGAAGTTCCACGCCGAGTTCGACCCGGCCGGCGGGGCGCTCTACACGACGACCTTCGTCGTGGCGATGAACAAGAAGAAGTACGACTCGCTGCCGCCCGACCTGAAGAAGGTCATCGACGACAACTCCGGCATCGAGGCCTCGGGCTGGCTCGGCAAGGTCCAGCAGGGCAACGACCCGAAGGGCCGCAAGACCGCCGAGACGCCGCGCAACACGATCTACACGCTGTCGCCCGAGGCCGCCAAGGCCTTCCAGACGGCCGCCGCCGACGTGGCCGACGCCTGGGTCAAGGAGATGGACAGCAAGGGCTTCAAGGGCAAGGAGCTGCTCGAAGGCGCCAAGACGCTGATCAAGAAGCACACGAAGTAAGCCGGCTCGCCCGGCCCGGTTCGCGGGGCGCCCTGGGGCGCCCCGTTTTCGCTCCAGGGCCGGATCCGGGCGGCCGCCGCCTCGCCGGCGCTCCATCGGCTAAGCTAGGCGCACATTCTCGGCCCGGCAGACTCGAACGTGAAAGTCCTGATCGTCGGAGGCGGCATCGGCGGCCTCACCCTTGCGCTGATGCTGCACGCCCGCGGCATCCGGCCGCGCATCGTCGAGGCGGCCGTCGAGGTCAAGCCGCTCGGCGTCGGCATCAACGTGCAGCCGAGCGCAGTGGCCGAGCTCGCGATGCTCGACCTGCTCGATCGGCTCGACGCGACCGGCGTGCGCACCGCCGAGGTCGGCTACTACAACAAGTTCGGCCAGCACATCTGGACCGAGCCGCGCGGCGTGGACGCCGGCTACGCGGTGCCGCAGTTCTCGATCCACCGCGGCCGGCTGCAGATGCTGCTGTTCGATGCGGTGCGCGAGCGGCTCGGCGAAGCCGCCGTCGCGGCCGGCGTCGAGGCGGTCTCGGTCGAGCCCGATGCGGGCAGGGTGGTGCTGCGCGACCGGCGCGACGGCGGCACGCGCATCGAGCAGGCCGATGCGATCGTCGCGGCCGACGGCATCCACTCGGCGGTGCGCCGCCAGTTCTATCCCGACGAGGGCCTGCCCCGGTACTCGGGACGCATCCTCTGGCGCGCCACCAGCTACGACAGGCCCTGGCTGACCGGTCGCACGATGGTCATGGTCGGCCACGCCGACCAGAAGCTGGTCGCCTATCCGATCACGATGCCCGACGCCGAGGGCCGCTCGCTGCTGAACTGGATCGCCGAGCTGCGTGTGCCCGGCGACACGCCGCCCAAGGACGACTGGAATCGCGAGGTGCCCAAGAGCGTGTTCGCGCCGGCCTTCGCCGAGTGGAAGTTTCCCTGGCTCGACGTGCCGAAGCTCTTCGACGGCGCGGAGCGGGTGTTCGAGTTCCCGATGGTCGACCGCGACCCGCTGCCCCGCTGGAGCTTCGGGCGCGTCACGCTGCTCGGCGACGCCGCGCACCCGATGTACCCGATCGGCTCGAACGGCGCCTCGCAGGCGATCCTCGATGCGCGGGTGCTGGCCGACGAGCTCGAGAAGGCGGCCGCCGACCTGGCGGCCGGCGCTGCGGGCGGGGCGGCGGCCGGCGAGGCGCAAGGGCAGGCGCCGGCGGCACCGATCGAGCGGGCGCTGAAGGCCTACGAGGCCGACCGCCTGCCGAAGACCGCCCGGATCGTTCTGGCCAACCGGGGCCATGGGCCCGACCACGTGATGCAGATCGTCGAGGAGCGGGCGCCGAACGGCTTTCGCCACGTGCACGACGTCGCCTCGCACGATGAGCTGGTCGCGATCGCCGCGCAGTACAAGGCGATCGTCGGCCTCGAGATCGAGACGGTCAACGCCAGGATGAAGGCCTGGCAGCAGGCGCGCGAGCGCGGCTGAGCCGCCGCGCCAGACCGCCTCCTTCGCCCGGGACCCTTCGCGATGCCCGCCACCGCGCTCGCGCTGGTCGTGGCGGCCGCGTTCCTGCACGCCGGCTGGAACCTGTGGATGAAGCGCTCGGGCACCGGCGGCGGCATGGCCTTCGTCTGGGGCACAACGGTCGTCGCCACGATCGCCTTCGCGCCATTCGTCTGGCTGGCGGGGGCCTTCGGCGCGGGGCCGGCCGGGGCTGGCACGGGCGCCGCGGCCGCGTCGATGGCGCCGGCGAACGGGGCCGCCGTCGCGCGGCTCGCCGACTGGGGGGGCGGCGTGTGGTTCGCGGTGGCCGCGAGCGTCGTCGTCCACACGCTGTACATGCGGGTGCTGCAGCGGGCGTATGCCGCCGGCGACCTGTCGATCGTCTACCCGGTGGCCCGCGGCACCGGCCCGCTGCTCGCCTCGGTGGCCGCGATCCTGCTGCTCGACGAGCCGGCGCGGCTCGCCTCGTTCGCCGGCCTGGCGCTGGTGGTGGCGGGCACCTTCACGATCGCCGGGGGCGGTGCGATCCTGCGCGCGGGCGCCTCGCCGGCGGTCGGACACGGCCTGCGCTGGGGCCTGGCCACCGGCGTGCTGATCGCGACCTACACGGTCAACGACGGCCGCGCGGTGGCGGCGCTGGGCGCCGATCCGCTCGTCTACTACTGGGCCGTCTGCGTGGGGCAGGCCGTGCTGCTCGCGCCCTGGATCGTGTGGTCCGTTCCCGGCTGGCGGGCGCTGCTCGCCCGGTCGTGGCGGGTGGTGCTGGGCGTCGGCGTGCTGTCGCCGCTCAGCTACCTGCTGGTGCTCGAGGCGATGCGGCTGGCGCCGGTCAGCGTGGTGGCGCCGGCGCGCGAGCTGTCGATGCTGGTGGCGGCGCTTGCTGGCGCGATCCTGTTGCGCGAGGGGCAGCTCGCCCGCCGGCTCTCGGGATCGGCGCTGATCGCATCGGGGGTGGCGCTGCTCGCCGCCGGCGCCTGAGAACGTGTGAATGAATCTACTGCGCCGTTCGCTAGCGCCGGGCGAGCTCGCGCTCGATCGCGGCGACCAGCGCCGGGTCGTTCGGCTCGACCGCGCTGCGGAAGCTGGCCACCGGCCGGCCCTGGCGGTCGACCAGGTACTTGTGGAAGTTCCAGCGAGGCGCCTCGCCGGTGGCCTTCGCCAGCGCGGCGTGCAAGGGGTTCGCCTGCGGGCCGGTGACCTGCGACTTCACGAACATCGGGAAGCGCACGCCGTAGGTGTCGAAGCACAGCTGGGCGATCTGCTCGCGGCTGCCGGCTTCCTGGCGGAAGTCGTTCGACGGGAAGCCCATGATCACGAGCCCTCGCGACGCGTACTTCGCGTGCAGCGCCTCGAGCCCCTCGTACTGCGGGGTGTAGCCGCACCGGCTGGCGGTGTTCACGACCAGCAGCACCTTGCCGGCGTACTGGCACAGCGACTGCGGCTTCTCGTCCTGCAGCCGGTCGAAGCTGTGGCGCAGCAGGGGCGGACAGGCGGCGTCGGCGGGTGCGGTGGGCGCGGTGGCTGGCGCGACACCCGCTCCCGCGCCGGCAGCCTGGGCCGATGCGGCAGCCGGGACGGCCAGCGCGACGAGCAGGCCGGCGAACACGCGGGCTAGCGGGTGTGCGAGGGGGCGGGCAAGCGGGTGAGCGAGCGCGCGCAGCAGGGACGGGGTCGGCGTCATTGGGGGCGGGCTCCGTTCTTCGGGCGGTCGTTTCCATATTGTCGCCCGGCGAAGCGGTCCCTTTCGGCACGGGCCTCAGCCGGCCTGTCCGCTGCGGTAGCATCGCGCGCACGATGAGCGACTTCGCATGAACCCCGCCTTGCCGGACGAACGTTCGCTGCGCGCCGCGATCCGGGCGCTCACCTTCGGCAACTTCGCGATCGGCACCGGCGTGATGGTCGTCGTCGGCATGCTCGACCTGATCGCCGAGGGCCTGCGGACCTCGGTGCCCACGGCCGGCCAGCTGGTCACGATCGGCGCGCTGGTCACCTGCATCGGCGCGCCGCTGACCGCGGCGCTGACCTCCCGGATCGACCGGCGCAGCCTGCTGGTCGGCAGCCTCGCGCTGAGCGGCCTCGGGCACCTGCTGTCGGCGCTCGCGCCGGGTTTCGGGCTGCTCGCCGCGGTGCGGGCGGCGACGATGGTGCAGGCGGCGATCTTCACGCCGCAGGCCGCCGCCACGATCGGCTCGATGGTGCCGCCCGAGGGCCGGGCGCGCGCGGTGACCGGCATCTTCATCGGCTGGTCGATCGCATCGGTGATCGGCATGCCACTGGGGAACCTTGTGGGCACCCACTTCGGCTGGCGGGCCGGATTCGGCGTGGCGGCGCTGCTGAACCTGGCTGCTTGCGCCTGGGTCTTCGCGACGATCCCTCGCGGCCTCAGGACGCCGGCGCTGTCGCTGTCTTCGTGGGGCGACGTGGTGCGCAATCCGCTGCTGACCGGGGCGCTGGCGGTCACCCTGCTCGGCGGCGCCGGCCAGTTCACGCTGTCGGCCTACATCGCGCCGGCGCTGAAGCTCGCGACGCAGGCTTCGGCCGAGGCCGTGGCTGCGGTGATGGGGCTGTTCGGCCTCTTCGGTGTCGCCGGCAACCTGTGGATGATCCGGCAGATCGGCCGCCGTGGCCCGGATCGCAGCGTCGACACCGCGATTCTCGCGATCGTCGTCGGCCTCGGCCTGGCGGCGCTGCTCACGCTGGCCGTGGCCTGGCTGCCTGCCGCGACCTGGCCGCTGCTGCTGGCCAGCGGCGTGTTCTGGGGGCTGGGCTGCTTCGCGATGAACTCCGCGCAGCAGGCGCGGCTGGCCGCCTTCGCGCCGGCGCTCGCGTCGGCGTCGATCGCGCTGAACACCTCGATGATCTACGGGGGGCAGGCGATCGGCGCTGCCGCCGGCGGCGCGGTGATCGCGGTCGCGGGCATCGGCCCGCTGCCCTGGGCGGCGGTCGCGCTGATGCTGGCCACGCTGTGGCTGTCCAGGCGGGTCGGCGCGCGGGCGGCCGTCGCGCGGATGCAGCCCCGCGCATAGGGCGGGCCAACCGCGGCGCGCTTGCGCGGTGGCCTACCGCGCCGCCGGCGCCTGCGCGTCGTCGCCGGCCAGGTCCGCGTCGGGCGCCACGCCGAGCAGGGCCACGGCCTCGCGCACGCTCATCCCGATCGACAGCCCCGCCGCTTGCGCCCGCGGGTTCAGGTGGCTGAGCACGCCGCGCTCGTAGCCGTCGCGGGCCTCGCCGATCCGGGCCGACTCGTGCGCGTAGCAGCCGCAGGCCACGCCGATCTCCTCGAGCAGGTCGAGCGCCACGATGCCGGCCTTGTCGCGACCCACGCCGGCGTCGTTCAGGAAGACCGCGCGCGGCCGGACCGGCGCGCGCAACACGAAGCCGGTCGAGGACAGCCCGCCATGGGAGCCGGACACGATGATGCCGTCCCGGCAGCTCTCGTCGATCGACGTGATCGTGTCCAGCAAGTGAAGGCGCCTCTCGCCTCCGGCCGGCTCGCGCGACGCGCTTGCGTCCGCCGAGCCCGGTGCGGGGGGGGCGGCGGCCGACATGGCAGCGTCCGCCGACTGGGGGGCGTCGTCGTCGAACAGCGCCCGGAACCAGCCGGGGATGGCCAGCGCGCGCAGCCGCCGCGGGTCGTCCGGATGCGGCACCCCGATGAATCGGACCTCCCAGCCCTCGGCGAGCAGCGTGCCGTCGCGCATCGCCCGGTGGGAGATCCGGAAGGTCTTCGCGCTCCATCGCTCGATCGCCGAGTGGATCTCGATCCGCTCGTTGTAGCGGGCCGGCGCCCGGAACGCGGCGCCGGCGTCGACCAGGGGCCCGAGCACCCAGCCGTGCTCGCGCTGCATCGCGTCGTGGCTCTGGCCTGCCGCGTTCAGCAGCGCGTGCGTGGACGCGTCGAACCAGCGGAAGAAGTTCGGGTAGAACACGATGCCGGCCGGGTCGCAGTCGCCGAACCCGACCAGCACCGGGAACACCAGGGTCTTCATCGGCGGTGCCTCGCGCAGCCCGTCCGGATCCGGGCTCAGGCCCCGCCTGCCTCGAGGTCCAGCGCCGACAGCGGCCCGGGCGAGCGGCCCTTCGCCGCCTCGACCAGCCGGGCGGATTCGTCGAGCTGGGCCATCGTGCCGGCGTCGATCGGCACCGCCGCGGCGCGCTCGCGCCTGGCGATGCGCTCCGGGTCGCCGGGCATCAGGATCGCCTCGCTGCCGTCGGCCAGCGGCGCCGACTCGACCCACTCGACGAAGTCGCGCACCTCGCGCTCGAAGTGCGCGCCGGTGCCCATGCGGGCCGGGTCGAACACGATCGCGAGCATGTTGTTCCAGATCGCGTGGCGGGGCGGGAAGTTGGCCGGCACCGCGGTCTCGCCGCCGGTCAGCGCGCCGCCCAGCACCTCGCAGACCATCGCCAGCGCGTAGCCCTTGTGGGCGGCGAAGGTGCGCAGCGCGCCGAGCCGGCCTTCCTCGCCTTCCTGCGGCTCGAACATCACCGCCGGATCGTTGGTCGGACGGCCCTGGGCGTCGATCAGGCAGCCGTCGGGAACCGGGACCCGCTTGTTGTAGGCCACCCGCACCTTGCCGTGCGCGATCGCGCTGGTCGCGAAGTCGAGCACCAGCGGCTCGCCGCTCGCGCGCGGGATGCCGACCGTGAACGGGTTGGTCAGGAAGCGTGCCTGCGCGCCGCCGTGCGGCGCGACCATCGCGCCGTTGGACACCGCGTTGGTGAAGTGCACCGACACCAGCCCGGCGGCCACCGCCTGCTCGGCCCAGTGGCCGACCCGGCCCAGGTGGTGGGAGTTCTTCAGGCCGAGCACGCAGGTGCCGTGCTGCCGCGCCCGCTCGATCGCCAGCGCCATCGCCTGGTGGGTCACCGACTGGCCCATGCCGCGCCGGCCGTCGACCGTGACGATGCCGCCGCCGTCGGTGACGACGGCGATCTCGCGGTTCAGCTGCAGCTCGTCGTTCAGGAACGAGTTCACGTAGCGCGGCACCATGCCCACGCCGTGCGAGTCGTGCCCGCTCAGGTTGGCCGCGACCAGGTGGTCGGCGGTCAGCCGGGCCTCGCGTTCGGACGACCCGGCCGCCAGCCACAGGTCGACGACCCACCGATGCAGCGCATCGGGAGCGATCCGGTGCTCGGCCATCGTCAGACCAGCCGGATCTTCAGCCCGCCGACGCCCTGGACCTCGCCCTCGAGCAGGTCGCCGGCCACGACCGCGGCGACGCCCTCGGGCGTGCCGGTGAAGATCAGGTCGCCGGGCTTCAGCTCCCAGTACTTGGACAGGTGCTCGATCGTCTCGGCGATGTTCCAGATCAGCTTCGACACGTCGCTGGACTGGCGGGTGGCGCCGTTGACCTTCAGCGAGATGCCCGCCTGCGACAGCGGCTGCCCGCCGGCCGCGACCTCGGCCGCCTTGCGGATCGGGCCGATCGGCGCCGAGTGGTCGAAGGCCTTGCCGATCTCCCACGGCCGGCCCAGCTTCTTGGCCTCGCCCTGCAGGTCGCGGCGGGTCAGGTCGAGCCCGACCGCGTAGCCGTAGATGTGCTTGCCCGCGTCGGCCGCGGCGATGTTCCGGCCGCCGGTGCCGATCGCGACGACCAGCTCGATCTCGTGGTGCAGGTCGCTGGTGCCCGGCGGGTAGGGAACGTCGGCGGTGCTGCCTTCGGCGACGACGACCAGCGCGTCGGCCGGCTTCATGAAGAAGAAGGGCGGCTCGCGGCCGGTGAAGCCCATCTCCTTGGCGTGCTCGACGTAGTTGCGGCCGACGCAGTAGACGCGATTGACCGGGAAGAGGTTGCTGGTGCCGGCGACCGGCACTGCCGCCTGCTCGGGCGGCGTGATGACGTAGGACATCGGGGCTCCGCTGCTTGTCCGGGGGTTGCGGGAAGAAGCCGATAGGTTATCAGCCGCAGGGGGCGCCCCGGGAGCGCGAAAAGACCGGATCGGGCGCCGGAAGGGGGCGCAGACCCGGGGTCGGACGGTAAAATGGAAGGTTCCCTCGAAGGAACCCGCGATGAACCCGACCGAAGCCCGCCTGCGCGAACTGCTCGAGCGCCGCATCCTGATCCTCGACGGCGCGATGGGCACCATGATCCAGCGCTACCGGCTCGACGAGGCGGCCTACCGGGGCGAGCGCTTCGCCGACCTCGCGCAGGACGTGAAGGGCAACAACGAGCTGCTGTCGCTGACCCAGCCGCAGGTCATCCGCGAGATCCACGAGCAGTACCTGGCCGCCGGCGCCGACATCGTCGAGACGAATACCTTCGGCGCGACCTCGATCGCCCAGTCCGACTACCGGCTGGCCCACCTGGCGGCCGAGATGAACCTCGCTTCGGCCCGGTTGGCCCGCGAGGCCTGCGACCGCTACTCGACCCCCGACAAGCCCCGCTTCGTGGCCGGCGCGATCGGCCCGCAGCCCAAGACCGCGTCGATCTCGCCCGACGTCAACGACCCGGGCGCGCGCAACGTGAGCTTCGACGAGCTGCGCGAGGCCTACGCCGAGCAGGTGCGGGCGCTGATCGACGGCGGCGTCGACATCCTGCTGGTCGAGACGATCTTCGACACGCTGAACGCGAAGGCCGCGGTGTTCGCGATCGACGAGATCCTGTCCGAGCGCGAGGCCCGGGGCCTGCCGCGCCTGCCGATCATGATCTCGGGCACGGTCACCGACGCCTCGGGCCGCATCCTGTCGGGCCAGACGGTCGAGGCCTTCTGGAACTCGCTGCGCCACGCCCGGCCGCTGACCATCGGCCTGAACTGCGCGCTCGGCGCGGCGCTGATGCGCCCCTACGTGCAGGAAATCTCGGAGAAGTGCGACACCTTCGTCTGCGTGTACCCGAACGCCGGCCTGCCCAACCCGATGTCCGAGACCGGCTTCGACGAGACGCCCGAGATCACCGCCGGGCTGCTGCGCGAGTTCGCGCAGGCCGGCTTCGTCAACGTGGCGGGCGGCTGCTGCGGCACCACGCCCGAGCACATCGCCGCGATCGCGAAGGCGATCGACGGCCTGCCGCCGCGCCGCGTGCCGGCGCGCCCGCCGGCGCTGCGGCTGTCGGGGCTCGAGGCCTTCAACGTCGACGAGTCCTCGCTGTTCGTGAACGTGGGCGAGCGCACCAACGTCACCGGCTCGAAGGCCTTCGCGCGGATGATCCTGGCCGGCCAGTTCGACGAGGCGCTGGCGGTCGCGCGCCAGCAGGTCGAGAACGGCGCCCAGGTCATCGACGTGAACATGGACGAGGCGATGCTCGACTCGGCCGCCGCGATGACCCGCTTCCTGAACCTGATCGCTTCCGAGCCCGACATCGCGCGCGTACCGATCATGATCGACAGCTCGAAGTGGAGCGTGATCGAGGCCGGCCTGAAGTGCGTGCAGGGCAAGGCGATCGTGAACTCCATCTCGCTGAAGGAAGGCGAGGAGGAGTTCGTTCGCCAGGCCACGCTGTGCCGCCGCTACGGCGCCGCGGTGATCGTGATGGCCTTCGACGAGCAGGGGCAGGCCGACAGCTTCGCGCGCAAGACCGAGATCTGCGCGCGCGCCTACCGGGTGCTCACCGAGAAGGTCGGCTTCCCGGCCGAGGACATCGTCTTCGACCCGAACATCTTCGCGATCGCGACCGGCATCGAGGAGCACGACCACTACGCGGTCGACTTCATCGAGGCCACCCGCTGGATCCGCGAGAACCTGCCGCACGCCAAGGTGTCGGGCGGCGTGTCGAACGTGTCGTTCAGCTTCCGCGGCAACGACCCGGCGCGCGAGGCGATCCACACCGTGTTCCTGTACCACGCGATCCGCAACGGGCTCACGATGGGCATCGTCAACGCCGGCATGGTCGGCGTGTACGACGACATCGAGCCGGAGCTGCGCGAGCGGGTCGAGGACATCGTGCTCGACCGCATGCCGGCGCTCACCGCCGAGCGCGCGCGCTTGCAGGCCGCCGTCGACTCCGGCGACGCGGCGGCGCGCGAGGCCGCGCAGGCGGCGCTCGACGCCGAGGCCGCCAAGAGCGCCACCGAGCGGATGATCGAGTTCGCCGCCACGCTGAAGGCCGGCGGCGCCAGGAAGGAAGAGGACCTCGCCTGGCGCGCCGAGCCGGTCGAGAAGCGGCTGGCGCACGCGCTGGTCCACGGCATCACGACCTTCATCGTCGAGGACACCGAGGAGGCGCGCGCCGCGATCGCAGCGCGCGGCGGCCGGCCGATCGAGGTGATCGAGGGCCCGCTGATGGACGGCATGAACGTCGTCGGCGACCTGTTCGGCGCCGGCAAGATGTTCCTGCCCCAGGTGGTGAAGTCGGCGCGCGTGATGAAGCAGGCGGTCGCCCACCTGATCCCTTTCATCGAGGAAGAGAAGCAGCGGCTGGCCGAGGCCGGCGCGGACATCTCGTCGAAGGGCCGCATCGTGGTCGCCACCGTGAAGGGCGACGTGCACGACATCGGCAAGAACATCGTGTCGGTCGTGCTCCAGTGCAACAACTTCGACGTGGTCAACATGGGCGTGATGGTCCCGTGCTCGGAGATCCTCGCGAAGGCCAAGGAGGAGAACGCCGACATCGTCGGGCTGTCCGGGCTGATCACGCCCTCGCTCGAGGAGATGGCGCACGTCGCGAAGGAGATGGAGCGCGACCCCTGGTTCCGCGACCGCAAGATCCCGTTGCTGATCGGCGGCGCGACCACCTCGCGGGTGCACACCGCGGTGAAGATCGCGCCGCACTACTCGGGGCCGGTCGTCTACGTGCCCGACGCCTCGCGCTCGGTGCCGGTCGCGCAGAACCTGATGTCGCCCGAGCACCGCGAGGGCTGGCTCGCGAGCCTGCTGGCCGAGTACGAGCGGGTGCGCGAGCAGCACGCGGCGAAGAAGGGGCCGGCGCTGGTCACGATCGAGCAGGCGCGCGCCAACCGCGAGCCGATCGACTGGCTGCACGGCGGCGCCGGCGGCGGCCGGTACGCGCCGCCGAAGCCGAAGTTCGTCGGCCGGCGCGAGTTCCGCAACTTCGACCTGGGCGAGCTCGCGCAGTACATCGACTGGGGCCCCTTCTTCCAGACCTGGGACCTGCACGGCGCCTTCCCGGGCATCCTGAACGACGACACGGTCGGCGAGTCGGCGCGGCGCGTGTTCTCCGACGGCAAGACGATGCTCGAGCGCATCGTGGCCGGGCGCTGGCTGACCGCCAACGGCGTGGTCATGTTCCTGCCGGCCAACTCGGTGGGCGACGACATCGAGCTCTACACCGACGAGCGCCGCACTCAGGTCGCCCTCACCTGGCACAACCTGCGCCAGCAGACCGCCAAGCGCGAGGGCGTGGCCAACAAGTGCCTGGCCGACTACGTGGCGCCGAAGGAGATCGACGGCAGGCCCTCGGGCATCGCCGACTGGGTCGGCATGTTCGCGGTGACCGCCGGCATCGGCGCGCAGAAGAAGGAGAAGGAGTTCCTCGCGCTGCTCGACGACTATTCGGCGATCATGTTCAAGGCGATCGCCGACCGGCTGGCCGAGGCCTTCGCCGAGTGCCTGCACGCCCGGGTGCGCCGCGACCTGTGGGGCTACGCGGCCGACGAGCAGCTGTCCAGCGAGGACCTGATCCGCGAGCGCTACCAGGGCATCCGGCCGGCGCCCGGCTACCCGGCCTGCCCCGAGCACACGGTCAAGCGCGCGATGTTCGACGCGATGCGCTGCGAGGAGATCGGCATCACGCTGACCGA
Source organism: Zeimonas sediminis (assembly GCF_023721795.1). Taxonomy (NCBI): domain Bacteria; kingdom Pseudomonadati; phylum Pseudomonadota; class Betaproteobacteria; order Burkholderiales; family Burkholderiaceae; genus Zeimonas; species Zeimonas sediminis. The sequence goes on from NZ_JAMQYE010000001.1 coordinate 2,657,923, forward strand.
GAGCCTGGCGATGGATCCGGCCGCCAGCGTCAGCGGCTTCTACCTGTCGCACCCGCGCGCCGAGTACTTCAACGTGGGTCCGATCGGGGAGGACCAGCTCAGGGACTACGCGGCGCGCTCTGGTCGGCGCGAGGACGAGCTGCGCGGCGCGCTGGCCAGCTTGCTCTGAGCATCACCGCGCCCGACACCAGCGGCAGCGCGGCCAGCGCCAGGTAGGCGCCGCCGTAGGAGCCGCCCAGGCGGATGATCTCGGCGAATGCGACCGGGCCGCTCATGCTGCCCGCGAAGGTGATGAACTGCGAGGCGCCGGCCAGCGTGGCCATGTCCTTGCCCCCGGCCTGGCGCGCGAGCTCGGCGAAGAACACGCCGTTCCAGCCCATGATCGTGGCGGCGCAGGCGACCGCCGCCAGGATCGCCAGGCCGGTGCCGGCCGATTCGCCCAGCAGCGCCAGGCCGGCGCAGGCCAGGCCCATGGCCACGCCCAGCACCCCGAGCAGCAGGCCGGAGCCGACCCAGCGATCGGCCACGTGGCCCCAGCCGATGCGCGACAGGGTGCTAACCACCTGCGAGCCGGCGAGGATCGCGGCAGCGGTGGCGAGCGACTGCCCGAGCTCGAGCTTCAGGTAGGACACCAGGAAGGTGGTGAAGCAAAGCTGCGTGAACGCGAACGAGAACGAGGCCAGGCTCAGCCGGCGCAGCGCCGGGTCGCGCAGCACCGTTGCCAGGCCGGCGAGCCAGGAGCCGGTCGCGGCGGCCCCGCCGGCGCGCGGCGCCACGGCCCCGGCCGGCGGCTCGAGCTTCGCCACCAGCGGCCGCAGCGCGAGCGCCAGCGCTACGCAGGCGGCGGCGGCCAGCGCCATGGCCGGGCGCCAGCCGAGGGCCGCGAAGCCCAGCGGCATCAGCAGCCCGGCGCCCGCCACGCCCAGCGGCACGCCGGTCTGCTTGATCGAGAAGAACAGGCCCCTCCTGTTCGCGGGCGCGTGCCGCGCGAGCAGGCTCGAGGTGGCCGGGTTGATCATGCCGTAGCCGATGCCGACGGTGACGGCGGCCAGCAGCAGCGCCGCCGGCTGCCCGAGCGTGACGGCCAGCGCGCCGAGCGCGCACGACGCCATCGCGACCTGCGACAGGCGCACCGCGCCGATCCGCGCGGCCCAGCCGCCGCTGCCCAGGCCGGACAGCATGGCCGCCAGGTACGCCACGCCGACGAAGACGCCGACCCGGTCGGCGCCGTAGCCCAGCGTGGGTGCCACCGCGGGCGCCAGCACCGACGGCGCGGTCAGCACCAGCGTGGCGAGGGTCTGGACCGCGAGCGTGCCGGCCAGCGTGGCGAGCGCAGGGCTCATGCCCTGGTCCGGCGCCAATGCCGGCCGGCCGGCGCTGCGCAGGCGCGCCGCTCGCCGATCGCCGGCTGGCGCGGCATCAGTAGAGGATCCGGCAGCGGATCGTGCCCTCGATCGCGCTCAGCTCGTCGAGCGCGACCTGGCTCGCGTGGCCGTCGATGTCGATGACCACGTAGCCGACCAGCGCGTTCGTCTGCAGGTACTGCGCCGACACGTTGATGCCGGCGCGCGAGAAGCGCTCGTTGATGTTCGCGATGATGCCGGGCACGTTTCGGTGGATGTGCAGCAAGCGGCACTTGCCGGTGTGCTCGGGCAGCGACACCTCGGGGAAGTTCACCGCCGACACGGTGGAACCGTTGTTGCTGTAGCGGATCAGCTTCTCGGCGACCTCGCCGCCTATGTTGGCCTGCGCCTCGGCGGTCGAGCCGCCGATGTGCGGCGTGAGGATCACGTTGTCGAAGCGGGCGAGCGGGGACTCGAAGCGCGAGTCGTTCCCCTTGGGCTCCACCGGGAACACGTCGATCGCCGCGCCGGCGAGGTGGCCGCTCTCCAGCGCCGCGGCCAGCGCGTCGATGTCCACGACGGTGCCGCGCGAGGCGTTGATCAGCAGGCCGCCGCGCTTCATGCGCGCGAGCTGCGGCGCGGCGATCATGTTCATCGTGGCCGGCGTCTCGGGCACGTGCAGCGTGACCGCGTCGGCCTCGGCGAGCAGCGCGTCGAGCCCCGGCGCCTGCCGCGCGTTGCCCAGCGGCAGCTTCTTCTCGACGTCGTGGAAGAGGATCCGCATGCCGAGCTGCTCGGCGAGGATGCCGATCTGCGTGCCGATGTGCCCGTAGCCGACGATGCCCAGCGTCTTGCCGCGCACCTCGAAGGAGCCGGCCGCGCTCTTGTCCCAGCCGCCGCGGTGCAGCGTGGCGTTCTTCGCCGGGATGCCGCGCATCAGCATGATGATCTCGCCGAGCACCAGTTCGGCCACGCTGCGGGTGTTCGAGAACGGCGCGTTGAACACCGGGATGCCGCGCCGGGCGGCGGCGTCGAGGTCGACCTGGTTGGTGCCGATGCAGAAGCAGCCGATCGCGCTCAGTTTCGGCGCCTGCGCGAGCACCTCGGCGGTCAGCTGCGTGCGCGAGCGGATGCCCAGGAAGTGCGCGCCCTCGATCGCCGCGGCCAGCTCGGCGCCCGACAGCGCCTTTGCGTGGGTCTCGACGCTCGTGTAGCCGTCGGAGCGCAGCGCCTCGACGGCCGACGGATGGATGCCTTCCAGCAGCACGAACTTGAGCCGGTCCTTGGGGACGGACAGGCGGGGCGGCGCAGCGTTCATCTCGCGGGCTCGCGGTCGAGGGGAAACCCATGATGATACCCAGCCGGGGGCGCCCCTCCGGGCGTCGTGGAATGCGCGGGGCCGCGGACCAGCCTGTCTCCTTGCGCGCAGCCGACCGCACTGCAGCATGCATGCCTTGCCCCAAATTCATTAGAATGGCCTCGCGCCGGGAAACCCCAGGAATAGGGAAAGCCACGGCGCCCCCATCAACTGGAGGAGGAGACATTCCCATGAAGCTCGTCGCAGCAATCCTGTCCGGCGCATTCGCGCTCGGCCTGTCGGCATCGGCCCTCGCGCAGCCGATGGTGATCAAGTTCAGCCACGTGGTGGCCGAGTCCACGCCCAAGGGGCAGGGCGCTCTGAAGTTCAAGGAAGTGGCCGAGAAGCTGCTCCCCGGCAAGGTCGAGGTGCAGGTCTTCCCGAGCTCGCAGCTGTTCGGCGACGGCAAGGAGATGGAGGCGCTGCTGCTCGGCGACGTGCAGTTCATCGCGCCCTCGCTGTCGAAGTTCGACCGCTACACGAAGAAGATCCAGGTCTTCGACCTGCCCTTCCTGTTCCAGGACCTCGCAGCCGTCGACAGCTTCCAGCAGAGCGCCGAGGGCAAGGCGCTGCTCGACGTGATGCGCAACCGCGGGCTGCAGGGCCTGGCCTACTGGCACAACGGCATGAAGCAGCTGTCCACGAACAAGGACAAGCTGCAGCGCCCCGAAGACGTGAAGGGCCTGAAGTTCCGCATCCAGGCCTCGGACGTGCTCGAGGCGCAGTTCCGGGCGCTGGGCGCCAATCCGCAGAAGATGGCCTTCGCCGAGGTCTACCAGGCGCTGCAGACCGGCGTGGTCGACGGCCAGGAGAACACCTGGTCGAACATCTACTCGCAGAAGTTCCACGAGGTCCAGAAGACGATCGCCAACACCAACCACGGCATCATCGACTACATGGTGGTCACCAACGCCAAGTGGTGGGACGGCCTGCCGGCCGACGTGCGCGACGGCCTCAAGAAGGCGATGGCCGAGGCCACCGCCCACGCCAACAAGCTGGCCAACGAGCTGAACGAGCGCGACCTCAAGCGCATCCAGGAGGCCGGCAAGGCGAAGATCCAGACGCTGTCGAAGGAAGACCTCGCGGCCTGGCAGAAGGCGATGGAGCCGGTCTGGAAGAAGTTCGAAGGCGGCATCGGCGCCGACCTGATCCAGGCCGCGCTCAAGCACAACAAGTAAGCCGCGCATCGTGGCTCGCGAGGAGGGCGCCGGGTCCCCGATCCGGCGCTGGGTGGATCGCTGCGAGAGCTTCCTGCTCGCGGCGCTGCTGTCGCTGATGACACTGATCACCTTCGCCCAGGTGGTCGCGCGCTACGTCTTCAACTACAGCTTCGTCTGGGCCCTGGAGCTCACGACCTTCCTGTTCGGGGGGCTGATCTTCTTCGGCATCTCCTACGGGGTGCGGGTGGGCGCGCACATCGGCGTCGACGCGCTGGTCCGGCTGCTCTCCGAGCGGGCGGCCCGGCGCGTGGCGCTGGTGGCCGCGGCCCTCTGCGTGGTCTACGCAGGCATCGTCTTCGTCGGCGGCTGGATCTACGTCGGCAAGATGTACGACATCGGCATCCTCGCGCAGGACCTGCCGATCCCGCAGTGGGTGCCCAAGCTGGTGCTGCCGGTCGGCTTCGCGATGCTGTTGCTGCGCTTCGGCGAGGTGCTCTGGCGCATCGCGACCGGCCGCTCGAGCAGCCTGCTGGGCAACGAGGCCGAGGACGCGCTTCGGCTTCGCGCGGACGCCGACGGCGAGCCCGAGCCCGAGGCCGGGGCCGAAGGTGCGCGGCAAGACGCCGGATCGGGAGACCGCGCATGACGACCGCCGCCCTGTTCGCGATGCTGTTCGTGTTCATGCTGATCGGCATGCCGGTCGCGGTCGCGCTCGGCCTGTCGTCGCTGCTCACGATCCTGCTGTTCGGGCAGGACTCGCTCGCCTCGCTCGCGCTGAAGCTCTACGAGACCTCCGAGCACTTCACGCTGCTGGCGATCCCGTTCTTCATCCTGTCGGGCGCCTTCATGACCACCGGCGGCGTCGCGCGCCGGATGATCCGCTTCGCGATCGCCTGCGTGGGCCACCTGCGCGGCGGCCTGGCGATCGCGGCGGTGCTCGCCTGCATGCTGTTCGCCGCGGTGTCGGGCTCGTCGCCGGCCACCGTGGTGGCGGTCGGCTCGATCGTGATCGCCGGCATGGTGCGGGCCGGCTACCCGCAGCCCTTCGCGGCCGGCGTGGTCTGCAACGCCGGCACGCTGGGCATCCTGATTCCGCCGTCGATCGTGATGGTGGTCTACGGCGCGGCCACCGAGACCTCGGTCGGCAAGCTGTTCATGGCCGGGGTGGTGCCGGGCATCCTGCTGGGCCTGCTGCTGGCCGGCGCGATCTATTTCCGGGCGCGCATGCTCGGCCTGCCGCGCCAGCCGAAGGCCAGCCTGGGCGAGATCCTCGAATCGGCGCGCGACTCGATCTGGGGGCTTCTGCTGATCGTGATCATCCTGGGCGGGATCTACGGCGGCCTGTTCACGCCGACCGAGGCGGCCGCGGTCGCGGCGGTCTACGCCTTCCTGATCGCGGTGTTCGTGTACCGCGACCTGCGCTGGCCGCAGGTGCCGGCCGTGCTGGTCGACGCGTCGAAGGTCACGGTGATGCTGATGTTCATCATCGCCAACGCGCTGCTGTTCGCGCACGTGCTGACCACCGAGCGCATCCCGCAGGCGATCGCCGAGCAGATCCTCGCCTGGGGCATGCCGCCCTGGGCCTTCCTGATCGTCGTGAACATCCTGCTGCTGGTGGCCGGCGCCTTCATGGAGCCGACCGGCATCATCCTGATCCTGGCGCCGATCCTGTTCCCGATCGCCACGCAGCTGGGCATCGACCCGGTCCACCTCGGCATCATCATGGTGGTGAACCTGGAGATCGGCATGGTCACGCCGCCGGTAGGGCTGAACCTGTTCGTGACCGCCGGCATCACGAAGATGCCGATCGGCGCGGTGATCCGCGCCGCGCTGCCCTGGCTGATGGTGCTGTTCGCCTTCCTGGCGCTGGTCACCTACGTGCCGCAGATCTCGCTGGCGCTGCCGAACATGTTGTTCTGAACCCCACGGCGGCCGTTGCCGGGCCGCCGTCGACGCGCGCCGCGCGCCGATTCGGCAGGCGGCGCCGCCTCGCGCTCCGGACGGTCAGATCGCGCCGTCCGCGCGCAGGCGCTCCATCGCCGCCGCGTCGAGGCCCAGCTCCGAGAGGATCGCGCCGGTGTGCGCGCCCAGCGCCGGCACCTCGTCGATCCGCGGCGGGTCGGACGCGCTGGTGCCGGGCGGCAGCAGCGCCGCGACCGGGCCGGCCGGCGTGCCGACCTGGGTCCAGCGGTCGCGGGCCGCGAGCTGCGGGTGCGCCCAGACGTCGGCCATCGTGTTGACCCGCGCGTTGGCGATGCCGGCGGCCTCGAGCCTGGCCACCAGCGCCTCGGCGTCCAGCCCGGCGAAGGCCGCCACGATGATCGCGCGCAGCTCGGCCCGTGCCGCGTTGCGCCGGGCGTTCGTGTCGAAGCGGGGGTCCGAGGCCAGCGCCGGCTGGCCGAGCACCTTGTCGCAGAACACCTGCCACTCGCGCTCGTTCTGCAGCCCCAGCATCACCGAGCGGCCGTCCCCGGTCGGGAAGGGGCCGTACGGATAGATCGTGGCGTGCGCTGCGCCGGCGCGCGGCGGCGGCTCGGCGCTGTCGAAGGCGTAGTAGAGCGGAAAGCCCATCCATTCGACCATCGCCTCGAGCATCGAGATGTCGATGCGCTTGCCCAGGCCGGTGCGGCCGCGCTCGATCAGCGCGGCGAGGATGCTGCTGTACGCGTACATGCCGGCGGCGATGTCGGCCACCGAGCAGCCGGCCTTCGCCGGCTCGTCGGCCGTGCCGGTCACCGACAGGAAGCCGGACTCGCTCTGGATCAGCAGGTCGTAGGCCTTCTTGTCGCGGTAGGGCCCGTCGGCGCCGTAGCCCGAGATGTCGCAGACGATCAGCCGCGGGTGCTTCGGGTGCAGCGCCTCGAAGGACAGGCCCATGCGCGCGGCAGCGCCCGGCGCGAGGTTCTGCACCAGCACGTCGGCGCGCTCGAGCAGCCTCGCGAGGACCGACGCCGCTTCCGGGTGCTTCAGGTCGAGCGCGAGGCTCTCCTTCGAGCGGTTCGTCCAGACGAAGTGCGAGGACAGGCCGCGCACCCGCTGGTCGTAGGCCCGCGCGAAGTCGCCGGTGCCCGGTCTCTCGACCTTGACGACCCGGGCGCCGAGCTCGGCGAGCTGGCGGGTGCAGAACGGCGCCGCGATCGCGTGCTCGAGCGCGACGACGGTGATGCCTTCGAGCGGGCGCGCCATGTCAGAACGAGCGCGGCATGCCCAGCACGTGCTCGGCCACGTAGCTGAGGATCAGGTTCGTGGAGATCGGCGCGACCTGGTAGAGCCGGGTCTCGCGGAACTTGCGCTCGACGTCGTACTCGCAGGCGAAGCCGAAGCCGCCGTGGAACTGGATGCAGGCGTTGGCCGCTTCCCACGAGGCCTTGGCCGCCAGGTACTTGGCCATGTTGGCCTCGGCGCCGCAGGGCTGGTGCGCGTCGAACAGCTGGCAGGCCTTCCAGCGCATCAGGTTGGCGGCCTCGACCTCGATGTAGGCCTCGGCGATCGGGAACTGCACGCCCTGGTTCTGCCCGATCGGCCGCCCGAACACCACCCGCTCGCTCGCGTACTTCGACACCTTGTCGATGAACCAGTAGCCGTCGCCGATGCACTCGGCGGCGATCAGCGTGCGCTCGGCGTTCAGGCCGTCGAGGATGTACTTGAAGCCCTTGCCCTCCTCGCCGATCAGGTTCTCGGCCGGGATCTCGAGGTTGTCGAAGAACAGCTCGTTGGTCTCGTGGTTGACCATGTTCAGGATGGGCCTGACCTCGAGCCCCTTGCCGATCGCCTCGCGCAGGTCGACGATGAAGATCGACATGCCCTCGGACTTCTTCTTCACCTCGGCGATCGGCGTGGTGCGCGCGAGCAGGATCATCAGGTCGGAGTGCTGGATGCGCGAGATCCAGACCTTCTGGCCGTTGACCAGGTAGCGGTCGCCCTTGCGCACCGCGGTGGTCTTGATCTTGGTCGTGTCGGTGCCGGTGGTCGGCTCGGTCACGCCCATCGACTGCAGGCGCAGCTCGCCGCTGGCGATCTTCGGCAGGTACTCGCGCTTCTGCGCCTCGGAGCCGTGGCGCAGCAGCGTGCCCATGTTGTACATCTGGCCGTGGCAGGCGCCGGAGTTGCCGCCGGCGCGGTTGATCTCCTCCATGATCACCGAGGCCTCGGTCAGGCCCAGGCCCGAGCCGCCGTATTCCTGCGGGATCAGCGCGGCCATCCAGCCGGCCTTGGTCAGCGCGTCGACGAACGCCTCGGGGTAGCCGCGCTTCTCGTCGACCTTGCGGTGGTACTCGGGCGGGAACTCGGCGCACAGCGCGCGGACCGCGTCGCGGATGTCCTGGTAGGGGTCTGCGTGGGTGTGGGTCATGACGGTCTCGTATTGCTGAAGACGGATGGCGGGCTCGGCGGCCTCAGAGCTCGGCGCTGGCCTGCATCGCGACGAAGCCCTCGTGGTCGCGCGCCCACAGGGCGACGCGCCGGTCGGACTCGAAGCGGCCGCAGACCTGGAAGCGATGGATGTCGAACAGCGGCCGCTTCGCACGGAACTCGAAGCGGCGCACCCGGGCATCGGGCGCCTCGCGGCGCAGCAGGTCGAGCAGCAGCGTGGCGATCAGCGGGCCGTGCACCACCAGGCCCGGATAGCCCTCGACGCCGGTGGCGTAGGGCCGATCGTAGTGGATCCGGTGGCCGTTGAAGGTGAGCGCCGAGTAGCGGAACAGCAGCACCGGGTCGGGCGCGATCTCGCGCGAGAAGCCGGCATCGGCCGGCGCCGGCTCGGGGACCGGCTGCGGCGCGCCGGGCGACGGATGGTCCCGGTAGACGACGTCGTGCTCCTCGCGGATCGCCACACCCTGCGAATCGGCGATCTCGTGGCTGAGCGTGACGAACACCAGCGTGCCGCTGCGCCCCTGCTTGCCGGTCACGTCGACGATGCGCGAGGTGCGGTCGATCGCCTCGCCGACCCGCAAGGGGCGCTCGAACTCGAAGCGGCCGCCGGCGAACATGCGGCGCGGCAGCTCCACTGGCGGCAGGAAGCCGCCGCGGCGCTCGTGGCCGTCGGGGCCGATGTCGCGGGCCAGCGCGCGCGGCGTGAAGTAGAGCCACTGCCACAGCGGCGGCACCTCGGTTCCGGCGGCCGGTTCCGGGTCGTCCCGGTCGAGCGTGGCCGACATCGCGGCCAGCGGCGCGGCGGCGACGAAATCGGTGCGGCGCTCGACGCGACCGATCCACTGCCGGTAGGTGTCCAGGTCCATGGCCTTCGCCTCAGATCGTGCGGCCGCCGTCGACCGGGAACTCGACCCCGGTCACGAAATCCGCGTCGTCGCTCGCGAGGAACACCGCCGCCCGGGCGATGTCGCGAGGCTCGGACAGCCGCCCCATCGGGATCGTGGCGATGAACCGCTTCCGGTTCTCCGGCGTGTCGGGCATGCCCATGAAGGCCTCGAGCATGCCGGTGGCGCCCATCACCGGGCAGATCGCGTTGACCCGGATGTTGTCCGGCGCGAGCTCGACGGCCAGCGACTTCGACATCAGGTTCACCGCGCCCTTCGACGCGTTGTACCAGGTCAGGCCGGGCCTCGGCCGGATGCCGGCGGTGGAGCCCACGTTCAGGATCACGCCGCCCTTGCGCCTGCGCATCACCGGAACGACGGCGTGGACCATGTGGAAGATCGCCTTCACGTTGACGTCGAAGACGCGGTCGAAGGTCGCTTCGTCGACGTCGAGCAGCGGCTGGTTGCGGTGCGTGAAGCCGGCGTTGTTCACCACGATGTCGATCCTGCCGCCGAAGCGCTCCAGCGCGGCGGCGACGGCCGCGTCGATGTCGGTGCGCTTCGAGACGTCGCAGGCGACTGCGATCGCGCTGTCGCCCAGCGGCCCGGCGACCGCCTTCGCGCCCTCGGCGTCGATGTCGGCGATCGCGACCTTCGCGCCCTCGGCCACGTACTGGCGCGCGATCTCGGCGCCGAAGCCGCTGGCCGCGCCGGTGACGATGGCGACCCTGTCCTTCAGTTTCATTCGCTCCCCCTTGCGCTGGCGTCGGTCACGAAGTCTATGTCACCGTAGCACCTGAGCGGGCGCCCGGCGGCCGGCTGCCGTTCAGCTTATCGGGTTCCCGGCCCGCTGCCGGGCCCCTTGCGGAGTCGAGAGCATGGATTTCCACGGCGTCCATCCCTACCTGGTTTCGCCGGTCGCGGCCGACGGCAGCATCGACGCGCCGGTTCTGGCGCGCCTGGTCGACGACCTGGTCGTCGCGGGCGTGCACGGCCTGGCGCCGCTGGGCTCGACCGGCGAGTTCGCCTACCTGGACTGGCCGCAGCGGCGGCGGGTGGTCGAGGTGGTGGTCGAGGCGGCGCGGGGCCGCGTGCCGGTGGTGGCCGGCGTGGCCGCGACCACGATCGCGGAAGCGGTCCGGCAGGCACGCGAGATGCAGGCGCTGGGCGCCGACGCCATCCTGGCGATCCTGGAGGCCTACTTCCCGGTGCCCGACGACGGCGTGTACGCCTACTTCAGCTCGATCGCGCAGGCTACGCCGCTGCCGGTCGTGCTGTACACGAACCCGAACTTCCAGCGCTCCGACCTGTCGTTGCCGGTGATCGACCGGCTGAGCCGGATCGACAACGTCCGCGCGATCAAGGACGCGTCGAACAACACCGGCCGGCTGCTGTCGATCATCGAGCGGGTCGAGGGACGCATGCAGGTCTGCGCGGCCTCGGCGCACATCCCGGCCTGCGTGATGCTGATCGGCGGTGTCGGCTGGATGGCCGGTCCCGCCTGCCTGGTGCCGCGGCAGAGCGTGGAGCTCTACGAGCTTTGTCGCGCGGGCCGCTGGCCCGAGGCGATGGCGCTGCAGGCGCGGCTGTGGAAGCTGAACGAGGCCTTCGCGCGGCACAACCTGGCTGCCTGCATCAAGGGCGGGCTGGTCATGCAGGGCTACCCGGTCGGGGAGCCGCTGCCGCCGCAGTCGCCGCTGTCCGCCGAGGGCCGGGCCGAGGTGCGCGCCGCGCTCGAGGCGGTCGGGGCGCTGTAGCGCGCCCGGCCACCTCGGCCCTCGCGCGGGCCCGGCCCGCGCCCACCGGCGGCAGCACCCCGCTCCGCGCCGTGGGTACTCGGGCGCCGGTCTTCCGTCGGCGTTTCAATCGTCCTGCGGCCCCTGACGGGCCGAAGGAGGACCTGATGAAGAAGACGCTGGCGGCACTTCTGTTCGCCGCATCGGGCCTGGCGATGGCCAGCAGCTGTCCGAAGGAGATGGCCGCGATCGACGCGGCAGTCGCGAAGGGAACGAGCCTCTCGGCCTCGCAGATGGAAGAGGTCAGGAAGCTGCGCGCCGAGGGCGAGCGCCTGCACAAGGAAGGCAAGCACGCCGAGTCGGTGGCGGCGCTCGGGCAGGCGAAGCGCTTGCTCGGGATCTGAACGGAGCCGTTCCTCGGGGCATCGCCCGAGCGGCTATCATCGCCGGTTCCCATGGCGGGGCCCGCGCGCCTGACCGGCGCCCGGGCCCCCGCCCGTTCCTGTCCCGAACCGCCCGAGCGATGACCCCTCTGGAAGCCTTCATCGAGCAGCCTTTCGGCGTCATGACCGACGCCCTGAGGCTGCACGCCGCCGACGCGCCGGAGCGCACGGCCCTGATCCTCGACGACCGCCGGGTCGGCTACCGCGAGCTCGACGCGCTGGTCGACCGGGTCGCGGCCGCGCTGCAGCGCGACGGCTGCCGCAAGCGCGACGCGATCGCGATCTGCGCGGCGACCTCGATCGAGTACCTGCTCGTCTATCTCGGCGCGGTGCGCGCCGGCGTGGCGGTGGCGCCGATGTCGCCGTCGCTGAAGCCCGAGACGCTCGCGGCGATGCTGAGGGACGCCGAGGCGCGGATCCTGTTCCTGGACGACTCGACCGCGGCCCTGGTGGCGGGCGGCACGGAGGCCCCTCGGGTGGCCCTGGACGGCTCGGCCGTCGGTCGGGCCCTGGCGGACTGGCTCGAACCCGAGGGCGCGAAGCCGGCGCCGGTCGACATCGAGCCGGAAGACCCGTTCAACATCATCTATTCGTCGGGCACCACCGGCACGCCGAAGGGCATCGTGCAGCCGCACTCGATGCGCTGGATGCACTCGAAGCGCGGCCCGTTCTACGGCTACACCAAGGACTCGGTCGGCATCCTGACCACGCCGCTGTACTCGAACACCACGCTGGTCCACGTGTTCCCGGCGCTGACCATGGGCGGCGCGCTGGTGCTGCAGAAGAAGTTCGACGTGCGCGGTTTCTTCGAGCTGGTGCAGAGGCACCGCGTGACCCATGCGATCCTGGTGCCGGTGCAGTACCAGCGGATCATGGACCACCCGGACTTCGACCGCTACGACCTGTCCTCGCTGGTGAACCGCTTCGCGACCAGCTCGCCCTTCCCGCCCGAGCTGAAGGCCGAGGTGCTGCGCCGCTGGCCCGGCAAGCTGGTCGACACCTACGGGATGACCGAGGGCGGTGGCGCCTGCATGCTGCACGCGCACGAATTCCCGGACAAGCTGCACACGGTGGGCCGGCCGGCCAACGGCCACACGATCCTGCTGATCGACGACGAGGGCCGCGAGGTCGGGCCCGGAGAGACCGGCGAGATCGTCGGCCACTCGCCCGGCATCATGACCGGCTACCGCAACCAGCCGGCGCTGACCGCCGAGGCCGAGTGGATCGCCCCCGACGGCCGGCGCTTCATCCGCACCGGCGACGTCGGCCGCTTCGACGAGGACGGCTTCCTGGTGCTGATGGGCCGCAAGAAGGACATGATCATCTCCGGCGGCTTCAACATCTACCCGGTCGACCTCGAGGCCGAGCTGCGCCAGCACCCCGACGTGGCCGACTGCGCGGTGGTCGGCGTGCCCTCGCGCGAGTGGGGCGAGACGCCGGTCGCCTTCGTCGTGTCGCGCTCGGGCGGCCAGGCGATCGCCGCCGACGCGCTGCGCGCCTGGGTCAACGAACGGCTCGGCCGCATGCAGCGGATCGCCGACCTGCGCTTCGTGGACCTGCTGCCGCGCAGCTCGATCGGGAAGGTGCTGAAGCGGGAACTGCGGGAGGCCTACGCGGCGGGCTGATGATGGATCGCCTCAAGTGCCTCCAGGTCTTTGCCGAGGTCGCCCGGGGCGGCAGCTTCGTGGGCGCTTCGGTGAGGCTGGGCATGTCGCGCGCCAGCGTGACCAAGCACATCGCCTGGCTCGAGCAGTCGCTGCAGGCCCGGCTCTTCAACCGCTCGACCAAGCGGGTCGGGCTCACCGAGGCCGGCCTGCGGCTGCTCGACAATGCCGGTCCGCTGCTTCGGCAGTTCGAGGAGGTCGAGGCTTCGGTTCGGGATGCGGTCAATCTTCCGCGCGGCGTGATCCGGGTCGGCACACCGCCCTCGTTCGGCTCTCATCACCTGACGCCGATCGTGGCACGCTTCGCCGAGTCGCACCCGGACATCCAGATCGCGCTGACGCTCGACGACGGCCGCGCCGACCTGATTGCCGAGGGCCTCGACCTGTCGATCCGGATCGCTCCGGGCATGCAGGATGCAAGCCACGTCGCGCAGCCGCTGACCAAGGCGCCGCAGGTGCTGGTGGCCGCCCCGGCCTATCTCGCGGCGCGAGGCAGCCCGGCCGCGCCGCAGGAGCTCGCCCGCCACAACTGCCTAGTGCACACGCTGAAATCGCCGACCCACATCTGGCGCTTCGGGGGGCCGGGCGGCCCGTATGCCGTCAGGGTCCGGGGGTCGATCAGCGCCAACTTCGGCGAGGCGCTGAGGCAGGCCGCGCTGGAGGGCCACGGCATCGCGATGCATCCGCACTACATGGTGTCCGACGATCTCGACGCGGGCCGCCTGGTCGTGGTCCTGCCGGAGCACGAGCCGATCGCGCTGGACATCTACGTGATCTACTCGACCCGGCACAACGTGCCTGCCCGGGTTCGGGCCTTCCTCGAATTCCTCAAGCGGTGGTTCCAGACGCCGCCGGTCTGGGCCTCGACCGTCTACCCGGTGAAGGACGATTCGCGCTGAGCGCCCAGGGGGCCGCGGAAGATCAGGTCGGGCCCGATCTCGGCGGTCGACCTGATGCCGCACAGGCGCATGGTGCGCAGCAGCTCGTCGGACAGGATCTCGAGCGCCCTGACCGCCCCTGCCTCGCCCGCCGCGCAAGCGCCGTACAGGGTGGCGCGCCCGACCAGCACGCCGGCCGCGCCCATCGCCAGCGCCTTCACGACGTCGGATCCGCGCCGGACGCCGCCGTCGACGAGCACGCTCGCGCGGGAGCCGACGGCGTCGATGACCTCGGGCATGGCATCCAGCGTCGCAACGCCGCCGTCGAGCTGCCGTCCGCCATGGTTCGAGACCACGATCGCGTCGCACCCGAGGCGCGCCGCCCGCTCGGCGTCGTCGCCGCGCACGATTCCCTTGACGATGAACTTGCCTGCCCAGGCGTCGCGAAGACGCCGCAGCGCGTCCCAGTCGAACGAGGGGTCGTAGTTGCGCCCGACGCTGGAGGCGATCGCCTGCGTGGAGGTCGATGCCGCCGACAGCCCGATCAGGTTCTCCATGACCGGCAGCCCGCTCGCGAACTGCCTGGCGACCCAGGCCGGGCGCAGCGCGAAGTCGCGCAGGTTGCGAGGCGTCCAGCGGAACGGTATCGAGAAGTCGTTGCGGAAGTCGCGCTCGCGCTTGCCGCCGACCGGCAGGTCGACCGTGATCATCAAGCCTTCGAAGCCGGCGGCGCGCGCCCGTTCGACGAGCTTCATCGTGAAGTCGCGGTCCTTCAGGATGTAGGCCTGGAACCAGAGGCGATGGCCGGGGACCGCCGCTGCGATGCGCTCGATCGAGGAGGTGGCCGAGGTCGACAGGGCGAACGGGATGCCGAAGGCCTGCGCGGCGCGGGCCAGCGCCACCTCGCCGTGCGGCCAGCCGAAGCCCACCGCGCCGGTCGGCGCGATCGCCATCGGAAGCGCCGAAGGGCCGCCGAGCAGCTGCGTCGACGCGTCCGCCCTGCTGACGTCGACCAGCACCTTCGGCCGAAGGCGAACCCGCTGGAAGGCGGCCCGGTTGTCGGCAAGCGTCAGCTCATCCTCGGCGCCCCCGTCGAAAAGGTCGAACACCCCGCGCGGCAGCCTGCGGCGCGCGAGGGCGCGGAGATCCTCGATACGAAAGGCGCGGCGAAGCGCTCGATTTCCGGACATCGCTGGCCTCGCCGTTGCCGGACGGGTCCTCGCGTCACTCGACCTTCACGTTCGCCGCGCGGATGACCCGGTCCCAGCGCTCGGCGTCCTTCGCCAGCCAGTTGCGGAAATCCTCGGGCGCGCCGCCGACGACGATCGCGCCGAGCTGGCGAAGTTTCTCGGCGGTGGCCGGACGCTTCAGCGACTCGTTGAGCGCCTTGTTCAGCTTGGCCACGACGTCGGCCGGCGTGCCGGCGGGAGCCAGGACACCGATCCCCTGCGTGTACTCCTCGAATCCCTTCAGGCCCTGCTCGGCGGTCGTCGGCGTGTCGGGATAGTCGGGGTGGCGCGCGGCGGTCGTCACGGCCAGCGGCTTGATCTTCTTCTGCTCGATGTGCTGCTTGATGCCGACCATCGGGTAGAACATGAAGTCCACGCGACCGGCCATGACCTCGATCAGGGCGGGGCCGTTGCCCTTGAAGGGCACGTGGTTCATCTTGGTCTCCGACAGCGTCTCGAGCAGCGCGGCGGCGAGGTGCGCGGACCCGCCGTTGCCCGACGAGCCGTAGGTCACCGCGCCCGGGTTGGCGCGGGCGCGCTTGACGATGTCTTCCAGCGAGTTGGCCGGAGACTCGTAGGCGGTGACCGCCACCATCGGCAGCAGCGAGGTCAGGACGACCGGCGAGAAGTCCTTCAGCGGGTGGTACTTGACCGACTTCGGAAAGAGCAGCGGATTGACGTTGTGGGCCAGCGTGCTCACGGTCAGCGTGTAACCGTCCGGAGCCGACTGGGCGACGTACTCGGTGCCGATCCGCCCGGCCGCGCCCGGCTTGTTCTCGACGATCACGCTCTGGCCCAGGATCTCGGTCAGGTCGGCTGCGAGCAGCCGCGCGAGCACGTCGGTGGGGCCGCCGGCGGAATAGCCGACGACGAGCTTCACCGGCTTGCTGGGGAAGTCCTGGGCCGCGGCGGGCGCGACCGCGAACGGCACTGCGCAGGCCAGGGCCGCCGCGAGCATTCCTTTCAGGCTTTTCATCGTGAGTCTCCTCGTTGCTGTCGTGGTTCTCGATCGTCTCGCCCGCCTCGCCGGAGCGCGGGCGCCTGGGTCAGGCAATCGTGTGCTCGAGCACGCCGATGCCGGAAACCTCCAGCCGGAGCCGGTCGCCGGGCTTCAGCCAGACGGGCGGCTTGCGAAATGCGCCCACGCCGGACGGCGTGCCGGTCGCGATGACGTCGCCGGGCAGCAGCGTCACGAATCCGGTGATGTACTCGATCAGGCGCGCGACCGGGAAGATCATCTGCGCCGTGGACGCGTGCTGCATCTCCTGGCCGTTGACCGCGCAGCGCAGCTCCAGTGCCTGCGGGTCCGCCACCTCGTCCGCCGTGACCAGCCACGGGCCCATCGGGCAGAAGCCGTCCATGCTCTTGGCGAAGGTGGTCTGCGGCGGCGAGACGTCGAACTGGAACTCTCTCGCGCTGAGGTCGTTCAGCACCGTGTAGCCGGCGACGTGGGCCAGGGCCTCGTCCGCGCGAACCTTGTGTGCCGGGCGCCCGATGACCACGCCGAGTTCGACCTCGAAATCGAGCTTCTCGACGCCGGCGGGAATCGCCACCTGCGCGCCGGGACCGACCACCGAGTTCGGGAGCTTGGCGATGATCCGGGGCTTCTCGAACGCTGCGACGCCGGTCTCGGCCGCGTGGTCTGCGTAGTTGCGGCCGATCGCGACGATCTTCCGGGGATTCGGGATCGGGGCGAGCAACTCGACCGCCGCAAGGGGCACGAGCCGCGGCTCCGTCGATCCGGGTTGCCGCACCCGCTCCGCGAGCGCGCGGAGCGCCTCCGGCCCACTCTCGAGCAGCCGCAGCATCCCGGACGAGGGCGAGCCGGTCGAGCCCGGAACTCGCGGATTGCGCGGGGCGCACGGCAGCGCGTCGACCCAGTCGGTCACGTCGAGCAGGCCGTCCGCGAGCAGGACGCCCACTCGCGGGGCGCCGGGCGCGCCGTCGCGGGGGAGGTAGCTGGCAAGTCTCATCGAAGTTCGGTCTCGCGGATGCCGATCGACGCGCTCAGTGCGCGAAGTAGCGGGTTGCCATGACCTGGCAGCGCTTGATCAGGCGAGGCTCGTCGGCAGTGTAGTCGGCGATCGCGCGATGGATCGTTCGCAGGTTGTCCCACATCAGCACGTCGCCCTCGGTCCACTCGTGCAGGTACAGGAAGCGTTCCTGCAGCTGGTGCTCGAACAGGAATGCCAGCAGCGCATCGCTCTCGTCGACGGACATGCCGTCGATCCGGATCGTGTAGCCGGGATTCGCGTACAGGACCCTGCGCCCGGAGATCGGGTGGACCAGCACCAGCGGATGCGAGACAGGGGGCTTGGCCTTGCGCTGCGCCTCGGTGAGCGGAGGGCGCGTGCTGCCGGGCGCCGCGCGCATCATGTCCCAGAATTTCGCGAAGTCGTGCGTGGCGGTGCGGCCCTCGATCCTGCCCTTGACGTCGTCGGGCAGCGCATCGTAGGCCGCCGCCATGTCGGCGAACTGCGTGCCGCCCAGCGGGCGGCCGTCGCGCCGCGGTATCGTGATGCCGTACAGCACGTTGGCGAAGGCGACCATGCTGCTGTAGGACATGTCGGTGTGCCAGCCCTGGCCCGCGTCGCCCAGCCCGATCGGCTTGCCGTCGACCTTGATGTTCGACAGCGTCATGACCTCCGGCGCGTCGGCTTCCTGGTGCACGTTGGCGACGTTGATTTCCAGCTCGCCGAAGTTGGCGCTGAACGTCTTCAGCTGCAGCGGGGTAAGCCGCTGGCCGACGAAGCGGATCACGCCGTGGTCGCCGAGCGCCCGCTCGATCGCCTGCAGCGTGCCCTCGTCGAGCGGGACCGAGAGGTCCACGCCCTCGATAGACGCCCCGAGCGGGCCCTTCGTCGGAACGATTCGCATCCTTGCCTCCTGAGTGCCCGGCCCGAGCCGGGTCGCATCCGTGTTCGTGACCTCGCCTCTCACCAGGCGGCCTCCAGCAATTCCAGGATCCGCCCGGCATCCGCGACCGGCTTCGGGTTGAAGTACAGGCCGCGCTCGCCCATCACCTTTTCGGCGATCCGCGCGAGCAGCCCGCGATCGACGCCGATGTCGCGCAGGCGCCTGGGTACGCCGATCTCGGCCTGCAGGGACTCGATCGCCTCGATCAGCGCCGCGGGACTCGCAGCCGGAGCGCCCAGGGCGCGGGCGCCCTCTGCCAGTTCCGCCTGCGCCGCATCGGCGTTGAAGCGAAGCGCGTGCGGCAGGATCACCGAGTTGGCGTCGCCGTGCGCGGCGCCGGATGCCGCGCCGATCGCGTGGCAGATCGCGTGGTGCAGGCAGGTTCGCGCATTGAGCAGCACGAGCCCGGACAAGTGGGCCGCGGCCATCAGCGCGGAGCGCGCAGCCAGCGAACCCGGCTGGCGGGCCACCGCGGGCAGCGCGTCGCTGAACAGGCTCGTGCCGTGCAGCGCGAGCGCGGTCGTGACCGGCGTGCGAGTCTTCGAGTAGAGGCCTTCCAGGCAGTGGGCGAGGCCGTTCATGCCGGTCGACAGCAGGATCGCGCCGGGCACGCAGAGCGCGGCCTCCGGGTCGACCACGATCAGCCGGCTCGCCAGGCGCGGGTCCGAGAACAGCAGCTTTCGGCCGTCCTCGGCCCGGATGCCGAGGCTCGGGGTCACCTCGGCGGCCGAGGCGGTCGAGGGGACCGATGCGATCGGCAGCTTCGGGCGCGAAAGGACGGGAATGTGGAGGCGGTCCGGCGGCGTGAAGCGGCTCGCATGATCTTCCAGCTCCCCGCCCTCGGCGAGCCACAGCGAGGCCGCCTTGGCCGTGTCGGAAGCGCTGCCGCCACCGACCGCGACGAAGCCGTCGGCCGAGTGGGACCGCCCGAGCGCGCAGACTTCCCGCACGGTCGCGACCGATGAGTGGGCCGGTACCTCGGCGTATATCGCCGCCGGTAGATTTCCGAGTCCGCGCAGGACCTTCTCGAAGAGCGGCGAGGCGGCAGTGCGCCGGCCGCCGATAACGACCGGCCGCGACACCCCGATCGCAGCGAGTTCCGCCTGAAGCGTCGCCGCCGACCCGTTGCCGAAGACCAGCTTCGACTCGGGACTGCGGTGAACGAAGGTCGTAGTGTCGGGCAGCTTCATTGACGAATGGCAAACAGTCGGAAGATTTTTCCGGCCTCGAAGCATAGTCGTCTGCCGTATCGTGGTGAGCATGACTGGCGAAACCCATTGTTTCCGGCTTGGAAACTTTCCCGCGGAGGCTGCTCGTCTGGCGGGATCGAGCGCGGTCCCGCCGTGCTAGCGTTCCGTCGGTATCGCTACTCGCGTTTGCCCCCATTCCCTGAATCGAGAATTCGAATGTCCCAGTCCACGGATTCCCTGGCTGCGGCGCTCGCCGCCGCCCGCCGAGAGCATCGGCCCCTGTCGCCGGCCGACTGGCTTGCGGCAGTCCCCGACGCCGACGCCGCCTACGCGGTCCAGGCCGCGGTCGCCGAGGCCCTCGGCTGGTTTCCCGGCGGCGTCGCCAGCGCCTGGAAGTCGGGCGGCCCCTCTCGCGAGCAGGCGCTCACCCACGCGCCGCTGCCGCCGGAGGGCGTGAAGGCGAGCCCGGCCGACTTCTCGACCTGGCGCTTCTTCGCGCCGCTGATCGAGATCGAGGTCGCGTTGCGGCTCGGTCGCGAGGTCACGCCCGATGCCGCGGCCCGGATGTCCGAGGCCGCGACCGCGGCTGCGCGCGAGTCGGCCGCCGCGCGGGTGGCCGAGGCCGACCGGATCGCCGACGAGCTCGTCGACGCGATGTGCGTGTCGATCGAGATCGTCGACAGCCGCTGGACCGATGCGGCGCAGGCCAGCGCGCCGCAGAAGCTCGCCGACCTGCAGTCGCACGGCGCGCTCGCGCTGGCCGACTGGGTACCGTACGCGCGGCGCGATTGGTCCGCGCAGCGCTGCTCGGTCACGATCGGCGAGGCCGCGCCGGTCGAGCGCACCGGCACGCATCCGCTCGGCTCGCCGACCTGGCTGCTGCCGGTCTGGCTGCGCCACGCGGCGCGCGAAGGCCGCGCGCTGCCTGCCGGCACGGTGGTCACCACCGGCGCCTGGGCGGGCATGCTGCCGGCGCGAGCGGGCGACCGGGTCGAGGCGGCGTTCGACGGGATCGGGCGCGCGGTCGTGCAGCTGTAGTCGCCAGCCGATGATCGAGGCGCTGACCGCGCTCCTGCTGTTCCAGCTCGTCGGCGAGCTCGCGGCGCGCGCCGCGCAGCTGCCGGTGCCGGGGCCGGTCGTCGGGCTCGCGCTGCTGTTCCTCTACCTGCGCTGGCGCGGTGAGGCTTCCGAAGGCCTGCGCCAGGCTGCGGCGATGCTGCACGGGCACATGTCCCTGCTGTTCGTGCCGGCCGGCGTGGGCGTGATGCTGTACTACCCGCAGCTGGCCCGCGAGTGGCTGGTGATCCTCGCGTCGGTGCTGGTCAGCACGCTGGTCGGCATCGGCGTCACCGCCTGGGTGCTCGGCCGGCTGGTCGATCGCCGGCCGCCGGCGGGCGACCGGCAGGGATCCGAGGGGCCGGCGCCATGAAGCCCGAGTTCTTCCAGCTCTGGGTCTACCTGTCGGCCACTCCCTTGTTCGGGCTGGCCGCCACGTTGGCCGCCTACTGCGTCGGGCTCTGGGTGGCGCGGCGCGCCGGCCTGCATCCGCTGGCCAATCCGGTGGCGATCGCGGTGCTGGTCCTGGTCGCGGTGTTCGCGCTCACTGGCGTGCCCTATCCGCAGTACTTCGAGGGCGCGCAGTTCGTGCACTTCCTGCTGGGGCCCGCAACGGTCGCGCTGGCCGTGCCGCTGTTCGCGCAGTTGCCCGCCCTGCGCCGTCACCGCTGGCCGCTGTTGCTGGCGCTGGTCTGCGGCGGCGTGGCCAGCGCGCTGACCGCGGTCGGCGTCGCATGGCTGCTCGGCGCGAGCGAGGAGACGATGCTGTCGCTGCTGCCGAAGTCGG
Organism: Zeimonas sediminis; assembly: GCF_023721795.1. Lineage (NCBI taxonomy): Bacteria > Pseudomonadati > Pseudomonadota > Betaproteobacteria > Burkholderiales > Burkholderiaceae > Zeimonas > Zeimonas sediminis. The sequence continues at coordinate 2,678,937 of NZ_JAMQYE010000001.1, forward strand.
TGACCGCGCCGATCGCGATGGGCATCGCCGAGCAGATCGGGGGCAACCCGGCGCTGACCGCGGTGTACTGCGTGACGACCGGGATCCTGGGCGCGGTGCTGAGCCGATACGTGTTCTCGGCCTGCGGCGTTCGCAGCCCGATCGCGCGCGGCTTCTCGCTGGGCACGGCCGCGCACGGCATCGGCACCGCTCGGGCCTTCCAGGAGAGCGACGAGGCCGGCGCCTTCGCCGGGCTCGCGCTGGGCCTGCACGGCCTGATCGCCGCGCTGGTGGTGCCGGCGGCGGTGGCGCTGTTCAGGGGCCTGTAGCGGCCGCCCTTACGCCCAGGGGCTCAGACGCCCCAGGTGATCTCCCGGCCGCCCTTGTGTGCCTCGACCAGCATCTCGATGAACGGCCAGGCGCGCTGGGCGTGGGTCACCACCGCCGCCGCGGCTTCCTCTTCCTCGGCGCCTTCCGCCTCGGCTTCGCGGTGGGCGCTCTCTCGGCGGGCTTCGCGTACCGCCCGCTTGTCTTCCTCGACCGCCTTGCGCAGCGCCTCGATCGCGGCCGGCATCTGCTCGACCGTGATGATGCCTTGCGGGCCCGGCTGCTTGCCGATCACGCCGAGGATCCATTCGGCGGCGCCCTTGTTCATGACGACCGTTCCGGTTACCCGCGACTTGAACTCGTAGATCATTCCCACCTCCCTGGATCGTTGACGGCTGGTTGCTAACATTAGCCGATGCAAGCCCCTGTCGCACGGTCGCCGCGCCTGCCGATCCCCTTTACGCTGATCGCGATCATCCTCGCGGCATTCGTCGCCCTCTCCGGCTGTTCGCCCCGCTACGACTGGCGGGAGATCCGCGCCGACGAGGACGGCTACCTGGCGATGATGCCCGATCGCCCCGACCGCTTGACCCTCCCGATCGACCTCGACGGCATGGCGGTGCAGATGGCGATGCAGGGCGCGCGGATCGACGGCGTGGCCTTCGTCGTCGGTGCGGTGAGGCTCCCGGACGCGTCGGTGGCGGTGAGGGAGCGCGCGCTGGCCGCGATGCGCTCCGCGATGGTGCGCAACATCGGCGGACGCGAGGCCGGCGCCGAGGCGATCGCGGTGCCGGTCGTCGACCCGTCGGGCCGGGCCACCGGCTCGGCGCCGGGGTGGCGGATCCGGGCTTCCGGCCGTGCCGGCGATCGCGAGGTGGCGATGCACGCGGTGTTCGCTTCGCGCGAGGGCCGCGCCTGGCAGGCCGTCGTGCTGGGCCCCGATCCGGATCCCGAGCAGGCGCGCACCTTCCTCGACGGCTTCCGGATCCTCGAATGAGCACTGCGAGCACCCCGACGAGCGGGCGGGCGGCCGGCACGGGCCCGGCTGCCGCCGCCGCCCTGCTGCCGGCCGGCGCGGCGATCCGGGTCTTCCTGGCCTTCGCCGGCGGCTACTTCATGTCGTACGCGTTGCGATCGGTCAACGCGATGATCTCGCCCGGCCTGACCGAGGAGTTCGGGCTCACCAATGCCCAGCTCGGCTCGCTGTCGGCAGCCTATTTCTTCGCCTTCGCCGCGCTACAGCTGCCGCTCGGCATCTGGCTCGACCGGTTCGGCTCGCGCCGTGTCGACGCGTCGCTGCTGCTGGTCGCGGCGGCGGGCTGCGCGGTGTTCGCGCTGGCCACCGGGCCGGCGATGCTGTGGGCGGGCCGCGCGCTGATCGGCGCGGGCGTCTCGGGCGCGCTGATGTGCTCGCTGCGCGCCTTCCGCTTCTGGTACGCCGCCGAGCGGCAGCAGCAGCTCGCGGCCTGGATGCTGGTCGCGGGCACGCTCGGGGCGCTGGTCACCACCGTACCGGTCCAGATGGCGCTGCCGCTGCTGGGCTGGCGTGGCGTGTTCTGGGTCGCGGCGCTGCTGCTCGCGGTGGCCAGCGCCGCGATCTTCTTCCTGCTGCCGCACGAGCCGATGCAGTCGCCGAAGAAGGGCGAGTCGCCGTGGGCCGGCTACCTGACCGTGTTCTCGACGCCCTATTTCTGGCGCTTCGTGATCCCGGCGATGATGATCCAGTCGAGCTTCATCGCCTTCCAGAGCCTGTGGATCGGCCCCTGGTTCAGGCAGGTGCTGGGCATGGGGCTCGACGAATCGGCTCGCGCGCTGTTCGCCTTCAACATGGTGCTGATGTTCGGCTACCTGGCGCTGGGCTGGGCCGCGCCGCGGCTGGCCCGGCGCGGCTGGTCGACGCTCAGCCTGGTGGTGATGGGTTCGGTGCTGTTGCTCGCCACCCAGCTGGCGATCGCCTTCGCCGGCGGGCCGCTCGCCTGGCTGCTGTGGCTCGGCGTGGCGATCCTGGTGACCGTGCACACGCTGACCCAGACGCACGTGAGCCTGGTGTTCCCGGAGCAGCTGACCGGCCGCGCGTTCACCGCCTTCAACCTGCTGATCTTCTCGGGGATGTTCCTCGCGCAGTGGCTGTTCGGCGTGCTGGTCGACGCGCTGGGCGGCTCGGCCGGCGGCGGCGAGGGCTTTCGCGGCGCGATGATGGTGTGGGTGGCACTGCAGGGGCTTTCGCTGCTCGTGCTGGTGCTCTGGCGCGTCAGCCCGCCCCGGCACGAGGGCTGAAGGCCCGCACGCCGAGCACCACGCCGGCGACCAGCAGCGCGATGCCCAGCCAGGTGCCCGGGGCCGGCCACTGGCCGCGCCAAGCGAAGCCCATCGCGAGCGCGGACAGCGTCTCGAACACGATCAGCTGACCGGCCAGCGAGGTCGGCAGCAGCTGGCTCGCCCGGTTCCAGCACAGCGTGCCCAGCCACGAGGCCAACAGCGCGATCGCGAGCATCAGGCCCAGGAAGGTCGCCGGCTGAGGACCGAGCGGCCAGTCGAAGCCGGCCGCCAGCGCTCCGGTCGCCCCGCTCGCCACGGGGCTCGCCTCGCCCGGGGAGGCCGATCGACCCAGGGCCTCCACCGCGCCCAGCGCCAGCCAGCCGGCCAGCGCCAGCGGCAAGGTCGTGAGCCCCTGGGCGGTCGCCCAGGTGTCCGAGCGCAGGCCGGGCCGCGCCCGCAGCCAGCGGGCGTTGCGGATCGGGTACCAGGTCCAGCAGGCGACCGCGGCCAGCGCGAGCGCGGCGCCGGGCAGCAGCGCGGCAGACCCTGAGGGCCCCGACGAGACCCGCGCGAGCTCGTCGCGGTTGACCAGCAGGATGCCTGCGGCGATCACCAGCAGCGAACCCGCCAGCTTGCGCCAGGGCAGCGTGCGCTCGCCGAGGTTCGAGGCGATCGCGATCACGACCGGCAGGCTGCCGATGATCATCGTGGGCAGCGGCGGGCCGGCCAGCTGGATCGCGGCCGCCAGGAAGCCGTAGTAGAGCAGGTTGCCGACCAGCGACAGCTTCGCGGCCTCGACCCAGTCGGCTCGCTCGAGCGCGCCGATCCGGCGCCGGCTCGCCAGCGCCAGCGGCAGCGCGATCAGGCCGAAGGCCAGGTAGCGGCTGACCGACAGGATCGCCGGCGGGTAGTCGTGCAGGATCGCCGGGGCCACGAACACCAGCCCCCACATCAGCCCGGCGGCGAAGGCCCAGGCGATGCCCAGCGGCAGGTTCACGATCGCCGCGCCGGGCCACGCCCGCCCTTGCCCGGCCGGCGACACTGACGCGCGCCGGGCCGGCTCCTGCCGGATCGGCGCTGCCGACGGGGGCTCACTGCGGGAAGCGCAGCACCGACCCGGGCTGCGGGAAGGGATCGTCCAGGTAGAGCCCGTTGGCGAGGTTGTGCGGATGCCGGGCCGCCTCGAGGAAGTCGAGCACCGGCGACAGGCAGGCGTCGGCGGTTTCGGCGAGCGCGGCCCAGTGGTCGCGGTCGTGCTCGGCGAAGCGGCGGGCGAGCCGCTCGGCGGTAGCCGGCCAGGACCCGGGCCGGTACTGGTCGGCCGGATCGATCTCGCCGTCCAGATCGAGCAACTGGAGCAGCTGCCGCCAGAACTTCGGCTCCAGCGCGCCGACCGCCACGAACCGCAGGTCGGCGCAGCGGTAGGCGCGGTAGAAGGGTGCGGCGCCGTCGAGCAGGTTCGCCTCGCGCGCCAGGCCCCAGCCGCCGCCGGCCAGCAGGCCGTAGAACATGCCGGTGAGGCCCACGGTGCCGGCCAGGATGCTGGTCTCGGCCACGCCGCCGCGCCCGGAGATTCCCCGCCGGACCAGCTTCGCCAGCACGCCGACCAGCAGGTGCATCGCGCCGCCGCCGAAGTCGGCGACCAGGTTCAGCGGCGGCACCGGCTGCGCGGCCGCACCGATCGCGTGCAGCACGCCCGCGAGCGCCAGGTAGTTGATGTCGTGCCCGGCGCGCGGCGCCAGCGATCCGCTGCTGCCCCAGCCGGACAGGCGCCCGACGACCAGCCGGGGGTGCCGCGCGAGCAGCGCGTCGGGCGCCAGCCCGAGGCGCTCCAGTACGCCAGGCCTGAAGCCCTCGAGCAGAACGTCGGCGCCCGCCAGCTGGGCGTGCAGCGCCTCGAGCGCCTCGGGTCGCTTCAGGTCGAGGCGCAGGGCGGTCTTGCCGATATTGAGCACGTCGTGCTCGGGAAGCATGTCGACCCCGAGCCCCGGATCGCTGGGCGGCGAAACGCGGACCACCTCGGCGCCGAGCCCTCGCAGCAGCTGGCCGGCGAAGGGCACCGGGCCGATCGCGTGCAGCTCGACGACCTTCAGGCCTGCGAGCGGCAACTCTCCGCCGGCGGCGATCCCGGGGGCCGCCTCGGCTGGGCCGGATCCGGCGGCGCCGGAAGACGACGGCCCGGGCTTCGGGGGAGGGGCGGACGATGTCATGGCGGACCGGCGGCTGGGATCGAAGGGTGCCCCGATGATAGCCCCCGGCCGGGCTGTCGGCCCGGATCCGGCGTCGGCCCGGCGCCCGCGATCGGGCCGACGCCCGCTGTCGGCTCGGGGCCGGTCAGCAGGCCGCGCCGGTAGCCGATGGCCTCGCCGACGTCGGTCGCGCCTATCCGGTCTCGACCGGCCAGGTCGGCGATCGTGCGCGCGAGCCGGATCGCCCGGTGCAGCGCGCGCGAGGACCAGCGCAGCCGGCGGGCGGCGGCGTGCAGCAGCGACAGGGCGTCGGGATCGAGCGGGCAGTGGCGATCGATGCCGGCCGGCCCCAGCGCGGCGTTGGCGATGCCCTGCCGCGCGAGCTGCCTGGCCTGCGCCGCCGTCACCCGCGCGAGAATGGTTTCGGTGGCCTCGCCGTTGGCGGGGGAAGTGAGCACCTGCTCGTCGACCGGGCGCACGCGGATCTGGATGTCGATCCTGTCGAGAAGCGGGCCGGAGAGGCGGCCCTGGTAGCGCAGCACCTGCTCGGGCGTGCAGCGACAGCGATCTTCGCCGAGATAGCCGCAGGGGCAGGGATTCATCGCCCCGACCAGCTGGAAGTCGGCCGGCAGCTCCACTTGGCGCGCGGCGCGCGACAGCGCGATGCGGCCGGTTTCGAGGGGCTCGCGAAGCGCCTCCAGCGCCCCGCGCCCGAATTCGGGCAGTTCGTCGAGGAACAGCACGCCGTGGTGGGCGAGGCTGATCTCGCCGGGGCGGGGATTAGGCCCGCCGCCCACCAGCGCCGCGGTCGACGCGCTGTGGTGCGGCGCGCGGAAGGGGCGCCGCCCCCAGTCCTCGGGGCGAAAGCGCCCGGCCAGGCTGGCGACCGACGCGGCCTGCAGCGCATCGTCGTCGTCCATCGGCGGGAGGATTGCCGGCAGGCAGGCGGCGAGCAGCGACTTGCCCGCCCCGGGCGGGCCGAGCATCAGCACGCTGTGCCGGCCCGCGGCGGCGATCTCGAGCGCGCGTTTGGCCGCGCGGTGACCCTTGACCGCGCCGAATTCGGCGGCCGGCGCGCCATCGGCGCCGAGGCCGGCGCGGCGGCGCTCGGGCTCGACCCGTTCGAACGGAAGCTCGCCGCGCAGCTGCGCCACCAGCCGGGGCAGCGTGTCGGCCGCGACGATGCGCAGGCCATCGACCAGCGCGGCCTCGCCGGCGTTCGCGGCGGGCAGGGCCAGCCCGCGGGTGCCTGCGGTCCGCGCCACGGCGGCCGCCAGCGCGATCGCGCCGCGGATCGGCCGGACCTGCCCGGTGAGCGACAGCTCGCCGACGAACTCGACGCCGTCCAGCGACGCGGCCGGCAACTGGCCGCTGGCGGCCAGGATGCCGAGCGCGATCGGCAGGTCGAAGCGGCCGGAGTCCTTCGGCAGGTCGGCCGGCGCCAGGTTGACCGTGAGCCGGCGGTTGGGGAAGTCGAAGCCGGCGTGCAACAGGGCCGCGCGAACCCGCTCGCGGCTCTCGCGCACCTCGGTTTCGGGCAATCCGACGACGTGAAAGGCGGGCAGGCCGAGCCCGAGATGGACTTCGACGCTGACCGGCGGGGCGGCCACGCCCACCAGCGCCCTGCTCTGCACCACTGCCAGCGACATCCGGACCTCCGGCCGGCGCGCCGGCCGGCGAATCAGGCTTGCCGGCGCTCCTGCTCGTCGAGCGCCTGCTCGAGGCGCGCGATGCGTTCCTGCAGCCGGGCCATGCGCTCGAGCTGCGCGTCGAACTCGTCGCGCGTGACCAGGTCGAGGCGCTGGAAGGTCTGGCCGAGGACGGCCCGCAGATTGCGCTCGAGGTCGCCGGCGGGGCTGTTGCGCAGCAAGCCGGCGAGGCGCTCCTGGAGATCGGCGATCAACGCCTGCGGAGTGGGCTTCGACATGGTGAAACGAGTCTAGCACGCGGTCCCGGCCCGGTTCCCCGCGGGCGCTCGACCCGATGGCCTAGGCCCGGCGGCGGGCCGGCTCGCCGCGCCGGCGTCCGGCCATTTCGCATCGATCGGGTGCGCGAGCCCTTTGCGCACGACAATGGTGCAACTTCGGAATCCCGGGGCATCATGGTGATGCACCAATATCGTGCACAACAGCCCGTCGATCGCGCGGCAAGGGGCGGCGGCGGCCACGTCGCCGGTCTCCAACGGAGCTGGCACGGGAAATGCATGAGGGCTCCCGAGTCGTCTCGATACGACCCGAAACCCTTACGGAGCGTCCAATCATGAAGAAAACCCTCATCGCCGTCGCGCTGGCCGCTTCCGCGGTCGGCATCCCTGCCGTCGCCACCGCCCAGTCGGCCGCGGCCGCCTCGCCGCACACGGTGACCGCGAACATGACCGTCGCCAGCGACTACCGCTTCCGCGGCATCAGCCAGACCAACGGCAAGCCCGCGATCCAGGGCGGCATCGACTACGGCCACGCCAGCGGCATCTATCTCGGCTTGTGGGCCTCGAACGTGAGCTGGCTGTCCGACGCCGGCGCAGGCTCGATCAGCAACAGCATCGAGATGGACTTCTACGGCGGCTACAAGGGCAGCTTCGGCGACATCGGCTACGACGTCGGCATCCTGCGTTACTACTACCCGGGCACCTATCCGACCGGCTTCACCTCGCCGAACACGACCGAGCTGTACGTGGCCGGCAGCTGGAAGAACTACACGCTGAAGTACTCGCACGCGGTCACCAACCTGTTCGGCTTCGACGACAGCAAGGGCGCAGGCTACCTGGACCTGACCGGCACCTTCGAGCTGCCGGCCGGCTTCGGCCTGGTCGCGCACGTCGGCTACCAGCGGATCCCGGCGGGCAGCGTGGGCGGCGTGCAGGTGCGCGCCAAGGACGACTGCTCGTACACCGACTGGAAGCTGGGCGTGACGAAGGAGTACGCGGGCCTCGGCTTCGGGCTGGCCTACGTCGACACGAACGCCAAGGGCGACACCGGCGAGTGCTACCGCAACGCCTTCAACCGCGACCTGGGCAAGGGCACGGTGGTGCTCTCGGTCAGCAAGTCGTTCTGAACCGGACAGCGGCGGCCGGCGAGCGCCGGCCGCCCGGGAGATACAGATGAAACTCATCACGGCCATCATCAAGCCTTTCAAGCTCGACGAAGTGCGCGAGGCGCTGTCGGCGATCGGCGTGCAGGGCATCACCGTCACCGAGGTCAAGGGCTTCGGCCGGCAGAAGGGCCACACCGAGCTGTACCGGGGCGCCGAGTACGTCGTCGACTTCCTGCCGAAAGTGAAGATCGAGGCGGCGGTCGCCGACAACCTGGTCGAGCAGGCGATCGAGGCGATCGAAAGCTCGGCCCGCACCGGAAAGATCGGTGACGGAAAGATCTTCGTCTACGACGTCGAGCAGGTCGTCCGGATCCGCACCGGCGAGACCGGCAACGAGGCGCTCTGAGCGCCCTTCGAGACCCTGGAGAACATGATGAAATCGCTGACTCGAGTGCCGGCAGCCCTGCTGGCGACGATAGGGGGCCTGATGCTGTCCCCGGCGGCCCTTGCGGCCGAAGCCACGGTGAACAAGGGCGACGTGGCCTGGATGATGACCGCGACCGTGCTGGTCATCGCGATGACGATCCCCGGCCTGGCGCTGTTCTACGGCGGCCTGGTCCGCGCGAAGAACATGCTGTCGGTGCTGATGCAGGTCTTCGTCGTCTTCTCGATGATCGTCGTGCTGTGGGCGATCTACGGCTACAGCATCGCCTTCACCGGCACCGGCCAGTTCTTCGGCTCGTTCGAGAAGATCTTCCTGAAGGGCGTGGGCGTGGACTCGCTCGCCGACACGTTCAGTGAAGGGATCAAGATCCCCGAGTACGTGTTCATCGCCTTCCAGGCCACCTTCGCGGCCATCACCTGCGGCCTGATCGTCGGCTCCTTCGCCGAGCGGATCAAGTTCTCCGCGGTGCTGTTGTTCGCGGCGATCTGGTTCACCTTCAGCTACCTGCCGGTCGCGCACATGGTGTGGTACGGCGAGGGCCTGCTGTTCAAGGACGGCGCGCTCGACTTCGCCGGCGGCACGGTCGTGCACATCAACGCCGGCATCGCCGGCCTGGTGGGCGCCTACCTGGTCGGCAAGCGCATCGGCTACGGCAAGGAGGCGATGCCCCCGCACTCGCTGACGCTCACGATGGTCGGCGCCTCGATGCTGTGGGTGGGCTGGTTCGGCTTCAACGCCGGCTCGGCGCTGGAGTCGAACGCCACCGCCGCGCTCGCGCTGATCAACACGCTGCTGGCCACCGGCGCCGCCACGCTGTCCTGGATCGCCGGCGAGGCGATGTCCAAGGGCAAGGCCTCGATGCTGGGCGCGGCCTCGGGCGCGGTCGGCGGTCTCGTCGCGATCACCCCGGCCGCCGGCTCCGTCGGCCCGATGGGCGCGATCCTGATCGGCCTGATCGCCGGCCTGGTCTGCCTGTGGGGCGTGGGCGGCCTGAAGCGGATGCTGGGCGCCGACGACGCGCTGGACGTGTTCGGCGTGCACGGCGTGGGCGGCATCGTGGGGGCGCTGCTGACCGGCGTGTTCACCGCGCCCTGGCTGGGCGGCACCGGCGCCGAGGACTTCTCGATCGCCAGCCAGGTCGTCATCCAGGCCAAGGGCGTGATCATCACGATCGTCTGGTCCGGCGTGGTGTCGCTGATCGCCTACAAGCTGGTCGACATGATGATCGGGCTGCGCGTGACCGAAGAGGAAGAGCGCGAGGGCCTGGACATCGTCTCGCACGGCGAGTCGGCCTACACCCGGTGACCGGTGCGGCCGGACGGGCGGCAGGCGCCGCCCGGCCCGCCGCGCGACCGGCCGGAAACCTCCCCGGGCGCGCAGCCCGGGGGCAGGACGAGAAAGGGGCCTTCGGGCCCCTTTTTCCGTGGCGCGGCGCCCGGCCCTCGCAAGGCGCGGCGCGTCGCCCCCGAGGCGCCGCGCCTCGCTTCGAAGGGCCCGGCGCTACAATCGGGCGCGAACCCCGCCGGATCCTCGATCCTTCACCGACGCCATGGCCGACCCGGGCCGGGAATCCCATCGATGCGCATCCTGATCATCCTCGACCCGCTCGAGAAAATCACCACGTACAAGGACTCGACCTTCGCGATGATGGTCGAGGCCGACCGGCGCGGCCACGCGGTCTTCGTCTGCGAGCAGCACGAGCTTTCGCTGGCTGGCGGGCGCACCGTCGCCCACGCGCGGCTGCTGCGCCTGCTCGACCCGACCGGCAAGGACAAGGCCTGGTACGCGCTCGGCGAGCCCTCCGAGGAGCCGGTGGCCGCCTTCGACGCCACGCTGATGCGCAAGGACCCGCCCTTCGACATGGAGTACGTGTACTCCACCTACCTGCTCGAGCACGCGGTGCGCGAGGGCGCGCGCGTCTACAACGACCCCACCGCGATCCGCGGCCACAACGAGAAGCTGGCGATCGCCGAGTTCCCGGAGTTCTCCGCGCCGATGCTGGTGACCCGCAGCGCGGCGGCGCTGCGCGCCTTCGTCGACGAGCACGGCATCGCGGTCTTCAAGCTGCTCGACGGCATGGGCGGCACCTCGATCTTCCGCGCCGAGCGCGGCGACCCCAACCTGTCGGTGATCATCGAGACGCTGAACCAGTTCGGCAACCGATCGGTGATGGCGCAGCGCTTCCTGCCCGAGATCGCCGACGGCGACAAGCGGGTGCTGCTGATCGGCGGCAAGGTGGTGCCCTTCTGCCTGGCACGCATTCCCAAGACCGGCGAGTTCCGCGGCAACCTTGCCGCCGGCGGGCGCGGCGTGGCGCGCGAACTTTCGGCGAAGGACCGGGAGATCGGCGAGGCGGTCGCGAAGGTGCTCGCGCCGCGCGGCCTGCTGCTGGTTGGCCTGGACCTGATCGGCGAGTGCATCACCGAGATCAACGTGACCAGCCCGACCTGCTTCCAGGAGATCCGCGACCAGACCGGCTTCGACGTGGCCGCGATGTTCGTCGACGCGCTCGAGGAGGCGGCGGGCCCGCGATGATCGGCATCATGGTGGTTTCGCACGAACCGCTCGGCACCGCGCTGATCCGCTGCACGCGCCACGTGTTCGGCAGGCTGCCGCCGCAGCTGGCGGCGCTCGACGTGATTCCCGACGAGGATCCCGAGGCGGCGATCGGCGCGGCGCGCGAGCTGCTCGCGCGGATCAACGACGGCAGCGGCGTGATCGTGTTCACCGACTGCTTCGGCGCCACGCCGTCGCGGATCGCGATGGAGCTGGCCGAGCCGCTGCGCGTGTACGTGGTGGCCGGCGTCAACCTGCCGATGCTGCTGAAGGCGATCACGCAGCGCCGGCGTCCGGTCGAGGAAGTCGTCGACGAGCTGGTCGCGGCCGGGCAGGGCGCGATCCGCCCGATGCGCCCCGAGGACAGGGAGGCCGCGCGATGACCGGGGCCGACGTCGTCGTCGTCAACCGGCTGGGCCTGCACGCGCGGCCCTCGGCGAAGCTCAGCGCGCTGGCCGGGAAGTTCGCGGCCGAGGTCTGGCTCACCAAGAACGGCCGGCGGGTCAACGCCAAGAGCATCATGGGGGTGATGATGCTGGCGGCCGCGCGCGGCAGCACGCTGAAGATCGAGGCCGAGGGCCCCGACGAAGGCGAGGCGGTGGCCGCGCTGCGCGAACTGATCGAAGCCGGCTTCGACGAGGAGTGACGCGGCCATGTTCAGCCTGCACGGCACCGGGATAGGCGGCGGCATCGTCATCGGCCGCGCGCGCGTCGTCGAGTCGCGCCAGCGCGACGTGGTGCGCTACCGGGTCCAGCCGGCGCAGGCCTGGAGCGAGGTCGAGCGGCTCGAGGTCGCGATCGCGGTCGTGAAGTCCGAGCTCAGGGAGCTCGCCGAGCACCTGCCCGAGGACGCGCCGGCCGAGGCCCGCGCGCTGCTCGACGTGCACGCGATGATCCTCGACGACCCGGCGCTGTCCGAGGCCGCGCGCGCCGCGATCCGCGAGCACCTGTGGAACGCCGAGTGGGCGATCTCGGCGCAGGCCGGCCACCTTGCCGCCCAGTTCGCCGAGCTCGAGGACGAGTACCTGAGCGAGCGCGGCCGCGACGTCGAGCAGGTCGCCGACCGGGTGATCCGCGCGCTGTCCGGCTCGCGGGCCCGCGGCATGCAGGCCTCGGAGCCGGCGATCTTCGTCGCCGAGGACATCGCGCCGGCCGACATGCTGTCGCTGCGCTCGGCGCTGGGCTTCGCGATCGACCTGGGCGGCGCGACCTCGCACATGGCGATCCTGGCGCGCAGCATGAACGTGCCGGCGGTGCTCGGGCTGGGCAGCGCCGGCCAGCTGATCCGGGACGACGACTGGCTGATCCTCGACGGCGACGCAGGCATCGTCGTCGTGGCGCCCGACGAGGCGGTGCTGGCCGAGTACCGCCACCGGCAGGCCGAGGGCCAGCTCGAGCGCGAGAGGCTGCGCCGGCTGATCCGGGTGCCCGCGGCCACGCTCGACGGCCAGCCGATACAGCTGCACGCGAACATCGAGCTGCCCGGCGAGGCCGCGCAGGCGCTGGAGGCGGGCGCCGAGGGCGTCGGCCTGTTCCGCTCCGAGTTCCTGTTCCTGAACCGGCGCGAGCTGCCCGGCGAGGACGAGCAGTACGAGGCCTACCGCGAGGCGGTGCTCGGCATGAAGGGCCGCCCGGTCACGATCCGCACGATCGACGTGGGCGCCGACAAGGAGCTGCCGAGCGAGCATCCGGGCGCCGCGCCGAACCCGGCGCTGGGGCGCCGCGCGATCCGCTATTGCCTGGCGGCGCCGGCGGTGTTCCTCACGCAGCTGCGCGCGATCCTGCGCGCCTCGGTCCACGGGCCGGTGCGCCTGCTGATCCCGATGCTCGCGCACGGCCACGAGATCGAGCAGGCGCTGCAGCTGATCGACCAGGCGCGCGCGCAGCTCGCCGAGCGCGGCATTCCGTTCGACCGCGGCATGCAGGTCGGCGGCATGGTGGAGGTGCCGGCCGCCGCGCTGACCGCGGGCCTGTTCGTGCGCCGGCTCGACTTCCTGTCGATCGGCACCAACGACCTGATCCAGTACACGCTGGCGATCGACCGCGCCGACCACGAGGTGGCGGCGCTGTACGACCCGTTCCACCCGGCGGTGCTCAGGCTGGTCGCGATGACGATCCGCGCCGGCCGCAAGGCGGGCAAGCCGGTGGCGGTCTGCGGCGAAATGGCCGGCGACTGGGCGGCCACGCGGCTGCTGCTAGGCATGGGGCTCACGCAGTTCTCGATGCACCAGGCGAGCCTGCTTCGCGTCAAGCAGGAGATCCTGCGGGCCGACGCGTCGAAGCTCGCGCCGAAGGTGTCGCGGCTGCTCGCCTCCGACGAGCCGGTGCGGGTGCGCTCGATGCTGGCCAAGCTGCGGTCCGACGCGCCCGCCGCAACGATTTGACATCGGCGCGCCCCGTCGGTAACTTCCCTTCCCCTGTCGCGCCGATTTGAGGACCAGCTTGCGGGCGCGTTAAAAATGCGGCTAAAGCGGCGGGGTCCGTTGCCCCGAAGCCCGATCCGCCTCGCAAGCCGGTCGGGCTTTTTCGTTTCTGGCTCGAGAAGGATTCCTTTCCCAATGTCGGCACCCGGTTCGGTCGGTCAGGTCGCGCCCCGGCGCATGCGCTTCGACGCGCCGCTGGCGCTTCGAAGCGGCGCGGCCATCGCCGGCTACGAGCTCGTCTACGAGACCTACGGCGAGCTGAACGCCGATCGCTCCAACGCGGTGCTGATCTGCCACGCGCTGAACGCCTCGCACCACGTGGCCGGCACCTACGGCGACGATCCCAGGACGGCCGGCTGGTGGGACAACATGGTCGGTCCGGGCAAACCGGTGGACACGAACCGCTTCTTCGTCGTCGGCGTGAACAACCTGGGCAGCTGCTTCGGCTCCACCGGACCGATGAGCACGAACCCGGCCACCGGCGAGCCCTACGGCCCGGACTTCCCAGTGGTCACCGTCGAGGACTGGGTGCACGCGCAGGCGCGGCTGGCCGACGAGCTGGGCATCGCGCGCTTTGCCGCGGTGATGGGCGGCAGCCTGGGCGGCATGCAGGCGCTGGCCTGGGCGATCCTGTACCCGGAGCGGATCGCGCACTGCGTGGCGATCGCCACCGCGCCCAAGCTGTCGGCGCAGAACATCGCCTTCAACGAAGTGGCGCGACGGGCGATCATCACCGACCCCGACTTCCACGGCGGGCGCTTCTACGCGCACGGCGTGGTGCCGGCGCGCGGGCTGCAGGTCGCGCGGATGATCGGCCACATCACCTACCTGTCCGACGACTCGATGGCCGAGAAGTTCGGCCGCGCGCTGCGCCCCTCGCCCGAGGCGCTGGCCGCGCAGCTGGCGGCCGACGGCGCGGCCGAGACCGAGGCGCTGCCGCGCAGCGACTACCGCTTCACCTTCGACGTCGAGTTCGAGATCGAGTCCTACCTTCGCTACCAGGGCGAGAAGTTCTCGAAGTACTTCGACGCGAACACCTACCTGCTGATCACCCGCGCGCTCGACTACTTCGATCCGGCGCTGGCGCACGGCGGCGATCTGGCGGCCGCGCTGGCGCCGGCCACCGCCGACTTCCTGGTGGCCTCGTTCACCACCGACTGGCGCTTCGCGCCCGAGCGCAGCCGCGAGATCGTGCAGGCGCTGCTGGCCGCCCGCAAGCGCGTCACCTACGCCGAGATCGACGCGCCGCACGGCCACGACGCCTTCCTGCTGGAAGACCCGCAGTACATGGCGGTGGTGGCGGCCTACTTCGACCGGATCCACGCGCGCAGCGCGGCGGGCGCCGGGGTCGCAGCTCCCGCGCCGCCGCAACAGGAGGCCGCGGCATGAAGCCGGCATCGAGGATTCCGGGCGCGGCGCCGATCGCGCCGGCGCTTTCGGCCGCCTCGGCCGGACTCATTCCGTCGGGCGCCGGCCCGGTCGACCGTGCGCTGCGGCCCGACCTCGCGGTGATCGGCCGCTGGATCGCGCCCGGCTCGCGGGTGCTCGACCTGGGCTGCGGCGACGGCTCGCTGATGGCCTGGCTGCAGGCCTCGCGCGGCTGCACCGGCTACGGCGTGGAGATCGACCACGAGGCGGTGCTGTCCTGCGTGCGCCGGGGCGTGGACGTGGTCCAGCGCGACATCGAGGCCGGGCTCGGCATGTTCGGCCACGACCAGTTCGACGTGGTGGTGCTGTCGATGGCGATCCAGGCCACGCACCAGACCGAGAAGGTGCTGCGCGAGATGAGCCAGGTCGGCAGCGAGGGCATCGTGTCCTTCCCCAACTTCGGCCACTGGTACCACGCGTGGTCGATCCTGCGCGGCCGCATGCCGGTGTCTCGAGAGATGCCCTATGAGTGGTTCAACACGCCGAACCTGCACCTGGCCACGGTGCGCGACTTCGAGGACTTCCTGCGCCGGCTCGGGCTGGTGATCACCGGCCGCGCCTTCCTGGCCGACGGCCAGCCGGTGGGCTGGCTGCCGGCGCTGCGGGCCACGCAGGCGATCTACCGGTTCAGGCGCTCGCGCTGAGGGGCGCCTTGGCAGGGTCGACGCCAGGCGCGTACCGGGCGAGCCACGGCAGCGCTGCCGATCGGGGCGACGGCTTTGCGCCGACGATTGCCGCGGCGCTGGCCAGGCTCGACGCGGCCGATCCGGCCGCCTACGCGCGCACCCGCAACGCGCTCGACGGCGCGGTACTGCGCGTGTCGCCTTGGGTGACGCACGGCTTCGTCGACGTGCCCGACGCGATCGAGCGGATCGCCGCGCGCTCCACGCTGCGCGACGACGACCGCCTGGTGTTCGAGTTCGCCTGGCGGGAGTTCTTCCACCATGTGTGGCGGCACCTCGGCGACGCGATCCTCGACGACCTCGGCCGGCCGGCATGGCCGGGCCCGCGCGACGCGCGCGTGCCCGGCGACGTGCTGGCCGCCGCCACCGGCGTGCCGGCGATCGACCAGGCGGTGCGCGCGCTCTATCGCGACGGCTGGCTGCACAACCACGCGCGGATGTGGCTCGCCTCCTACCTGGTCCACCTGCGCAAGCTTCACTGGCGCGCCGGGGCTGACTGGATGTACGGCCTGCTGCTCGACGGCGACCTGGCCAGCAACCACCTGAGCTGGCAATGGGTGGCTGGCACCTTCTCGAGCAAGCCCTACCTTTTCGACGCGGCCAATGTCGAGCGCTGGGCGCCGCAGGCCTGGCACAGCCGCGGCACCTCGATCGACCGCGGCTACGACGCGCTGGAGCGTATCGCGCGCGATGGCGGCGACGTGGGGCCGGAGGCCGCGGCTGCGAGGCCGGCGCCGGCCGCGCCCGTTCCGCTGCGCGAGCGGCCTGCACCGGAACTGCTCGAAGGCTGGAGGCCCGCGGACCCGGCGGCGCTGCGCGCGGCCGGGGTCGAAACGGTCCGGCTGGTGCATCCCTGGGACCTGGGCGAAGAAGAAGGCCCGGGCGCTCGCGCCGAAGCGCCGGCCACCCCGGTGGCCTGGCTGCACCCCGGCTTCCATCGCGCTTTCCCGTGGTCGGACGCTCGCTGGCGCTTCGTGCTCGCGCGTCTCCGGCAGAAGTGCCCGATGCTGCACCAGGGCGACGCGTCGGCCTGGCGCGCCGCAGGCATCGCGCTGCACGGCCGTGAGACCCGCAATCCCGGCTATCGCGAGGCGACGGCCGGCTTCGCGAAGCTGTCGCCGGTGCCGCGCCGCTTCGAGGATCCGGCGGAGCTCTGCCGCTCCTTCTCGCGGTTCTGGAAGCGGGTGGGCCCGGCCGGCGGCGAACGGGGCCAGGGCAGCCGTGCCGGGGAGCCGCCGAGGATGAAAGCCCGCCGGGCAGCCGGCGACCGTTCAGCAGGAGATCGCGGATGAACCTCGAACAGACCAACGACGCCCTTCGCACCTGGGCCTGGCGACTGGGGCTGGGCGGCCTCGCGCCCTTCGTGGCGCTCGCGCTGGCCAGCTGGCTGACCGGCGCCGACCTCGGTTCGCGGCTGGTGGCGGCGCAGCTCGGCTACGGCGCGGTGATCCTCAGCTTCATCGGCGCGCTGCACTGGGGCGCGGTGCTCGCAGCGCCCGCGGTCGCGCCGCGCGCCGCGACGATCGCGCTGGGCTGGAGCGTGGTGCCGGCACTGGTGGGCTGGGTCGCGCTGCTGGTGGGGCCGGGCTGGGGGCTGCAGTTGCTCACCGGCGCCTTCGTCGTCGCGCTGGCGGTCGACTGGATGCTGTACCGTCAGTACGAGTTCGCCGGCTGGTTCCTGGGGCTGCGGGCGCTGCTGACCGCGATCGTCTCGGTGTCGCTGCTGGCCACGCGGCAGCTGTAGACGCCTTACACCCGGCTCGCCTGGCGCGAACCGGTGGCTCAGCCGAGCGGATCGAGCCGCACCAGCTGGCCGTCGTCGGCATCGGTGAGCAGGTACAGCAGCCCGTCGGGCCCCTGCCGCACGTCGCGGATCCGCTGCGAGAAGTCGGTGAGCAGCCGCTCCTCGCGCGCGACCCGCGCGCCGTCGAGCTCGAGCCGGGCCAGCATCCGGAACTTCAGCGAGCCGACGAACAGGTTGCCGCGCCAGCCCGGATAGCGGTCGCTGGTCAGGAAGGCCATGCCCGACGGCGCGATCGACGGCGTCCACTGCACGAGCGGCGGCTCGACGTCGGCGCGCTCGGTGCCCTCGCCGATCCGGAAGCCGGTCACGTACTGCCGGCCGAAGGTGATCACCGGCCAGCCGTAGTTGGCGCCGGCCTTCTCCACGTTGACTTCGTCGCCGCCCTGCGGGCCGTGCTCATGCGTCCACAGCGCGCCGGTGTCCGGGTGCAGCGCCGCGCCCTGCACGTTGCGGTGCCCGTACGAGTGGATCTCGGGCAGCGCGCCGGCGCGGTTCACGAAGGGATTGTCCGGCGGCACGCTGCCGTCGGGACGGATGCGCAGGATCTTGCCGAAGTGGTTGTCCAGCGTCTGCGCGCGCTCGCTCTCCGACCAGCGATCGCCGGTGGTCACGAACAGGTTGCCGTCGCGCGCGAACGCCAGCCGCGAGCCGAAGTGGTTGCCCCCCGACGTGGCGTGCTTCTGCGCGAAGATCACCGACACGTCGCGCAGCGACGCGCCGTCGGCCGACAGCGTGCCGCGGGCCACCGCGGTGCGCGCGCCGTCCTTCGTCGGCTGCGAGAAGGACAGGAACACGCTGCGGTCGGCGGCGAAGCCGGGGCCGAGGACCACGTCGAGCAGTCCGCCCTGGCCGCGTGCGGCGACTTCGGGCACGCCCTTCAGCGGATCGGACAGGCGGCCGTCCGGGAATACCCGCCGGAGCCGGCCGGGGCGCTCGGTGACCAGCATCGTGGCGTCGGGCAGGAAGGCCAGCGACCAGGGGTGCTCCAGACCGGCGGCGATCTTCGCCGGGCGGATCGGCGCGGCCGACGCGACCTGGCTGCGCGCGACGGAAGGGATCGCCGCTGCGGTCAGCAGGGCAGGGGCGGACTGGATGAAACGGCGTCGGGCGGAAAGGGACATGGCAGTGGAGCGCTCGAAGCGTCGAACCCGGGAAGGAAGCATTGTGCCGTCGTTCGCCGGGCAGGCGGATTACGTCGAGCCGGCTGCCTTCTTCGCGGCCAGCATCGCCTCGAGTCGCCCGCGCAACTCCTCCGACTCCACGCTCGCCCGATAGTCGGCCTCGATCCGCTCCATCAGCCCGGCCGGGATGCCCGCGTGCGCCAGCTCGTGCATGTGCCGCTTCATCTGCGCGACCACGCGCGGCTCGTTGCGGCCGATCTGCTCGAGCAGCGCGTGAACGCGCGCGGCCAGCGCGTCGCGCTCGTGCATCTCGGTCAGGAAGCCGATGCGCAGCATCTCGTCGGACTCGATCGTGGACGCGGTCAGCATCAGCTTGGTTGCGGCGGGCAGGCCCAGCCGGCTCACGTAGCGGCGCAGGCCGCCCGGGTAGTAGTGCAGGCCGATCTTCGCGGCCGGCATGAACATCTTCAGGCCCGGCGTGCCCAGGCGCAGGTCGCAGCACAGCGACATGTCGGTGGCGCCGCCGTACACGCTGCCGTTGAGCTGCGCGATGGTCACGAAGGGCAGCGCCTCGAGCGCGTCGAGCATCCGTTCGAAGCGCGCGTCGAGCTCGTCGACCAGCGCCTGCAGCGTGTAGCCGGAGCTGAAGGTCTTTTCGCCGGCGCCGGTGATGACCAGCGCGCGCATCCCGGGGTCGGCGGCGAGTTCGGCGAACAGCGCGGACAGCGCGTCGACGTCGGCCGGATCGAGGCGGTTGTGCTCGGCGGGGCGGTTCAGCGTGAGCTTCACGAGGCCGCCGGCGCGCTGGATCAGCGGGGCGCCTTCGTGGGCGGCGAGGGGTACGGGCGCGACTGCGGCGAAAGGGTCGGTCATCGTGGAATCGGGTGCGGCAGCATGGGGCCGGCGAGAGCGCCGGGGTTCCTGCGATTCAGGCGCGGATGAAGTCGGCCACCTCGGACACGGCCCTCAGCAGCGCCAGGTCCTCGGGCCCGGGCAGACGCGGCCGGTCGCGCTCCCGGTTGACCAGGCACAGGAAGCCGAGCGGCGCATCGTCGGCGGCGCGGAACTGGTGCCAGGTTTCGGGCGGCACCGTGACCAGGTCGCGCTCGGCCACGTCGAACACGCGGTCGCCGACCAGGCAGCGGCCGCGGCCGCGCAGGATCATCACCGCGTGCGCGTGCTCGTGGCACTCCAGCGTGGAGTGCCCGGCCGGCGCCACCTCGAAGTAGCGCCACTCGCAGTGCAGCTCGGGCAGCTGGAACAGCACCTGCCGGGTCACGTCGCGGAACGGGGCGCCGCCGTCTTCCTTGTAGCGCAGCAGCTCCACGCCTTCCCAGCGGCAGTCGGGCAGCGCGCGGCGCACCGGCGCGCCGTGCCCGGCGATCGCAGGGTCGTTCGCCGCGGGAGTGGGGTTCGGGTTCTTCATGTCCATCTTCGTGATCCGGTTCAGGCGGCGGCGCTGCCGCGGTCGGCCGGGAATGCGCCGCCGGCGGTCCGCGCCGCGCGCAGCGCGCTCGCGAAGGCGGCGGCGCGCGCCGGCATCGCCGGCCCGGCGGCCAGCAGGTCGCCGCCGATCAGCAGCATCGTGGCGGGGCCGAAGGCGTCGAGCATCTCGCCGCAGCGCTCGACGCGCATCCCGCCGGCGGGCACCGGCAGTGCCGGCAGGTGGCGGCCGAGCGGCTCGCGCGCCGCATCGGCGATCGCCAGGCACTCGTCGCGGCCGAACGCGAAGCGGCCGCCCCAGTTCGGGAAGATCGTCGCGTCGGCGCCGAACAGCCGCCAGAGCCGGCCCAGGAGCAGCGCCGGCGAGATGCGCCCGCCGGCGAAGGCCGGGTGGGCCATCACCGGCACGCCGGCGCGCTCGCGCACCAGCCCGGCGAAGGCGCCGGCGCCGATCAGCATCGGGCAGGCCAGCACCGCGCCCACGCCTTCGTCGCGCACCAGCGCGAGCTGCCGCTCGAGGCGGGCCGGGGCGCCGTTCACGTGCGGCGCGTAGACCGTGCGGTGGCCGGCGAGCGCCGGGTCGCCGAGCCCGGCCTTCTCCCGGTTGGCCCGCTCGACGGCTGCCTGGACCGCCGGCACGCGTCGATCGAAGGGCGCGGCGGGCTGGTCGGCGATGCCGTGGTCGTCCTTGATCACGTCGATGCCGGCGCGGGCGAAGGCGTAGGCGAGCCGCGCGAGGTCTTCGGGCGGCATGCCCTGCGGCTTCAGCGCGGTGCACGACAGCGGCCGGCCCGCGGCCGTCGGCCCGATCGCGGCGCGCCAGCCGTCGATGCCGAAGCGCGGGCCGGGCAGCGCGTCGACCAGCGTGTCAGGCAGGTGCGCGTCGACCAGCGCGACGTCGGGTTGCAGCGCGCAGTTGCCGAACAGCATGTTCAGCAGTTGTGCCGGGTCGTCGCCGACGGTGTTCGCGGACAGCGAAAGCGTGGCGCGTTGCAGGCCCGGGCCCTGCGGATCGGGTTCGATGGACTCGACCCGGCCCAGCACGCGCGCGCGCAGCGCGTCGTCGGCGATCGCCTCGGGCGGCATCTCGACCGACTGTTCCACCGCCAGCGCGCGGGCGCGCGCCGGCGCCTCGGCGGCGGTGCAACGGAGTTGATATGTGACAAGCAGGCGTCCGGTCATCCGCCAAGGATACCGCGCGTGCCTGAGCGTTCGCGGCGATACTGGCCCGGTGATGGACGCCCTGATGCTGCCGCTCACGCGGATCCCGCCCGCCGACGAGGCCTTGCGCGCCGGGATTCGCGAGTTCGTCGAATCGGCGCTGGCCGGCGTGCCGGCCGACGTTCGCGCGCGCTCGTGGATGGGCTACGACCCGGCCTTCAGCCGGGCGCTGGCCGAGCGCGGCTGGGTCGGGCTGGCGCTGCCGCCCGAGCATGGCGGCGGCGGGCGCGGCGTGTTCGCCCGCTTCGTGCTGGTCGAGGAATTGCTGTCGCGCGGCGCGCCGGTGCTGATGCACTGGATCGCCGACCGGCAGAGTGGCCCGATGATCGCGCGCTTCGGCAGCGAGGCGCAGAAGCGCTTCTACCTTCCGCGCATCTGCCGCGCCGAGATCGGCTTCTGCATCGGGCTCAGCGAGCCGAACGCAGGCTCCGACCTCGCTTCGGTTCGCACGCGGGCCGAGCGCACTGCCGACGGGTGGCGGCTGAACGGCCGCAAGATCTGGACGACCAACGCGCACCGCGCGAACTACATGATTGCGCTGGTGCGCACCTCGGGCAGCGCGGCCGACCGGCACGCGGGCCTGTCGCAGGTGATCGTCGACCTGTCGGCGCCCGGCGTGTCGGTGCGGCCGATCCGCGACCTGACCGGCGACACGCACTTCAACGAGGTGGCCTTCGACGACGTGCGCCTGCCCGACGACGCGCTGATCGGCGACGAGGGGCAGGGCTGGGCGCAGGCCAACGCCGAGCTGGCCTTCGAGCGCAGCGGCCCCGAGCGGCTGCTGTCGAGCCAGGTGCTGGTCGACGAGTGGTTCGGCTGGCTGCGGACCCTGGCCGACCCGCCGGCCGCGCAGGTCGCCGCGCTGGGCGCGATCTTCGCGCGGCTGGTCACGCTGCGCGCGATGTCGCTGGCGGTCGCCGCGCGGATCGACGCCGGCGAGTCGCCGATGCTGGCCGCGGCGCTGGTCAAGGACCTCGGCACGCTGGTCGAGCAGGACATCCCGGCCACGCTCAGCGACATGCTCGCCGACCTGCCCGATGCGGATCGCGCGCCGCCGCCGGCGGTGCTGATGCGCACGCTCGCCTACGTGTCACAGATGGCGCCGACCTTCTCGCTGCGCGGCGGCACGCGAGAGATCCTGCGCGGCGTCATCGCCAGGGGGCTGTCGCTGCGATGAGCCTGCGCGACCAGCTGTCGGAAGCGGTGACGCGGATCGCCGCCGATCGCTGCGGCACCGCCGTCGTCCGCGGCGACGAGGCCGGCGAGCGACCCGACGCGCTGTGGCGCGAGCTGGCCGCGGCCGGGCTCGATCGCGCGACCGCGTCCGAGGCGGCGGGCGGGTCGGGCCTGGGCTGGCGCGATGCGCAGGCGCTGGTCGCGGCGGCAGGCGAGTTCGCGATGCCGG
Organism: Zeimonas sediminis; assembly: GCF_023721795.1. NCBI lineage: Bacteria > Pseudomonadati > Pseudomonadota > Betaproteobacteria > Burkholderiales > Burkholderiaceae > Zeimonas > Zeimonas sediminis. Next base: position 2,701,250 of record NZ_JAMQYE010000001.1, read on the forward strand.
TGCCGCTCGTCGAGACGCTGGGCGCGCACGCTCTGGCTCGCGCCGCCGGATGCGAGCTCGGCGCGGTTTCCGCTCCGGCCGGATTCGACGGCGCGGCGAGCTTCGCGCGGCTGGTGCGGGAGGGCGACTCGCTGGTGGCCGGCGCGGTGCCCTGGGGCGACCGGGTCGGCATCGTGGTCGGCGTGGCGGCCGACGGCGGCGTGTGGCTGCTCGACGCGGGGCGCGCCGAGCGCGGGGACCGCCGCAACCAGGCCGGGGAGGTCCGCACGCGGATGGCCTGGCGGGCGGGCGATGAGGGTGCCCGGCGCTTCGAGCGGCCGCCCGGCGGCGCGGCATCCGCCGACACGCTCGCCGCAGACTCGCTGGCCTGCCTGGCGGCCGCGCTGCGCGCGGGCCAGCTTGCCGGCGCGATGCGCCGCGTGCTGGCGATGACGGTGCGATACGCCGGCGAGCGCGAGCAGTTCGGCCGGCCGATCGGGCGCTTCCAGGCGATCCAGCAACAGCTGGCGCTGATGGCCGAACTGGTCGCGCAGGCCGCGATCGGCGTGGAGCTCGCATTCGACACCGACGGCCCACTGCCCGATCCGTTGCGGGCGGCCTGCGCCAAGCAGGTCGCGAGCGCCAACGCGCTGCAGTGCGCTGCGATCGCCCACGCGGTGCACGGCGCGATCGGCGTCACCGGCGAGTACGACCTGCAGTTGTTCACCCGCCGGCTGCGCGCCTGGGCCGCAGAGTGGGGCGGCGCACATGCCTGGGCGGCGGCGCTGGGGCGCGGGTTGCTCGGCGCCGGGCACGCTTCGGTCTGGCATGCGGTGATCGCGGCGAGCGACGGAGACGGGGGAGGCCGGACGGCCTAGTCCGCAGGTTCGATTGCGACGACGAGGGGCGGCGCCTAGCTTGGCGGCATGAAAGCCGCTGCCCTCCGCCTGCTCGCCTGCCTGTTCTGCCTGGCCGTTTCGCCGGCGCACGCTTCGTCCTGCCTGCCGGCCGGCGGGGCGCCCGGCCCGATCCTCGCGATCGGCGACTCTGGCCTGGGCGGCATCGGGCTGGTCCACAGCCCTTCGATCAGCCCGATCCCGGGACAGTCGAGCGGGGGCCTGGTGGCGAACCTGGTGGGCGCGGCCCCGGCGCCCGCCTGCGGCCCCGCCGCATCGCCAGAGCCGGCGAGCCTGCCCGCCCCCTCGCCAGGGCGCGCGGCCGGCAATCCGGTCGATCTGGTCAGCGGCAACAAGTACGCGCTGGCGGTCGACGCGCTGCTGCCCGACCCCGAATCCGGCCTGGGCGCTGCGCTGCGCGAGGCGCTCGGCGACGACGCCGCGCACGCGCTGGGCGAGGCCTGGACGCCGTTCGCACCGCTGCGCTTCGCCTTCACCCGCCACTACAACAGCCGCTTCGAGGCGTCCGGTCCCATGGGCCCCGGCTGGCGGCACGGCTTCGAGACCGCGCTCGCCCGACTGCGCGGCCGGCACGGCATCGAGCTGCAGGTGGTGCAGGCCGACGGCCGTCGACTGGTCTTTCGCCGCGATGCGGGCGGCGGCTTCGGCGGCCTCGAACCGGGCAGCGGCCGGATCGACGAGCACCTCGGCGCCGGCCTGCCGTGGGCCTGGCGCTGGCCCGACGGGCGGATCCTGCGCTTCGACCGGCAGGGCCGCCTGGCGCGGATCGAGGCGCCCGATCGCGAGCGGCTGGCCCTCGAACGCGATGCCGGCGGGCGGCTGGCCAGCGTCGGCGACGCGTCGGGCCGGGCGATTCGGTTCGAGTATTCGGGCGACCGGCTGGCCGCGCTGGTCCTGCCGGACGGGCTGCGCGTCCGCTACGAATACGACGTTCACGGCGTGCTGGCCGCGGTCCGCTATCCGGACGGGCGAAGCGTCCGGCACCACTACGAGGACCTGCGCGCCTTCCACTGGCTCACCGGCGTCGAGCGGCCCGATGGCCGTCGCAGCCGTTACCGCTACGACGACACCGGCCGGGTCGTCGAGTCCGTTCCGGTCGAAGGCGAGGCTCTCGGGGCGCTGGCCTTCGGCTGGCGGGTGCCGTCCGAGCCCGGAGGCGTCGGCAGCACCACGGTGACCGAGGGGGATCGCACGTCGACCTGGCAATGGCGAATCGATCCCGCCACCGGCGAGGCCGGGCTGCTCGCGATGGAGGGACTTCCCTGCAGCGTCTGCCCGACGCTTCGGTCGAGCTCCGACAGCAAGAAAATCTCGAATTCAGGGCCGCAGCGGTCACTCACTTACGACACCTTCGGCCTGCCTGCCGAAGCCCGGCTCTCGGGTCGCGCCAGGCGTTCGGACGAGCCTCTGGCACCGATCGCCATGCACCTGCGCTGGCAGCGCCATGCCGACGGCCCGCTGGCCGGCAAGCTGGCCTGGGTCGAGCGAGTCGCGCCCGACGGTCGGGCCGCGCGCACCGCGTTTCGTCACGACTCGCGCAGGCAGCTTGTCGCGATCGAGCGGCCGGAGGGCCTGGTCGAACGGATCGAGCGCGACCGTCTTGGCAGGCCTGCGGTCCGGCACGGATCCGACCGCGCGCGTCGCGTCGCGAGCTTCGACCGGCTGTGGCGGCTCGTGGCGTGGCGCGTGCGCGACGCGGTCACCACGGTGGAGTGGGACGAGCGCGGCTTGCCCGTGGCGATCGCCTGGCCTGCCGGCGATCGCTGGTCCCTGGCCTGGCGGGCGGACGCGGTCGAGATTCGCTCGGACCGGGGTTGGGTGGCCGGCAGCGAGCGTGCGTCCTCGCGCTCCGGCGGACCGCGCGGCGCGGCCGTGGCGCTCGCGCTCGCCGCGCCCGATCCGGTCGTCGTCGATGCGGCCGGCCGCCGCACCGAGATCCGCCACGACGATTTCGGCCGACTGGTCGAGTCCCGCTCGACCGATGCAGGGTGGCGCCGTTACCGCCACGACGCCTGGGGCCGGATCGCCCGGATCGACTCGGCCGACGGCGTCGTCGAGACCCGGCGCCACGATGCGGCCGGCCGGCTGCTCGAGCGCGAGCAGGCGGGGGCCGGCGAGCGGATCCTGACCCGGTTCGAATGGCGGGGCGGCTTGCTGATCGGAATCGAGCACCCGGCCCAGCAGACGCGAATCGAGCACGATGCCGCGGGGCGGGTGACCGCGGTCGTCGACCGGGTCGCGGGCGCCGAGCACCGATTCGGTTTCGAGCGCGACGGGCGCGAGCGCATCGTTGCCCGAGAGCTGCCCGGCGGCGCCCGAATCGAGTATCGCAACGACCGGCAAGGCCGGCCGGTCGCAATGCGCTACCGCGAGCCGGACGGGCCGCCGGTCGCGATCGTCGAAGACGTCGTCTACCGGAATGGCCGTGCGGTGGCCTGGCGCTTCGGCAACGGCACCGGCTTCGAGCGCCGCGACGACGACGCGGGCAGGCCGATCGACTGGCGATGGAAAGGCCGGCGCGGCACGCCTGCGGGGACAGGCACGCGCATCGGACATCGCGATTCGCCGGGACACGGCGATGCGCTGCCCGCCTGGCGCTATCGCTGGCGGCACGACGGCCTGCCGGCCAGCATCGCCGACGCGCGCGTCGAGCGCCGCCTGGGCTGGGACATGCTCGGCAGGCTGATCGTCGACGAGCGCCATCCGGTCGCGGGCGCGCAGGGGCTGGGCGCAGGCGGGCCAGGCGGGGGCGGGCCGGCCGGCGCCGAGTACTTCGCCTGGGACCTCGCCGGCGACCTGCGCTTCGCCAGGGCTCCCGACGGCGGCGGCTGGCGTGCCGCCGACGACCCGCCTCGCGATCCGGCGGGCCGGCCGATGCGTCACGGCGACCGCGAACTGCGCTACGGCCCGCAAGGCCGGATCGTCGAGGTGCGCGACGCCGGGCGCCTGGTGGCCGCCTATGCCTACAACGCAGCCGGCGAGCGGATCGGCAAGCGTGTCGGGGCGGTCGAGACCGGCTTCCTGTACCGCGGCCGGCGTCTTGCGGCCGAGCTCGGCGCCGACGGCCGACCGACGCGCCACTACCTGCGCTGGCTCGGCATGCCGGTGGCGATCGTCGATCGCACTCCGGGCGGCACGCGGATCGCCTGGCTGCACGGCGATCACCTCGGCACGCCGCACGCGGCCAGCGATGCGAGCGGCCGGCTCGTGTGGCAGGCCGACTACCGGGCCTTCGGCGCGGTGGCCGCGCAGCGCGGCCCCCTTCGCCAGCCGCTGCGACTGGACGGCCAGTACCACGATCCCGAAACCGGCCTGCACGACAACTACCTGCGCAGCTACGACCCGGCCACCGGCCGCTACCTCGAGCCCGACCCGCTCGGCCTGGCCGGCGGCCTGAACCGGCACGCCTACGCCGAAGGCAACCCGCTGATGGCCACCGACCCGCTGGGCCTGATCCTGTTCGCCTTCGACGGCACGAACAACGGGGCCGATCCGCCCGGCGTCGACGACGTCTCCAACGTCAGGAAGTTCTTCGAGCTGTACGACGCCGGCGCGAAGTGGTACATGACCGGCGTCGGCCTCGACGACCCGGGCAGCGGCATCCGGACGAACGCGCTCGACCCGCTCGACGCGAACACCGCGCGCGCCCGTGTCGACTACATGCTCGGCGCGCTCGACGGCTACATGGACGACGGCCGGATCGGGCAGACCGTCGACATCGACGTGGTCGGCTTCTCGCGCGGCGCGGCCATGGCGCGCGACTTCGCCAACCGGGTGGCCGGGCTGGATGCCGAGCGCTACTGGTGGGCCAAGGGCTTCTGCGTGAACCTGCGCTTCCTGGGCCTGTGGGACACGGTCGCGCAGTTCGGCCCCAACGGCAGCGACAACCACCGCTGGCAGCTCGGCATCCCGTCGGCGGTCGGCGCAGCCTTTCACGCGGTGGCGCTGAATGAGCACCGCTCGCTGTTCCCGCTCGAGGGCGCCAGCGGCGCCGCGGTCATCGAGCGCGGCTTCATCGGCAGCCACGCCGATGTCGGCGGCGGCAATGCCGAGGGCGACCTGTCCGACGTGTCGCTCGCCTGGATGGCGCAGATGGCGGCGCGATCGGGCGTGGCGCTCAAGCCGCTGCCGGAGCGTTACCTGAGCGTCGAGTCGCCGGTTCTGCACGACCGCAACTACGACCGCGCCGGCGACCGCCGGGTGGCGACCCGGGACGCGACCGGCGCCGTCGTCGCCGGCGGCGCCCAGCGCGCCGCGCCGATCGCCGGCATGGACTGGTCCGGCTCGAGGCCCTTCCTGATCGTGTCGCCGCGGCGCGAGCGCGACGCCTACGGCCGGCTGTCGATCGTCGGCAGCGTCGATATCGAGGCCTATGCGAACTGGCTCGCCGATCACTATGGCATCCGGGTCGCGGTCCGGTGAACCGGCGCCGGCGCCTCCTTCTCGCCACGCCTGGCCTCGCGGTTCTGGCGGGTTGTCTGCGGCGAGATCCGCGGATCGGCCTCGAACTGGTCTACGAGGCCGCCGCGCCGGTCGTCGTCGGGCAGTTGTGGTTCGACGACGCGCCGATGCTCGCCAGCCGGGGTGCGGAGCTCCACGTATCGCCCCACTCGACCGCCCACGAAGCGCGTTTCACCCCGTCCGGCGCGGTGGTCCCCGCCATCGTCGGCGCCCGCTGGCGCTACGAGGCGACCGACCCGGTCGACGAGGCCGCGTTCCAGTCGCTGCCCGACGACCGCCTGCCCTGGCGCGAGGCCGAGGACAGCGCGGCCCTGCGCGCCGCCATGACCCCCGAGGCGCTCGTGCTGCTGCGCGACGACCCCGACCGTCACCGCCTGCGCCTGGTGTTGCGATTCGACCGGGCGCGGCTCTGGCTGAAATGGCAGGTGAGGCAATGGCGTTGACGTTAACGTTAACGTCATGTAGCGTGCCGAGTCCGGGCCGGACGGGGGGCGCGGCGAGCCGCCGCGGCATTCGCTTCCCCGCCGACGCCGCTCCGGATTCCTCGCGCGCGCCGCCGCGTCGCGCGATACTGCCGTCATCGACCGAAAGCCTCGCGGCCCCGGGCCGCTCGCGCGATCTCCGCGGTCGCCGCGGGCCGCCCGTCCAGGGCCGTCTTCCGCGCAGGACCCCGACCATGACCGACCTGTCCGACCAGAAGCAGCTCGCCGACTACCGGATGAAGAACCGGGTGCGTTTCGTGACCGCCGCCTCGCTGTTCGACGGCCACGACGCCTCGATCAACATCATGCGGCGCATCCTCCAGAGCAAGGGCGCCGAGGTCATCCACCTGGGCCACAACCGGTCGGTTCGCGAGATCGTCGACTGCGCGCTGCAGGAAGACGCGCACGCGATCGCGATCTCGTCCTACCAGGGCGGCCACGTCGAGTACTTCAAGTACATGATCGACCTGTTGCGCGAGGCCGGCGCCGGCCACGTCAAGGTGTTCGGCGGCGGCGGCGGGGTGATCGTGCCGTCCGAGATCCGCGAACTGCACGAGTACGGCGTCGAACGCATCTACAGTCCCGAAGACGGCCAGCGCATGGGCCTGCAGGGCATGATCGCCGACATGATCCGGCGCTGCGACGTCGACCTGTCGCAGTACGCGCCGGCCAGTCTCGACGAGATCGTGGCGCCGGCCGGCGATGCCGACGTCGACGCGGCGGCGCGTGCCAGGCTCGCGAAGTCGCGCCGCGCGCTCGCCCAGGCGATCACCGCGCTCGAGCTCGGTCACGTCGACGGTCGCATGGACGAAGCGCAATTCGCTGCCTGGCGCGCCGAGCTGCACAAGCGCGCCGAAACGATCGCGACGCCCACGCTGGGCATCACCGGCACCGGTGGCGCCGGCAAGTCCAGCCTCACCGACGAGCTGATCCGTCGCTTCCGGCTCGACCAGGACGACCGGATGCGGCTGGCGGTGATCTCGGTCGATCCCACCCGACGCAAGAGCGGCGGCGCGCTGCTCGGCGACCGGATCCGGATGAACGCGATCGACCATCCGAACGTGTTCATGCGCTCGCTGGCCACCCGCGAAGCCGGCAGCGAGATCAGCCAGGCCCTGCCCGACGCGATCGCCGCCTGCAAGCTCGCCGGCTTCGACCTGATCGTCGTCGAGACCTCGGGCATCGGCCAGGGCGACGCCGCGATCGTGCCGCTGGTCGACGCCACGCTCTACGTGATGACGCCCGAGTTCGGCGCTGCCAGCCAGCTCGAGAAGATCGACATGCTCGACTTCGCCGACTTCGTCGCGATCAACAAGTTCGACCGCAAGGGCGCGATGGACGCGCTGCGCGACGTCTCCAAGCAGTACCAGCGCAACCGCGAGCTGTTCACGAAGCGCCCCGAGGAGATGCCGGTATTCGGCACCCAGGCCTCGCGCTTCAACGACGACGGCGTCACCGCGCTGTACCAGGGCATGCTGCCGCGGCTGGTAGAGCTCGGGCTGAAGCTGCCGCTGGCCGGCACGCCCGAGGCCGCCGGCGCTGGCCGCGCGGACGCGACGCTCGGCGGCCGCCTGCCGAGGGTCGAGGGCCGGCATTCGTCGAGCCAGGTGGTGATCGTGCCGCCCGCCCGCATCCGCTACCTGGCCGACGTGGCCGACACGGTCCGCGGCTACAAGCGGCGCGCCCGCGAGCAGGCGCGGCTCGCTCGCCAGGTGCAGCAGCTGCGCGAATCCGCCCGGATGCTGCTGGAGGAAGACGCCGAGAAGAGCGGCGCGCGCAAGACCGTCGAGGCGCTGGCCGACAAGCGCGAGGCGATGCTCGACCCGGCCGCGAAGAAGCTGCTGGCGATGTGGCCCGACATGCAGAAGGCCTACGCCGGCGACGAATACGTGGTGAAGATCCGCGACCGCGAGATCCGCACGAAGCTCACCTACACCTCGCTGTCGGGCACGAAGATCCGCAAGGTCGTGCTGCCGGGCTACGAGGACCACGGCGAGCTGCTGAAGTGGCTGATGCTCGAGAACGTGCCCGGCTCCTTCCCGTACACCGGCGGCGTGTTCGCGTTCAAGCGCGAGAACGAGGACCCGACCCGCATGTTCGCCGGCGAGGGCGACCCCTTCCGCACCAACCGGCGCTTCAAGCTGCTGTCCGAGGGCATGCCGGCCAAGCGCCTGTCCACCGCCTTCGACTCGGTCACGCTGTACGGCCACGACCCCGACCTGCGGCCCGACATCTACGGCAAGGTCGGCAACTCGGGCGTGAGCATCGCCACGCTCGACGACATGAAGGTGCTGTACTCGGGCTTCGACCTGTGCGATCCGGCCACCAGCGTCAGCATGACGATCAACGGCCCGGCGCCGACGATCCTCGCGATGTTCATGAACACCGCGATCGACCAGCAGGTCGAGAAGTTCGAGCGCGACAACGGCCGCCAGCCGACCGACGACGAGCACCAGAAGATCCGCGAGTGGACGCTGTCCACGGTGCGCGGCACGGTGCAGGCCGACATCCTGAAGGAAGACCAGGGCCAGAACACCTGCATCTTCAGCACCGAGTTCTCGCTCAAGGTCATGGGCGACATCCAGGAGTACTTCGTCCACCACGACGTGCGCAACTTCTATTCGGTCAGCATCAGCGGCTACCACATCGCCGAGGCCGGCGCGAACCCGATCAGCCAGCTCGCCTTCACGCTGTCCAACGGCTTCACCTTCGTCGAGGCCTATCTCGCGCGCGGCATGCACATCGACGACTTCGCGCCGAACCTGAGCTTCTTCTTCTCCAACGGCATGGACCCCGAGTACACGGTGCTCGGCCGCGTGGCGCGGCGGATCTGGGCGGTCGCGATGAAGGAGCGCTACGGCGCCAACGAGCGCAGCCAGAAGCTCAAGTACCACTGCCAGACCAGCGGCCGCAGCCTGCACGCGCAGGAGATCGACTTCAACGACATCCGCACCACGCTGCAGGCGCTGATCGCCACCTACGACAACGCCAACTCGCTGCACACCAACGCCTACGACGAGGCGATCACCACGCCCACCGAGGAGAGCGTGCGGCGCGCGATGGCAATCCAGCTGATCATCAACCGCGAGTGGGGGCTGGCGAAGAACGAGAACCCGAACCAGGGCGCCTTCGTGATCGACGAGCTGACCGAGCTGGTCGAGGAGGCAGTGCTGGCCGAGTTCGAGCGGATCGCCGAGCGCGGCGGCGTGCTCGGCGCGATGGAAACCGGCTACCAGCGCGGCAAGATCCAGGACGAGTCGATGCACTACGAGATGCTCAAGCACACCGGCGAGCATCCGATCATCGGCGTCAACACCTTCCGCAATCCGCACGGCGATCCGATCCCGCAGACGCTCGAGCTGGCCCGCTCCACCGAGGAAGAAAAGCAGAGCCAGCTGAAGCGCCTGGCCGACTTCCACGCGCGCAACGCGAGCCAGGCGCCGGCGATGCTGCAGCGCCTCAAGGACACGGTGATCGCCAACGGCAACGTGTTCGAGGTGTTGATGGACGCGGTGCGGGTCTGCTCGCTGGGCCAGATCACCGGCGCGCTTTTCGAGGTCGGCGGGCAGTACCGGCGCAGCATGTAGCGCCCGGGGTGGCACTGCGGGCGTCGCCCGTCGGGAACCGGGCCGCCAGCCGGCAGCGGCGTGCCGGCGGCGGCCGCGGCACGCCGGCCGGCTAGCGCAGGAAGTCCAGCCTTCGCGCGATCGCCTGGGCGCTGCGCTCGTTCTCGCGCAGGGCCCGCGCCCGCTCGATCAGTCGCTCCGGCGCGCCGATGTCGCGCAGGATCCTTTCGTCGAACCCGAGCAGGTCGTGCTCGTGACGGGCGCGGCGCCATCCGGCGAGCGCGCGGCCCGGACTCGGCAGGTCCGCACTGGGCAGGCCCGGACTCGGCAGCCGCAGCGCGCCGAACAGGGCCCGCGCGAGCTCGGCGATCCGCTGCGGGCGCAGCCCCGAGGGCGTCCGCGCCAGGACGCTTGCGCTCAGCCCTGTCATGACTGTCTCCCGGCCAGGTGCCGGCCGAGCCACCACGCCGCCCGTTCCGGGACGCATGCGCGGCCGTCCGATGCCGGCGCCGATGCGGCGAACCTGAGCAGGGTCGCGCCCGGCGCGTCGCCGCTCGCGTGCAGCAGGCAGCCCGGCGCGACGGCGAGCGACTCGCCGCGGCCGAGGAAGTGGTCGGCCGACTCGCCGTCGATCGTGAGCCAGGCGCGGCCGCGCAGCACCTCGAGCCGGCCGGTCGGCCCGACGAGCAGGGCCGCCTGCTCGTCCCGGCCGAGGCGCATCAGCATGTCGGGTTCGGCCCTGCGCGGGGCCGGACCGGTCCGCGGGCGGAAGAACTTGCGAAGAATGGGCAACGGGTCGCGAAGGATGCTGGCCACGGCGTCGCTCCTGGAGGGGAAGTTGCGATGCAGCCATGGTCGGCTTCGCGCCGGTCCGCGCCCAGCCCCAGGACGCCCCCAACTGCGGCGGCACAGCCCCCGCCGCGCCGCGTCTGTACCTGCCGGATCGGCCGCCATCTGTCATTGCCGTGGCACCTTCGACCGGTACAGAATGGTGTGTCTGGAGGTGCGACGGACATGGAAAGCGTCATCGACGATTCGCGGGCCGCGAGCCGGCCCGGGCCGGGGCCGGCCGAGCGCTTCGCGGCCGGGCGCGACGGCGGCGTGCTCTACCTGAGCATCGCCGAGACGCTGGCGCGCTCGATCCGCAGCGGGGCGATGAGGCGCGGCGAGCGCGTGCCCTCGGTGCGAGAGCTCGCCCGGCAGCATGGCGTCTCGCTGTCGACCGCCACGCAGGCCTATCGCTCGCTGGAAGACGCCCGGCTGATCGAGGCGCGCCCCCGCTCCGGGTATTTCGTGGCCGCCAGGCCGCCCTCGCTGCCCGAGCCCGACACCTCGCGGCCGCCGCAGGTTTCGAAGCGGGTCGACCGCTCGGCGCTGACCGCCGAGGTGATGCGGATCGCCGAGGACCCCGATTACGTATCCTTCGGGGCCGCCTGCCCGGCCGCCTCGCTGTTCGACGAGACGAAGATCCGGCGCGCGGTCGCGCGCTCGGTCCAGCGCCACCGGCGCACGCTGGCCGAATATCGCGTCGGACCCGGCCACGAGGCGGTGCGCCGCGCGATCGCGCGCCACGCGCTGCGGCTCGGGTCGGTGATCGATCCGCAGCAGCTGCTGGTGACCAACGGCTGCCTCGAGGCGATCGTGCTGTGCCTGCGCGCGGTCACCCGGCCCGGGGACGTCGTGGCGCTCGAGTCGCCGACCTACTTCGGCTTCTTCGAGATCCTCGAGCAGCTGCACCTGCGCGCGCTGGAGATCCCGACCCATCCGCGCACCGGCATGGCGCTCGACGCGCTGCAGCTGGCCTTCGAGACGCAGCCGGTCAAGGCGGTGCTGACCGTGCCGACGCTGTCGAACCCGCTCGGCGCCAGCATGCCGCTGGCCGAACGCAGGCGGCTCGCGCGGATGGCGGGCGAGCGCGGCATTCCGGTGATCGAGGACGTGATCTACAACGACCTGTCCGAGCAGGACGACCGCCGGCGCAGCGTGCACTCGTTCGACGACGGCGGCAACGTGATGCTGTGCGGCTCGTTCACGAAGACGCTGGCGCCCGGCATCCGGCTCGGCTGGGTCGCCGCGGGCCGCTGGCACGCCCAGGTCCAGCGGATGAAGGCGGCCACCAGCGGCGGGCAGTCCACAGTGCTGGAATTGGCGGTGGCCGAGCTGCTCGGACAGACCGGCATCGAGTCCGGCTACCGCCGCCTGCGCACGACGATCGCGGCCCGTGTCGACGAGGCGCGCGAGATCATCGCGCAGAGCTTTCCGCGCGGCACCCGGGTCACCGATCCGCCGGGCGGCTTCATCCTGTGGGTGGAGTTCCCGCACGGCGTCGACACGCTCGAGCTTTGGCGCAGCTGCCTCGACGAGCGGATCTGCTTCGCGCCGGGCAACATGTTCAGCGCCAGCGACCGTTTCGGCCGCTTCGCCCGCTTCGGCGTCGGCGGCCGCTGGGACGACGCGCAGCGTGCCGCGCTGCGCAGGATCGGCGAGCTCGCGACGCGAATGCTGGCGGACGGCGGCTGAGCGGGCTCGGCCCTTGCGCACGAAACGGTGGACCCGACCGGAGGCGATCGGGCGCTTGCCGCCCTGCGCGAAGGCGTGGCCGATGCGGCGCGGGCTGGCTCGACGGGAGGACTCTCGATGACGGCGTTCTGGGCAATCGGGATCGGCATCGCCTGCCTGATGCTGGCCGGCCTCGTCTGGTGGGTCATCAGGAACTGGTGCGACTGAGACCGGCCGGCCGGGGCCCCGACGCTGCGCCCGGCCGGGCGCGGAGCGCGGTCAGGCGCCGAGCACGAGCCCGGCCGCGACAAGCAGCCCCTGCAGGTGCGCTGCCGCGATCGTCGACCGGATGGCGGGCAGGAGCGCGGCCACCGGATCGTCGTCGCGATGCCGGCGCAGCGCCCGGGCCGCCCCGAGGGACAGCGGAAGCGACAACAGCCCTGCGAGCGTCCACGCCGGCATCGCGCCGACCGCCATGGCGCCGACCAGCCACAGGGCGGCGGCCGTGACGAGCCCCAGGTAGGCCCAGGCGCCTCGTCGCGCGCCGAGTCGCACGACGATCGTGCGCTTTTGCGCGGCTTCATCCGCCTTCCGGTCCGGGTAGCCGTTTGCGAGAAGGATGGCCGCGACCAGCAGCGCGAGCGGCATGCCGGCCAGCACCGGCGTTGCCGACCAGCCGCTGCGCTGGACAGCGTCCGCACCCAGCACGACCAGCAGCCAGGCCGCCCCGATCACCGGTTCGCCGAGCCCTCGCGCCGACAGCCGCAGCGGTGGCGCCGAATAGGCGATCGCCAGCAGCAGCCCCGACATGCCGATGCCCCAGAGCTGCGGCCTGTCGGCCAGCGCGAGCGCTGTCCCGGCCAGTGCGACCGCCGCCAGCAGGCCATACCCGTAGAGGGCGACCGTGCGCGCGCCGATCCGGCCTTCCTGGATCAGTCGGCTGCCTCCGGTGAAGGGCCTCAGGCCGTCGGTGTTCAAGGCGTCGGCATCGCGGTCGTGATAGTCGTTGACCAGGTTCGCGCCGGCGTGAGCGAGGAGCGCGCCAAACAGCGTCGCCAGGGCTTTCGGCAGGTCCAGGGGCACGCCGTCGGCGCGAGCGCCGGCCAGGCCGAGCACCACCGCGACGGCGGTGATCGTGAGGAACTGCGGCCGCGTTGCTGCCAGCCACACCGGGCGCGATCCGTGCATCGTTTGGGCCCTAGCCGAAGGTGTAGCCATCGGCCGGGACCAGTTGCCAGCCGCCGTTGCCGGTCAGCTCCAGCACCTGGTGATGGCGCGCCAGCAGCGCCGGTCGGTGGCTCACGCTGACCGGCGTGGTCCGGGTCGCTTCCAGCTGGCGATACAGGTTCTCCTCGTTGTCGGCGTCGAGCGCGCTGGTGGCCTCGTCGAGCATCACGTAGGCGGGCTCGTGGAGCAGCACGCGCGCGAAGGCCAGCCGCTGCTGCTCGCCGATCGACAGGAGCTTTCCCCAGTCGAGCTCCGCGTCGAGGCCGCCGACGCGCCCGGCCAGGTCGCCCAGGTTCACCCGCTGCAGCAGGGTCAGCAGGAAATCGTCGTTCACCGGCCGGCTGCCGTCCGGGTAGAGGATCTGGGCGCGCAGGCTTCCCAGCACCATGTACGGTTGCTGCGGCAGGAACATCAGGCGTTCGTCCGGAGGGCGCAGGATCCGGCCGTCGCCCGCGTCCCAGAGGCCGGCGATCGCGCGCAGCAGCGAGCTCTTGCCGCAGCCGCTGTCGCCCACGATCAGCAGGCCCTTCGCAGGCTCGACCGACAGCGACAGGTCGCGGATCAGGGTCCGCTCCCGGTTCGGCGTCGTGACGGTGACCCGCTCGAGTGCGAGGGTCGGCGCGAGCACCGTCTCGATCCGCCGGTCGGCCTGCGCCGGGCCCTCGCCCGGCGCGGCCAGCGTCCGCGCGAACGCGTGCAGCCGGTCGACGCCCGCGGCGAAGCGGCTCAGGCCCTCGAAGTGCTCGACCACCACGGTCATCGCGCTGAGGATCGCGGCGAAGGCGCCGCCGGCCTGGACCGCGCGGCCGACCTCGAGCTCCCCGGAGATCACCCGCGACGCGAGGATCGCACTGGGCAGCACGACCGTCATCATGCTGAACCCGTACTGGCACAGGTTCAGCAGGAACTGCCTGCGGATCAGCTTGCGGTAGTTCTCGAAGACCGCGTCGAAGAACTTCCTGGCCCGGGATGCCTCGCGAGCCTCGCCCCGGTGGAAGGCGATCGGCTCGGCGTTCTCGCGGATGCGGACGAGGCTGAAGCGGAAATCGGCCTCGTGCCGGATCTGGAAGTAGTTGAGCCCGATCAGCGCCTTGCCGAAGACGACCGTGGTGAGCAGGTTGCCGGCGATCGCGTAGACGATCAGGAACAGGACCAGCTCCCTCGAGATCGACCACAGCACGCCGGTGAACGCGACCAGCTGGATCAGCGCGCCTAGCGCGATCGCCAGGAAGTACAGCGACTCCTGCGTGAAGGACCGGATGTCCTCGGAGATGCGCTGGTCGGGGTTGTCGATGCCGCCTCGCGCGTTCAGCTCGTAGTAGGCGCGATCGCCGAGATAGCGGTCGAGGAAGCGGTTCGTCAGCCAGCGGCGCCAGTGATTGCCGAGGCTGTCGCGCACCCAGTAGTAGAGCGCGTAGATCGGCACCGCGACGATCAGGATGACCACGCACTGCCGGATGGACAGCCAGAAGCGGTCCGCGTCGCGGGCGGCGAGCGCCGAAGTGAATTCGCCGGTCTGCTCGATCAGCAGCACATTGAAGCCGGTCTGCCCGAGCAGCAGCAGGACCAGCATCGCGAGGAAGCCCAGCGCGCGCGGCCGCTCCTGCGACTGCCAGTAGGGCCGGGCGACCTCGCAGAAGCGCAGCAGCAGCCGCCTGTTCAGGCCGCTCGCGAGGGGTTCTGCGGGGGTTTCCATCATGTGGGCGGGTGCGCGGGCAATCATACTGCCGGCGCCCCGCGAGCGGGCGTTCAGGCATCATTGGCTCACCGTCGCGGCGGCGCGATCCGCGCCGGGGGCGCGGCGGGCGAGGCGCCGGAGTGCGGACATGAGAGACCGTTTCACCGATCGACTGTCGAACCGCCTGGTCGTGGGCATCCTGCTCGGCGGGCTGCTGCTGCTGACCTGGAGCGTCGTGCAGCCCTTCGTCGTGCCGGTGGTCTGGGCCGCCATCCTGGCCTACGTCACCTGGCCGGTGCTCGAGCGGATCCGTCGCCTCTTTCGCGGCCGCCGCACGCTGGCCGCCGCGGCGATGACGCTGCTGCTGGCCGCCGCCTTCGTGCTGCCCACGCTGTGGCTCGCGCTGCTGCTCAGGGCCGAGATGGCCAACGCCTATGCGGCGGTGGCCGGCGTGCTCGCCAAGGGTCCCTACACGCTGCCCGACTTCGTGGCCGGCATTCCGCTCCTGGGCAGCTGGCTGCAGGAGATGCTCGACGAGCTCACCCGCGACCCGGCCGGCATCCGGGCCAAGCTCGCGCACCTGGTCGAGTCGAGCGCTGCCGAGTCGCTGAAGGTGATCGGCGGCGTCGGCCGCAATGCCGCCAAGCTCGGGTTCGCGCTGATCACGGTCTTCTTCCTGTACCGCGACGGCGAGAAGGTGCTTGCGCAGGCGCAGCTGGTGCTGCACCGCTTTCTCGGCGCGCGCGTCGACCCTTACCTCAGCGCGGCCGGCACCATGACCCAGGCGGTCGTCTGGGGCCTGGTGGCCACCGCGCTGGCCCAGGGCGTGGTGGCCGGCATCGGCTACTGGTGGTTCGACGTGGCGGCGCCGGTGATGATGGGCGCGATCACCGCGGTCGTCGCGCTGATCCCGTTCGGCACGCCTTTCGTGTGGGGCGGGATCGGCGCCTGGCTGATCGCCGACGGCCGGCTCTTCGACGGCATCGGTCTGCTTCTCTGGGGCGGCTTCGTCGTCAGCTGGGTCGACAACCTGGTGCGGCCGCTGGTGATCAGCAACGCCACCCGCATTCCCTTCCTGCTGGTGATGTTCGGCGTGCTCGGCGGGCTCGCGGCCTTCGGCCTGGTGGGCCTGTTCCTGGGCCCGGTGATCCTCGCGGTGGTCATGGCTGTCTGGCGCGAGTGGATCGAGGAGTCGGCGCGGGAGGACTGAAGGCGAGCACCCGGCCCGGCGGCGGAGGCGGCGCGCTGCCCCCGCTGCTGGTGCGCACGCTCTCGCCGCTGGCCACCACGGTGGCCGGCGCGGCGGACGCGGCGTCGGCGCCCGGCGGCACCGCGCCGATCGACCAGGCCACGGCCGTGGTCATCAGCATCGCGCGGATCACCGGGCGGGCGTTTCGCGCGGCCCGGGGCATCCGGTTCCGGATTGTGTTGCGGTTCGGCTGTTCGGTCTGCATGGGGGATCTCCTCGCTCGTCGCTCTTCGGATCTCGTGGTCGGCGGGGCGCCGCGGCCGGCCGATCGCCGGCGGGCCGGGCCCCGTGTCAGCCGATCTTCACCGGCACGAAGATCCGGGCCCCCGCACGTTGCACCAGCAGCGCCAGCCGATGCCTGTCGCCGCCGACCGCGGCGCGCAGTTGCTCGACCGTCTCGACCGGCTTGCCGTTGACCGCGAGGATCACGTCACCGGGCTCGATGCCGGCCTGCTCGGCTGCACCCGACACGTCTTCGACCACCAGTCCGGCGCGCAGCTGGGTCGCCTGGCGCTCTTCCGGCGCCAGCGGCCTGACCGCCACGCCCAGCTTCGCCTCGCCGCTGTCGCCCGCGCCCGGGGCGTCCGCCGCGGCCAGGTTGGCCGGGCTCTCGCCCAGCACCGCCGACACCAGCTTGCGCGCGCCGCCGCGCAGGTACTCGATCGACACCTGCTCGCCGGGGCTGGCCATCCCGACCAGCGCCGACAGCTCGGTCGAGTGCTCGATCGCCTTGCCGTTCATCGACAGGACGATGTCGCCGGCCTTGAGGCCCGCCTTGTCGGCGGCGCTGCCCGGCAGCACGCTCGCGATCAGAGCGCCCTTCGGCGCATCGAGCCCGAACGAATCGGCCAGGTCCTGGTTCAGTTCCTGGACCGTGACGCCCAGCCGCGCGTGCCGCACGGTGCCGGTCGCGAGGACCTGGTCGCGCACGCGGGTCGCCACGTCGATCGGGATCGCGAAGGACAGGCCCTGGTAGCCGCCGGTTCGCGACCAGATCTGCGAATTGATGCCGACGACCCGGCCCTGCGCGTCGAACAGCGGGCCGCCCGAGTTGCCGGGGTTGACCGCGACGTCGGTCTGGATGAAGGGCACGTAGGCGTCGCCGGGCAGCGCGCGTCCCTTCGCGCTGACGATCCCCGAGGTCGCGCTCTGCTCGAATCCGAACGGCGACCCGATCGCGAGCACGTAGTCGCCGACCGCGAGCTGGCGCGGGTCGCCGAGCCGCACCGTCGGCAGCCCGCTGGCCTGGATCTTCAGCACGGCCACGTCGGTCGCCTGGTCGATGCCCAGCACCTTCGCCTCGAACTCGCGCCGGTCGGCGAGCTTGACGGTGACGGTCGCCGCGTCGCGGACCACGTGCGCGTTGGTGAGGATCACCCCGTCGGCGCCGACGATGAACCCCGACCCCTGTCCGCGCATCGGCGTCCGGCCGCGCGGCATCGGCAGCCCGCGGAAGAATCGGTAGAACGGATCGTTCTCGAGCTCGGGGTCCTCGTTGCGCGACGCGGGCACCGGGCCCTCGACCTGGATGCCGACCACCGCCGGGCCGTAGCGCTCGACGATCCCGCGATAGTCGGGCGCCATCTTCAGCGGCACCGGCGCGGCATCCGCCCCGGGGGCCGCCTGCGCCGGCGCCACGGGGCTTGCCTGGGCGACCGCCGCGGCGGCTGTCTTGTGCAGCCCGTGTCCGGGGAACAGGTCCCATGCCGAGGCGGTTCCCGTTCCGATCGTGCCGGCTGCAGCCAGCGCAAGGAGCAGGGCTTTGCGTTTCATGTTCGGCCTCCTGTCTTCAGTGCGGGCATTGCCCGATGCACGCACGATAGGAGCCGATTCTTAGGCCAGACTTAAGGTGCCTCGCGAGGCTCGACGCGCGGCCCGGCGCGGCCGGCTGGCAGTCGCACCGTCACGCGCAGCCCGCCTTGCGGGGAATCGCCGAGCGCAATGTCGCCGCCGTGGCGCTCGACGATCGCGCGCACGATCGACAGGCCCAGCCCGCTGCCGGCGCGCTCGCCCGAGCCGCGGCTGTAGAAGCGGTCGAACACGCGCTCGCGCTCGTCGGCCGGGATCCCGGGGCCCTCGTCGTCGACCTGCAGCACTGCCCGGCCGGCGTCGACGGCGAGCGACACCAGGACCCGGCTGCCGCCCGGCGCGTGGCGGATCGCGTTGTCGACCAGGTTGCGCACCAGCCCGTGCAGCGCGTCGGGATTGCCGGGCACCGGCAGGCTCGCGGGCCCGGCCAGCTCGATGCGCGCGCCTTGCGCCTCGGCGAGCGCGCGCAGGCCGGCGACCGCTTCGCGCGCCGCCGAGGCCAGGTCGACTTCGGCGGGCTGGCCGGCGCTCGCCTGTGCCGCGATCGCCTCGGGGTCGCTGCGGGCGAGCATCAGCAGCTGGTCGATCAGGTGCGCGGACCGGTCGATGCCGGCTTGCAGCTCGCGCAGCGCCTCGGCGCGCGAGGCGTCGTCGCGGGCGCGGCCGAGCAGCCCCGCCTGCAGCTTGAGCGCGGCGAGCGGCGTGCGCAGTTCGTGGGCGGCGTCGGCCACGAAGGCGCGCTGCGCCGCGAAGGCACCGCGCAAGCGTTCCAGCAGGCGGTTCAGCTGCAGCACCATCGGCTCGATCTCGGCCGGGAGCCCCTGGTCCGGCACCGGGTCGAGGCGGTTGGCATCGCGGCGCCTGATTTCGCGGGTCACGCCGACCACCGGCCTCAGCGCGAGCCCGACCAGCCACCAGATCGCCAGCGCCACGATCGGCGCCACCGCCAGCAGCGGGGTCAGGCTGCGCATCGCGGCGGCGGCGGCGATGCGCTCGCGCACCAGGTAGGGCTGGCCGACCTGGATCACCCGGCCGCGGGCCAGCAGGCTGTAGACGCGCCAGCGCTCGCCTTCGGTGAGCACGTCGGAGAAGCCCAGCGTCGCACGGTCGGGCAGCCTCGCCTTCGAGCGGGTCTGCGAGATGTAGACCTTCGATCCGTCGGCGTTCCAGATCTGCACCACGAAGTCGAACTGCTCGCGCTCCTCGGGCGGCACCGGGGGCGGCGGCACCGCGCCCTGGTCGCGCAGCGACAGCGCCATCTGCTCGAGGTGGTAGTCGAACAGCGCGTGGCTCTCGTCGAGCACGTAGCGGTAGGTGATCGTGCCGATCACCGCCTCGGCCAGCACGAACAGCGGCAGCAGCGACAGCAGCAGCCGCGCGCGCAGCGACCGTCCGCTCATGGCTCGTCTCCCGTTTCGCCGGCCGGCACGTACCAGCCGACGCCGCGCCGGTTGCGGATGAAGTCCCGGCCGAGCTTGCGGCGCAGGCCGTGGATGTAGACCTCGACCGCGTTGCTGTCGATCGCGTCGTCCCAGCCGTACAGGCGATCCTCCAGCTGCGCGCGCGACAGCACCGCGCCCGGGCGCAGCAGCAGCGCCTCGAGCACCGCGTACTCGCGCGGCGACAGCGCCAGCGGATCGCCGTCGCGGCTCGCGGTCCGCGCGGCCGGGTCCAGCCTCACGCCGCGGTGCTCGACGACGGCCTCGGCGCGTCCGGCGCTGCGGCGAAGCAGCGCGCGCATCCGGGCAGCCAGTTCCTCCAGGTCGAAGGGCTTGACCAGGTAGTCGTCGGCGCCCGCGTCGAGCCCGGCGATCCGGTTCCCGACCGCGTCGCGCGCGGTGATCACCAGCACCGGCGTCGCGTCCCTGCGCCCGCGCACCTGGCGCAGCAGCGACAGGCCGTCGCGGCCCGGCAGGCCGAGGTCGAGCAGGACCAGGTCGAAGCTGCCCGCGGCCAGCGCGGCGTCGGCGGCGTCGGCGTCGCGCACCCAGTCGACCGCGTAGCCGTCCTGCCGCAGCGCGGTCTGCACCGCCTGGCCGATCATCCGGTCGTCCTCGACGAGCAGCACCCTCATCGCGCCCGGTCGCCCCCGCGATTCTTCGACATCGGTTTCCGCACTGGCCAGCATCCCTCCGGTCTTGCAAATCCGTTCGGCACGACGAAACATTATGGTGCCTCGGGCCGGGGGTGCCCGGCCCCGCCCCGCTCACCCCGACACCGGAGCCCGCGATGAAGCTGATCACCTGGAACATCCAGTGGTGCCGCGGCGTGGACGGCCGCGTCGACCCGCGCCGCATCGTCGAGCACGCGCGCGCGCTCGCCGACTTCGACGTGCTGTGCCTGCAGGAGGTCGCGGCGAACTTCCCGGCGCTCGCCGGCAGCAGCGGCGAGAACCAGTTCGCGCTGCTCGCCGAGCTGCTGCCCGACCACACCGCGGTGCCTGGCCCGGCGGTCGACGCGCCCGCGCCCGGCGGCGGCCGTCGCGTGTTCGGCAACATGATCCTGAGCCGCTTGCCGGTGCGCCAGGTGCTGCGGATCCAGCTGCCCTGGCCGGCCGATCCCGACAACAACGGCATGGCCCGCCTGCTGCTCGAGGCGAGCGTCGAGGCGCCCTTCGGGCCGCTGCGGGTGATGACCACGCACCTCGAGTACTACTCGCCGCTGCAGCGCGCGGCGCAGGTCGAGGCGGTCCGCGCGCGGCACGCCGAGGCCTTCGCGCATGCGCGGCTCGACCGCCGTCGCGACGGCTCGCACGGGCCCTTCCACACCTTCGAGCAGCCGGTCTCGGCGGTCCTGACCGGCGACTTCAACTACCTGCCGGAAGATCCCTGCCACGCGCGGATGCAGGCGCCGTTCGAGACGCTCGCGCGGATCGCGCCCGACGTCGCAGGCGCGCGGGGCGAGGAGCGGCCGCCGGCGCTCGTCGACGCCTGGCGGCACGCGCATCCGGGGCTGCCTCACGCGCACACGAACGGCGTGCACGACCGGGTCCAGTGGCCCGCCCCCTACGCCTGCGACTTCGTCTACGTCAGCGAGGACCTGCTGCCGCGGCTCCGCGAGGCGCGGGTCGACGGCGACACGCAGGCCTCGGACCACCAGCCGGTGTTGATCGTGCTCGAGTAGCGCGAAAGGCTCAGGCCGCGCGGGCGCCATTCGCTCGGGCCGGCGGTTACCGGGCCGGGCCGGTGCTCACTCGGGCCGCGCCAGGATCCCGCGCAGCGCGCCGACCAGCGCCTCGCACTCCGCCGGCGTGCCGACCGTGATGCGCAGCCACTGCGCGATGCGCTGCGCCGAGAAGTGCCGCACGATGATCGCCCGCTCGCGCAGCGCGCGCGACAGCGCCGCGGCGTCGTGCCCCGGATGCCGCGCGAACACGAAGTTGGCCTTCGACGGCAGCACGTCGAAGCCGAGCGCCGCCAGCTCGCGCGACAGCTGGTCGCGGCTCTCGATGACCGCTGCGCTCGCGCGCGCCAGCCAGTCGGTGTCGCGGATCGCCGCGGTGGCGGCGGCCAGCGCCAGACGATCGAGCGGATACGAGTTGAAGCTGTCCTTGACCCGCACCAGCGCCTCGATCAGCGACCGATGGCCGAGCGCGTAGCCGACCCGCATGCCGGCCAGCGCGTGCGACTTCGACAGCGTTCGCACGACCAGCAGGTTGTCGTGCGCGGCGATCAGCGGCGCCGCGCTCTCGGCGCCGAAGGTCACGTAAGCCTCGTCGATCACGACCGGCGAATCCGCGTTCGCGGCCAGCAGCCGCGCGACGTCGGCGCGCGCGATCGCGCGGCCGGTCGGCGCGTTCGGGTTCGGCAGGATCACCGGGCCGCCGGCGGGATAGTCGGCCACGTCGAGCGCGAAGCCGTGGTCGCGAAGCGGCACCGCCTGCCACGCGATCCGGTACAGCCGGCAATACGATGGATAGAAGCTGTAGCTGATGTCCGGGAAGCGCAGCGGCCGCGCCTGCGCCAGCAGCGCCTGGAACGCGAAGGCGAGCACCTCGTCGGAGCCGTTGCCGACGAACACCTGGTCGGCCGACAGCCCTTCCTGTTCCGCGATCGCCTCGCGCAGCGCCGTGCCCTGCGGGTCGGGATACAGGCGCAGCCGGCCGGCGTCGGCGCCGAGCTCGGCCCGGATCGCGTCGAGCACCGCCGGCGACGGCGGGTAGGGGTTCTCGTTGGTGTTCAGCTTGATCAGGTCCGCCTGCTTCGGCTGCTCGCCTGGCACGTAAGGCGTGAGGTCGCGGACGATCTCGCTCCAGAATCGGCTCATCGGAAGGGTTCGCGGTCGTGACGGTGGGTGCGCCCCGCCGCTCGCCCGGGCGGCGCGGGCCCGGGGCGGCGCGGGGAGCGCGCGCAATTCGCTAGCGTAGCGCATCGCGGCGCGCCCCCCGGGGCCGAGGTCCGGAACGCGGGGCTTCTATACTCGGGGCTGCGCGCCGATGCGCCGGCCCCGGCCGCAGGCGCGCGCAGCAGCAAGGGAATCGATCGATGCGCTACGTGGTGTTCAACCAGAAGGGCGGCGTGGGCAAGTCCACGATCGCCTGCAACCTCGCGGCGATCGGCGCGCAGCAGGGGCTTCGCACGCTGGTCGTCGACCTCGATCCGCAGGGCAACGCCACGCGCTACCTGCTCGGCGGGGCGGCAGACGAGCCGGGCGAAGGCGCGGCGGACTTCTTCGAGCATGCGCTGAAGTTCGCGCTTCGCCCGCGCGATGCCGGCGAGTTCGTGACGGCCACGCCCTGGGAGAACCTCGCGCTGATGCGCGCCGACCCCCGGCTCGAGGAGCTGCAGGGCAAGCTCGAGTCGCGCTACAAGATCTACAAGCTGCGCGAGGCGCTCGACGCGCTCGCCGGCGACTACGACCGGGTCTGGATCGACACGCCGCCCGCGCTGAACTTCTACACCCGTTCGGCGCTGATCGCCGGGCAGCGCTGCCTGATCCCCTTCGACTGCGACGAGTTCTCGCGGCGCGCGCTGTACGGCCTGCTCGAGGGCGTCGGCGAGATCCAGGCCGATCACAACGAGGCGCTCGAGGTCGCCGGCATCGTCGTCAACCAGTTCCAGCCGCGCGCGAACCTGCCGCAGCGCACCGTGCAGGAGCTGGTCGACGAGGGCTTGCCGGTCCTGAGGCCCTACCTGAGCGCGAGCGTGAAGATCCGCGAGTCGCACGAGCGCGCCACGCCGATGATCCACCTCGACCCGCGCCACAAGCTCACGCAGGAGTTCGTGGCGCTGCACGAGGCGCTGGCCTAGGGGCTACGCAAGCGCGCGGCGGGCCGCGCCGCCGGGTCGGGCGTCGGGTCAGGCGCCGCGCGCGGGCGCCCGGCCGGGCATCGCGCGGGCGAGGGCCGCGCCGGGACGGAACGGTTCGGCGGCAAGCGCGATCGCCGCGAGCGACAGCAGGAAGACCGGGCGATAGCTGTCGAAGGCGTCGTGCAGGATGCCGCCCAGCAGCGAGCCTGCCGCCCCGCCGATGGCCATGCTGCAGTAGATCGTGCCGTAGATCGTGGCGGCGCTGCGCCCGGTGAAGATCCGGCTGGACATCGTCGACACGATCGGCCCGCGCGAGCCCTGCGCGATGCCGAAGAACAGCACGTAGCCGGCCAGCAGCGCGAACGAGGCGGCGTACGAGATCGCGAGCAGCCCGATCACGCCGGTCGCGGTCAGCGCGAAGCTGAGCAGCGCGGCACGGCCGAAGCCGAGGCGGTCGGCGAGCCGGCCGGTGGCGATCATGCCGGCGGTGGAAAGCGCGCCGGCGAACCCGAAGGCGCTGGCAGCCGAGATCGGCGTGAAGCCCGACTCGATCAGGAAGGCGACGATCTGCGGCGACACGCAGTAGATCGCCACCGAGGTGAAGAAGAACACCTGGATCAGTCGCCAGTAGGGCGCCGCGCGCACGGCGCCGGCGAGCGTCCACTCGCCGGCCGCCGGCCCCGTGTCGCCGCGTGCCGGCGCGCGCGGCCTTCCCGCCAGCCGCTTCCAGGGCAGCGCGAGGCACAGCGGCAGCAGTGCGAGCACGAACAGGCCGACCGCACGGTAGGCGGGGCGCCAGCCCAGCGTTTCGATCAGGTACTGGACCAGCGGCAGCGTGATCAGGATCCCGCAGCCGAATCCGGAGTAGGCGACCGCGATCGCGGTCGCCAGGTTGCGCGTGTACCAGCGGCCGATCAGCGCAGCCGCGCAGACCATGCCGAGCGCCGCGACGCCGGTGCCGATCATCAACCCGGCGGTCACGTAGAGCTGCCAGAGCGTCTCGATCGAGCCCGACAGCCAGGCGCCGCCGCCCAGCAGCGCGATGCCGGCCCCGTAGACGACCCGAGGGCCGAAGCGGTCGAACAACATGCCGGCCGCCGGCGCGGCGAGCCCGGCCATCAGCATGTAGGTCGCGAACACGCCGGTCATCGACTGGCGCGACCAGCCGAACTCGGTCTCGAGCGGCAGGATGAAGGCGGCGAAGGCGTCGGCGATGCCGCGGCCAAGGAAGTTGAACAGGAAGGCGAGGCCGACGACCGCGATCGCCGTGGGCGTGGCCTCGCGGGCGAGGGCGGGCGGCGCGGCCGGCTCCAGCGCGGCCGGGTCGTGAGCGGAGGGCATCGGCGGCTTCGCGGCGCCGTCAGCCCGCTTCGGGCCGATCGGCGGCCACGCAGGCGCCCGCCTCGAGCAGCGCGGCGATCCGCGCCTCGTCGTATCCGGCCTCGCGCAGCACCTCGATCGTGTGCTCGCCCAGGCGCGGCGCCGGGCGCGACGCGTCGGCCGGGGTCGCCGAATAGCTGTCCGGCACCGCCATCTCGCGGATCGGGCCCTCGCTCGGGTGCTGCCGGATCGTGAAGAAGCCGGTGGCCGCCAGGTGCGGATCGTCGAAGATCGTGTCGGGATCGTTCAGCGGCGCGAACGGAATGTCGCCCCGGTCGAGCAGTCGCATCCACTCCGCGGTCGTGCGGCCGCGCATCTCCTGCGACACGAAACCGTACACCGCGTCGATGTTCGCGGCGCGCGCGGTCACGCTGCGAAAGCGCGGGTCGTTCTCCCAGACGTCGTCGCGACCGATCAGCCCGAGGAAAGACCGCCACTGCTTGTCGTTGTAGATCAGCGCGCACACGTGCCCGTCGAGCGTGCGGTAGGGCCGGCGTTCGCGCGCGAGCTGGCGCTGGTAGCCGGCCGGGCCGAGCGCCGGCTCGAAGGTCCGGCCCTGCATGTGGTCGCCCATCAGGAAATCGACCATCGTCTCGAACATCGGCACCTCGATCGCCTGGCCCTCGCCCGAGCGCTCCCGGGCGAACAGCGCCGAGGCGATCGCGATCGCCGCGCGCATGCCCACGGTGCGGTCGGCCATCGCGCTGGGCACGTAGCGCGGGCCGTCGTCGCCCGATCGGTCGAGCAGCGCGGCGAGCCCGGCGGCGCCCTGGATCAGGTCGTCGTAGGCCGGCCGCGCCGCGTAGGGGCCTCGCTGTCCGTAGCCGACCAGCCCCGCGTAGACGAGGCGCGGATTGACCTCGCGCACCGTCTCCCAGGACAGGCCGAGGCGCGCCATCGCCCGGGGCCGGATCGAGTAGACAAGCACGTCGGCGGCCCTGCACAGGTCCAGCAGCAGCTCGCGCCCGGCCTCGCGCTTGAGGTCGATCGCGATGCTGCGCTTGGACCGGTTCGCGTGCAGGAAGATCGCGCCCATGCCCGGGTTGCGCATCGGCCCGATGCCGCGCACCAGGTCGCCCTCGGGCGACTCCACCTTCACCACGTCGGCGCCCAGGTCGCCGAGGATGCGCGTGGCGTAGGGGCCCATCAGCACGCTCGTCATGTCGACGATGCGCGCGCCCGAAAGCGGTCCTGTCATCGCTGGCCGTTCCTTGCCCGCGGCGGGCGGCGTGCCGCCCGCCTGCCGGCTCACTTGACGATCGCCTCCTGGAAGGCCTTCAGCACTTCCGACCCCTTGCGGCCGCGCTGGTCCAGTCCGGCGGCCCACTCCTTGCTGACCTCGGCCATCAGCGCCTGCAGCTTCTTGCTGTCGGCCTCGGGCAGCGGCTGCATCTTCACGCCGGCCGCCCGGATCTTCTCGATGTCGGTCGCCTCCATCGAGTCGGTCGCCTCGCAGCCGCGGGTGACCATGTCGTTGCCGACCTCGTCGATCACCTTGCGGATGTCGGCGGGCAGCGCGTTCCACTTCTGGCGCGACATCATGTAGGTGACGACGAAGCTGCCGAAGTTCTCGCCGACGGTCGCGGTGGACGCGTGGCGTGCCAGGTCGTAGGGCGGGATCGACGAGTGCGGGAACAGGAAGCCGTCGATCGTGCCGCGCGAGGCGGCCTCGCGAACCTCGGGGGTCGGGATCTGCACCGGCGTGGCGCCGAGCTTGCGGATCGCGATCTCCTTGGCCCCGCCGGTGGTGCGGATCTTCTTGCCCTTGAACGACTCCAGCGCGCTCGCCTCGTTGCCCTTGGTCATGTAGACCTGGTAGGGCGACAGCACCAGCACGAACAGCGCGCGCACGCCGTTGGGCTCGAACTCGAGCTTGTCGAGCAGGCCGCCTTCGCGGGCGAGCTTCCAGTAGGCCTTGGTGCCCTGGCAGGAGTTCGTGAAGCTCTCGGGCAGCTCGGCCACGACCGACAGCGGCAGCTTGTCGGACACGAAGGACGGCGCCACGTAGCCGATGTCGGCGACGCCCGACAGCGTCAGCGCCATCAGGTCCTTGGCCTTGCCGAGCTGCTGGGCCGGGAAGTACTGGAACCTGACCTTGCCGTTGGTCCGCTTCTCGATCTCGGCCATGAAGGGCTTGGTCTGGTTCTCGGGGATGTAGTGCCCGACGGGGAAGGAGTCGCCGACGCGCAGCGTCATCTCCTGGGCCGCGGCCGGTGCCGTTGCGGCCAGCGTGACGGCCAGGCCGAGGGCGCCCCTGAGGGCGGTCGATGTCTTCATGGTCTTTCCTCCGGAATGTGTCCTCTCGGGGACGTTGTCAACGACCCATGGTCGATGGAAGCCAGGTGACGATCGCGGGGAAGGCCGCGATCAGCGCGATGACGATCAGGTGGGCCCAGAAGTGGGGCAGGATCCCGCCGAAGATCTCGCCCAGCGGTCTTCGCGTGTAGCGGGCCACGACGAAGGCGTTCAGGCCCAGCGGCGGCGTGACCATGCCGACCTCGGCGGTCACGACCACCAGCACGCCGAACCAGACCGGGTCGAAGCCGAGCGACTGGATCACCGGCAGCACGATCGGCACCGTCAGGATCAGGATCGCGATCTGGTCCATGAAGCAGCCCAGGATCAGGTAGCCGACCATGATGATCGCCAGGATCGCCCAGCGCGACACCTCGAGCGTGCCGATCAGCGCGACCAGGTCGTTGGTGGTGCGGGTCAGCGTGAAGAAGTAGCCGAAGATGTGCGCGCCCAGCACGATGAACAGGATCATGCAGGTGGCCTCGGCGGAGCGCAGCAGCGAGGCGCGCACCGCCCCGAAGCTCAGCCTGCGCGCGAGCGCCACCAGCACCAGCGCGCCGAAGGCGCCGATGCCCGAGGCCTCGGTCGGCGTGGCGATGCCGCTGTAGATCGTGCCGGTCACCAGCAGGAACAGCAGCAGCAGCGGGGCGACCACCCTGAGCTTCGAGAGCTTCTCGCGCAGCGTGTAGCTGCGGCCGGCCGGCGCGCGCGCCGGGTCCTGCCAGACCAGGAAGGCCACGGTCAGGATGATGGTCAGCGTGACCAGCAGGCCCGGGATCACGCCGCCGATCAGCAGGTCGCCGATGTTGACGTCGGCGATGATGCCGTAGAGGATCAGCGCGATGCTGGGCGGGATCAGCATCGCCAGCGTGCCCGAGATCGCGACCACGCCGGTGGCGAGCTTCGGTTCGTAGCCCTGGCGCAGCATCGCGGGGATCGTCGTCGACGACAGCGTGGCCGCCGACGCGGTGCTCGAGCCCGAGATCGCGCCGAAGCCCGCGCCGGCCAGCGCGGTGGCCATCGCGAGCCCGCCGCGCAGCCGGCCGATCCATGCGGCGGCCGCGTCGAACAGGTCGTCGGCCACGCCGCTCAGCACCACGAACTCCGCCATCAGGATGAACATCGGGATCGTGATCAGCTCGTAGGAGCTGGCGGTGGACAGCGGCGTGGTCTCCAGGATGCCCATCAGCATCGGCGTGCCGCCCATCATGTAAAGGCCCAGCGAGCCCGACACCGCGAGCGCGAGCGCGACCGGCGTGCCGATGACCAGCATCGCGAACAGCAGGGCGACGACGATCGCGGTGATCACGACGCGGCCTCCTCGGTGGTCGAGGTCAGCGGCGGCGGGGGCAGCTCGACCAGCGGCCGGCCGGCGAAGGCCGACGCGAGGTGCGCCGCGCTGCGATAGAGCGCGCGCAGCGTGAAGAGCCAGCAGCCGATCGCGGCAGGCAGGTAGGACAGCCATATCGGCCACGGGATCGTGGTGGCGGTGACCTCGTCCTTCGACCACGCGACGAAGGCGCGCTCGCCGAGCTTCCAGGAGATCAGCGCCATGACCAGCGCGCCGGCAGCGTAGGCGATGCACTCGGCGGCGAAGCGCAGCCGGGCCGGCAGCATCGGCTGGAACACGTCGATCGCGATGTGGCCGTGCCGGTGCAGCGTATCGGGCAGCGCGAAGAAGAAGACCACGACGATCAGGTACATCGAGATCAGGTCGTACGAGAAGATCAGCGGCTTCGAGAAGAAGTAGCGCATCACGACGTCGGCCACGACGACCAGCATGATCGCGAACATCGCGATCGCCGCGAGCTGCGCGATCGCGTTCTCCAGCTTCCCGAGCAGCCGGGACGTCGTTGTCAGCGCACTCATTGCCTGCCCTTCTCCTCCTGCCCCGTCACCGGGTCGTCTTCGTTGGGGCCAGCCGCTCGCGGGCCCGGCAATCCTCAGGCGTCGAGCGCCTCGATCTCTCGCGCCGCCTGCACCAGCGCCGCCGCGAACTCCTCCAGACGCGGCCGCATCCGGTGGATCGGCCCGACCAGCGCCATGCCGAACAGCTCGTCGCGGATCCGGACCGCGCGGCCGACCGCCATCACGTCGGGCACGCTCTCCCCGTCGTTCAGGAACCAGCCGCGCGCGCGGCCCTGCTCCAGGTCGGCCTCGAGCGCGGCGGGGTCGACGATCGTCGTGCCGGTCAGCGCGACCATCGGCGCGTCGGCGAGGATCCGGCTGCGCGTCTCGGGCGCGAGCTCGGCCAGGATCGCCTTGCCGGCGGTGTTCGCGTGCAGCGGGCGGAACTCGCCGGGCTGCGCCGAAAAGCGGATCGGGTGCGGGGACTCGAGGATGTCCAGGTAGACCAGCCGGCTGCCCTCGCGGGTCGAGAAGGTCACGGTCTCGCCCATGCGGTCGCGCAGCCGTTCCAGGACCGGCCGGACGCGCTCGAGCACCGGGTCGCTCGCGGCGATGACCCGCGCGATCTCCAGCATGCGCCGGGTCGGGTAGAGCTCGCCGCGCCGGCCGATCGAGTACACGTAGCCGCGCGCCACCAGGGTCTGCAGCAGCATCGAGGTGCTGGACATCGGGGCGTCGATCCGCCCGGCGATCTCCTTGACGGACTGCGGCTGGCGGACGCGGGCGAAGGCCTCGAACACGTCGAGTGCCCGGGCGGCGCTCTTCACCAGTCCATCCGTCAATGCCTGTCCCCCTGGTCCTTCTTGTCGTTTCCCGCCGGCGCGGCGTGCCGGTTTCGGCGGCGCCGCGGTTGACCGGATCCGGGTGCTGTGGAACGATTCACCCATGATTCACAGGAGTGAATCGCAATTCACATACAAGAATCATCGGCGGCGATCCGGATCGTGTCAAGCCGCGGGAGGGGAAAAATGGCAGGGCTCTATTTCGAGCAGTTCACCGTGGGCCAGGTGTTCCGGCACGCGGTGACGAAGACCGTCACCGAGATGGACAACACCTTGTTCTCGGTGATGACGCTCAACGTGCAACCCCTGCACCTCGACGCGCATTTCTCCGAGCGGACCGAGTTCGGCCAGCGCCTGGTGAACAGCCTGTTCACGCTGGGCCTGGTGATCGGCATCAGCGTCAGCGACACCACGCTGGGCACCACGATCGGCAATCTCGGCATGACCGACGTGCGCTTTCCCAAGCCGGTCTTCCACGGCGACACGCTGCGGGTGGAGACCGAGATCGTGTCGGCGCGCGCCAGCCGCTCGCGGCCCGACGCCGGGATCGTCGAGTTCGAGCACCGCGGCATCAACCAGCGCGGCGAGCTGGTCTGCATCTGCCGGCGCTCGGGGCTGATGAGGCGCATGCCCGAGGCCGTCTTCCAGGGCCATGCCGCCGCGCAGGGCCCGTCCGCCGCGGAGGGCCGGTCATGAACCGCTCCTGGCTCTTCGTTCCCGGCGACAGCCTGCGCAAGTTCGAGCGCGCCACGTCGGGCGACGCCGACGCGCTGATCCTCGACCTGGAAGACTCGGTCGCGCCGCAGAACAAGGCGCAGGCGCGAGGCCTGACCCGCGAGATGCTCGAGCGGCCGCGCGCCGGCAAGCAGCGCTTCGTGCGGGTCAACGCGCTCGACACCGGCCTCACGCTCGACGACCTCGCGGCGGTGGTCCCGGCCGGGCCCGACGGCATCGTGCTGCCCAAGTGCTCGGGCCGCGACGAGCTTCGACGGCTGGCTCAGTACCTCGACGCCTTCGAGACCGCCGCCGGGCTGCCGCTCGGCAGCATCCGCATCCTGGCGATCGCCACCGAAACCGCGCAGTCGCTGTTCCGGCTCGGCGACTACGCCGGCGCCACGCCGCGCCTGTGCGGGCTGATGTGGGGCGCCGAGGACCTGTCGGCCTCGCTCGGCGCGAGCGGCAACCGCGAGGCGGGCCGCTATCACGAGCCCTACCGGCTCGCGCGCAACCTGTGCCTGGCCGGCGCCGCGGCTGCCGGGGTCGACGCGGTCGACACGGTCCACGTGGACATCGACGACCTGGACGGCCTGCGGGCCGACGCGCTGGCCGCCCGGCGCGACGGCTTCGCCGGCAAGGCGGTCATCCATCCGAAGCACGTCGACGTGGTCAACCAGGCCTTCCTGCCGGGCGACGACGAGGTCGCGCACGCGCGCCGCGTGGTGGCCGCCTTCGAGGAGAGCGCGGGCACCGGCGTCGCGAAGCTCGACGGAAAGATGATCGACCAGCCGCACCTGGTCGCCGCGAGGAAGATCCTCGCGCTGGCGGCCCGCCTGCCGGCGCGCGGCCAATAGCCGGCACACGAGGAAACCGCGAATGGACTTCTCCCTGAGCGCCGAGCAGGAAAGCATCCGCGACTCGATCGAACGGATCTGCCGCGATTTCGACGACGCGTACTGGCTGAGGAAGGACCGCGAGGGCGGCTTTCCCTTCGACTTCTTCGATGCGATGGCCGAGAACGGCTGGCTCGGCATCTGCATACCCGAGGCCTACGGCGGCTCGGGCCTGGGCGTGACCGAGGCGGCGATCATGGCGCAGGCGATCGCCGAGTCGGGCGCCGGCATGTCGGGCGCCTCGGCGGTGCACATCAACATCTTCGGGCTGAACCCGGTGGTGGTGTTCGGCACCGAAGAGCAGAAGCGGCGCATGCTGCCGCCGATGGCCGCCGGCAAGGTCAAGGCCTGCTTCGCGGTCACCGAGCCGAACACCGGCCTGAACACCACGCAGCTGAAGCTGCGCGCGGCCCGCAAGGGCGATCGCTACGTCGTCGACGGGCAGAAGGTCTGGATCTCGACCGCGCAGGTGGCCGACAAGATCCTGCTTCTCGCGCGCACCACGCCGCTCGAGGAGGTGCGCAAGCCGACCGAAGGCCTGAGCCTGTTCTACACCGACTTCGATCGCAGCCGCATCCGGGTGCACGAGATCGAGAAGATGGGCCGCAAGGTCGTCGACTCGAACGAGCTGTTCTTCGAGGGCTTCGAGATCCCGGTCGAGGACCGGATCGGCGAGGAGGGCAAGGGCTTCGAGTACATCCTGCACGGCATGAACCCGGAGCGGATCCTGATCGCCGCCGAGGCGGTCGGCCTGGGCAAGTGCGCGCTGGCCAGGGCCACCGCCTACGCGAAGGAGCGCGTGGTGTTCAACCGGCCGATCGGCCAGAACCAGGCGATCCAGCATCCGCTCGCGAAGAACTGGATGGCGCTCGAGGCCGCGTGGCTGATGACGATGTCGGCGGCCTGGCAGTACGACAAGGGCCTGCCCTGCGGCGCGGCGGCCAACGCGGCCAAGTACCTGGCCGGTGAGGCCGGGTTCGACGCCTGCCAGCAGGCGGTGATGACGCACGGCGGCTTCGGCTACGCGAAGGAGTACCACGTGGAGCGCTACCTGCGCGAGATCATGATCCCGCGCATCGCGCCGGTCAGCCCGCAGCTTGTGCTGTGCTTCATCGCCGAGCGGGTGCTGGGCCTGCCCAAGTCGTACTGAGGCCCGCGCAGGTCGTGCCGATCTCCCGCGTCGGCGAGAATGATGGCCTTCGCCGATGATGGAGCCGTACCGATGAAGGATTCGACCCGGTGAGCCGACTTTCGGATCTCGCCGTCCGGCGCGACCTGCCGGACCTGTCGCAGTGGATACGCCCGGGCGACCGCGTCGTCTGCGGCCAGGTCGCCGCCGAGCCGCTCACGCTGACGCGCGCGCTGGTCGAGCAGCGCGCGCGTCTGGGCGGCGTCGACGTCTTCGTCGGCACGCTGTTCTCCGACACCTTCTCGCCGTCGAAGGCCGACGGCCTGGACTTCTTCTCCTACGGCGCGATGGGCCGCGCCGCCTCGCTCGCCTCCGCCGGCCTTCTGCGGATCGTGCCGATCCACTACAGCGAGCTCGAGCCCGCCTTCGCCTCGGGCGCGCTGCCGGCCGACGTGGCGCTGATCCAGCTCGCGCCGCCGCGCCACGGCAGGGGCCATAGCTTCGGGCTCGCCAACGACTACCTGGTGGCGGCCGCCCGCCGCGCGCGCGTCGTGGTGGCCGAGATCAATCCCGATGCGCCGTGGACGCACGGCGCCGAGGTGCCCGCCGACTTCCGGATCGACCTGGCGATCGAGGCGGCCTGCCCGCCTATCGAGATCCGCTCCGACGCGGCCGCGGGCGAGGTCGAGACCCGGATCGCCGGCCATCTCGCCGCGCTGATCCCCGACGGCGCCACGCTGCAGACCGGCATCGGCAACCTGCCCGATGCGCTGCTCGCGGGCCTGTCCGGCCATCGCGACCTGGGGCTGCACTCCGGCCTGCTCGGCGACCGGGCGATCGAGCTGATCGAGGCGGGAGTGGTCACCAACGCGCGCAAGACGATCGACGCAGGCATCACGGTGACCAACCTCGTCGGCGGCTCGGCGCGTGCGCGCAAGCACGTGGACGACAACCCGGCCTTCGAGGTGCGGCCGGCGGTCTACACCCACGGCGCGGACACGCTCGCGCGCATCGACCGGCTGTACGCGATCAATTCGGTGCTCGAGGTCGACCTGAGCGGCCAGGCCAACGCGGAGACCCTGGGCGGCGCGGCGCGCGGCGGGGTCGGCGGTCTCAACGACTTCGTGCGCGGCGCGCGGCGCTCGGCGCAGGGGCGATCGATCCTGGCGCTGCCGGCCACCACCGGCGACGGCCGTCGCAGCCGGATCGTGCCCCGGCTCGCCTCGGGCACGGCCACCGTCACCCGCAGCGACGTCGATCTGGTCGCCACCGAGTGGGGCGTCGCCGACCTCAGGCATCGCGACCTCGAGGAACGGGCGCGGCGGCTGATCGCGATCGCGGCGCCGCAGTTCCGCGACGCGCTGGAGCGGGCGCTGCGCGAACCGGATTCATGGATGGAGCAGACACGATGAGCAAGGGACCCCTGGCCGGCATCCGGGTGCTGGAGTTCGCCGGCATCGGCCCGGCGCCGCTGTGCGGCATGCTGTTCGCCGACATGGGCGCCGAGGTGCTGCGGCTCGACCGGCTCGAGCCGATCGACCTCGGCGTGCCCCGCACCTGGGACCTGGAGCTGGCCAACCGCGGCAAGCGCACGCTGGCGGTGGACCTGAAGAAGCCCGAGGGCATCGCGCTCGCCGGCGAGCTGGTCGAGCGGGCCGACGTGCTGATCGAGGGCTTCCGGCCGGGCACGATGGAACGGCTGGGCCTGGGCCCCGACGTGTGCCTGGCGCGCAACCCGAAGCTGGTCTACGGCCGCGTGACCGGCTTCGGGCAGGACGGCCCGCTGGCCAGGGCGGCCGGCCACGACCTGAACTACATCGCGCTGGCCGGCGCGCTGCACTCGATCGGCCGCGAAGGCGCCGCGCCCACGCCGCCCTTGAACCTGCTCGGCGACTACGCGGGCGGCACCATGTTCCTGGCCTGGGGCATCGCCTGCGCGCTGCTCGAGGCCCGCCAGTCGGGCAAGGGGCAGGTGGTCGACGCGGCGATGGTCGACGGGGTGTCGGTGCTGATGACCGCGATCTATGGCCTGATGGGGGGCGGCCTGCACAACGGCCCGCGCGGCACGAACACGCTCGACTCGGGCGCGCCGTACTACGAGGTCTACGAATGCGCCGACGGCCGCTACGTGTCGGTGGCGCCGATCGAGCGGCGCTTCCGCGCGCTGCTGCTCGAGAAGCTGGGCCCGGAGGCGCCCCCGCTCGAGGACCTCGACGATCGCGCGAAGTGGCCCGAGGCCAGGGCGAAGCTCGCAGCGGTCTTTCGCACCCGCAGCCGCGACGAGTGGTGCGCTTTGCTCGAAGGCAGCGACGCCTGCTTCGCGCCGGTGCTCCCGCCGCTCGAGGCGCACGCCCATCCGCACCTGAAGGCGCGCGGCACCTTCACCGAGATCGCCGGCGTCCTGCAGCCGGCGCCCGCGCCGCGCTTCAGCCGCAGCAGCCCGGACGCCCCGACGCCGCCCGAGCGGCCGGGTTCGAGCGGCGCCGGCCGCGCGGTCGACTGGGGCATCGCGCAGGCGCGCATCGACGGCCTGATCCGCGACGGCGTCGTCGGCAAGGGCGATCGCGCGTGACCCGCGCAACGAGCACCGCAGGCGCGACATGCTGAACCCGGACCTGTGCACCGAGGACGAGATCCGCTGGCTGGTCCACGCGTTCTACGCGAAGGTGCGCGAGGACGAGCGGCTCGGGCCGATCTTCGCCGCGCGCGTCGTCGACTGGGACCATCACCTCGGCAAGATGGTCGACTTCTGGTCGTCCACGCTGCGCGGCACGGCCCGCTACCGTGGCACGCCGATGCCGAAGCACGCGGCGCTGCCGGACCTGGAGCCGGCATTGTTCCACCGCTGGCTCGCGCTGTTCCGCGAGACCACGGCCGAGCTGGAGAACGCCGCGATGCGCGAGCGCGCGAACGAGCTGGCGCAGCGGATCGCCGAGAGCCTGTGGTTCGGCTGGCAGATGGCGCGCGACCCGGAACGGATCGCGGCGAAGCTGGAGGCGCGCGCCGCGCACGCGCGGACGCGCTAGTTCAGCGCCGTGCCGGCGCCGGCTCGTGAAGCGGCCCGGTCGGCGCCCCCGGCCTCATCGGCCCCGCATCGCGTCGTAGACCGCCTTCTCGAAGGCCAGGAAGCGCGGCAGCGCGAGGCGGTCCGCGAAGGGCAGCAGTTGCGACACGAACACGCCTGCGATCCCGTTGGCCGGGTCGATCCAGTAGTAGCAGTTGCTCAGGCCCGCCCAGGCCAGGCTGCCGGCCGGGCGGCCGGTGGGCGCTTGCGCGCGGTTGATCATGAAGCTGAGGCCCCAGCCCTTGGACAGGCCGGGGAAGAACTCGGCGTCGTTCGACAGCGAAGGCACGCGAGTGAGCAGCGGCTGCACCTCGAGCGACGGGATCTGGTCGGTCGACATCTGCGCCACGGTTTCCGCGCGCAGCACCCGCCGGCCGTCCAGCTCGCCGCGGTTCAGGATCATCCGCAGGAAGCGCGCGTAGTCGGCCGCGGTCGAGTACAGCCCGCCGCCGCCCATCTCGAACTCGGGCTCCTGCGGGATCTCGAAGTCCGGCAGCGGGGCGATCGCGCCGGTCGCGTCGCGCTGGTGCATCTTCGCGAGCCGCGCGCGCATCGCGTCGCCGATCCGGAACGCGGTGTCGTCCATGCCGAGCGGCGCCAGGATCTCGTCGCGCATCCAATCGCCGAGCTTGCGGCCGCTCGCGATCTCCAGCAGCCGGCCGGCCCAGTCGATGCCGATGCCGTATTCCCAGCGCTCGCCCGGGTCGAACATCAGCGGCGAGCGAAGCGTGGCCAGCTTGCAGGTGCTGTTGGCGGGGATGCCGAGCGCCTGGTGACAGCGCCAGACATCGTCGCTCCAGCGCTCGTAGCTGAAGCCAGAGGTGTGGGTCAGCAGGTCGCGCAGCGTGACCGGTCGCTTCGGCGGGCGGAAGCGCGGCGTGCCCTCGGGGTC
Source organism: Zeimonas sediminis (assembly GCF_023721795.1). Classification (NCBI taxonomy): domain Bacteria; kingdom Pseudomonadati; phylum Pseudomonadota; class Betaproteobacteria; order Burkholderiales; family Burkholderiaceae; genus Zeimonas; species Zeimonas sediminis. The sequence goes on from NZ_JAMQYE010000001.1 coordinate 2,737,426, forward strand.
GAAGCCGTCGAGCACGCCGATCGTGTCGATCTCGGGCGCAACGCTGCCGGCGGGCGCGTCGAGATCGAGCAGCCCGCGCTCGACCGCCTGCATCACCGCCGCGCCGGTGATCGCCTTGGTCATCGAGGCGATCCAGCCGACGGTGTCGGTGCCCATCGGCGCCTGCCCGCCCATCGTTCGCACGCCGAAGGCATTCTCGTAGACGGTGCCGCCGCGGTCGACGACCAGTGCCGCGATGCCGGGCACCTCGCCGGCGGAGACCGATTCGGACAGGACGGGATCGAGGGCGGCGCGCAGCGCGGCCGGTTCCGGAAGAGTCATGGCGTGAGGACGGTGGTCGTTGCGGGAAGGCGAAGGGGGCTGTCGCCGGTCGACCGGCATCGGCGCGCGCTTCGCCCGGAGTCAGTCGCCCGGTGAATCGCCGGCCTCGCGCGCGCGTCGCTGCGCGTGCACGAAGTCGGCGTGCGGCACGTGGATCAGGTCGGCGATGCGCCGGATCAGGTGGCGCTCGTGCGCGTCGATCTCGTCGTCGGCCAGCGCGACGCGCCACATCAGCTCGATCACCCGCATCTTCTGGCCGGCGTCGAAGTGCCGGTTGATCAGCGAGGTGAACTGGAAATAGTCGGTGGCCTGCCGGGCCTCGGCCTCGGCCAGCTCGAACAGCCGGTCGGCCTCGGCGGGGTCCAGGCCCAGCTTCTCGCGCACCGCGCGCAGCGCCGCCTCGCGCTCGGCCGGCGCGATCTCGCCGTCGACCCGGGCCATCTCGGCGAGCAGCGCGGCGGTGGCCAGCTCGATCGTGTGCGCGTCGCGCGGCCGCGCGCCGCCGCCGCCGAGCTGGCGCTCGAAGAAGTCGGCGATCGCCTTGAGCATCGGCAGCCGCCTCAGCCGGAGCGGCCGCCGCCCCTGGCCGCCTCGCCGCTCGCCTGCAGGAAGATCGCGCTGACGTCGAGCCCGCCCAGGCCCGCCCGGCGGGCCGCCTGGAACTGGCTTCGCACGATCGAGGTGATCGGCACCGGGCGGTCCACCTGCTGGGCCAGCGCGAGGAAGTAGCGCAGGTCCTTCTCCATCAGGCCGAGCTGGAACTGCGGCGAGAAGTCGCCGCCGAGCATCTTCGGGATCTTGGTCTTCATCAGCCGGCAGGCGGCCGCGCCCTCGGCCAGCACCTTCTGGGCCGCCTCGGTGTCGACGCCGGCCGCGGTGGCCACCGAGATCGCCTCGCCGATCGCGGCGTTCATCGCGCCCGACAGCATGTTGTTGATCAGCTTGATCGTGGCGCCGGCGCCGCTGGCGCCGCAGTGCACGGTCATCCGGCCCATCGCCTCGAGCAGCGGCTTCGCCTTCTCCAGCGTGGCCGCGTCGCCGCCGACCATGAACACCAGCTCGCGGTTGCGCGACTGCGGCACGCTGCCCGAGACCGGCGCGTCGAGGTGAGCGAGGCCCCGCGCGCGGGCCGCGTCGGCGACCTCGCGGGCCATTGCCGGCGTGTTGGTGCTCGAGTCGACGATCACGGTGCCGGGGGCCGCGCTGGCCACGACGCCGTTCGCGCCGAGCATCACTTCGCGCGTGGCCTCGTCGTCGGACACGATCGACACGACGAAGCTCGCGCCCTTCACCGCCTCGGCGATCGAGCCGCAGACCGTGGCGCCCTTCTCCGCCAGCGGCTTCGCCTTGTCGGGGTTGCGATTGAAGGCGCGCACCGCGAAGCCGGCGTCGAGCAGGTTGGCGGCCATCGGCGCGCCCATGGCGCCCAGGCCGATGAAGGCGATCGTGTCGGACATCGTGGGTCTCCTTGTGTTCTGGCGATGTGCTCGGGTCGATTCTAAGGCGAGGCCGCTCGCGCCGTCCGGCAAGACGGGCGCGGCGCCGGGGCGCTTCGTGCCGGTATCCGGGCATCGGACATTCGCCGTGCGGCAAACGAACCGCCGGTCATCGATCCATAACCGATGCGGTCTTCCTCGACGCCGGCAGGGGATCTAGCTTGGATCCGACACGATGTCACGCAGCCGACGGGAAGCCGGAGAAGAACGTGAACGACCTGCCCCGAACCCTTGCGACCACCGCGCGCGCCGTCCCCGAAGCCGCTAGCTTCTGGCTGCCCGGCGCTGACGCGCAGGGCCTGCCCGGGCTCGCGGCCGACGCGCTGGCCGACACGCTCGGGCAGGCGCTGATCGTTTTCGACGAGACCGGCGCGGTGAGCTGGGCCAGCCGGTCGGCGCTCTGGCTGATCGCCGGGGCGCGCCTTGTCCACCTGGATCGGCGCCCGCCCGGTCCGCGCCGTCTGGTATGCCTGGCGCGGGAGCCGGCGGAGCGCCTGCAGTTTGCGCTGCGGGTGCGAGTCGGCGACGACGTCGGCATCCTGATCGACCCCGAATCGCGCCTGCTGCTCAATCTTCGGCCGGCCGGGGACACCGCGAGGGTGGGCCGGCTGCTCTGCCTGGCCGAGCGGCCGGCGCCAGTGCCGAGCGCGGGCTGGCTCGCCGAAGCCTTCGGGCTGACGGCCGCCGAGACCCGAGTGCTCGATGCGCTGGCCAGCTTCGACCGGGGGCGCGATGCGGCGTCGCACCTGGGAATCAGCCAGCACACGCTGAAGGACCACCTGGCGTCGATCTACGCCAAGACCGGCTGCAACCGGAAGGCGCAACTCTTCCGCCTGCTCGGCCTGGCTTCCGCGTGTTCGGCCTGGCACATGGATGAATCCACAGTGGTCGCGATAGACTCGCGGGCATGTCCGTCGATGTCATCGCCCCCGCCGCCGCGGGCGTCTTCCCCGATTCGCCCGCCGATTCGCTGACCGAGGCCCAGCGCCGCGCCGCCTGCTGGGGCGCGGTCGGGCCCGATGGCCGCTTCCGCTCGCCGCCGCTGCTGGTCGTCGCCGGGGCCGGAACCGGCAAGACGGCCACGATCGCCCATCGGGTCGCGCACCTGGTGCTCGCGGGGGTCGACCCGCAGCGGATCCTGTTGCTGACCTTCAGCCGGCGCGCCGCCACCGAGATGACCCGGCGCGCCGGGCGGCTGGTGGCCCGGGCGCTGTCGGCACGCGCGGGCCGGCCGTTGCCCGCCGCGGCGGCCGCGGTGCGCCTGCCCTGGGCGGGGACCTTCCACTCGGTCGGCGCGCGTCTGCTGCGCGAGCATGCGCCGGCGATCGGGCTCGATCCGTCCTTCGGCATCCTCGATCGCGGCGACGCGGCCGACCTGATCGACGCGATCCGCCACGAGCTCGGCTTCTCGGCCACGAAGAAGCGCTTCCCGCGCAAGGAGGCCTGTCTGGCGATCCACTCGCTGCAGGCCAACACCGCCTGGCCGCTCGACCGGGTGCTGCAGGGCTGGCCCTGGTGCGCCGACTGGCGCGCCGAGCTCGAGGCGCTGTTCGCGCATTACGCCGCCCGAAAGCGGGCCAACGCGGTGCTCGACTACGACGACCTGCTGCTCGAGTGGGAGCGCGCGATGGGCGTGCACGAAGTCAGCGCTCGCTTGCGCGCGAGGTTCGACCAGGTGCTGGTCGACGAATTCCAGGACACCAATGCGCTGCAGGCGCGGATCCTGCGCGCGCTGAAGCCCGACGGCCAGGGCCTGACCGTGGTCGGCGACGACGCGCAGTCGATCTACGCGTTCCGCGGCGCCGACGTCGGCAACATCCTCGACTTCCCGGCCAGCTTCGAGCCGCCCGCCGAGCGGGTCACGCTCGAGGAGAATTTCCGCTCGGTCCAGCCGGTGCTCGACCTGGCCAACGCGCTGCTCTCGGAAGCGGCGCGCAAGTTCCCGAAGACGCTGTCGGCCGCTCGCGGCGGTGGCGCCCGGCCGCAGCTGGTCACGGTGGCCGACGAGCGCGCGCAGGCCGACTGGGTGATCGATGCGGTGCTGCGCCATCGCGAGGAAGGCGTGCCGCTGAAGCGCCAGGCGGTGCTGTTCCGCAGCGCCCACCACAGCGACCTGCTCGAGGTCGAGCTGGTCCGGCGCAACGTGCCCTACGTGAAGCACGGCGGGCTGCGCTTCCTCGACGCCGCGCACGTGAAGGACCTGCTGGCGGTGCTGCGCTGGGCCGAGCATCCGCGCAACCTGCTGGCCGGCTTCCGCGTGCTGCAGCTGCTGCCGGGCTTCGGGCCGGCGAACGCGCAGCGCTGCCTGGAGCGGGTGAAGGAGGCCGGCATTGCCGACGCGCTGCGCGGCTTCGAGCCGCCGGCCGCTGCCCGCGAAGCCTGGTCCGGCTTCGTCGAGCTGATGGCCGCGCTGGCCGACTCCGCGGCCCGCTGGCCCTCGGAGCAGTTCGACCCGCTGCTCGCCTGGTACCGGCCCTTGCTGGAGCGCCGTCACGACGATGCCACGGTGCGCGCCAACGACCTGGAGCAGCTCGCGGTCATCGCGACCCGCTTCGGCAGCCGCGAGCGCTTCCTGACCGAGCTGGCCCTCGATCCCCCGCAGGCCGCCGGCGACCTGGCCGGCGAGCCGCTGCGCGACGAGGACTGGCTGAACCTGTCCACCGTGCACTCGGCAAAGGGCCAGGAGTGGGACGCGGTCTGCGTGCTGAACGTGACCGACGGCAACTTCCCGAACGAGTACGCGACCGGCGACGCCGCCGCGATCGAGGAGGAGCGCAGGCTGCTCTACGTGGCGGTCACCCGCGCGCGCGACGCGCTGTACCTGCTCGAGCCGAAGGCCTTCTACGTGACCGGCCAGCAGCGCTGGGGCGACCGGCACGTCTGGGGCGCGCGCAGCCGCTTCCTGACCGAACCCGTGCTGGCGCAGCTCGACTGGGTGGCCCCGGCGGCGGGAAACGCGCTGCCCTGACCGGCGTCCCGGCCGGCAACGATCGCGGGGCGATTCGCGGAACGCGCGGCCGAGCGGCACCCGGCGCGCCGGACTAGACTGCCGGATCGGCCGGCGCGGCGCGTGCCCGCGCGCCGGCGACAGGAGACAGCCGCCGATGCTCCACGAAGTCGATTCCCGCTATGCCTGGTTCCGCCTGGGCATCAACCTCGCGTTGATGACGATCGGCGCTTCCGGCATGTACGTCGTCGTCGTCGTGCTGCCCTCGGTGCAGGCCGAATTCGGGGTCGCACGCGGCGAGGCTTCGCTGCCCTACACGCTCACGATGATCGGCTTCGGCCTGGGCGGGATCGTCATGGGCCGCCTGGCCGACCGCTTCGGCATCCTCGTGCCCTCGGTGCTCGGCGCGGTGGCGCTGTCGATCGGCTTCGTCGCGGCGGCCTTCTCGCCGAGCCTGCTGGTGTTCGCGATCCTGCAGGGCGCGGTGATCGGCTTCCTGGGCAGCTCGTCGACTTTCTCGCCGCTGATGGCCGACACCTCGTTCTGGTTCCTGCGCCGGCGCGGCATCGCGGTGGCCATCTGCGCGGCCGGCAACTACCTGGGCGGCGCGATCTGGCCGACGGTGGTGCAGGCCTTCGTCGAGGACTACGGCTGGCGCAACACCTACGTCGGCATCGGCATCTTCTGCCTGGCCACGATGCTGCCGCTCGCGCTGATGCTGCGCGCGCCGCGCCCGCAGGCGACCGCCCTGCCGCTCACCGAAGGCGAGGCGGCGAAGGCCGCGGCGCAGGCGGCCGTGCAGCCTGCGGGCATCGGGCATTCGGCCGAGCGGCCGCTCGGCATGACGCCGCGCGCGCTGCTGACCCTGCTGTGCATCGCCGGCGTCGCCTGCTGCGTGGCGATGTCGATGCCTCAGGTGCACATCGTGGCCTATTGCGCCGACCTCGGCTACGGCCCCGCCCGCGGCGCCGAGATGCTGTCGCTGATGCTCGGCTTCGGCATCGTCAGCCGCCTGATCTCGGGAATGATCTGCGACCGGATCGGCGGCCTGCGCACGCTGCTGCTGGGCTCGGTGATGCAGACGATCGCCCTGGTCCTGTTCCTGCCCTTCGACTCGCTCGCGTCGCTGTACGTGATCTCGATCCTGTTCGGCCTGTTCCAGGGCGGCATCGTGCCGTCCTACGCGATCGTCGTGCGCGAGTACTTCTCCCCGCGCCTCGCCGGCACCTGGGTCGGCCTGGTCATCACCTCGACGATGGTCGGCATGGCGCTCGGCGGCTGGCTGTCCGGCGCGATCTTCGACCTGACCGGCTCCTACGACGCGGCCTTCGTCAACGGCATCGCGTGGAACGTCGTGAACGCCGCGATCGTGCTCTGGCTGCTCAGGCGCGCGGGCGGCGCGGGCCTGCTGAGGCCCCTTCGGGCCCCGAAACCGGCGATCGCCTGATCGAGGCCCGGCGCTTCGCGGCGGCCCGCCGGCGCCAGGCTGGCCACCACATCCAGGGCCGGCAGGCGGCCAGTCCCTATCCGGGGATTGTGCAAGCCGAGCGCCACCGAAAGAAATTTCGCGGGACCCGCTCGCCGCGGGGCGAAGCCCCCTGCGAGGCGGGTGCGAAATTTCGAGGTGGGCGAGGGAAGCCCCGCCAAAGGCGGGGCCGCAGCACTTGCCCGGATAGGGACTGGCCGCCTGCCGGCCCGGGCGCACGCCACGAACCGGCGCCGGCGCGCCGCCCCGAAGCGCCGGGCCTCGCGGTCAGTCGATCGCCACCAGGACCTTGCCGACGTTGGCCATCGCCTCGGTCGCCTCGTGCGCGGCCGCGATCTCGTCGAGCGAGAACGTCTTGAAGAACTGGTGCCTGAGCCGACCCTCCGCGAGCACCTCGCTGATCCAACCCGCAGCCTCGTCGTGCGCGGCCTGCGGCATCGCGTAGACGAGCACGAAGCGCACGGTCAGGTCCTTGGCCAGCATCGGCCAGAAGGGCACGGCAGGCTCGGGCACCGCGTCAGACGCATAGGTGGCGATCACGCCGGTCGGCTTCAGCAGCGCGATGTCGTCGGCCAGGTTGGCGCCGAAGGCCACCTCGATCACCCGGTCGAGCGGCGTGTCGGCGCCGCAGATCCGGCGCACCGCCTCGACGACGTTCTCGGTCTTGCGGTTCACGACCGCGTCCGCGCCCGCCTCGCGCGCTCGCCCGGCCTGCTCGTCGCGGCTCACCGTGGCGATCACGCGGGCCGCGCCGCCCAGCTTCGCGACCTGGATCGCGTAGTAGCCGACCGCGCCGGCGCCGCCCTGCACCAGCACCGTCTTGCCGGCGATCGGGCCGTCGGCGAACACGCAGCGATGCGCGGTCATCACCGGGATGCCCATGCACGCGCCGACGTCGAAACCGACGCCGTCGGGCAGCCGCACCGCCTTGTGCGCCGGCACGCAGCAGTACTGCGCGGCGGTGCCGAAGGGACGGCCGAGGTTGGCCTCGTAGACCCAGACACGCTCGCCGATCCGTGCCGGATCGACGCCCTCGCCGACCGCGTCGATCTCGCCGGCGCCGTCCTGGTGCGGGATCACGACCGGAAACGGCATCTCCTTCACGCGAAGGCCGCTGCGGCTCTTCGTGTCCGAAGGATTGACGGCCGACATGCGCACGCGCACGCGCACCTCGCCGGCGGCGGGCTGCAGATCGGGGCGCTCGCCGACGCGCAGCACCTCGCGCGCGGCGCCCTTGGTTTCGTACCAGGCTGCTTTCATCTTCGATGCTTCCTCGCGGGGACAGGAAAGCCTGCGAGGATAGTGCGAAGCGCGCTCAGGGGGAAAGTCGAGGCAGGGTCATCGTCATGGTCAAGCCGCCGCCGTCGCGGCTCGCCGCGACGATCGTGCCGCCGTGGGCCGCCAGCGCGCGGCGGGCGATCGCGAGCCCCAGGCCGTGGCCGTCGCCGCCAGCGGCCGGGCCGCGATGGAAGGGCTCGAACACCGCTTCGAGCTGGTCGGCGGGCAGCCCCGGGCCGCGATCCGAGACCGTGACCGAGACCGCATCGCCGGCCGTGCGCAGCCCGACCTCGACCGCTGTGCCTTCGGCGGTGTGCCGCAGCGCGTTGCGTATCACGTTCTCGAAGGCGCGCTGCAGCCAGCCGGGATGCCCCTTTGGCACCAGGATCGCCTCTCCGGGCGCCGCGAGGCGCACCTCGCGGCCCGCGGCCTGCGCCTCGAAGCGCGCGTCGTCGACGATCTCGCGAAGCAGCTCTCCCAGGTCGACCGTCTGGCGCGGCGCATCGGCCGCGTTCGCCTCGAGCCGGGCCAGGGTAAGCAGCTCGCCGACCAGCGCGTCGAGCCGCTGGGTGTCGCGCTCGATCCGGTCGAGCATCGCGGCGGTACGCGCCGGGTTCTGCCGGGCGAGGCCGATCGCCGCCTGCAGCCGGGCGAGCGGGGAGCGCAGCTCGTGCGACACGTCGTGCAGCAGCCGGCGCTGCGACACGATCAGCTTCTGCAGCCGCTCGGCCATCCGGTCGAAGTCCTCGCCCAGGCCGGCGATCTCGTCGCGTCGCCTGCCCATCAGCCCCGCCACGCGGGTCTCCAGGCGGCCGTCGGCCGCGTCGGCGAAGGCGCGCCGAAGGTGCCTGATCGGCCGCACCAGGTAGGCCGCCAGCATCGCGCTGAACGCCAGGCTCGCGAGCAGGCCGATCGCGATGCCCAGGCCGGGCGGCGGCGGGGCGCGACGGCCCTGGCGAGGCGCTTCGCCTCCGGGGCCGGCGACGGCCTCCGCCGCAGGCACGAACAGCAGCAGGCGGCGCCCTTCCGGCGACACGACCAGCCGCACGCCGCGCGCCGGATGCCGCATCGGCCTCGCATCGTCCGGGCGCGACAGCCTCGCGCGGGCACGGGCGAGGGCCTCGGGCGACACGGCGCGGCCCAGCAGCTCCCGGCCCTCGTCGTCGACCGCGTGGACCCTCGCTGCGGGAGAGTCCTCGCTCGCGCCTTCGAGCAGCGCGCGCAGCGCGGGCTCTCCGCCGTGCCTGAGCGTGGCCGCCGCCGAGCGCACCAGGAACTCTGCCCGCGGCCCGGCCGCGAGCGCCGCGTCCGCGTCGGGCGCGCGCTGCTGGTAGTAGAGCCACACGGCAGTGCCGACCGCGAGGCCGGCCGCGATCAGCGTGAGCCAGAAGCCGGCGAACAGCTTCCAGAACAGGCCGGAAAGCCGCGGCCGGGCGGGCAGTCTCATTCCGGGTCCCGCACGAACTGGTAGCCGCGGCCGCGCACGGTCTCGATCCAGGGGCCGCCGTCGTCGCGCGGCCCGAGCTTCTGGCGCAGGCTGCTCAGGTGCACGTCGATGCTGCGGTCGAAGCGCCCGAGCGGCCGGCCCAGGGCGGCCTCGGACAGCTCGGCCTTGTCGACGACGCGGCCCGCATGGCGGGCCAGCACCTCGAGCAGGCTGAACTCGGTGCCGGTCAGCGCGAGCGGGGCGTCGCGCCAGGTCGCGCGGCGCGCGGCCGGCCACATCCGCAGAGGCCCGGTCGCGACCGGACCGTCGGCCGACTCGGCGCGCGGTGCGCTGCGGCGCAGGATCGCGCGCAGCCGGGCGGCCAGTTCGCGCGGCGTGCAGGGCTTCGGAACGTAGTCGTCGGCGCCGAGCTCCAGGCCCACGATCCGGTCGACGTCGTCGCCGCGGGCGGTGAGCATCAGCACGGGCACCGCGCTGCGCGCGCGGATCCGCTTCAGAGTCTCGACGCCGTCGATGCCCGGCATCATCACGTCGAGCACGACGATGTCGAAGCCGCCCTCGAGCGCGCGGCGCGCGCCGGTCTCGCCGTCGCCGGCGGTCTCGGCATCGAAGCCTTCGCTGCCGAGGTACTCGGCGAGCAGGGCGGAAAGATCGGCGTCGTCGTCGACGAGCAGGACTCGGGGCATGGTCGTGAGGCTGCCAACGGGCCAACGGGCCAACGGGCCAACGGGCGAGCGGGCGAACCGAACGCCGGCGGCCGGCGCGCTCGCCTTTCGCGGCCGATGATAGTCCCGGCCACGCGAGGGCCGGGCGCTTCGAGACGAACTTTACGATCGTTTACACGAGACGAACCGCGGTTAACGGAGCCGAGGCCCACGATGCGTCCGTGGCCTGAGGGGAACGATCCGGTTCCCGCCAGGCGCGGGCGATGCGACATAGGTCCTCGCCCTTCGATTCCATCGACAGGAGATTCGACGATGAAGAAGCGATTCGTTGCAGGTCTTGCTCTGGCCGGTTCCCTCGCGGTCGCGGTGCCGGTGTTCGCCCACGCCTGGGGCGGCGGCGAGCGTTGCGCCGACGGTCCGGCCGCGGAGGCGATGCGCGGGCACGGTTATCACGGCAAGCACGGCGGCCGGGGCGAGCACGGCATGGGCGGCGACCGGATGGGCGGTCCCGGCCGGGCGATGATGCGCGAGCTGGATCTCAGCGACGCGCAACGCGACAAGCTGGCCGAGCTGCGCAATGCCCGGTCCGAGACGATGCGCGCCCAGGCGCAGGCGATGCGCGAGGCCCGCCGCGAGCTCAGGGCGCTCGGCTTCTCGGCCGAGTACGACGAGGCGAAGGCCCGCGAGCTGGCCGAGCGTGCCGCGAAGGCTTCGGCGGAGATGGCGGCGCTGCGCGCCAAGGCCGCCAACGACTTCTACCAGTTGCTCACGCCCGAGCAGCGCCAGAAGTTCGGCGAGCGGATGGCGCGCTTCGAGCAGCGCCGGGAGCACCGGCACGGCACGCCCGGCGAGCGCGGCATGAAGCGGGAAGGCGGCACGACCGACGGCCAGCAGGCCGGTCCGCGCAGCTGATCCCGGCCCCGGGGCCGGAGCGAGTCCCGCACGCTGCATCGAAGCGAGCCCAGCTCGGGGCCGGAGCGAGTCCGGTCCCCGGGTCGGGCACGCGAGGGCCGTTGCGGTAAATTCCGCCGATGGCCCTTCGCTCCACGATCCACAAGGCCGCGTTGTCCATCGCCGACATGGACCGCGGCCATTATTCCGACCACGACCTGACGATCGCGCTGCATCCGTCCGAAACCGAGGAGCGGATGATGGTGCGGCTGCTGGCGTTCGCGCTGCACGCCGACGAGGGCCTCGCCTTCGGGCGCGGGCTGTCCACCGACGACGATCCAGACCTATGGCTGCGCGACGACACCGGCGCGATCGTGCACTGGATCGACGTCGGCTGGCCCGACGAGCGCAGGATCCGCCGGGCCTGCGGGCGCGCGGACAGGGTCTCGGTGCTCGCCTACGGCGGCAACAAGACCGATGTCTGGTGGGCGCAGAACGCGTCGGCGCTGGCCCGCAACGCGAACCTGGACGTGGCGGCCGTGCCTCGCGAGGCCTCGGCCGCGCTGGGCGCGCTCGCGAAGCGATCGATGCGCCTGAGCGTCAGCATCCAGGACGGCAGGATCTGGTTCGGCGACGAATCCGGCGGCGTCGACTTCGAGCTGCAACGCCTGAAGCCGGCTGCCTGAGCCGGCCAGGGCCCCGCCTCGCCGCTCAGCGAAGTCGCTTCGCGAAAGGCAGCGTGCTGGTCAGTCCGCCGTCGACCGCGACCGCCTGGCCGTTCACGTACGACGCCTCGTCGCTCGCCAGGAAGGCCGCCATCGCGGCGATCTCGTGCGGCAGGCCGTAGCGGCGCAGCGGGTTGAGCTGGCCGAGCTTGTCCTCGCTGCCGCGCGAGCGCGCGTACTCGAACACCGGCTTCGTCATGCCGGTCTCGATCAGGCCCGGACAGACCGCGTTGACCCGCACGCCGGTGCCCCACATCGAATTGGCCGCCGTCTGCACCAGGCTGATCACGCCGGCCTTGCTGGCGCTGTACGGGCTGCCGCCGGCATTCGAGCGCAGGCCCGCCACCGAGGCGGTGCAGACGATGGCGCCGCGGCCCTGCTCGACCATCAGCCGGCCCGCATGCTTGATCGCCAGGAAGGGGCCGATCAGGTTCACGCGCAGGATCTCGGTCCACAGCGACACGTCCTGCTCGAACAGCGGGACGTCGCCGCCGCTGATCCCCGCGTTGGCGTAGACGACGTCGAGCCCGCCGAACGCCGCCACGGCCTTCGCGACATAGGCCTGCACCGATGCCTCGTCGCCTGCGTCGGCGGCCATCGCGATCGCGTCGCCGCCTTCGGCGCGCACCATCGCCGCGGTCTCCTCGACCGCCTCGGCCGCGCGGTCCACCGCCAGCACGCGCGCGCCCTCGCGCGCGAACAGCAGCGCGCTCGCCCTGCCGATGCCGCTTCCCGCGCCGGTCACGATCGCGCGCTTGCCTTCGAGCCTGCCCATTCCTGCCTCCCTGTTCGCGTTGTCCGTCCCCTGCATTCTGACCGACGCCGCGTCCGGCCGACCGGCTCCGCCTCGCCCGGCGCGGCGCGCGCAGTGGCACTTGCCCGCGGCGCGCGTAAGATTGGCGAATGCAGAAGCACACCACCCCCGAACAGGCGCCGCTCGCCGACGCCGACTACGATCGCCTCGACGCGCTGCTCGATTCGCTCGGCAACGGCGACGCGATGATCGTCGAGGAACTCGACGGCTTCCTGGCCGCGCTCGCCTGCGGCGCCGAGATCGTGCCGCCCGAGGAGTACCTGCCCGAGATCCTCGGCCTGCCCGAGGACGCCGAAGGGGCCGGCGACGCCCCCGCCGAGCTGCTCGAGCTGGTCGAGCGGCATCGCCGGCACGTCGAGGCGGCGCTGGCCGCGCAGCGATTCGCGCCTGTGCTCGCCTACGACGAGCACGGCCAGCCCGATGGCGTGGCCTGGGCGGTCGGTTTCCTGCGCGGCGTCGAGATGCGCCCCGAAGGCTGGGAAGCGATGCTCGAGGAAGACGAGTTCGCCGACGCGCTCGATGCGGTCGAGGCGCTTGCCGCCACGCTCGACGACGAGGCCCCGGAAAAGGCCCGCAAGCTCGGCCGCCGCGAGCGCGATGCGTTGATCGACCAGATGATCGCCGACGTCGCGGACATCCACGAGTTCTTCCGGCCTTACCGCAAGGCCGGGACCACGCCGCAGGCGATGCGGGTCGAAACCGTGCGCCGCGAGGGGCCCAAGGTCGGCCGCAACGATCCCTGCCCCTGCGGCAGCGGCAAGAAGTACAAGCTCTGCTGCGGCCGCCAGGCCGCCTGAGCCGGGGGCCGGATCGGCGGCCCCCGCGCGCGCCGCGCTCAGCCGGGCAGTCCGCGCTCCGTGCCCGCCCGCTCCCGCCCGGGAGCCGCCTGCTCCGGCCCGGCCTCCGCCCGCGCGCGCACCAGCCGGATGTGGCCGCGCAGCGCGTACAGCGCGTCGGTGTGCGACAGCGGCACCGCCAGTCGCTCGACCCGCGCGTCGAGCGCGTCGAGCTGCCCGACCAGGTCGCGCCGGTCCTGCGCCGGATCGGACAGCGCGTCCTCGATCCGGCGAAGCTGCCCGTACCAGCGGAAGATCCGCGAGCGCACCCTGAACTCGTACAGCGGCGGCACGATCCGCGACAGCGGGATCAGCACCGCGACGATCGACAGCAGGGCCAGCCACATCCGGTCGACCAGGTTGGCGAGCCAGAACGGCAGGTAGCGCTGCAGCCACGGCGTGCCGGAGCGGAAATAGCGCTCGGCCTCGCCGGCGAGCGGCCACTCGAGCGAACGTTCCGAAGGGAACTCGCCGCGCCGCTGGAACCAGCCGGATTCGCCGTGGATCGCCCGGGCGGCCTGCACGAACAGCTGTGCCAGCGCGGGATGAAGGTCCTCGTGCGCGACCAGCATCGCAGTGGGCGCCACCAGCCGCACGTCGGCGGGCGGGACGTCCTGCGCAAGGTCGACGACGCCGCGCGGCAGCACCACCGGGCTCAGGAACTGGAAGCGCCGCGAGTAGGCCTCCGCCTGCGGCACGTCGAGCAGGCGCACGCCCGGTGTCTGCAGCAGCATCCGGATGATCGGCGCCTCGGGCGCCGACGCGAACGCGACCGCGTCTATCCGGCCCGCGAGCAGCTCGACCACCGCCGGCGTCTGGCCCAGGCGGTGCAGCGACAGGTCTCCGTCGCGCAGGCCGTTGGCCTCGAACAGTCTCGCGATCAGGTTCGGCACGCCGCTGCCCGGCGGCCCGATGTTCAGGCGCCAGCCGCGAAGCTCGCCCAGCGAGTCGAGCGTGTCCCGCCGCAGCAGGCGGCGGGCCGAGTCCTCGCGGTAGAACAGCCAGAGCGGCTCGAAGAACAGGCTGCCCAGCGCCACCAGGCCGTCGCCCTTCGAATCGCCGGGCGGCGGCTCGCGGGTGTCGGCCCCGCCCTGCACGAAAGCCACCGACACGCCCGAAGCGGGGTCGCGCAGCAACTCGAGGTTCTCGGTGGCGCCCTGCGTCTGCCGCAAGCGCACCTCGATGCCGTGCCGGCCCAGCCATTCCGCGTAGCGCCGGCCGAACTCGGCGTAGGCGCCCTGCGGTTGCCCGGTGGCCAGCGTGACCGAGCCGGGCGGCGTCGGCTGCAGGAACCAGAAGGCCGCCCACAGCAGCGCGACGGCGAGCAGCGCGAACGGGCCGAAGGTCAGCGCGAAGTCGCGCGCGTTGAGGATCGCGTTGCGCAGGAAGCGGGGCATTCGCCGATTATCGCGCCCGCCGCGCGGTTAGGCCCGATCGGGCGAGCGGCCCGGCGGGCGGCCAGGGCTGGCCAGGTGAGCGGCCGGATCAGGCGGCCGGTCGGCTCAGGAGTGGCGACCGGACTCGACGAGGCGGCGCAGCGCGCGCCAGCCGTGGCGCAGGTCGATGCTGCGGTCGATCAGCCAGAGCCGGACGAACCAGATCATTGCGCGGCTCCGGTCGGTGCCGCCGACGGGGTCGGTTCGGCAGTCGTTGCCTGGGGGGCGGGCTGCGCCGGCCTGATCGGCTCCTCGGATCGCAGGGTCTCGGAGGTGATCTGCGCGCTGGCGGGCAATGCGGCCGGCGGGGCGCCAGGGGCCGCCGGCGCCGTCTGGGGCGCGGCCTGCCGGGGGGCGAGCGTGTCGACCCGCGCGGTCGCGGATGCGCCCGAACCCGAGGCCGGCGCGGCCTCGAGCGGGGGGCGGGGCGGCGCCGGGATCTCGCTCCCGGAGCGGGTCATCGGCGCGGCCTCGACCGCCAGGCGCGGGGCCGTCGCAGGCTCGGGCCGCGCGGCCGGCTGAACGCGCGCGGCGGCGGCCGCTGGCGCGACTGCGGCAGGCGGCGCGGGCGGCGCGGCGACCCGGGCGGGTGCGTCGCCCGGGCGGGCCGGCGCGCGCGCGCTCGCGGGCTCGGCCGGCTCGCCGGCCTGCATCGAGATGACCAGCACGACCGAAGCCAGGACGACCGACACCACGACCGCGGTGGCGAGCACGTAGCCGATGAAGGCTGCCCATTCGCGCCAGTCGATGGTCGGTCGAGCGGTTCCGTCGGTCGTGTGCATGGAGACTCCTGTCGCCGGGGTGGCTGTCCTGATCGACAGTGATTGAACCCTTCGGCTGCGTCAGCTGGCAGGCGCGAACAGGATCGAATCCGAACCGATTAGGGCAAAGCGGAGGCAGTCGGTCCGGCGCGCGCGCGCTGCCCGCCGTAGGCCTCGGCGACGTCCCCGTTTGCGCTAGAGTTCCGGACATGGCACGCCGCATTGCAGTCATCGAAGACGAACCCGCGATCCGCGACAACCTGCGCGACGCGCTGGCCCGCCAGGGGTTCGAAGTGTCCACCTTCGCCTCGCGCAACGAGGCGCAGCAGGCGATGCAGATCCGCCTGCCCGACATGGCGATCATCGACATCGGGTTGGGCGACGAGCCGGACGGCGGTTTCGAGCTCTGCCGCTGGCTGCGCGAGAAGGCGCCGGCTCTGCCGATCCTGATGCTGTCGGCGCGCGATTCCGAGATCGACATCGTGTCCGGCCTGAGGCTGGGCGCTGACGACTACGTGACCAAGAACGTCAGCCTGCCGCACCTGCTGGCGCGCGTGACCGCGCTGTTCCGCAGGGCCGACGCGGTCGCCCAGCCCTCGCAGCAGGGCGAGCCGATGATCCGCGGGCCGCTGCGGCTCGACGTCGCGCGATTCGAGGCGACCTGGCGCGGCCAGCCGGTCGCGCTCACGGTGACCGAGTTCTGGATGCTTCACGCGCTGGCCATGCACCCCGGCCACGTCCGCGACCGCGAGGCGCTGATGCGCGAGGCCAACCTGGTCGTCGACGACCAGACGGTCACCTCCTACGTCAAGCGCCTGCGCCGCAAGTTCGAGGCGATCGACAAGGATTTCGACGCGATCGAGACGGTCTACGGCCTCGGCTATCGCTTCCTGGTCCGCGAGTAGGAAAGGCGCGCCTTGAGGACGCGAGGCGGCGAGCCGGTCACCGCGGCATTGCGCCCTCGCCGCTGGCGCCTGCCGCTGGGCCTGCGCTTCACACTGGTCCTGTCGCTGATCCCCCTGCTGGTGCTGCCGCTGATCGGGCTGCGTTTCGTCGAGGTGATGACCGAGCTGGCGCGCAACGAGCGGCTCGAGAACCTCGCGCTGGCCGCGCGCAACCTGGCCGCGTCGCTGCACGAGCGGCCCGAGCTGTTCGAGTCGCTCGAGGCGGTGCGGCGGACCGACGCGGTGCGGCTGCTGGCGGTCGGTTTCCTCGCCGACGTGCGGATCGACCAACGGGACCGGGAATGGGCGGGCATGCCGAGCCGGCTGCTGACCGAGCCGGGCGCCGGCAGCGGGCGTGCGCCCACGCTGCGCGTGCGCCTGTCGGCCGCGCGCGCCCAGGAGCGCCCGGGCAAGCTGTTCCTGCTGGTCGACGCCGACGACGAGCGACTGGTGCTGCCAGAGGTCCGGGAAGGCGTGGCCCAGCCCGGCGACGAGGTGACGATCTCGGTCGGCCAGCGCGCCGACCAGATGCGCGAGATCCGGGTGCAGCCGGTCGAGCGCCCCGGGGGTTGGCACGCCGAGATCGAGCTCGAGCCCGAGCCGGCGCTGCTTCGGATCCGGGTCGTGGACGTCGATTACCTGGGCTCCCGGAAGGTCGAGGGCACGCTCGATTCGGGCCTGCTCGCGCCCGCGCGGGCGCTGGGCGACGTGCTGCCCGACGATCCGCGAGTGCCGCTGTGGAGCTCCGCGATCCGCTCGCTGGCCCGCGCCTCGGGCAGGGTCTCGGTTTACGACGTGTCCGGCGAGCTGCTGGCGCAGACCGGGCAGCTGACCGCCGGCGAATTGCCCGACCGGGGCTGGCAGGCGCGGCTCGCGCGGACCCTGCTCGGCGCGGCCGACATGCTGCGTCCCGCGATCTCGCAGCTCGCTTCCGAGGACGAGGCCGATCCCGCGAAGGCGATCGCCGAGGCCGGCAGCATCGCGGCCACCGACACGCCGGCGCTCACGCGGGCGCTGACCGGCCTGCCCGCGCACCAGGCCGAGCGCCTCGCGGGCGCTTCGGGCGTGCCGGCCTGGCTGCTGACCAGCGCGCACCCGGTCTGGGTCGGCGACCGGGTCGTCGGCGCGTTGGTCATCGAGGAGAACACCGCGTCGCGACTGTCCCCGGGGCAGGCCGCGATCGAGCGGCTCACGCTGCTCACCGCGCTCGCGCTGGCCGCCAGCACCGCGGCGCTGCTGCTGGTCGCATCGGTGACGGTCGGGCGGATCGTCCGCCTGCGCCGCCAGGCCGAGCGCGCGATCGACTCGCGCGGCCGCGTGGTCGGCCGCATCGAGCCCGGCCTGATCCGTGACGAGATCGGCGCGCTGGCCGAGAGCCACGCCCAGGTGCTCGAGCGCCTGGGACAGCACCAGCAGTACCTGGGCAACCTGCGCAGCCGCCTCGTCCACGAGCTGCGCACGCCGATCATGGTCGTGCGGTCCTCGCTCGACAACCTGGCCGCCGAGACCGACGAGGCGCGCCGCGCGGCCTACCTGGAGCGGGTGCGGGAAGGGGCCCAGCGGCTCGAGCGGATCGTGGCCAGCATGGGCGAGGCTTCCAGCCTGGAGTCGATGCTTGCGCAGAGCGAGCTCGAGCAGGTCGACCTGGGCGCGCTGGTGCGAAGCTGCGCCGACGGCTACCGGATCGCGTTCCGGCTGCCGATCGAGGTCGAGTGCGACGAGGGCGACACCGCTTGCGCGGTGGTGCCGGAGGCGATCGCCCAGGCGCTCGACAAGCTGGTGTCGAACGCCGCCGACTTCGCGGTCCAGGGCACGCCGGTCCGGATCTCGCTGCGCCGCGAGGGCGGGCGCGAGCCGGCCTGGCGGATCGCGGTGCGCAACCAGGGGCCGGCGCTGCCGGCCACGATGCGCGACAGCCTGTTCGACTCGATGGTCTCGGTGCGCGCGGGCGCCGCGCGCGGCGGCGCCCACCTGGGCATGGGGCTCTACCTGGTCAGGCTGGTCGCCGAGTTCCACGGCGGGCGCGCGTTCGCCCGCGACGTCGAAGGCGGCGTCGAGGTCGGCTTCACGATCGCGGCAGGGCGCTGAGCCCGGCCCCGGCCGTTCAGCGCCCGAGCGCGGCCGCGACCCGCCCGACGAAGCCGTCGATCTTCGCGCCGTCGATCCAGCGCACCACGGCCACCAGCCTGCGCTCGGGATCGATCCAGTTGACCGAGGCCCCCGCGCCGATCGCGAAGTAGCCCTTGCCGCCGGCGGACGGGAAGACGTCCTGCGTGCCGTTCAGCCACACCAGCATGCCGTAGAAGGGCGCGAGCGCGCAGGGCGTGCGCATCCGCGCGATCCACTCGGACGACAGCACCCGCCGGCCGTTCGCCACGCCGTCGTCGGCCAGCATCTGCCCGATCAGCCCCTGGTCACGGGCGCTGATCGACACGCCGCCGCCCCAGTGGCTGCCGCCCGGCACCGACTGGATCCGCCTGCCGTCGATCTCGACCCAGGAATCGTCGTAGCCGACCCAGCGCCACGGGTCGCTGGCGCCCGAAGGCTTGCGGATCGCCTCGTCGAAGACCTCGGGCAGCGGTGCGCGGAACAGGTGCAGCAGCGCCAGCGACAGCTGGTTGATGCGCACGTCGTTGTATTCCCAGAAGCTGCCTGGCGCCTGCAGCGGCCGCGCGTCGCCCTTTCGGCCGGCCGCGGGCGTCTTCTGGTACTGGACCGTGCGGTAGCGGTCGACCTGGTCCGGCACGCCGAAGCACTCGCCCTCCCACTCGCTGGTCTGCTGCAGCAGGTGGGTCCAGGTGATCTCCCGGTTGCGGCCCTCGTCGAAGCCGATTCCGCGCGCGCGGGCGCGCACCGGCTCGTCGGGGTCGGGCAGCAGCCCGCGGTCGAAGGCCACGCCGGCGAGCAGCGCCAGGTAGGTCTTGGCCACGCTGAAGGTCAGGTCGGCGCGGTGCGGCTCGCCCCAGCTCGCGACCTCGCGGCCGTCGACGCGGATCACGCCGGACACGGGACCCCGGTCGTGCAGCGGCCCGAGCGTGCGGTTCCACGGCGCGGGGTCGAGCTGGTGGATGCCGAAGTCGCCGTCGGCGTTGCGGCTCCACGGGGTCTCGCTCGCGATCGCGAAGGCGATCGCCTCGTCGAAGGGCGAGCTGGCGCGGGGCGTTTCGGCGTCTTTCATCGGGTTTCCTCCGGGCGTGATCGCGCATGCGGGCGGGGGCGCGATCGCGGCATCGTGGCCGCCGCGATCGCCGGGCGCGAGATCAGGGCAAGACGTTAGCAGCTAGGGGCATCCGCAATTGACAAGGCATTCCGATCCTGACAATGTCCGCGCCTCGCGGCGCCGCCCGCGGGGTCGAGCCCCGGGAAGGATGCGCCATGCGCTAAGATTGCCCGCCTAACGATGGGGAGGAGAACCCGATGAAATCGCTCAAGCTGCTCGCCGGCGCGCTCGCGCTGGCCGTCCTGCCGGCCATGCCGGTCGCCGCCCAGGAAATCAAGATTTCCCACCAGTGGAAGGCCAATGTCGACGGTCGCGACCGCGCGACCCGGGTCTTCGTGGACGAGGTCCGCAAGAAGGACCCGAACATCAAGTTCCGCATCTACCCGGCCCAGTCGCTCGGCATCAAGCCGGTCGCGCAGTTCGAGGCGCTGCAGAACGGCACGCTCGAGATGGCCGTGTTCCCGATGTCCTACGCGGTCGGCAAGGCGCAGGAGTTCTCGATCGTGATCATGCCCGGCACGATCTCGAACCTCGACCACGCGATGCGCCTGAAGGGCACGCCCTTCCACCAGAAGCTGCAGGCGCTGGCCGAGAAGAACGGCGTCCGCATCATCACCTGGTGGTGGACCCCGGGCGGCTTCGCGTCGAAGGACCGCGCGATCGGCGGCCCGGACTCGGTTTCCGGCCTGAAGATGCGCGCGGCCGACCCGACCTTCGAGCTGATGCTGAAAGAGGCCGGCTCGTCGGTGGTCAACATGCCGTCGAGCGAGATCTACCCGGCGCTTCAGTCGGGCGTGCTGAACGCCACGCTGACCTCGGCCGAGACCTTCGTCAGCATGCGGCTCTACGAGCAGACCAACAACGCGACCGTCGGCGGCGACTACAACCTGTGGATGCTGCTGCAGCCGCTGGTCATGTCCAAGCAGCACTGGGACAAGCTCACGCCGGAGCAGAAGAAGATCTTCGAGGAGGCGGCGAACAAGAGCGACGAGTTCTTCCTCGGGCTGCAGCGCGAGGCCACCGACAAGATGGCCGAGGCCTACCGGAAGGCCGGCGCGAAGGTGCACGAGATGACCAAGGCCGAGTTCGAAGCCTGGCTGGAGCTCGCCAAGAAGACCTCGTGGGCCGAGTTCGCCAAGAAGTCGCCCGAGGCCAAGGAGCTGCTCGACGCGCTCCAGGCGGTGAAGTGAGGCCCCGAGCGGACTGACCAAAGGGAAGGGCGGCGCCATGCAGGGCTTCGTCAGAACCATGGACCGGATCGCGATCGCCACGGCGGCGGTCGCATCCGTGCTCCTCGCGGCAGCGGCGCTGCTGATCACCTGGATGGTGATCTGGCGCGCGATGGGCAACTCCGCCTGGTGGGAGATCGAGGCTGCGGTCTACCTGATGGTGATGGGGCTGTTCCTCGCGTCGCCGTACACGCTCAAGACCAACGGCCACGTCGGCGTCGACCTGCTGGCCCACTACCTGCCGGCAGGCAAGGCTCGCAGCCTGCAGATCGCGGTGGCCTGGGTGGGCCTCGTGATCTGCATCTACCTGGCCTGGGCCACCGGCGTGTTCACGCTCGAGGCCTTCGAGCGCGGCGACCGCACCGAGAGCACCTGGGCGCCGCTCAAGTGGCCGCTCTACCTCGCGATGCCGGTCGGCTTCGCGCTGACTGCCCTGCAGTACCTGGCCGAGATCTTCCGGCCCGTGCCCGTTCCTGCCCCGGAGTCCGCAGCATGAGCGAAGTCCAGATCGGGCTTGCAATCGTCGTCGTCACGCTGCTGGTCCTCTTCTCGGGGCTGCCGATCGCGTGGGGCCTGATCCTCGTTGCGGTGGGCTTCATGCTCGTCTTCGAGGGCCCGGGCAGCCTGGCCAACCTGCCGGTGCTGATGATCGACGAGCTGGCGTCCTTCGCGCTGCTCACGATCCCCCTGTTCATCCTGCTCGGCGCCGCGGTAGGCGGCACGGCGGCGGGGCGCGACCTGTACGAGTCGGTCCACCGCTGGCTCGACCGGGTTCCGGGCGGGCTGGTGATCGCGAACATCCTGTCCTGCGGCGTGTTCTCGGCGATCTGCGGGTCGAGCCCGGCCACGGCCGCCGCGATCGGCAAGGCGGGCGTGCCCGAGATGATCCGGCGCGGCGTGCCGCCGGGGCTGGCTGCCGGCTCGGTGTGCGCCGGCGGCACGCTGGGCATCCTGATCCCGCCGTCGATCACGATGATCCTGTACGGGATCGCGACCGAGACCTCGATCGGCCGGCTGTTCCTGGCTGGCGTGGTGCCGGGCATCATGCTGGTGGTGATGTTCTCGATCTACGCCTGGCTGGTCACGCTGCGCGAGCAGCGGCAGATCGCGGTCGGCGACATCCCGCGCTACACGCTGGCCCAGAAGATGGAAGGCCTGGGCCGGGTCGCGCCGTTCATCGGCATCGTCATCGCGATCGGCTACGCGATGTACGGCGGGCTGGCCACGCCGTCCGAGGTGGCCGCGATCGCGGCGGTGCTCGCGATGGCGCTGGTGATGATCATCTACCGCGCCTGGAGGATGGGCGACCTGTGGTCGATCTTCCGCGAAACGGTTCGCGAGTCGACGATGATCCTGATGATCATCGGCGCGGCGGCGGTGTTCTCGTACATGATGTCGCTGCTGTACGTGACGCAGACCGCGGCGCAGTGGCTGGTCGACCTCGGCCTGAACCGGTGGGTGCTGCTGGCCGCGATCAACGTGTTCCTGCTGGTGGCCGGATGCTTCCTGCCGCCGGTGGCGATCATCCTGATGGTCATGCCGATCCTCACGCCGGTGCTCGAGGCCAACGGCTTCGACCTGATCTGGTTCGCGGTGATCATGACGATCAACCTCGAGGTGGGCCTGATCACGCCGCCGGTGGGGCTGAACCTGTACGTGCTCAAGGGCGTGGCGCCCAGCCTCTCGCTGCCGACGATCCTCTGGGGCTCGATGCCCTTCGTGATCCTGATGCTGATGTCGATCGTGCTGCTGTCGATCGTGCCCGAGATCGCGCTCTGGTTGCCGAACAAGATGATGGGGGCGGGCTGAGCGCGCCGGTTATGCTGGCGGTTTCGCAACCGCCAGCCGTCCTCCGATGAACGAGATCGTCGCCCTCGACGCCCTGAGCCTGTCGCGCCGCATCCGTGCGCGCGAGGTTTCCTGCCGCGAGGTGATGCGCGCCTACCTGGACCGCATCGCCCGGCTCAACCCGCTGCTGAACGCGATCGTCTCGCTCGAGCCCGAGGAGTCGTTGCTCGCCCAGGCCGACGCCTGCGACGCGATGCTCTCGCGCGGGCAGTGGCTGGGCTGGATGCACGGCATGCCGCAGGCGCCCAAGGACCTCGCCCAGACCCGCGGCATGCGGACCACCTGGGGCTCGCCGATCTTTCGCGACTTCGTTCCGGACCAGGACGCCGCGATCGTCGAGCGGGTGCGCTCGGCCGGCGCGATCCTGGTCGGCAAGACCAACGTGCCCGAGTTCGGGCTGGGCTCGCAGACCTTCAACGAAGTGTTCGGTCCCACGCGAAACCCCTGGGACCCGTCGCGCACCGCCGGCGGCTCGAGCGGCGGCGCGGCCGCGGCGCTGGCGGCCCGCATGCTGCCGGTGGCCGACGGCAGCGACATGATGGGCTCGCTGCGCAACCCGGCGGCGTTCTGCAACGTCTACGGATTCCGGCCCTCGCGCGGGCGGGTGCCGAACACGCTGGCGCCCGATGCGTTCAGCCAGCAGCTCTCCACCGACGGCCCGATGGGACGCAGCGTGGCCGACGTCGCGATGCTTCTCGCCACGCAGGCCGGCTACGACGCCCGCGCGCCGCTGTCGCTCGACAACGACCCGGCGGTGTACGCGCAGCCGCTCGAGCGCGACTTCGCCGGCGCGCGGATCGGCTGGCTGGGCGACCTCGGCGGCCACCTTCCCTTCGAGCCCGGCGTGCTCGAGCTCTGCCGCGACGCGCTGAAGGCCTTCGAGACGATCGGCTGCACGGTCGACGAGGCTCGCGTGGACTTCGACCCCGCGCGCATGTGGCAGACCTGGCTCACCTGGCGCCGATTCCTGGTCAGCGGCTCGCTTGCGGTCCACTACCGGGATCCGCAGCGCCGCGCCTTGCTCAAGCCCGAGGCGGTGTGGGAGATCGAGCAGGGCCTGGGCACCGCGGCGATCGACGTGCACGACGCGTCGGTCGCGCGCACCGCGCTGTACCGCGCCGTGCTGGCCGCATTCGAGCGCTTCGATTTTCTGGTGCTGCCGACCGCGCAGGTCTTCCCCTTCGACGTGAACCAGCGCTGGCCCAGGCAGATCGCGGGCCGCGAGATGGACACCTACCACCGCTGGATGGAGGTGGTGATCCTGCCGACGCTGACCGGCTGCCCGGCGCTGTCGGTGCCCGCCGGCTTCGGCGCGTCGGGCGATTCGGCCGGGCTGCCGATGGGCATCCAGATCGTCGGCAGGCCGCGCGACGACCTGTCGGTGCTGCAACTGGGCCACGCCTGGGAGCGGGCGACCGAATGGGGACGGCGCGAGCCGGCCGGCCTGCGCGAGGTCGCCTGAGCCATGAACGCTCCCGAGCGCCGGGTGCTGATCGTCGACGACGACGAACTCAACCGCCTGCTGCTCGAGCACATGGTCCGCCAGCTCGGTCTGGTCCCGCTCTCGGCGAGCGACGGCGAGACCGCGGTCCAGGCCTGCGCCGCGCAGCGCTTCGCGCTGGTGCTGATGGACCGCCGGCTGAGCGGCATCGACGGCTTCGAGGCGATCGCCCGGATCCGCGCCGACGAGGCCGCCGCCGGGCACGACCCGGTGCCGGCGATCCTGCTGTCGGGCGACATCGACCGGCCCGGCGATCCGGCCCCGGCCGATGCCGGTTTCGTCGGCGCGCTGGTCAAGCCGTTCCGGCTCGACGACCTGGCGGCGCTGGTCCAGCGGGCGCTGGGCGGCTGAGCCGGCGTCCTCAGGCGGCCAGCGGCTTGTAGCGGATCCGCTCGGGTTTGTCCGCGTCGTCGCCCAGCCGGCGCCGGCGGTCGGCCAGGTAGTCGGCGTAGTTGCCCTCGAACCAGACGACCTGGCTGTTCCCTTCGAAGGCCAGGATGTGCGTGGCCACCCGGTCGAGGAACCAGCGGTCGTGCGAGATCACGACCGCGCAGCCCGGGAAGTCCAGCAGCGCCTGCTCGAGCGCGCGCAGCGTCTCCACGTCGAGGTCGTTGGTCGGCTCGTCGAGCAGCAGCAGGTTTCCGCCGGCGCGCAGCGTCTTGGCCAGGTGCAGGCGGTTGCGCTCGCCGCCCGACAGTTCGCCGATGATCTTCTGCTGGTCCGCCCCCTTGAAGTTGAAGCGGGCCGCATAGGCGCGCGCCGGCGTCGAATAGCTGCCGACCTGGATGATGTCCTGGCCTTCGGAGATCTCTTCGAACACGGTCTTCTTCGGGTCCAGCGCGTCGCGGCTCTGGTCGACCCAGGCCGGCTTGACCGTGTCGCCGATCCGCAGCGTGCCGGCATCCGGCTGCTCGCGGCCCATCAGCATCCGGAACATCGTGGTCTTGCCGGCGCCGTTCGGCCCGATCACCCCGACGATGCCTCCGGGCGGCAGCTTGAACGACAGGTTGTCGAACAGCAGCTTGTCGCCGAAGCCCTTGCGCAGGCCCTCGGCCTCGACGACCAGGCCCCCCAGGCGCGGGCCGGGCGGGATGTAGATCTCGTTGGTCTCGTTGCGCTTCTGCGTCTCGGCCGACGCCAGCTCGTCGAAGCGCGCGAGCCTGGCCTTGCTCTTGGCCTGGCGCCCCTTCGGATTGGCGCGCACCCAGTCGAGCTCCTCCTTCATGGCCTTGATCCGGGCGGCCTCCTGCTTCGCCTCGAGCTCGAGCCGCTGCTCCTTCTGCTCGAGCCACGACGAGTAGTTGCCCTGCCACGGGATGCCGTGGCCGCGGTCGAGCTCGAGGATCCAGCCCGCGACGTTGTCGAGGAAGTAGCGGTCGTGGGTCACCGCGATGACGGTGCCCGGGAAGCGCTCGAGGAACTGCTCCAGCCACTGCACCGACAGCGCGTCGAGGTGGTTGGTCGGCTCGTCGAGCAGCAGCATGTCGGGCTCGGACAGCAGCAGCCGGCACAGCGCGACGCGGCGGCGCTCGCCGCCCGAGAGCTTGGTGACGTCGGCCTCCCAGGGCGGCAGGCGCAGCGCGTCGGCGGCGACCTCGAGCTTGCGCTCGATCTCCCAGCCGCCGACCGCGTCGATCTTCGACTGAAGCTCGCCCTGCCGCTCGAGCAGCCGGTTCATCTCGTCGTCGTCCATCGGCTCGGCGAAGCGCTCGCTGATGTCGTTGAACTCCTTGACCAGCGCGATCGTCT
The DNA here is from genome assembly GCF_023721795.1 of Zeimonas sediminis. NCBI lineage: Bacteria > Pseudomonadati > Pseudomonadota > Betaproteobacteria > Burkholderiales > Burkholderiaceae > Zeimonas > Zeimonas sediminis. Next base: position 2,763,020 of record NZ_JAMQYE010000001.1, read on the forward strand.
CGCCGAGGCCTTCCTCGACGTTGCCGCGCACGTCCTTGGCCGGATCGAGCTGCGGCTCCTGCGGCAGGTAGCCGATGCGGATGCCGGGCATCGGCACCGCCTCGCCCTCGTACTCGCGGTCGACGCCGGCCATGATCCGCAGCAGCGTCGACTTGCCCGAGCCGTTCAGGCCGAGCACGCCGATCTTGGCGCCGGGGAAGAAGGACAGCGAGATGTCCTTGAGGATCTGTCGCTTGGGGGGCACGATCTTGCCCACCCGGTTCATCGTGTAGACGTACTGGGCCATTCTGGTGTTCGGGGTTCGTGTATCAGGATTCGTCGAGGAGGAACTGCGCGGTGCGCCGGAACTCCATCCGGGACAGCATCCGGGAGCGCATGTTGGCGCCGAACTGCAGCGCGAACCAGCGCTCGCGAGGGTGCAGCCAGACCACGGTGCCGCAGATGCCGAACCAGGTCAGCTCGCCGGCGGTCGAAGGGGTGGCGCTCGCGCCCCACTGGAGCCGCACCGCCAGCCCCAGGCCGAAGCCGAAGCCCGGCCCGGTGTAGCCGACCGGCCCGGGGTTCATCGGGTCGAGCTGGTTGGCGAACATCTGGCGAAGGCTGTCCTCGGACAGGAAGCGCCGGCCGCCGGCCTGGCCGCCCGCGAGCAGCATCCGCGCGAAGCGGGCGTAGTCGTCGATCGTGGAGACCAGGCCGCCGCCGCCGCTGTGCATCGGCACGCCCATTTGCTGGGCCAGCGCGTACTTGTCGGAGAAGCCGTGCCAGAGCCGGTCCTCGGCATGGGCCCGCGCGAAGCGGCCCGCGGCGGCGTCCGGGACCGCGAAGCCGGTGTCGTTCATCCCGAGGGGTTCGAACAGCGCCTCGCGCAGCGCGTCGCCCAGGCGCACGCCGGTGATGCGCTCGACGACGAGCCCCAGAACGTCGGTGGAGAAGCCGTAGAGGAACTGCGTGCCCGGCTCGCAGGCCAGCGGCAGGGCCGCGAGGGTGGCCAGCACCTGGTCGGGCGAGAGCGTGGGCAGCCTGCCGTCGAGATCGACCTGCGTGGCGAGCCCGCGCAGCGCGGGGTCGCGGATCTCGCCGACATAGGCGAAGCCCGAGGTGTGCCGCATCAGGTCGCGCACCGTCGGCTGGCGCGCCGGCGCCTTGCCCGAGGCGAGCTTCAGGCCGGCGAGCTCGGGCAGCCAGCGCGACACCGGCTCGTCGAGCGCGAGCCGGCCCTGCTCGACCAGCATCAGCGCCAGCGCGCTGACGACCGGCTTGGTCATCGACGCGATCCGGAAGACCGCGTCCTCGCCCATCGGCGTGCCGGTCTCCGGATCGAGGACGCCGGCCGCGCGGCGCGCGAGCACCTCGCCGTCGCGCTCGACGTGGACCACGGCGCCGGGGTAGTGCCGGGCGGCGATCTGCCAGTCGAGGAATCGGTCGAGAAGGGCGGTGCCCTGGCGGTGTCGGTTCGCGGTGTTCATGGCTTCGATTATGCCCGGCGCTTCGCCGCGGCCGCGGCTCAACGCTTCGCGAACTTCAGCGTGAAGCGGTCGCTCTCGCCGATCGCCAGGTACTTCTGGCGGTCCCTGTCGCCGAGGCGAAGCGCCGGCGGGAGCGTCCAGACGCCCTCGGGGTGGTCCTTCGTGTCGCGCGGATTCGCGTTGGCTTCGGACCTGCCGGCGAGGCGGAACCCGGCGCGCTCGATCAGTGCGATCGCATGGTCCTCGCGGACGTAGCCCGACTTCATCTGCGCAGCCTGGTCCAGGTCGGTGCGGCCGCGGTGGTCGACCACGCCGAGGATGCCGCCCGGCTTGAGCGCCCGGTGGAAGGCCCGCAGCGCGCCTTCGGCCTCGCCGCGCTCGATCCAGTTGTGCAGGTTGCGGAAGGTCAGCACGAAGTCGGCGCTGCCGGCCGGGGCGATCTCGTGCCGGTCCGCGTTGAACTTCGTGACGAGCACCTCGCCGTACAGCTGCGGCTCGGCCGCGAGGCGATCGAGCAGCTTGCGGTGATCGGCCAGGTAGCGCGCCGGGGCGGTCTCGTCGCGGCTGGCGGCGATGTAGCGGCCTCGCCCGCGCAGCCAGGGGGCGAGGATCTCCATGTAGTAGCCGGCGCTTCCGGGAAGGACCTCGACGACCGTGCTGTCGCGTGCCACGCCGAAGAAGGCGAGCACCTCGGCCGGATGCCGGTGGCGGTCGCGCGCCACGTTGCGCGGGCTGCGGTGCGGCGCCGCGAGCAGGGCCTCGAAGACGGCCGGGTCGCCGCCGGCGGGATCGCTCGCGGCCCCATCGCCGCCGGCCGGGCGCGTCGCGCAGGCGCCGAGCGCGGAGACGGCCGACGCGAGCGGCAGCGCGCAGAGCGCGCGGCGCGCCGGGCAGGCAAGGGAAGAACGGGGATCGGTCATGTCGGGCTCGCAAAACCCCGATCCTATTGCGAACCGGCCGCGGCGCAAACCGGGTCGCCGGCGGTATCCTTGGCCCGATCGACCCAAGGGAGGCGCCAGGTGAAGAAGTTGAAGAACGGCGACTACAAGGACCTCCTCGAGCCGATGGAGCTCGAGCTGAACAACGTGGCGCGCTGGCTGCAGCACACCGGCAAGCGGATGCTGGTGGTGTTCGAGGGTCGCGACACCGCCGGCAAGGGCGGCGTGATCAACACGATCGCCGAGCGCCTCAACCCGCGGCAGGTGCGCATCGTCGCGCTGCCCAAGCCGAGCGATCGCGAGCGCACCCAGTGGTACTTCCAGCGCTACGTCGAGCACCTGCCAGCCGCGGGCGAGATGGTGCTGTTCGACCGGAGCTGGTACAACCGCGCCGGCGTCGAGAAGGTCATGGGCTTCTGCACCGACGCCGAGTACCAGCTGTTCCTGAAGCAGGCGCCGGTGTTCGAGAAGATGCTGGTCGACGACGGGATCCTGCTCTTCAAGTACTGGCTGTCGGTCGACCAGCAGTACCAGGAGGAGCGCTTCGCCGAGCGCGCCGAGGACCCGCTCAAGCGCTGGAAGCTGTCGCCGATCGACCTGAAGTCGCGCGAGGCCTACGAGGAGTACGGCCGGGCCCGCGACGCGATGTTCGAGGCCACGCACACGAAGCACGCGCCCTGGCACGTGGTGAGATTCGACGACCAGAAGCGCGGCCGCCTGAACCTGATCCGCCACCTGCTCGACCACGTCCCGGACTGCCGCCTGCCGATCGAGCCCTTCGAGCTGCCGCCGCTGCCGAACGAGCCGCTGAAGGAGAAGTTCCGCGGGCCGGTCAAGCCGATCGCCGAGAAGTTCTGAACCGCCGGGGCTGCGCCGGCGTCCTTCGTTCAGGCGCTTCCAAGGCCCGCCAGCGCCCGCTCCGGCGCGATGAACTCGCGGCCCAGCGCGGCCGCGACTGCGGGGTGGGTGACCTGCCCTGCCAGCACGTTCAGGCCGGCGCGCAATGCCGGGTCGTCGCGCAGCGCGTCGAGGCCGCGATCGGCCAGCGCGAGCGCGAGCGGTCGGGTGGCGAGGTTCAGCGCGTGGCTCGAGGTGCGCGGCACCGCGCCCGGCATGTTGGCCACGCAGTAGTGCACGATGCCGTCGACCTCGAAGGTCGGCTCGGCGTGGGTGGTCGGCCGGGATGTCTCGAAGCAGCCGCCCTGGTCGATCGAGATGTCGACCAGCACCGAGCCGGGCTTCATCGCGGCGAGGTCGGCCCGCTTCACGAGCCGTGGCGTGGCCGCGCCGGCCACCAGAACCGCGCCGATCACCACGTCCGCCAGCCTCAGTTCCTCCTCGATCGCCGCGCGGGTCGAGGGCCGGGTCCGGATGCGGCCCGGCAGCTGGGCCTCGAGCGCGCGAAGCTTCGGCAACCCGCGGTTGACCACGGTGACCTCGGCGCCGGCGCCGGCGGCCATGCGCGCGGCCTGCGCGCCGGCCACGCCAGCGCCGAGCACGAGCACCCGCGCCGGCGGCACGCCGGTCACGCCGCCCAGTAGCAGGCCGCTGCCGCCGGCGGGGCGCATCAGCAGGTTGCCGGCGATCGTGATCGACATGCGGCCCGCGACCTCGCTCATCGGCGCGAGCAGCGGCAGCGAGCCGTCGGCGTCGACGACCGTCTCGTAGGCGATCGCGGCGCAGCCCGATGCGACCAGGCCTTCGGCCTGCCGCGGGTCCGGCGCGAGATGCAGGTAGGTGAACAGGACGTGCCGCGGCCGCAGCATCGCGAGCTCGGAGGCCTGCGGCTCCTTCACCTTCACGATCAGCTCGGCCTGCTCGTAGACCGAGGCGGCATCGGGCAGCGCGGTGGCGCCGGCCTGTCGGTAGGCGTCGTCGCCGGCGCCGATGCCGTCGCCCGCCCGCGCTTGCACGAACACCTCGTGACCGCGCGCCACGAACTCGCGCACCGATTCGGGGGTGAGGCCCACCCGGTACTCGTGGGTCTTGATCTCTTTCGGGACACCGACTTTCATCGCTCGCCTCTCGTGGGTCGCCCGGCGGCCGGCCGCGCCATCGGGATCGTAGGGGATCGGCGCCCCGGGCGAAAGCGGTCGCGCCGCCGGGCGCACGTAGAATCCGGCGATGACTTCCACCGATCCCGGCCTTCCCGGCGACGATGCCGAGGCGCCCTACGCCCGGCTCACGCCGGACCTGATGCTCGACGCGCTCGATGCGGTGGCCTTGCGCGGCGACGGCCGCTTCCTCGCGCTGAACAGCTACGAGAACCGCGTCTACCAGGTGAGCCTGGAGGACGGCCGGACGGTCGTCGCCAAGTTCTACCGGCCGGGCCGCTGGAGCGACGCGCAGATCTTCGAGGAGCACGCGTTCGCCTGCGAGCTCGCCGGCCGCGAGATCCCGGTCGTGGCGCCGATGGCGCTCGAGGCGCCCGCCGAGGGCGGTGCGCTCGTGCTGCCGGCCGGTGGCGGTGCGGCGCCCACGCTGGCGAGCTTCCAGGGCTATCGCTTCGCGGTCTACCCGAGGCGCGGCGGCCGCGCGCCGGAGCTCGACGATCCCGACACGCTCGAGCGGATCGGCCGCTTCATCGGCCGCATCCACGCGGTCGGCGCGATCGCGCCGTTCGCGCACCGGCCCGTGCTCGACATCGCGAGCTTCGGCGAGGAGCCGCGCGATTGGCTGCTCGCGCACGGCTTCGTGCCCGCCGACCTGCTGCCCGCCTGGCGCGGCATCGTCGAGCAGGCGCTCGATGCGGTGCGCGGGGCCTTCGACCGCGCGGGCCCGGTGCGCGGAATCCGGCTGCACGGCGACTGCCACGCCGGGAACGTGCTGTGGACCGACGACGGCCCGCATTTCGTCGATTTCGACGACGCGCGCACTGGCCCGGCGGTCCAGGACCTCTGGATGCTGCTGTCGGGCGACCGCGCCTCGATGACGCGCCAGTTGTCGGACGTGCTGGCGGGCTACGAGGATTTCGCCGACTTCGATCGCCGCGAGCTGCAGCTGGTCGAGGCCTTGCGCACGCTGCGGCTGATCCACTATTCGGCGTGGATCGCGCGGCGCTGGCACGATCCCGCCTTCCCGGCTGCGTTCCCGTGGTTCGGCACGCAGCGCTACTGGCAGGACCGGATCCTGGAACTGCGCGAGCAGGTGGCGGCGATGCAGGAGCCGGCGATCGAGTGCGGCTGAAATCGGCCGGCGCCGGCTGGCCCGTTACGCCTGCCTGCCGCGGGCTTCAGGACTTGAAGGAAACCTTCATCGCCTGAAGCCGCGTGCCGTCGGCGGCAAGGGTCGCCTGGACTTCGACCTCGCGGCCCGCCGCCAGGTCGCCGACTGCGCCCCCCTCAAACACCACCGCGTCGTCGTAGCCGATCGTCACGCCGCGCACGACGAAGGTGCGCGCGGTCGCGTCGAGGGCGTCGATCGTGCCGTGGAGCTCGAAGGACGAGTCCTCGCTGTCGTCGTCCTCGACCTCCACCACGGTGGCGCGCAGCACGCCGCCCTGCGCGCTGCCCTCGACCTCGACCCGGGCCGAGAGGATCACGGCCGCTTCGCCGTCCGGGAAGGCGGCTGCGCTGGCGTCGACCGGAATGCCGTCGACGCTGAATTGCCGGCTGGAGACGTAGGCGGTGACCCTGCCTTCGACCTTTGCCTGTTCGCGGTCGGGGAGCTCGGTCTCCGCCGGGGCGATCGAGACGGCGGGCCATCTGCCGCTCTCGCTGGCAGTGCGCAGCTTCGCGCGCACGATCAGGCCGGGCGCGAAGCCGGACAGCGCGTCGTCGGACAAGCCTCCGAGGTCGATGAGCAGTCCGCCGATCGACATCGTTTCCGCCGCCGGATCGATCGCGTCGATCGCGGCGCGCACCTTGAAGAGGGCGGATCCGGCGGCAGGCTCGATGCGGGTGGCCACATGGCGCCGGGCCGCGGGATCGTACTGGCCGTACACCTCGACGACCGCGCCGACCTGAAGGCCGGCGAGTCCGCCGACGAGGCTTTCTTCGAAGACGGTGGTGGCGCCGACGCGAACCGCCTGGCCGAACACGGTCAGGGTTCCCGCCGCGGCGTCGACCGCGTCGACCGGGCCCACCAGCTCGCTGCCGATCCGGATCGAGGTCGCCGTGCCGCTCAGTCCGCCGGCATCCGGGGTCAGCGCCGACGCGTCGACCGAGGTCGTCACGCCGAGCTTCAGGTCGGCGCGGCTGCGAGGCAGGCCGTCGTCGTCGGTGATCGTGGCGGCGCTGTCGTCGAGCCGGACGCCATTGACGATGATCGAGCCGAAGCCGGTGATCGGGCCGACCACGATGGCCGATCCGGTGCCGCCGCTGTCGACGCCGCCGGCCAGGCCGGCCAGGTCGATCCCGCCGCTGCAGCCGGCCAGCAGCGCGAGCGCGAGGGCTGTCGACGCGAAGAGCCGGCGCGGTCGGGCGGTGGGTTTCCGCTGCATGTCAGTCGTCCTCGGGTTCGTTGTCGGGGGCGACATGGCCCGCCGAGTCGTTTCGCTCGTCCATGTCGGCCTGATGGCTGTACAGCCCGATCCGGATGCGCTTGCGCGCGGGTCGACCGGCGTCGCGGTCCGCGTCGATCAGCGCCTGAAGCTGGGGCACCAATGCGGCGAGCATCGTCTTCCACTGTGTGGCGACCAGCTGCCTCGCCCTCTCGAGCGACTCGTCGGAGAGCTCGTCGGCGAAGATGGCCTGCTCGAGCTGCGAGGCCTCCCGGCCCAGCACATTGCCGACCGCAGTCGCAAGGTGGTCGCCGACGTTGCTGCCCAGGAAGTCCAGCATCCGGGCCTGGTCCTCGCTGGGCACGAAGCTGTCGCGCAGCAGCCGGACCGTGTCCGTGCCCTCGTCGAGCGCGGCGAGGCCGAGTCGGCAGAGCTCGTCGAGCAGGCTGCGCGGATGCACGTCGCGGGTCACCGATTGTGCGAGCGCCTCGAAGCTCGGCGCGGGCCCCTGCCGTTTAAGCGGCAGGGGTTCGCCGCGCGCGTCGCGCAGTAGCGGACTGCCGACCCAGCGCGTGAACACCTGCGTCGCCGGCGATCGCCTCGGCGCCGGCGGGGCGCCGGCCTGGTTGCTGATGCGGGTGACCTCGCGCCGGTTCAGGCCGGTGGCGGTGCTCACCCGGCTGATGTCTCGCGCGCCGGCGCCGGGGGGCAGTGCAGCGCGGGCCGCGCCCACATAGGCGCGCTTGAGCAGTTCCTCGGCGTCGGCGAAGGCCATGCCGCGCGCGAGGCACAGCCTGGCGATTTCCGCCATCAGCCGCTCGAGCGCGCGGTGCAGGGCCGAGTCGGCATTGCCCTCCGGATGCCCGCCCCCTGGAGTGCTCATCCGATCTGCCCCCCCGTGGGGCATGGCGAGGCCGGCCAGCGACGGGCGGCAGCTTTTCGGCGACGAACGGTTGGCGGCAGCGAAGGCATGGGCGTACTATAAATGTGCAAATTGCACATTTCAACTTCGAGCGTCGCTCGTGTGCCGCTCGACAACAGGGAGACGCAGATGTCCCATTCATCGACTCCGGTTCGCAGGCACGGATTCAGGCTGTGCGTGATGGCGCTCGCGGTCGGGGCCCTTGCCGCGTGCGGCGGCGGCGGCGACTCCACCAGCACCGGCACTTCGCCGACGCAGTTCAAGTCGGTCTACGCCGCGGGTCCGATCTCGGGTTTCGGCTCGATCGTGGTCAACGGCGTGCATTACGACGAGAGCTCCGCGTCGGTGCGCGACGACGACGACGCCGCGCGCTCGAGCAGCGAGCTCAAGCTGGGGATGATCGCCGAGATCGTGGCCAGCGACTACCGCGTCGCCGACGGCGTGCAAGTGGCGAGCGCCAGCGAGATCGTGTTCCGGAGCCGGATCCGAGGCCCGGTCGAGTCCACGGCCGCCGACTCGATCGTGGTGCTCGGGCAGACGATCCGGGTGAGCGCCGACACGGTGTTCGAGGAAGAGCTGGCCGGCGGGCTCGCGGCCGTCGCACCGGGCGATGTGGTCAAGGTCTACGGCATGCTCGATGCCTCGACCGGCGAGTACACCGCCACCCGTGTCGAGCGGGAGGACGATGGCGGGTACTACGCGCTGCGCAGCGTCGTCGACTCGTACGACACCGCGTCCGGACTGCTGGTGATCGGCGGGGCCACGATCGACGTGTCGGGCGCCGAGGTGCCTGCGGGGCTGCAGGCCGGCAGTCTGGTGCGCGTGAAGCTCGAGACGACGAAGGCCGGCGCGGTATGGGTCGCGACCGAAGTCGAGTTCGACCGGCACATGGCGCGCGACAGCGATCACTCCGAAGTCGAGGGCACGATCACCGAGTTCACCTCGCCCGAGTCCTTCAGCGTGGACGGCATCCCGGTCGACGCGAGCGCCGCCAGCTTCCCGGACGGCACCGACGCGCTGGCCCGGGGGGTCCGGGTCGAGGTCGAGGGCGCGATCGTGCAGGGCGTTCTGGTGGCGACCAAGGTCGAACTCGAGGGGGACGACGATCACGACGGTGACGGCGAAGACGACAATGGCTTCGAGGTCGAGGGTGCGGTCGAGAGCGCCGACGCCGGCAGCTTCGTGGTGCGCGGCGTGACGGTCCGCCACGACGGTGCGACGCGCTTCTCCGGCGGCACCGCCGAAGCGCTGGTTGCCGGCGTGCGGGTCGAGGTCCACGCCGAGCTCGCGGCCGACGGCGTGGCCCTGATGGCCACCGAGGTCGAGTTCAAGAACTGATCAGCGGCAGCGAGCGGGCCGGCCAGGACTTCCGGGTCTGGTCGGCCCGGCAGTTTCCCTTGGTTCGGCGCGCCGCGCCACCGAGCCTCTGACGGCCGCACTGCCGCAGCCCGTAGCCTAGCACCGCCACGGCGTCGAAAGCCCCGGCGCGCGGGGCGGACTTCGCTCCTCGGCGAGACGCATCGAATTCTGGCAAATACAATCGGGCATTGCCCGTCCGAGACGGGTCGCCACAGATCCAGCCAGAAGGAACCGATGTCCAGGACGCGAACCCTGTCCCTCACCCTCGCTCTCGCCGCCTCGCTCTTCACGCCCGCGGCGCACGCCGTCGAGATGGTCACCGTCGACCGCGACGTGATCAACATGCGCGCGGGCCCCGGCACCGGCCACCAGGCCACCTGGCGGCTGAATCGAGGCTATCCGCTGATCGTGACCGCTCGCAAGAACGGTTGGCTCGCGGTGCGCGACTTCGAGGACGACACCGGATGGGTGCTCGGCCGCCTCACGGCCAAGAAGCCGCACTTCATCGTCAAGAAACAGGACGTCAACATCCGCAGCGGCCCCGGCACCCGCTACAAGGTGGTCGGCAAGGCCAAGTACGGCGAGGTGCTGCGCACGCTCGAGCGGCGCAGCGGCTGGGCCAAGGTGCGCAATGCCGACGGCCTGACCGGCTGGGTCTCCCGCAAGCTGCTCTGGGGCTGGTAGCCGCCCGCCGGTCGGCCATGCGCCGGCAGGCCCCGCCGGCCGGCGCCGCGGCGCACCGGGGCGCCGCGGCCTCCCGGCACCCTCAGCGCCCGTAGACCAGGTCGCGCAGCATCAGCGACAGGTCGGGCACGTAGGTGATCACCATCAGGCAGCCGATGACCACCGCCACGAAGGGCAGCAGGTCGCGGATGATCTGGTCGAGAGATATTCGCGCCACCGTGCATGCCGCGAACAGGTTGACCCCGAACGGCGGCGTGATCATGCCGAGCGCCAGGTTCACCACCATCACGATCCCGAAGTGCACCGGGTCCACGCCGAAGTGCGCGGCCACCGGCGCAAGGATCGGCCCCAGCACGATGATCGCGGCGCTGGTCTCGATGAACATGCCGATGAAGAACAGCGCCAGGTTCACGCCGAGCAGGAACAGCGCGGGCGACTGCAGCACGGCCTCGAGCCAGTGGCCGATCGCCTCGGGCACGCCCGCGCGGGTCAGCAGGAAGGCGAACATCCCGGCGTTGGCGATGATGAACATGATCACCGCCGACGAGATCACCGACTTGCGCAGCACCCGGTACAGGTCGCTCGGCTTGATCTCGCGGTAGATGACCATGCCGACGATCAGCGCATAGAAGACCGCGACCGCGGAGGCCTCGGTCGGCGTGAAGATGCCGCCGTAGATGCCGCCCAGGATGATCACCGGCATCAGCAGCGCCCATCCGGCCTGCCAGGTGGCCGGGATCACGCCCAGCCGGCCCTCGCCGTCGTTCTTGCCCCAGCCCTTGATCTTGCACCACACCCAGACGAAGAGCATCAGCGTGGCGGCGATGAACATGCCCGGGACGATGCCGGCGATGAACAGTTCGCCGATCGAGATCTCGGCGCTGACGCCGTAGAGGATCATCGGGATCGACGGCGGGATCACCACGCCGAGCTCGGCGCTGGTGGCCTGCAGCGAGGCCGCGTAGGTGGGCGGGTAGCCGTGGCTCTTGAGGGCCGGGATCAGGATCGCGCCGATCGCGAAGGTGGTCGCCACCGACGAGCCCGACACCGCCGCGAAGATCATGCAGGTCAGCACGCAGGTCATCGGCAGGCCGCCCTGGATGCCGCCGACCAGGCTCTTGGCGAACTCGACCAGGCGCCGCGAGATGCCGCCCGCTTCCATCAGGTTGCCGGCCAGGATGAAGAACGGGATCGCGGCGAGCGGGAACTTGTTGATCGAGTTGAACATCTCCTTCACGGAGATGAGCATGTGGGCATTCGAGATCTGCAGCCCGACGATCGCGGAAAGGCCGATCGAGACAGCGACGGAGATGGTCAGCGCAAAGGCGAGGACCATCGTGACGATCATCGCGAGGGTCATTGCGCGGTCTCCAGCTCGAGCCTGTGGGGGTCGACCAGCGCGCCGATCAGCCCGATGATCGAGAACACCGCGCCGACCGGCAAGGCCAGGTAGGCCCAGAACATCGACAGGCTCTCGAGCCCGGCGATGGTCTGCATGCCGCCGCGCTGGGCGTAGTCCCAGCCCCACCACAGGACGATCGCCATCAGCAGGACGCTGGCGGCGAACACGAGCCATTCGAGCATGCGACGCACCGACGGCCGGCTCCAGCGATACAGCGCGTCGACGCAGACCATCGCGCCCTGCCGGAACGCTGCGGGAATCGCGAGGAAGACCATCCAGATCAGGCTGAACCGGATCAGCACCTCGGTCCATTCGGCGGGGCTCTCGAGCACGAATCGGGTGATGATCTGGTACATGCCGAGCGAGGCGGCGACGACCATCATCGCGCAGGCCCCGAGCATGGCCAGCCCGGTGCTCAGGCGCTCGAAGCTGAGGAATGCCTGTTTCATCGGTGAGTCACGAAAAAAACGCCCGCCGGCAGGGAGCTGGCGGGCGTGGATTGCGCCGCGAGGCGACGGATCACTTCACGTTGCGGATCTTGTCCAGCGCTTCCTTGCCGAATTCCTTCTCGAACTGGGCCATGACCGGCGCGAGCGTGGCCACGAACTTGGCCTTGTCGACGTTCTCGATCACTTCCATGCCGCGCTTGCGCAGCTCGGCCACGCCGTTGGCGTCGTCCTTGTCGACCCGGGCGCGGTTGGCCTCGACCGCCACCTTGGCGGCGTCGAGGAAGGCCTGCTTGTCGGCTGCCGAGAGCTTGTCGAAGGCGCCCTTGTTCATCAGCATGATGGCCGGCGAGTACACGTGGCCGGTCAGCGACAGGTGCTTCTGGACCTGGTCGAACTTGGCGGCCATGATGACCGACAGCGGGTTTTCCTGGCCGTCCACGGTGCCCTGCTGCAGCGCGGTGAACACCTCGGGGAAGGCCATCGGCGTGGTCACGATGCCCAGGCCCTTGTAGGCGGCGATGTGCACCGGGTTCTCCATCGTGCGCATCTTCAGGCCCTTCAGGTCGTCGGGCGCGTTGACCGGGCGCTTGCTGTTGGTCATGTGGCGAACGCCGTTCTCGCCCCAGGCCAGCGCCTTGAAGCCCTTGGACTCGAACTTCTTCAGCAGCTCCTGGCCGATCTCGCCGTCGAGCACCTTGCGGGCGTGGGCCTTGTCGCGGAACAGGAAGGGCACGTCGAGGATCTTGGTCTCGGGCACGAAGTTCGGCACCGGGCCGGTCGAGCTGAACGCCAGCTCCTGCGTGCCGAGCTGCACCGCCTCGATGTACTCGCGCTCGCCGCCGAGAGCGCCGCTGTAGAAGGTCTGGATCTTGTAGCGGCCGTTGGTGCGCTTCTCGACTTCCTGGGCGAAGGTGTCGATCGCGACGCCCTGGTGCGAGTCCTTCGTGGTGGCGATGCTGATCCGCATCGTGGTCTGCGCCGACGCGGCAGCCATGAAGCCCATGGCGACCGCGAGGCCGAGGGTCAGTTTCGTCAGTTTCATAGATGTCTCCCGAGACGTGGAGGATTTTCGGACGGTCGCGCCGACCGGCCGGGTTGTTGGCAGACCGCGATTGTAGGGAATTCCGGCGTGCGTCGTCAGAAGACCCGACGGAACCAGAGCATCGACAGCAGCGCCGACAGCACCGCGAGCGCTGCGCCGGCTGCGGAGAATAGCGCCGTGACCTCGGTTTCGCGCGTTTCCAGCACGACGCGCGTGGTCAGCGACTCGTAGACCTTCTTCAGGTCCTCGGCGGTGCCGGCGTAGAAATACTCGCCGCGCGTGATGTCGGCGATGCCCTTGAGCGTCTCCTCGTCGAGTCGCACCCGCATCGACCAGCCCTCGCCGATCAGGATCTCGCCGTTGGGCGTGCCGATGCCGACCGTGTAGACGCGCACGCCGCGCTCGGCGGTCATCCAGGCCGACGCGATCGGGTCCGGACCGGTCGTGGTCTGGCCGTCGGTGAGCAGGATGATCACCGCGGACTGGTAGGAGCCGGCCGGGACCGGCTGGGGCGGCGACTTCGCGGTTTCGGCGGCACCGGGCGCGCCCAGCGGCCGTCCGCGATCGAGCGGGGCCGCGCGCGCCGCCGGCCCGGAGGCCGACGGCCGCGGGTCCTGCTTGCGCAGGTCGAACTCGACGTCCGGGAAGATCGTCTTCAGCGACACGAGCAGGCCGCTGCCGACCGCCGTGCCGCGCTGGTACTCGAAGCGCTCCAGGGCGGCGAGCAGGTCCTCGCGGCTCTGCGTGGGCGGTTGCACCAGCGCGGCCGCGCCACCGAAGGTCACGATCCCGATCCGCGTGCTGCGGGGCTGCTCGTCGATGAAGGCGCGCGCGGCCGCCTGCGCGGCGGCCATCCGGGTCGGCTCGACATCGTCGGCGCGCATGCTGCCGGACACGTCCATCGCCAGGATCACGGTCTCGTGGGCCGACGGCAGCGTGAGGACCGCGGTCGGCCTCGCGACGGCGACCAGCATCGCGGCGATCGCGAGCAGGAACAGCGCCGGCGGCAGGTGCCGGCGGATCGCCTGGCCGCCGGACATCGCCTCGCGCACCAGGCCCAGCCCCGCATAGCGGATCGCGGCGCGGCTGCGCCGGCGCAACAGCCAGACGTAGAGCGCCACCAGCAGCGGCAGCACTGCGAGCGCGGGCAGCAGCTCGGGCCACAGGAACTTCATCGCGCGCCCCCCGCAGCCAGCCGGTTGCGCAGCCGCCGCAACCGAACGAAGCGCAGCACCGACCCCGCCAGGTCGTCGTCGGTCGCCAGCTCGAGCACGTCGGTGCCCGCGCGCGCGAAGGCCTCCTCGAGCGCCGCCTCGCGCCGGGCGGCCGCCTCGGCGAAGCGCATGCGAAAGCCGCGGTCGTGCGTGTCGACCAGCAACTGCTCGCCGGTCTCGGCGTCCTGGATGGTGACGATGCCGAGGTCGGGCAGCTCGCGTTCGAGCGGGTCGACGAGCCGCACCGCCACGGTTTCGTGCCGGATCGACAGCCTGCCCAGCGCGGCTTCCCAGCCGGGCAGGCTCTGGAAATCGGAAACGACGAACACGAGCGAGCGGCGCCGCATCGCGTCGGCGGCGCGGCCGAGGAGCTCGGCGAGGTCGGTCGGGTGCGGCCGCGAAGGCGGCGGTCGGGTCGCGATCCGGTGCAGCAGGGCGAGCACCTGCTGCCTGCCGCCGCGCGCCGGCAGCACCGCCTCGACGCCGGCGCCGTAGAGCACCGCGCCGATGCGGTTGCCCTGGCGGGCCAGCAGCCGCGCGAGCACCGCGGTGAAGTCGCGCGCGACCGCGAGCTTGCTGGTCGGTCCGGAGCCGAAGTCGATCGACGCGCTCAGGTCGACCAGGAACCAGGCGTCGATCTCGCGCGATTCGATGAACTGCCGCACGTAGGGGGTGTCGAGCCGCGCGGTCACGTTCCAGTCGATGTGCCGCACGTCGTCGTGGTGCTGGTACTCGCGCAAGTCTGCCAGGTCCATGCCGGCGCCGCGGAACAGCGTCCGGTAATCGCCCTGCAACTGGCCGTCGAGCCGGCGCATCACGGTCCACTCGAGGCGGCGCAGGATCGCCTCGGCCTCGCCGCGCGGGGCGGCGGGGCGCGGGGCAGGGCCACCCATGGGCACGGCGGGGCGGCCCGCCGGTTCAGGCTTGCGCGGCGAGGTCCACATGGGCTTCGAGCGGCTTCTCGGGGGCCGGAATCTGCTTCATGATGCGGCGGACCAGCGCGTCGGCGTCTACCCCTTCGGCGAGCGCCTCGTACGACAGCACGACCCGGTGGCGCAGCACGTCGGGCACCAGGTCGGCGACGTCCTCGGGCAGCACGTAGCGGCGCCCGCGCAGGCAGGCCAGCGCGCGGGCGCCCTCGATCAGCGCGATCGTGGCGCGCGGGCTGGCGCCGAAGGTCACGAAGCGGGCCTGTTCCGCCAGGCCGAAGCGCGCCGGCTCGCGGGTGGCGGCGACGATGCGGACCGCGTACTGCACCAGCGACGGATCGACGTAGACGCGCCGGCACTCGCGCTGCAGCGCTCCGAGCTGCTCGGTCGTGCAGACCGACGCCACCGGGATCTCGGGCCCGGTCACGCGCTGCACGATGACGAACTCCTCCTCGTCGGTCGGGTAGCCGACCAGCACCTTCATCATGAAGCGGTCGACCTGCGCCTCGGGAAGCGGGTAGGTGCCCTCGGTCTCGATCGGGTTCTGGGTGGCCATCACGAGGAAGGGCTCGGGCACCTTGTGCGTCTGGCCCGCGATCGTGACCTGGCGTTCCTGCATCACCTCGAGCAGCGCGCTCTGCACCTTGGCCGGCGCCCGGTTGATCTCGTCGGCCAGCAGCAGGTTGGTGAAGACCGGCCCGAGCGAGGTCGCGAACTCGCCGGTGCGCTGGTTCCAGATCCGCGTGCCGACCAGGTCGGCCGGCACCAAGTCGGGCGTGAACTGGATCCGCTTGAAGCTGCCGTGGATCGTGCGCGCCAGCGTCTTCACGGTGAGCGTCTTGGCCAGGCCCGGCACGCCCTCCACCAGCAGGTGGCCCTGGGCGAGCATCGCCACCATGACCCGTTCGAGGAAGTGGTCCTGCCCGACCACGACGCGCTTGACCTCGAACAGCACGCGTCGCATCAGCTCGGCGATCGCCTCGCCGTCGCGGTCGATGTCCATCGGTGTCGAATCCATGCGGGGCGCTGCCTCCATCGCGGTTCAGAATGGCGACATGCCGACCGACATCGCGGCCGTCTCGATCGGCACCGCGAAGCCGATGCCGACGAAGACCCGCTGCTCGGTGGGGTTCATGATCGCGGTGACGATGCCGACGACTTCGCCGTCGGCGGTGACCAGCGGTCCGCCCGAGTTGCCGGGATTGGCGGCGGCGTCGAACTGGATCAGGTTGGTCAGCAAGCGCTTGCCCTCCGGCGAGCGGAACTCCCGGCGCAGGCCGGACACGACGCCGGCGGTGACCGTGGGGCCGATCCCGAACGGGAAGCCGACCGCCACGACGTGCGCGCCGACCGCGAGGTCGCGGGTCGAGGTCATCGTGGCGGGCTTGAGGTCGTCGGGGATCGAGACCGCGCGCAGCACGGCGAGGTCCTGCTCGGGCTCGAGCGCGATCACCCGCGCGTCGGACGAGTGACCGTCGAAGAACTCGACCCGGATCCGCTCGGCGCCCGCCACCACGTGGAGGTTGGTCAGGATCGTGCCGTTGTCGACGATCACGACGCCGCTGCCGACGTTGCCCTCCGCTTCGTCGTTGCCGGCCGATTCGGCGTCGAGCGCGCGCACGCGCACGACCGACGGCGCGATGATCTCCCATGCCCTGGCGGCGGGCGGGACCGGCGGCCGGCTCTCGAGCGCGTGGGTCACCGCGGCGTCGATGTCGCGCTGGGTGAGCGGCGGCGCCACCAGCGCGCGCACGGTCAGCGCGGCGACTGCGACGACCAGCGCGCCCGTGGCGAGCATGCGCAGCGAGGCGGCGTGGCGGGCGATTCTCGCCCGCAGGCGCGAAGGCGCGGCTTGGCTGGCGTCGGCTTCCGCGGGCCGGACGCTGGCGTCGGCGGGACGAGGGCCCGCCGGGCCCTGCAGGGAAGCGGGCGCCGGCCGGCCTGGCGTGGCTCGCGGGGGCGCCGGGTTCCCGGACGCGCGACCGGGCGCGTCCTGCGGGCGGGCCCCGACAGGATGGACGCGGCTCGAGCGGCTGTAGAGAGGGACCCTGCGCATGCGCGGACGACTCCGTTTGTCCGGCGATCGCGTTCAACTTAGCACGGAGTGCCGTCGCCGGCGAGGGTGGCCCGGCGCCGCCGCGGGTCGCTCCCGGCACCCGGCCCCTCGCCTACAATCGAGAGTTTGACGAGCCACCGGGGAAGCCAGCGATGAGTGCCATGCCGAACGACGAGAAACGGGTCGCCTACCGTCACCCGCAGCCGGCGGAATCGCCGCCCGAGCTGGTCGTGCCCGACGCGATCCCGAAGGACGAGCGGATCTGGGTGCCGGTCGACGACAACGTCTGGTTCCGGCCGCTGTGCATGTCGGCCTCGAGGGGCTACTGGATGAACCTGCTGCGGGTGCGCAAGGCCGGCGTGCTGTCGCGCCACCGGCATCCGCAGCCGGTCCACGGCTTCGTGCTGAAGGGCGAGTGGCGCTACCTCGAGCACGACTGGGTCGCCCGGGAGGGCGGCTACGTCTACGAGGCGCCCGGCGAGACCCACACGCTGGTGGTCGAGCCGCACGTCGAGGAGATGATCACCTTCTTCCAGGTCAACGGCGCGATGATCTACTTGGACCCCGACGGCAACACGACCGGCTACGACGACGTCTTCACCCGGATCGCGAAGTGCAGGGCCCACTACGAGAAGGTCGGCCTGGGCGCCGGCTACATCGACCAGTTCATCCGCTGAGCGAGCCGGCATGGAAGCGCTTTTCCCCCTGGGCGTCGGCCACTACCTGGCCGGCGGCCTGATCATCGGCCTGGGCGTGTCGCTGCTGTTCCTGACCACCGGCCTGATCGGCGGCATGAGCACCGTGTTCACGTCGACCTGGTCCTTCGTGTCCAGGCTGCCGTTCTTTTCGCAGCCGCGCTTCGTCGACAGCCGCGCCTGGCGGCTGGTCTACGCGGCCGGCCTGGTCCTCGGCGCGGCCGCCTGGTTCCTGCTTGCCGGCCACGACGACGGCTATCGCGTCTCGATCCCCTGGTGGCAGCTCGCGGTGGGCGGCTTCGTCGCCGGATTCGGCGCGCGGATGTCCAATGGCTGCACCTCGGGCCACGGCATCTGCGGCATGGGCTCGCTTCAGCTGCCCTCGATGCTGGCGGTGCTGACCTTCCTCGCCACCGCGATGGTCACCGCGCGGCTGGTGCTGATGTTCGGCGGGCGTTGAGCGCCGCGACGACCATGAGGAGAACCCTGTGAAACCGATGGGATGGCTGATGGTGCTGGCGAGCGGCGCGCTGTTCGGCTTCGGCCTCGCGCTCGCCACGATGATCCGGCCCGAGGTCGTGCTTTCCTTCCTGCGCTTCCAGGACTTCGGCCTGCTGCTCGTGCTGGGCGGGGCGGTCGTGGTGACCTTCCTGGCCTATCGATTCGGGCCCAGGCTGCTTGCCAGGCCGCTGTTCGGCGCGTCGTTCGGCAAGCATCCGTCCGAGCTGAACCGCAACACGATAGTCGGGGCGGCGATCTTCGGCGTGGGCTGGGGAATCTCTGGGGTCTGCCCGGGCCCGGCGATCGCCGGGCTGGGCGCGGGGCAATGGGAGCTGCTGATCGCGGTCGCCGCCATGCTGGCCGGCGCCTGGGTGCACGGCCGGCTCGCCGGCGGGAAGTGACGAGGAGCCCGGCAGCGGGCCCGAGCGCTCCGCGGCCGGGTCGCGCCTACCGGATCAGCGCGCGGTAGGCGTGCCAGGTAGCGTGCCCGATCAGCGGGGCGGTGACGATCAGCAGCCAGTACCAGAACACCAGGCTCACGCCGATGATCGCGACGATCAGCAGGGCCCACAGGTAGACCGGGCCCGGGTTGGTGGCGAGCGCGCGCGCGCTCGAGAAGATCGACATCATCGTGTCGGTCCGGCGGTCGAGCATCAGCGGCACCGACACCACCGAGATAGCGAAGACCAGCGACGCGAACACGAAGCCGACCGCGGTCCACAGCAGCACGAACTCGATGTTGGTCGGCGACACGATCTGCGCGATCATGCTCTTCATCGTCGGGAACTCGGTGGTCGAGGCGAGCGCGAACAGCACCACCGACACGCGCGCCCAGACGATCATCAGGAAGGTGAGGATCGCCGCGAAAAAGCCGATCGCCCCGACGTTGCGCTTCCAGCAGGTCAGCGACCCGAGCAGGTCGAGCCGCTCGCCGCGCTCGTTCTGGCGGGAGAGTTCGTACAGCCCGGCGCAGACGAAGGGGCCTAGCAGGAAGAAGCCCGCGGTCAGGCCCATCGTCATCTGCCAGCGAGTCTCGTAGATCGTGGCGATCGCCGCGCCCATCAACGCGAAGACCAGGCCGTAGAAGGCGCCGCGAAAGCGGGTGTCGACGAAGTCGCGCCAGCCGGCGGCGAGCCACTGCAGCGGCGCGCCGAGCGGCACGCCGGAGGCGACCGGGATCGGCGGCGGGGGCGCAGCGGAAGACTGCCCGCTGGCCGCGGGCTCGACGGCGCGCATCGACGGATCGTTCAAGTCGGTCATGGTCGGTCTCCTCTCGCTGGGCTGCCGATTCGGGACTGCAGTCGCTTCGGCTATCGGCATATCTTCGCACCGGCGCGCCGGGCATGGAAGCCGGACCGCCTGCATCGCCTGTATCGTATGCACCCGGGACGTCCGGAATGGGGAGGCGCCGATGGCGCGGATCGCGTCGCGCTGGCAATGGCTGCTCGAGACGATGGTCCGCAAGCTGTGGTTCCGGGCCTCGCTGTTCTCGGTGTTCGCGGTGGCGACCGCGCTGATCGCGCCCTTCGCGGGCGCGCGCATCCCGGCGCGCTGGTCGTCCCTGATCGGCGCCGATGCGATCGACAACGTGCTCGGGATCATCGCGTCGAGCATGCTCACGGTGACGATCTTCTCGCTGACGACGATGGTCTCGGCCTACGCGTCGGCCGCGTCGACCGTGACGCCGCGGGCCACCCGGCTGCTGGTCGAGGACTCGACCTCGCAGAACGCGATGTCGACCTTCCTCGGCGCCTTCCTCTTCAGCCTGGTCGGCATCATCGCGCTGAGCACGGGGGTCTACGGCGACAGCGGCCGGGTCGTGCTGTTCGGCGCGACGATCGTCGTCATCGCGCTGATCGTGCTCACGCTGTTGCGCTGGATCTCCCACCTTTCCACGCTGGGCCGGATGGGCGACACGATCGACCGGGTCGAGCGCGCGGCGCGCAGTGCGCTCGCCGACCGGATCGCCCTGCCGTGCCTGGGCGGCACGCCGTTCGTCGAGCGGCCCGCGTCGGCCAAGCCGGTGCGCGGCCACGCGATCGGCTACGTGCAGCACGTCGACATGAACGCGCTGCAGGCCGCGGCGGGCGACGGCGGCGTCTGGCTCGCGGCCCTGCCCGGGGCGTTCGTGCACCCGTCGCGCCCGCTGGCATGGACCGACTTCGACGACGACGCGCGGCGCGAGGCGGTTCGGGCGGCCTTCACCGTGGGCGACGCCCGGACCTTCGACCAGGATCCGCGCTTCGGCCTGATCGTGCTCTCCGAGATCGCCTCGCGCGCGCTGTCGCCGGCGGTCAACGACCCCGGCACCGCGATCGACGTCCTCGGCACCGGGGTGAGGGTCCTGCACGGCTGGTGCGAGGAGCGGGGGCGCGGCGACGAAGGCGATCGCGGCGGCGCCGCCTCGCCGCCCTACCCGAGCGTCCGCGTTCCGCGCCTCTCGACCGACGACCTGTTCGAGGACCTGTTCGCTCCGATCGCGCGCGAGGGGGCCGGCGTGATCGAGGTCGGCATCCGGCTGCAGAAGTCGCTGGCGCTGCTGGCCGACTCCGGGGGCAAGGACGTCCGCCGCGCGGCGAGCAGGATGTCGGCGATCGCGCTCGATCACGCGAACCGGGCGCTCGCGCGCGAGGCCGACCGGCAGCGGCTGGCCGAGCTGGCGGACCGGACCGGGCTCTCCCGGGCGGAGCACCTGCGCGGATAGTTTTACTTGTTGAAACAACCTGTCCGGTCACGCCTGGCGACCGGCGGCGCGGGCGGCCCGACCTGCTTGACATGGGCGGGTACCGGGTGAAAGGATCGGGCATCCGCGCCGGCCCGGCAGCCGGGCGCCCGGCGCGGTCCGCCACAGTTTCCAGGAACGAAACAAGATCGGCGCCGAAGGCGGCGCGCCGGCGCGAGGATCGACATGAGCACCAGTCCGCGATGGAAGCAGCGCCCCCCGGGATCCAACTGGGGCGACTTCGGGCCCGACGACCAGCGGGGCCGCCTCAACCTGATCACGCCCGAGAAGGTGCGCCAGGGGGTGGCGGAGGTCCGCGAGGGGCTCAGCTTCTGCCTGAGCCTGCCGCTGGACTACCCCGGCGGCAACGTGCTGAACCCGCGGCGCCATCCGCCCACGATCCGGCCCACGCTGCGCAACGGCCGGCCGAACATGAACTACCGCCTCTTCGTGGACAACGAGGCGCAGACCGACGTCGTCAGCGACGACCTCGCGATCCTGCACCTGCAGTACTCGACGCAGTGGGACAGCCTCGCGCACGTCGGCCAGATGTTCGACGCCGACGGCGACGGCGTGCCCGAGGCGGTCTACTACAACGGCTACCGCGCCGGGCAGGACATCGTGGGTCCGGAATCGGCGGAGGACGCCGGGATCGGCGAAGGGCGCGCGGCGCGCTCCACCTCGTCGGCCAACGCGCTGGGCATCGAGAACATGGCCGCGAGCTGCGTGCAGGGCAGGGCCGTGATGATCGACCTGCGCGCGCACTACGGCGACGAGCGCACGCTGGTCGGCTACGAGCAGCTGATGCGAGTGATCGAGGCGGACCGGATCGAGGTCGAGAGCGGCGACATGGTCTGCCTGCACACCGGATTCGCGGACCGGCTGCTGCAGATGGACCGCAAGCCCGACGCCGCCGTGACGGACCGGCTGTGCGCGGTGCTCGACGGCCGCGACGCCCGGCTTCTGCAGTGGATCACCGATTCCGGGCTGTCGGTGCTGGTCGCGGACAACTACGCGGTCGAGGCGCATCCGGCGGCCTCGCACATGGGCTGCTGCTCGACGCTGCCGCTGCACGAGCACTGCCTGTTCAAGCTCGGCATCCATCTCGGCGAGATCTGGCACCTCACGCCCCTGGCCGACTGGCTGCGGGCCAATGGCCGCTCGCGCTTCCTGCTGACCGCGCCGCCGCTGCGGCTGCCAGGGGCGGTCGGCTCGCCGGCGACGCCGGTCGCCACGGTCTGATGAGCTTCCTGGTCGGCTCGGGGCTGACCCGATACGGCCGGCACGACGGCCGCAGCACGCTCGACCTGATGTCCGAGGCGGCCGCGCTCGCGCTGGCCGACGCGGAGCTGGAGCGGGGCGACGTCGACGCGCTGGTCTGCGGCTATTCCACGACGATGCCGCACATCATGCTGGCGACCGTGTTCGCCGAGCATTTCGGGCTGCGGCCGTCCTACGCGCACGCGATGCAGATGGGCGGCGCGACCGGCTTCGGCCTGGTCATGCTGGCGCACCTGCTGGTGGAGTCGGGCGCGGCGCGCCGCGTGCTCGTGGTGGGCGGCGAGAACCGGATGACCGGGCAGAGCCGCGACTCGGCGATCCAGGTGCTCGCGCAGACCGGACACCCGGTGTACGAGGTGCCGCTGGGGCCGACGATCCCGGCCTACTACGGCCTGGTCGCCTCCCGCTACATGCACGAGTTCGGCACCGACGAGGCAGGCCTGGCCGAGCTGGCGGTGCTGATGCGGCGCAACGCCGGCCGCCACGCCGGCGCGCAGTTCCGCGATCCGATCACCGTGCGCGAGGTGCTCGATTCCCGGCCGATCGCCTCGCCGCTGAAGATGCTGGACTGCTGCCCGGTGTCGGACGGCGGCTGCGCCGTCGTCGTCGCCGGCGAGCCGGTCGGCGGCAAGCCGGTGCGGATCGCCGCGGCCGCCCAGCACCACGGCGCGCAACACGTCAGCGCCGCACCTTCGCTGATCGGGTTCGGCGCCGGGCGCTGCGCGCATCGCGCGCTGGGCCAGGCCGGGCGCGAGCTGGCCGACGTCGAGCTGGCTGCGATCTACGACAGCTTCACGATCACGCTGACGATCCTGCTCGAGGAGATCGGCCTGGCGCCGCGCGGGGCCGCCGGGCGGCTGGCCGCGGACGGGCACTTCGATCGCGACGGCCCGATGCCGCTCAACCTGCACGGCGGGCTGCTGTCCTACGGCCACTGCGGCGTCGCCGGCGCGATGGCGCACCTGGCCGAGGCCCACCTGCAGATGACCGGCCGCGCGTCCGAGCGGCAGGTGCGGCGGGCCGGCACCGCGCTGCTGCACGGCGACGGCGGCGTGATGTCCTCGCACGTGAGCCTGGTCATGGAGGCACTCCAGTGAGCGGGCAGCCGGGCGCGCCGGCCGACTGGACCCGCGGCGGCGAGGGCATCGCCTTCCAGCAGTGCGGCGACTGCGAAAGCGTGTGGTACTTCAGGCGCGACTTCTGCCCCGCCTGCGGCGCGAGCCGGCTGCGCGAGCGCGCGTCGCGGGGCCACGGCACGGTGCACGCTGTCACGCTGGTGCATCGCGCGCCCAGCGACGAGTTCCGCGCGCTCGCGCCGTACCTGGTGGTGCTGGTCGACGTCGACGAGGGATTCCGGATGATGGCCCACGGCGAGCCCGGGCTGGCGATCGGCGATCGGGTGCGATGCGGGCTCCGGCAGTTGGCAGGGCGCGTGCTGCCGTATTTCGGGAAGGCAGCCTGACGAAGTGCGTGCCGCGCCCGCTGTGCGGGCGGGAGTCGGGGCGATCGATCCAGGAGGAACGGCATGAGCAAGACGCTTCGTATAGGTTCCGGTTCCGCCTGGTGGGGCGACCGAATCGAGCCGGCCGCGCTGAACGCCGAGCAGGGCGACCTCGACTACCTTTGCTTCGAGACGATGGCCGAGGCCACCGTGTCGGCGGCGCAGGTGAGGGCCCGCCGGGACCCCTCTTTCCCGGGCTACGACACCTGGCTCGACGACCGGATGCGCGCCGTGCTGCCCGCGTGCATGCGGCGCGGCACGCGGATCGTGTCCAACCAGGGATGGATCAACCCGGACGGCGCCGCGCAGCGCATCGTCCACTGGCTGCGCGAGCTCGGGTTCAGGGGTGTCCGGGTGGCGGCGGTCAACGGCAGCCTGATCACCGACCGGGTGCTCCAGCTCGCCGACCGGATCCTGGAGAACGGCGAGCCCACGTCGACGCTCGCGCCGACGCTGATCTCGGCCGAGGCCTATCTCGGCGCCGAGCCGATCGTCGAGGCCTTGCGTGCCGGCGCGCAGATCGTGGTGACCGGTCGCGTCGCCGATCCGTCGATCTTCATGGCGCCGATGATGCACGAGTTCGGCTGGGATCCGCTCGACCACGTGAAGCTCGGCGCCGGCAGCGGGATCGGCCACCTGCTGGAGTGCGGCGCCCAGGTGACCGGCGGCTATTTCGCCGATCCGGGCTTCAAGGAGGTGCCAGAGCCGTGGAACTTCGCGTTCCCGATCGCCGAGGTGGCGCCCGACGGAAGCGCGGTCATCAGCAAGGTCGCCGGCACCGGCGGGGCGGTCACGCTGCAGACGGTCAAGGAACAGATGCTCTACGAGGTGCACGACCCGGCCGGCTACATCACGCCCGACGTGATCGTCGACTTCACGACCGCCCGGCTCGAGCAGCTCGGCCCGGATCGCGTGCGCGTGTCCGGCATCGGCGGCAAGCCGCGCACGCCGACGCTGAAGGTGTCGATCGGCTGCACCGAGGGCTTCATCGGCGAGGACATGTTCTTCTACGCGGGGCCTGGCGCAATGCGCCGCGCCAGGCTTGCGAAGCGGATCCTCGAGGAGCGCTTCAGGATCGTGAACCTTCGGGCCGACGAGATCCGCATCGACTTCCTGGGCCTGAACGCGATCCACGGCGAGGCGACCCCGGCCGACGCGCCGGAGCCCTACGAGGTTGCCGTGCGGGTGGCCGCGCGCACGCGGACCCGCGAGGAAGCCAACAAGGTGGGCCGCGAGGTCGACGGGATGGCGGTGTCGGGCGTGGCGCACACCGGGAAGCGGGTGCCCCACCAGGACCGCGTCCGCGAAGTGATCGGCGTCTGGTCTTCGCTGGCGCCGCGCGAGGCGGTGCCCGCCTCGGTCAACTACTTCGAGAGCTGATCATGCGAGTGCAGCTTCAACGCGTGGCCCACGCGCGCTCGGGCGACAAGGGAAACACGTCGAACATCTCGGTGTTCGCCTATGCGCCCGAGTTCTACCCGTTGCTGAAGGAGCAGCTGACCGCCGAGCGCTTCAAGGCCTTCTACCGGGGCGCGATCAAGGGGGAGGTGCTGCGCTACGAGGTCGACAACCTGGAAGCGCTGAACTTCGTGGCCCACGGCGCGCTGGGCGGCGGCGTTTCGCGCAGCCTGTGCCTGGACAACTACGGCAAGGCGCTGTCGGCGGCGATCCTCGGCTTCGAGATCGACGTGCCCGACTCGCTGGCGGACCGTCTCCGCGGCGCCTGACCGGCCTCGCGACCGCTCAGCTGCCGCCTCCCAGCGGCAGCGCCGTCTTGTAGCGCACCTGCTTCAGCGCGAAGCTCGACCGGATGCTGGCCACGCCCGGGATCTTTGCCAGGTGGTCGACGATGAAGCGCTCGAGCGACTGCATGTCCGGAACGACCACCCGCAGCAGGTAGTCCGAGTCGCCGGTCATCAGGTAGCACTCCATCACCTCCGGGTGCTCGCTGACCCGCTGCTCGAAGGTCTCGAGCGCGTCCTTGCGCTGCCGCTCGAGGCTCACCGAGATGAACACGTTGACCGACAGCCCGAGCGCCAGTGGGTCGCACAGCGCCACGTAGCCGCGGATCAGCCCGCGCTTCTCGAGCGCCTTGACGCGGGCCAGGCAGGGCGAGGGCGAAAGGTTGACCCGGCGCGCCAGTTCGACGTTGGTCAGGCGGCCGTCTTCCTGCAGCGCGGCCAGGATGCGGAGGTCGATCGCATCGAGCGAGGCGGTCTGGGATCGATTCGGCATTTCATTCCGGAAAGGTCGTCGTTGCCGGAATTCTATGCCGCGACAACCCGAATGCGGACGGATATTCGGCATCCGATTCGGCCGAATCTGCAATACAGTGTGCTTCGATACGCCGCTAGAGCCGCCTCGCCCCGCCAGGCTCGCGGCGAGCGCCGGCCCCACGCACCGGCGGCACCGGAGCACGACCATGACCGACCTTTCCGCCCAGAACTGGCTGCCGCAGACCCAGGGCGTTTCCGAACCGCCCCGCGTCGACGAGCCGGCTGTCGACGTCGACCCCACCGAGACCTCCGAGTGGATCGAGGCGCTCGACACGCTGATCGCCACGCAGGGCCCCGAGCGCGCGAAGTACCTGCTCGACCGCCTTGCGCAGCACGCGCGCGCGCAGCAGGTCGGCTGGAAGCCGTCACTGGTCACGCCCTACCGGAACACGATCCCGGTCGGCGAGCAGCCGCGCTTTCCCGGCGATCTCGACATCGAGCAGCGGATCGCGGCGATCGTGCGCTGGAACGCGCTGGCGATGGTGGTGCGGGCCAACAAGGCGTACGGCGAGCTGGGCGGCCACATCTCGAGCTACGCGTCGGCGGCCGACCTGTTCGAGGTGGGCTTCAATCACTTCTTCCGCGCGCGCGGCGAGCAGCACGGCGGCGATCTCGTCTTCTTCCAGCCGCACTCCGCGCCGGGCGTCTACGCCCGCGCCTACCTGGAGGGCCGGCTGCCCGAGTCGGCGCTCGAGCACTACCGACAGGAAGTCAGCGCCGCGAAGAAGGGCCTGCAGGGGCTGTCCTCGTACCCGCACCCGTGGCTGATGCCGGACTTCTGGCAGTTCCCGACCGGATCGATGGGCATCGGCCCGATCTCGGCGATCTACCAGGCGCGCTTCATGCGCTACATGGAGCATCGCGGGCTGCTCGCCGCCAGCGACCGCAAGGTTTGGGGCTTCTTCGGCGACGGCGAGATGGACGAGCCCGAGTCGATCGGCGCGCTGGCGCTTGCCGCGCGCGAGCGGCTCGACAACCTGGTCTTCGTCATCAACTGCAACCTGCAGCGGCTCGACGGGCCGGTCCGCGGCAATGGCCGGATCATCGACGAGCTGGAAGGCGTGTTCACCGGCGCCGGCTGGAACGTGGTCAAGGTGGTCTGGGGCTCGGACTGGGACGCGCTGTTCGAGCGCGACCGCGCGCAGGCGCTGCTGCGCGCCTTCGCCGACACCGTCGACGGCGAGTTCCAGACGCTTTCGTCGAAGGACGGCCGCTACAACCGCGAGCGTTTCTTCGGGCAGTCGCCCGAGCTGGCCGCGCTGGTCGAGGCGATGACCGACGCCGAGATCGACCGGCTGCACCGCGGCGGCCACGACATCGTCAAGGTTCACGCGGCCTTCCGCGCGGCGGTCGCGCATCGCGGCCAGCCGACCGTGATCCTGGCCAAGACGATGAAGGGCTACGGCATGGGCTCGGCCGGCCAGGGCCGGATGACCACGCACCAGCAGAAGAAGCTCGACCCCGACGCGGTGCTCGCCTACCGCGACCGCTTCTCGCTGCCCCTGACCGACGAGCAGGCGTTGTCGCTGGCCTTCTACCGGCCCGGCGACGACAGCGACGAGATGCGCTACCTGCAGAAGCAGCGCGCCAGGCTCGGCGGCTACCTGCCGGCGCGGCGCAGTGACTGCGCCCAGGTGCCGGTGCCGCCGGTCGGCCGTTACGCCGGCTTCGCGCTGGCCGCCGACGGCAAGGAGATGTCGACGACGATGGCCTTCGTGCGGATGCTCGGCCAGTTGCTGAAGGACCCGGCGCTGGGCCCCCGCATCGTGCCGATCGTGGCCGACGAGGCGCGCACCTTCGGCATGGCCAACCTGTTCCGGCAGGTCGGCATCTATTCGCCGCACGGCCAGCGCTACGAGCCCGAGGACGCCGGCTCGATGCTCTACTACCGCGAGGACGTCTGCGGCCAGATCCTCGAGGAGGGCATCACCGAGGCCGGCGCGCTGTCCTCGTGGACCGCCGCCGCCACCTCGTACTCGACGCACGGGCAGCCGATGCTGCCCTTCTACATCTACTACTCGATCTTCGGCTTCCAGCGGGTCGGCGACCTGATCTGGGCCGCCGCCGACCAGCGCCCGCGCGGCTTCCTGATCGGGGCGACCTCGGGCCGCACCACGCTGGCCGGCGAGGGCCTGCAGCACCAGGACGGCTCCAGCCACCTGCACGCGATGACGGTGCCCAACTGCAAGGCCTGGGATCCGGCCTTCGCCGGCGAACTGGCGGTCATCGTCGACGCCGGCATGCGCGAGATGCTGGTCGAGCAGCGCGACGTGTTCCACTACGTCACGGTTGGCAACGAGAACTACGCGCAGCCGAGCCTGCCGGGCCTGTCGCAGGGCGGCGACGGGACTGGCATCGAGGTCGATCCGGTGGTGCGCGAGGGCATCCTGCGCGGCATGTACCGCTTCCGGGCGGCCGGTGCCGGCGGGGAGGCCGGGACTGGCGCCGCCGGCGCCGCAGCGGCTCCCGCCGGCGGCGGTCGCCGCCGCTCTAAGCCCGCGGCGCCGCGGGTCCAGCTGCTCGGCGCCGGCGCGATCCTGCGCGAGGCGATCGGGGCCGCCGAGCTGCTCGAAGCGATCGGCATCGCGGCCGACATCTGGAGCGTGACCAGCTTCTCCGAGCTCGCGCGCGACGGCATGAGCGCCGAGCGGAGGCATCGGCTGGCCCTCGCGGGAAGTGCGTCCGGCGATGTCGGCGCGGCACGGCCGGCCGACGCAGCAGCCGCCGCCGCCGCCGCGGGCGGCGCCTGCTGGGTGCAGCACTGCCTCGCCGGTACCGACGGGCCGATCGTCGCCGCCACCGACTACGTGCGGCTGGTTCCCGAGAGCATCCGGGCCTGGCTGCCGGAAGGCCGCCGCTACGTCACCCTGGGCACCGACGGCTTCGGGCGCAGCGACGCCCGGGCGCGGCTGCGGGAATTCTTCGAGGTCGACGCGAAGGCGATCGCGTGGGCGGCCGTGGTCGCGCTGTGCGACGAGGGTGTCCTGACCCGCGAGCAGGCGGCCGAGGCGGCGAGTCGCTGGAACGTGGCCGGCGAGGCGGCCGACCCCTGGACTGTGTGAATCCGCCTCGGCGGACGGCGGCCTTGCTTTCGCCGATACCGGCGCCCGGCGGCTCCCGTTCCCGGTAGCCAGCCGCGGCGGTCCGCGCCAGAATGTCCCGATGATCGATTTCGCCGACATCGAAGCCGCCGCCGGCCGCATCCGCGGCCAGGTGGTCGAGACCCCCTGCCTGCTGTCGCGGATCCTGTCCGACATCACCGGCGCGCAGGTCTTCCTGAAGTTCGAGAACCTGCAGTTCACCGCGTCCTTCAAGGAGCGCGGCGCGTTGAACCGGCTGTCGCAGCTCGACGAAGCGCAGCGCCTCCGCGGCGTGATCGCGGTGTCGGCCGGCAACCACGCGCAGGGCGTGGCCTGGCACGCGAAGCGGCTCGGCATTCCCGCCACGATCGTGATGCCGCGCTTCACGCCCGGCGTCAAGGTGATGCGCACCCGCGAGTTCGGCGCCGAGGTGGTGCTGCACGGCGAGCGCTTCGACGACGCGCGCGAGCAGGGCCTGAGGCTGGCCGCCGAGCGCGGGCTCACGATGATCGACCCCTTCGACGACGACCTGATCATCGCCGGGCAGGGCACGATAGGCATCGAGATGCTGCGCGCCCAGCCGGAACTCGACGAACTGGTCGTGCCGATCGGTGGGGGCGGGCTGATCGGCGGGATCGCCACCGCCGCCAGGCACCTGAAGCCGGGCATCCGGGTCACCGGCGTGCAGACCGAGCGCTTCGCGCTGGTCTACGACGCGATAAAGGGCACTCGCCACGAGGTCGGCGCCGGTTCGATCGCCGAGGGCATCGCGGTCAACCGGCTCGGCGAGCGCACGCTGCCGATCATCCGCGAGCGGGTCGACGACGTCGTGCTGGTCGGCGAAGGCGACATCGAGCAGGCGATCCTGCTGTTGCTGGAGGTCGAGAAGACGGTCGTCGAAGGCGCGGGCGCCGCTGGCCTGGCGGCCCTGCTGCGGCACCCGGACCGCTTCCGCGGCCGGCGCGTGGGCCTGGTGCTGTGCGGCGGCAACATCGATCCGCTGCTGCTCGCGTCGATCATCGAGCGCGGCATGGTGCGCACCGGTCGGCTCGCCAGGCTCTACGTGGACATCCGCGACGTGCCCGGCGCGTTGTCCCACGTCACCGGCATCCTCGCCGAGGAGCAGGCCAACATCGAGCAGATCCGGCACGAGCGGGCCTTCGGCAGCGTGGGCTCGCAACGCGTCGAGGTGGAGATCGTGGTGCAGACGCGCGGGCCGGAGCACGTGCAGGCGCTGCTGGCGCGGCTGGCGGAGGCGGGGTTCGCGGCGCGGACCGGGTAGCGCGCTCTCGCGCTCGGCGCTCGGCGCTCGGCGCTCGGCGCCCGCGGCTGTGCCGGGAGGCGGGGACCCGGGTGCGGGTGCGCTGTCGCCTTCGGCGAAACGCTTGGTCGCGCGGGCGTTCAGCCCCGTCGCGGACCCCAACTCGCCGGCCCTTCGGGCCGGCTCAGACAAGGGTCCGCTCTCGCTGCGCTCGCCGGGTCTTCACTGCGCTCCCGCGCCAGCGCACAAGCACCCGGGCCCCCGCCTCCCGGCGCAGCCGCTGGATTCGGTGGCGTTCGGGAGCCGGAACGGCTCGGACGGCACGACGTCGCTGGGTCTCGAGTCGCTCGCCGCGCTTTCGCGTCCGCTTATGCTCTCGCCGTCGCCATTCCCGTCGCCTTCGGCCCAGTCACGATTCGTCGCGGCCTCGAGGGTGGTCTGCGGCCTCGTCGCGCTCCAGTCTCCAGCGACCGGGGCGGGGCTCG
Source organism: Zeimonas sediminis (assembly GCF_023721795.1). Taxonomy (NCBI): domain Bacteria; kingdom Pseudomonadati; phylum Pseudomonadota; class Betaproteobacteria; order Burkholderiales; family Burkholderiaceae; genus Zeimonas; species Zeimonas sediminis. The sequence goes on from NZ_JAMQYE010000001.1 coordinate 2,793,724, forward strand.
GCTTTCCGGGCGCGTGTGCGCTGGCGCGGGAGCGCAGTGAAGACCCGGCGAGCGCAGCGAGAGCCGGCCCACTGTTCGAGGGAGCGAAGCGACCGAGTTTGGGCCGGCGACGGGGCCGAACGCCCGCGCGACCAAGCGTTTCGCCGAAGGCGACAGCGCGCCCGCGCCCGGAAAGCCGAGCCCCGCCCCGGTCGCGGGCGCAAGCCGCCACCGAAGAACCACTCTCGAGGCCCGATAGAATCCCCCCATCTCCAACGCAACGACATGAAGGACCCCGAAATGAGCATCCAGACCGTCGGCATCATCGGCGCCGGCACCATGGGCAACGGCATCGCGCAGGCCTGCGCGGTGGCCGGCATCGACGCGATCATGCAGGACATCAGCGACGCGGCGATCGAGAAAGGCCTGAAGACCGTGTCCGGCTCGCTCGACCGACTGGTCAAGAAGGGCTCGATCGACGAGGTCCGCAAGCTCGAGGTGCTGTCGCGGATCAGGGCCACGACCAATCCCGAGGACCTGGGCGCGGCCGACCTGATCATCGAGGCGGCCACCGAGAACGAGGCGCTCAAGGTCAAGATCCTGCAGAACGTCTCGGGCATCGCGAAGCCCGGGGCGATCGTGGCCACCAACACCTCGTCGATCTCGATCACCCGGCTGGCCAATGCCACCCACCATCCGGACCGCTTCGTCGGGATGCACTTCTTCAACCCGGTGCCGGTGATGGCGCTGGTGGAGATCATCCGCGGGCTGCGCACCTCCGAGGAGACGGTGGCCACGGTCACCGAGCTGGCCGAGCGGCTCGGCAAGACCCCGATCGGCGTGAAGAATAGCGCCGGCTTCGTGGTCAACCGGATCCTGTGCCCGATGATCAACGAGGCGATCTTCGCGCTGCAGGAGGGGCTGGCCAGCGCAGAGGAGATCGATGCCGGCATGAAGCTGGGCTGCAATCACCCGATCGGCCCGCTCGCGCTGTGCGACCTGATCGGACTCGACGTCGAGCTGGCGGTCATGGAAGTGCTGTACGACAACTTCAACGACCCGAAGTACCGGCCTGCGCCGCTGCTGCGCGAGATGGTCGATGCCGGGATGCTGGGCCGAAAGACCGGCCGCGGCTTCTACGACTACTCGAAGTGACACGCCCGGGCCCGACCCTTGCGGCGGGCCCCGGCTCGATCACCGGCGCGGGGCGGCGACCCCGCTGCTCATTCCTCGAAGGTGCGCAGCTCGTCCAGGGACAGGACGGTGACCGACCCGTACTCCACGGTCAGCAGGCCGCGCCGCGATAGCAGCTGCAGCGCCTGGTTCACCCGCTGGCGCGACAGCCCGGTCAGGAAGCCCAACTCGCCCTGCGAGATCTCCAGCCTGGGCCCCAGTTCCGGGTAGAGCAGTGGGTTGAACATCTGCGCCAGGCAGCGGGCGACGCGCGCGTCGGGGCCGAGCAGCCGGTCGGACTCCAGCGTTGCGATCAGCTGGCCGAGCCGCTCGTTCAGCTGCATCAGCAGGTAGCGGTTGAACGGGATGCTGGAGTCCAGCAGCCACTGGAAGGTGGCGCGCGGCATCAGCGCGATCCGGCTGTCGCGCAGCGCGATCGCGTCGTAGCGGCGGGGCTCGTCCTTCAGCAGCGAGCCCTCGCCGAACCAGCCCCCGGGCGGCACGCCGATGAAGGTCACCGACTTGCCGTCGGCGGACACGCTGCTGATCTTGACCAGGCCGTCGACCACGCCGAACCAGTGCTCGATCGGCTCGCCCTTGCGGCAGACGAAGGCGCCGGCCGGCACGGTCCGCTCGATCAGGTCGCGGCGAACCCGTTCCTGCTGCGGCGCGTCGAGCTGCCGCATCCACGGCGACAGGCCGAGCAGGTCGTCGAGCGATCGTGCCACCGGCGGATTTCCTTTGCCCCGAAGTTTGTCAAACGGACGACAACTATACCGGCTGGGCTGGCTTAGACTAAGCTAGTGCCGGGGCCGCCGCGGGCGGCTCCAGACCTCGATCACGAGGCGGAGGAGGAGACATTGGCTAGCGAATCGGCGCCGATCCTGCAGGCGCGCGACATCTCGCTCAGGTTCGGCGGCGTGCAGGCCCTGACCGAGGTCGGCTTCGAAGTCCGGCCCGGCGAGTTGTTCTCGATCATCGGGCCCAACGGCGCCGGCAAGACCTCGATGCTCAACTGCATCTCGGGGCGCTATTCGCCGACCAGCGGAAGCGTGTGGTTCAAGGGGCAGGACATCACCCGCCTCACGCCCAACCAGCGGGCCACGCTGGGGCTCGGGCGCACCTTCCAGAACCTGGCGCTGTTCAGTCACATGACCGTGCTCGACAACATCATGGTCGGGCGCCATCACCTGCTCAAGAACAACTTCCTGACCGGCGGCCTCTACTGGTTCGGCGGCGCGCAGCGCGAGGAGCTCGAGCATCGCCGGCACGTCGAGGACATCATCGACTTCCTCGAGATCAGCCACATCCGCAAGGCGGTCGCCGGCACGCTGTCCTACGGCCTGCGCAAGCGGGTCGAACTGGCGCGCGCGGTCGCGGTCAAGCCGGACCTGATCCTGCTCGACGAGCCGATGGCCGGCATGAACCTCGAGGAAAAGGAGGACATGGCCCGCTACATCGTCGACCTCAACGAGGAGTGGGGGATGACGGTCATCATGATCGAGCACGACATGGGCGTGGTCATGGACATCTCCCACCGGGTCATCGTGCTGGACTTCGGCCGGAAGATCGCCGACGGCCTGCCCGACGAGATCATGAACAACGAGCACGTCAAGCGCGCCTACCTGGGCGTGGAAGACGACGAGGCCGCCTGATGCAAGCCGAGCACGGCGACGTCGCCCGTCACGACACCCTTCCGAAGCTGCTGCTGAACAACGCCGAGCGGTGGCCCGGCGAGGTCGCGATGCGCGAGAAGGAATTCGGCATCTGGAACGAGTTCACCTGGGCCGACTACCGCGACCGGGTCAAGGAGATCGCGCTCGGATTGATCGCGCTGGGCGTCAGGCGCGGCGAGGTCGTCAGCTACATCGGCAAGAACCGGCCCGAGATGGTCTGGAGCGAGGTCGCGATCCACGCGGTCGGCTGCATGTCGCTCGGCGTCTACCACGATGCGATGCCCCAGGAGGTCGCCTACCTGGTCGACTACGCCGAGGTGCGGGTCGTGCTTGCCGAGGACGAGGAGCAGGTCGACAAGCTGCTCGAGGTCGCCGAGAACTCGAAGAGCATCGAGAAGATCGTCTACTTCGACCCGCGGGGCATGCGCAAGTACAGCGACCCGCGCCTGGTGGGCTGGGACGAGCTCAAGGCGATGGCCGCCGCGCTGGAGGCCCGCGAGCCCTCGCGCTTCGCCGATGAGGTCGCGCTCGGCAAGGCCGAGGACGTCGCCATTCTCTGCACCACCTCGGGCACCACCTCCAATCCCAAGCTGGCGATGCTGCAGGCGGGGCCCTTCCTCGGCCACTGCGCGGCCTACCTCGAGGTCGACCCGAAGCTGCCCACCGACAACTACGTGTCGGTGCTGCCGCTGCCCTGGATCATGGAGCAGATCTACGCGGTGGCCCAGCCGCTGATCTCGCGGATCACGGTCAACTTCGTCGAGGAGCCCGAGACGATGATGGCCGACCTGCGCGAGATCGGGCCCACCTTCGTGCTGCTCGCGCCTCGCGTCTGGGAGCAGATCGCGGCCGACGTGCGCGCCCGCATGATGGACGCCACGCGCTTCAAGCAGAAGATGTTCGAGCTGGGCATGAAGCTCGGCCTGCAGGCGCTGGACCAGAAGCGCCGCTCCTGGCTCGCCGAGCTGATCCTGTTCCGGCCGCTGCGCGACCGGCTCGGCTTCACCTTCCTGAAGTCGGCCGCCACCGGCGGAGCGGCGCTCGGCCCCGAGACCTTCCGCTTCTTCCAGGCGATGGGCGTGCCGCTGCGCCAGATCTACGGCCAGACCGAGCTCGCCGGCGCCTACACGATCCACCGGCCCGACGACGTCGACTTCGACACCGTGGGCCTGCCCTTCGGCAACACCGAGCTTCGCATCGACCAGCCCGACCGGAACGGCGTGGGCGAGATCGTCGCGCGCACCTCGGGCATGTTCCTCGGCTTCTACCGCAACGAGGAGGCCACGAAGGCCGACGTCCGCGAGGGCTGGATGTACACCGGCGACGCCGGCTACATCAAGAAGGAGAACGGCCACCTGGTCGTGATCGACCGGGTCAAGGACCTCGCCACGACGTCCACCGGCACCCGCTTCTCGCCACAGTTCATCGAGAACAAGCTGAAGTTCTCGCCGTTCATCGCCGAGGCGGTCATCCTCGGCCACGACCGGCCGTACCTGGCCGCGATCGTCTGCATCCGCTACTCGATCGTTTCGAAGTGGGCCGAGCAGCGCAGCATCGCGTTCACCAACTACACCAGCCTGTCGTCGAGGCCCGAGGTCTACCGGCTGCTGCGCGAAGAGGTCGAGAAGGTCAACGCCACGCTGCCGGAGCCGCAGCGGGTGCGCAAGTTCGTGCTTCTCTACAAGGAGCTCGACGCCGACGACGGCGAGCTCACCCGCACCCGCAAGGTCCGGCGCAACGTGATCGCCGACAAGTACGCGGACATCATCGACGCGATCTACGGCGACACGCCGATGGTGCACGTCGACACGGTCATCCGTTTCCAGGACGGCACCACGTCGCGGATCCAGACCGACCTGGTGGTCGAGAAGCTGCTCGAAACCGGCGCCGCCGGACCCGCGGCCGCGCAGGCCGGGCCCGCCGAGCGGGCCGCGTAGGAAGGGAAACCATGAACACCGATCTCCTGCTCCAGCTGATCGTCAACGGCGTGATCATCGGCACGCTGTACGGCGTGGTGGCGATGTGCTTCGTGCTGATCTACAAGTCGACGCAGATCGTGAACTTCGCACAGGGCGAGTTCCTGCTGGTCGGCGCGTGGACCTGCTGGTGGCTGCTCACCAGCATGGAGGTGCCGTTCTGGCTGGGCTTCCCGATCACGCTGGCCTTCATGGCCGTGTTCGGCGTGCTGCTGCAGGTGATCGTGCTCAGGCCGCTGATCGGCGAGCCGATCATCTCGGTGATCATGGTCACGATCGGCCTGTCGATCTTCTTCCAGGCGATGATGAAGTGGATGTTCGGCGTGTGGGCGAAGCCCTTCCCCGAGGTCTTCGCGGCCAAGTCGGTGAACGTGCTCGGCCTGAACGTGCAGACGCCCTACATCATGTCGATGGCGATCTCGCTGGTGATCATGGCCGGCTTCGCCTGGTTCTTCAAGTTCTCGCGCATGGGGCTGGCGATGCGCGCCACCGCCTTCAACCAGCAGGTCGCGCAGAGCCTCGGCATCTCGGTCAAGACGGTGTTCGCGGCGGCCTGGGCGATCTCGGCGGTCGTCTCGGCGCTGGCCGGCGTGGTCGTCGGCATGGTCAACGGAGTGTCCTCGGCGCTGTCCTTCTTCGGGATCAAGGTCTTCCCGGCGGTGATCCTCGGCGGGCTGGACTCGATCGTCGGCGCGATCGTCGGCGGGCTGATCATCGGCGTGCTCGAGAACCTGGCCGAGTTCGTCGACAGCCAGTACCTGAACCTCGGCAACCTGTACACGGTGGCGCCCTTCTACGCGCTGATCGTGATCCTGATGATCAAGCCCTACGGCCTGTTCGGCACGAAGCAGATCGAGAGGATCTGAAGGCATGGCGACCACCTCTTCCGCGCTGATCCCCTGCGGGCAGTTCAAGACCAGCTACCGCAAGGACACGACGATCTTCCCGACGCCGGCCTCGCGCGCCTTCGCGATCGCGGCGGTGATCCTGCTGTGCATCGCGCCGCTGAAGATCGGCGGCACCGAGCTGCTGAGCCCATACCAGCTGAACCTGCTGATCCAGATCGGCTACTACGGCATCGCGGCGCTGGGCCTGAACATCCTGGTCGGCTTCACCGGCCAGATCTCGCTGGGCCATGCCGCCTTCTTCGGCTTCGGCGCCTTCGCCTCGGCGTGGCTCAACAACAAGTGGGGCGTGCCGGTGTTCTGGGCGATCCCGCTAGCCGGCGTGATGACCACGCTCGTCGGCATGCTGTTCGGCATCCCGGCCGCCCGGATCAAGGGTCTCTACCTGGCGATCGCCACCTTTGCCGCCCAGTTCATTCTCGAGGACTTCTTCGCCCGGGCCGACTGGTTCACCGGCGGCTCCTCGGGCACGATCGCGCAGTCGTTCAGCATCTTCGGCTACGAGATCACCGGCGACCGCCACTACTTCTACGTGGTGCTGACCTACGTCGTCGTGCTCTACCTGGTCGGTGCGAACCTGCTGCGCAGCCGCGACGGGCGCGCCTTCGTGGCGGTGCGCGACCACTACCTGTCGGCCGAGATCATGGGCATCAACCTGACCAAGTACAGGGTGCTGTCCTTCGGTATCGCGGCCTTCTATGCCGGCGTCGGCGGCGCGCTGTTCGGGCACTACCTGAGCTTCGTTTCTGCCGAGTCGTTCACGATCCTGCTGTCGATCCAGTTCCTGGGGATGATCATCATCGGCGGCATGGGCAGCGTGATGGGCACGCTGATGGGCACCGCCTTCATGGTGCTGCTGCCCGAGACGATCCAGGCCGTGTCCCAGTCGGCCGGCGCCTTCTTCCCGGCGCTCACCGACGGCATCGCCTTCCTCAAGGAGGGCGCGATCGGACTGGCCATCGTGCTGTTCCTGATCTTCGAGCCCGACGGGCTGGCCCACCGCTGGAAGATGATCAAGGCCTACTGGAAGCTCTACCCGTTCTCGTACTAGCCGGGCTCCGCCCACGCAGGCGGCGGCGAAAAGGAGGAAGCAGTCCATGAAATCCGGTCCCACCACCGACACAGCGACCTACAAGAGGAGACACACCATGAAGACCACCGTTTTCGCCGCCGCGGCCGCCGCGCTGGCGCTCGGCGCCGGCGGCGCCTCGGCCGCCGACCCGCTCTTCGTCGGCGCCCTCGTCGACTACACCGGGCCCACCTCCGACGTGGGCAAGGTCTACGGGCAGGGCGTGGCCGACGCGCTCGCCTGGATCAACAAGCAGGGCGGCGTGGCCGGTCGCCAGCTGAAGTTCGAGGTCGTCGACTACAGCTACAACGCGCCGCGCGCGATCGCCACCTACAAGAAGTGGGTGGGCACCGACAAGGCGATCGCGATCCAGGGCTGGGGCACGGCCGACACCGAGGCGCTGGTCGGCTTCCTCGCCAACGACAAGGTGCCCTACTACTCGGCCTCGTATTCGGGCCACCTGACCGACCCGACCGGCAAGGGCCCGAAGGGCGCCAAGCCCGCTCCGTACAACTTCTTCTACGGCCCCTCGTACACCGACGGCTGCCGCGCGCTGGTGCAGTGGGCGGCCGGCGACGCCAAGCAGAAGGGCATCGCCAAGCCCAAGTTCGTGCACATGGGCGACAACCATCCGTTCCCGAACGCGCCCAAGGCGGCCTGCGGCGAGTACGCGCAGGAGCTCGGCTTCGAGGTGATGCCGGCGATCCAGTATTCGCTGCGCCCCGGCGACTTCAAGGCCCAGTGCCTGAGCCTCAAGGATTCCGGCGCGCAGTACGCGTTCCTGGCCAACACCGGCGGCTCGACGATCTCCCTGCTGAAGTCCTGCGAGACGGTCGGCGTGAAGACGCAGTTCCTCGGCAACGTCTGGGCGATGGACGAGAACGCGCTGAAGACCGCGGGCGACGCGGCCGACGGCGTGATGTTCGTGGTCGGCGGCGCCGACTGGAAGTCCGACGCGCCGGGCATGAAGACCGTGCGCGAGATCTCGAAGATCTCCGATGCGTCGGGCAACGAGTACCGGGCCGTCCACTACATGCGCGGCATCTGCTCGGTCTTCTACATGCGCGACGCGATGGCGGCCTCGGCCAAGATGAACGGCGGCATCACCGGCCCGAACATCAAGGCGGCCATGGAGCAGATGAAGGACCACGTGCCGGCCGAGCTGCAGGGCGTGTGCATCCCGTCGACCTGGACTGCCGAGGACCACCGCGGCACCACCAAGGTCTTCATCTACCGCGCCAACTCGAAGGGCGGCCAGCAGTCGATCTCGAAGGCCGGCGAGGCGGACATCCCGCGCAAGCCCGAGTGGCTCGGGTGGTAAGCAGCCGGCGCGCCCCCTCTTCCCGCGCGGAAGAGGGGGTCTTGCGGACAGCAGCGGAGTAGCACGCATGGCGCAAGCCGAATCCGCCGTGGCCGACGCGGCCCCGGCAGAAGCCGTGGCGGCCGGGAAGAAGGCCGCCGCGAAGCCCCCTATCCTGACGGTCAACAACATCGAGGTCGTCTACGACGAGGTGATCCTCGTGCTGCGCGGCGTCAGCCTGGAGGTGCCCGAGGGCGAGATCGTCGCGCTGCTCGGGCCCAACGGCGCCGGCAAGTCGACCACGCTGAAGGCGATCTCGGGGCTGCTGCGCACCGAGGACGGCGAGGTCACCCGCGGCAACGTCAGCTTCATGGGCGAGGACATCGCCAACATGGCGCCCGAGGACATCGTGCGCAAGGGCATCTTCCAGGTCATGGAGGGGCGCCGGATCGTCGAGGACATGACGGTCGTCGAGAACCTGCGGCTCGGCGCGTACACGCGCCGCGACAACGGGATCAAGCGCGACCTCGACATGGTGTTCGACTTCTTCCCGAGGCTGCGCGAGCGCACCGGCCTGGCCGGCTACCTGTCGGGCGGCGAGCAGCAGATGCTCGCGATCAGCCGCGCGCTGATGGCCAGGCCGAAGATGATTCTGCTCGATGAGCCGTCGATGGGCCTGTCGCCGCTGCTGGTCAAGGAGGTCTTCGACATCATCCGGCAGCTGAACAAGGAGCTCGGGATCACGATCCTGCTTGTCGAGCAGAACGCGCGGATGGCGCTGAAGGCGGCCAGCTATGGCTACATCATGGAGTCCGGGAAGATCGTCCTGGACGGCCCGCAGGAAGACCTGATCAACAACGAGGACGTCAAGGAATTCTACCTGGGCGGCGGCGAGCACGAGCGCAAGTCGTTCAAGAACCTGAAGTCCTACAAGCGGCGCAAGCGCTGGCTTTGAGCGCCGTGCGCGAGCGGATCACGTGATGACCCAGCACTACGACGAACTCGAGACCCGTTCGGCCGAGGCGCGCGAAGGCGCATTGATGGCGCGGCTGCCGGGCCTGGTCGCGCACGCCACGGCCAGGGCGCGAGGCTGGCGCGAGCGGCTCGCCGGCGTGGACCCGCGCGAGATCGATTCGCGCAAGGCGCTGGCGCGCCTGCCTGTGCTGCGCAAGGGCGACCTGAAGGCGCTGCAGGAGGCCGACCCGCCCTTCGGCGGCTTCGTCACCCTGGAGCCGGGGCGGCTCGGGCGCCTGTTCATGTCGCCGGGGCCGATCTTCGACCCAGAGGGGGCGGGCGACGACCCGTGGCGGGTCGCGCGCGCGCTGCACGCCGCCGGCATCCGCGCCGGCCACGTGGTGCAGAACTGTTTCGGCTACCACCTGACGCCTGGCGCCTGGATGGTCGACGGCGGCGCCCGCAAGCTGGGCTGCGCGGTGATCCCGGCCGGCATCGGCAACACCGAGCAGCAGATCGACCTGATCCGCACGCTCAGGCCCGATGCCTACGTCGGCACGCCTTCGTTCCTGAGGATCATCGTCGAGAAGGCGCGCGAGCTGGGCCTCGACATCTCGAACCTGAAGCGCGCGCTGGTCGCGGCCGAGGCGCTGCCGCCGAGCCTGCGCGGCTGGTTCCGCGAGCAGGGCATCGAGACCGTGCTGCAGTGGTACGGCACGGCAGACCTCGGCATGGTGGCCTACGAGTCCGAGGCGATGGAGGGCATGATCCTCGACGAGGACCTGATCCTCGAGATCGTGCGGCCCGGCACCGGCGATCCGGTGCCCGACGGCGAGGTCGGCGAGATCGTCGTCACCAGCTTCAACCCGGTCTACCCGATGATCCGCTTCGGAACCGGCGACCTGTCGGCCGTGATGCGCGGACCTTCGCCCTGCGGCCGCACCAACGTGCGCATTCGCGGCTGGCTCGGCCGCGCCGACCAGACCACCAAGGTGCGCGGCATGTTCGTTCACCCCGGCCAGGTCCAGCAGATCGTGCAGCGCCATCCGGGCGTGGCGCGCGCGCGGCTGGTCGTCGAGGGCGAGATGGCCAACGACCGGATGACGCTCAGGTGCGAAGCCGACGACGCTGCGGTGGCCGCGGCCGGCGGCGGCGACGCGCTGGCGGCGGCGCTCGCCGAGTCGGTGCGCGAGGTGACCAAGCTGCGCGGCGAGGTCGCGCTGGTGGCTCCCGGCAGCCTGCCCAACGACGGCAAGGTGATCGAGGACGCGCGCAAGTACGATTGACCGGCCGGGGCAGCCCTGCCGGCGCGCCGGCGCCGCCATCGCGCGGCGGCGCCGGCTTCTCTCCGATTCCAGCGAGGCAGCGATGTTCGAGAAGGATCTCCTGAACGGCCACCGGATCCTGGTGACCGGCGGCGGCACCGGCCTGGGCCGGGCGATGAGCGAGCGCTTCCTGCAACTGGGCGCGAACGTCGTCATCTGCGGCCGCCGCAAGGCGGTGCTCGACGAGGCCGCCGCGCAGATGATGCGCGAGCACGGCGGCGAGGTCCGGACCTTCGGCCTCGACATCCGCGACGCGCAGGCGGTCGAGGCGATGGTCGACGAGATCTTCGCCGAGCGCCCGCTGACCGGCCTGGTCAACAACGCGGCCGGCAACTTCATCAGCCCGACCGAGGCGCTTTCCTCGCGCGCCTTCGACGCGATCGCGAACATCGTCTTCCACGGCACCTTCTACGTGACCAACGCGGTGGGCCGGCACTGGATCGACGAGGCGCGGCGCGCCGGCGGCTGGAAGCCGGGCATGCCGATGAACTCGGTGATGTCGATCATCGTCACCTGGGTCGAGAACGGCGGGCCCTTCGTCGTGCCGTCCGCGATGAGCAAGGCCGGCATCGCGGCGATGACCCGCTCGCTCGCAACCGAGTGGGCGCGCTACGGCATCCGGCTCAACGCGGTCGGCCCCGGGGAGATCCCGACCGAGGGCATGAGCAAGCGGCTGAACCCGGGAGAGGAGCCGGGCGCGCGCTCGCGAGCGATGAACCCGATGCGCAGGCCGGGCAGCATGGCCGAGCTGCAGAACCTGGCCGCCTTCCTGATGTCGGGCGGCTGCGACTGGCTGACCGGCCAACTGATCTTCATGGACGGCGGCAACTACCTGGCCAACGGCGGCAACTTCTACCCGCTGCGCGACTGGACGGAGGACCAGTGGCGCGAGGCGCGCGAGCGGATCGAGGCGCAGAACGCGAGGGACCGCTCGCAGCGGGGCTAGCGCAAGTCAGCGCCCCGGATCGGCCGGCGTGCGGTCGCCCGGGCCGAGGTCGCGCTGCATCATCACCGTGTCCAGCCAGCGGTCGAACTTCCAGCCGGTGCTGCGCAGCACGCCCGCGAAGCGGAAGCCGCAGGCGGCGTGCAGGCCGATCGAGCCGGTGTTCCGGCTGTCGCCGATCACCGCGACCATCTGCCGCAGGCCGGCCGCCTCGCAGCGCGCGACCAGCTCGCCGAGCAGGCGCTTGCCGGCCCCGCGGCGCTGTGCGCCCGGATCGATGTAGATCGAGTTCTCCACCGTGAAGCGATAGGCGGGGCGCAGCCGGAAGTAGTTCGCGTAGGCATAGCCGACGACCCGCTCGCGGCCCGCCTCGGTGCTGACCGCCACCAGGTACGGGAAACCGTTGCGCAGCACGTCGGCGCGGCGGCGCATCATCTCGACCAGGTCGGGCGGTTCCAGCTCGAAGGAGCCGCCGCCGTGGCGCACGTGGTGGGCGTAGATCGCCTGGATCGCGCCGAGGTCGTCGTCGTGGCTGTCGCGTATCTCGAGGCTGACGAACTGGTTCATCGTGGTCTCGCGGGAAGACGGCTCAGGCGGCGCTCGCGTCGATCAGCCAGCCGGCATCCTCGGCCAGCTGCCCTTGCGCCACCAGTTGGGAGATCGTGTCGCGGATCGCGCGGTCGGGGCTCAGCCCGAGCCGGTGCGCCGCGTGCCGCGGGATCGACGCGACCCGGAAGCGCTCGACGAAGCGCTCGGTCTCGATCCGCTCCAGGTCCAGCATCAGGTACTTGATCAGCACCTTCAGGCCGTGCCTCGGCTGCCGCGTGGGGTCCTCGCGCAGCGCCTCCAGCCGGGAGAAGGCGGTCCGCAGCGCGGCGCCGACGTCGCCGAAGGCAGGGCCGTGGCCGGGCAGCACCAGGTCCACGTCGAGCGTCGCGATCAGTTCCAGGATCGCCTGCTGCTCGTCGAAGCCCGACTCGCCTTCGAGTTCGGGGAAGATCACGCCGAAGCCGTTCTCCCACAGCGCATCGGCCGAGATCAGCAGCCGTGCCTCCGGGCAGTGGAAGACCAGGCTTTTCGGGTCGTGGCCGGGGGCGGCGTGCGCGCGCCAGCGCAGCCCGCCCATGACCAGCTCGTCGCCGGGCGAGATGCCGCCCTGCGCCTGGAAGCGGTCGCATCGCTGGCCTGTTGCGGCGAATGTAAGCGCCTGCTCATCCCACTGTGCCACGTCTTCGACGCTGGCCTCGGGCACCAGGATCCGGGCGCCGAAGGTTTCGGCCAGAAGCCGGTTGCCGCCGCAGTGGTCCGAGTGCAGGTGGGTGTTGACGATCGTCGCGAGCCGGCTGCCGGTCTGCTCGAGCAGGCGCCCGACGATCGCCGCGGTCATCGGCGCGTGCTTGACGTAGCCGGTGTCGACGACGGTGGCCTCCCCGCCGTCGACCAGGAAGACCTGGTTCGACGACAGCCAGTCGCGCTCGACGAAGCGCACCGTGTCCGGAAGGCCGGCGATCATCGTCGCTCGCGCTCCGAGGCGGACTCGCGCGCCGCGGCGCTCGTCTTCGCGGTCCCGGCCTCGGCCGCCTTCGCCTCGCGGCGCTCGGCGATCAGCCGCCAGACCTCGACCCGCTGCTCGGGCGTCATCGCTCCCCAGCTCGCGATCTCGTCGATCGTGCGCTGGCAACCGACGCACAGGCCGTCGTCGGGGTCGATCCGGCACACCGAGATGCAGGGCGAGCGGGTGCGCCCGGCGAAGGCCGGGCGCGGCGCCGCCGGGTTCGCTTCGGCCGTCTCGTTCGACCGGTGCTTCCGGCTCATTGCGCCCCGGCTTCTTCTTGCGCGGCCCGCTTCGCCGCCAGCGCGTTGCCCGCGCGCGAGTTGCTGCGCCGGCCGAGTTGCGCCGAGATCCACTGCCCGGCGTCGACCAGCGCGCCGAGATCGAGCCCGGTCTCGATGCCGAGCCCGTGCAGCAGGTAGACGACGTCCTCGGTCGCCACGTTGCCGGTGGCGCCGCGCGCGAACGGGCAGCCGCCGAGGCCGGCGATCGAGGTGTCGAAGCGGTGGATGCCGACCTGCAGGCTGGCGAGCACGTTCGCAACGGCCTGGCCGTAGGTGTCGTGGTAGTGACCCGAGATCGCGTCGGCCGGGACCTCGCGCAGCACCGCCTCGAGCACCCGCTGCACCTGGGCGGCGTTGGCCACACCGATCGTGTCGGCGATGCCGATCTCGTGGCAGCCGAGGTCGCGGAAGCGCCGGGTGACGTCGACGACCGACTCGACCGGCACCTCGCCCTGGTAGGGGCAGCCGTAGGCGACCGACACCGCGGCGCGCAGGCGGATCCCGTTGGCGAGCGCCGCCTCGGCCACCGGCCGGAACCGCTCGATGCTCTCGGCGATCGAGCAGTTGATGTTGCGCTGGGAGAAGGCCTCGCTGGCGGCGCCGAAGATGACGACCTCCTGGGCGCCGGCGGCGAGCGCGCCCTCGAAGCCCTTCATGTTGGGGGTGAGCACCGAGATCAGGCTGCCGGCGGGCCGGGAGATCCGCGCCATCACGTCGGCCGCGTCGGCCATCTGCGGCACCCACTTCGGCGACACGAAGGAGGTCGCCTCGAGTTGGCGAACGCCGGCGGTGAGCAGGCGCTCACACAGTTCGACCTTCACGTCGGTCGACACCGGCTGCTTTTCGTTTTGCAGCCCGTCGCGCGGGCCGACTTCGGTGATCAGGACTTTCGCGGGCAGCTTCATCGGTTCTCGGATCCCGGGTCGTCAGTGTTCGATATACGCATTGTGCCGGCAGCCGGGCGGCTCGGCCGCCTTGCCCATGCCTTCAGTATCCGCGGCGCCTGTCGACGAGGCCGCTGACCGGCTCGCCGCGCTCGAGCGCCTCGATCTTGGCGGCGACCTGCCGGGCCGAGACCTCGGGCAGGGTGACCGCCGAGACGTGCGGCGTCATCCGGATCCGGGGATGGCCCCAGAACGGATGCGCGGCCGGCAGCGGCTCCTCGCGGAACACGTCGAGGGTGGCGCCGGCCAGCCGCCCGGAGTCGGCGGCCGCGAGCAGGGCCTCGTCGACGACCAGTCCGCCGCGCGCGACGTTGACCAGCCAGGCGCCCTGCGGCAGCCAACCCAGTCGCTCGGCATCGAACAGGTCGCGGGTGTCGGGGGTGAGCGGGGCGAGCAGCACCAGCACCCGGCATCCTTCGAGGAAGGCGCGCAGCCCGTGCCGGTCGTCGAAGCACTCGACGCCGTCGATCGCCTTCGGCGAGCGGGAAAAGCCGCGTACCGGGTAGCCGAGCGCCGCGAAGGCCCGCGCGACCTGCTCGCCGAGCACGCCCAGGCCGAACACGCCGATCGGCAGTTCCTCGCGTCGCAGCGACCGGAGTTCCTCCCACCGGCGCTCGCGCTGCAGGGCTTCGTAGTCGTTCACGCGGCGCTGCACGCGCAGCACCTCGTGCAGGCAGTACTCGACCATCTGCTCGGCCATGCCGGCGTCCTCGAGCCGCACGATCGGCAGCGCGGACGGCAGGTCCGGATGGCGAAGCAGGTGATCGACGCCGGCGCCGGCGCTGAACAGCGCCCTGAGCCTGGTCTGGCCGCCGAAGAAGCCGGGCTCCGGGTACCAGCTCACCGCGTAGTCGGCCGGCTCGGCGCCGGGGCGCCAGCCTTCGACGCTGGCCGCGGGCAGCAGCTGCGACAGCGCGGCGCACCAGCGCTCGCGCGCCTCGGCTTCGGGGTGGGCGATCGAGATGCGGAGCATCGTGCTCAGGCCGGCTCGAAGCCGATCAGCGCGGCGCCCTCGGCCACCTGGTCGCCGACCCGGTAGCGAAGCTCGGTCACCTTGCCGGCCGACGGCGCGGCGATCGTGTGCTCCATCTTCATCGCCTCGATGACGACGACGGGTTGGCCGCGCGACACGGTGGCGCCGGCATCGACCAGGACCGCGACCACCTTGCCGGGCATCGGCGCGGCCAGGCCGCCGCCTTCGAGCGCGTCGTCGCCGGCATGGGCCAGCGGGCTCGCCCAGTGCAGCGCGACCGGGCCGTCGGGACCGAACAGGTGCAGGGTCTCGCCGTCGAGCGCCACGCCGACCTCGAAGGCGGTGTCGCCGGCCAGGCCGCGCAGCGTGCCGCTCGCGGCATCGTGACGCAGCGCCGCCAGGCACACGGCTTCGTCGCCGGCGCGCACGGTCCAGCCGCCGGCAGCGTACTCGAGCGTGACATCGTGTTCGGCGCCGGCGTGGCCGAAGCGCATCGGCCGTGCGAGCCACGCCGCGCCGTGGCGCCAGCCGTCGCCGGCGGACCAGGGATCGCGCCATCCGGCCGCGCCGGAAGCGCTCGCGCCCCCGGGCCCGCCGGCTCCCGCGCGCGCCGCCGGAGCGTCCGCCGCGCGCTCGAGCGCCACGACCGCGGCGGCGGCGAGCGCCAGCGTGCGAAGCGAAGGCGCCTGCGGCGCCGGCAGCAGCGAGGCCTTGCGATGCTCGATCAGGCCGGTGTCGAGCTCGGCCGCCGCGAAGGCCGCGTCGCGCATCAGCCGGGACAGGAAGGACGCGTTCGTCTGCACGCCGACCGCCTGCACCCGTGCCAGCGCGCCGGCCATCCGCTGCCGGGCCTCGTTCCGGTCGCGGCCGTGGCAGATCAGCTTGGCGATCATCGGGTCGTAGAAGGGCGTGATCGGATCGCCCTCGCGCACGCCGCTGTCCACGCGCACGCCGGCGCTCGCGCCGCCCGCGCTCGCCGCGCCGCCGATCGCGAAGGCCTCGCCCTCGGGCAGTCGCAGCCTCTTCAGCGTGCCGATCGAAGGCAGGAAGCCCTTGTCGGGGTTCTCGGCGTACAGCCTGACCTCGATCGCGTGGCCGTGGATCGAGAGTTCGGCCTGCGTGCGCGGCAGCGGCTCGCCGGCCGCCACCCGCAACTGCCACTCGACCAGGTCCTGGCCGGTGATCATCTCGGTGACCGGGTGCTCGACCTGCAGCCGGGTGTTCATCTCCATGAACCAGAAGTTGCCGGCCTGGTCGGCGATGAACTCGACGGTGCCGGCGCCGACGTAGCCGACCGCCCGGGCGGCGGCCACCGCCGCCTCGCCCATCGCCGCGCGGCGCTCGGGCGTCATGCCCGGGGCGGGCGCTTCCTCGATCACCTTCTGGTGGCGGCGCTGCACCGAGCAGTCGCGCTCGAACAGGTGAACGCAGTTGCCGTGCCGGTCGGCGAAGACCTGGATCTCGATGTGGCGGGGCCGCAGCACGTAGCGCTCGATCAGCACGTGCTCGTCGCCGAATGCGTTGCGCGCCTCGCGCTGGCACGAGGCCAGCGCGGCCGCGAACTGGTCGGCGCGCTCGACGATCCGCATGCCCTTGCCGCCGCCGCCGGCGCTGGCCTTGATCAGCACCGGGAAGCCGATCCGCTCGGCCTCGCCGGCCAGGAAGGCGGGATCCTGCTCGCTGCCGTGATAACCCGGGACCAGCGGCACGCCCGCCTTCTCCATCAGCGCCTTGGCGGCAGACTTGCTGCCCATCGCGGCGATCGCGCCGGCCGGCGGGCCGATGAAGACGAGGCCGGCGGCCTCGACCGCGCGGGCGAAGCCCTCGTTCTCGGACAGGAAGCCGTAGCCCGGGTGGATCGCCTGCGCGCCGCACTGCTTCGCGATTTCCAGGATGCGCTCGCCGCGCAGGTAGGACTCCCGCGCCGGGGCCGGGCCCAACCGGTAGGCCTCGTCGCACGCGGCGACGTGCTTCGCGCCGGCATCGGCGTCGGAGTAGACGGCCACGGTGCGGATGCCGAGGCGGCGCGCGGTGGCGGCGACGCGGCAGGCGATCTCGCCGCGATTGGCGATCAGGATCTTGTCGAACATGTCACTGCGTCTCCCGGCCCGTGGCCCACGACGGCTTGCGTTTCTCGAAGAAGGCGGCGATGCCCTCCTGACCCTCGGCCGAGGCGCGCACCGCGGCGATGCGGCGGGCGGTCTCGTCGGTCAGGGCGTCGTCGACCGGACGGCCCGTCACGTCGCGGATCAGCCGCTTGGCTTCCCGCAGCGCCGAAGGCCCGGCCTGCAACAGGTTGGCGAGCAGCGCATCGATCGCGGCGTCGAGCTCCTCGGCAGGGTGGACGTCGTGCAGCATGCCGATCCGAGCGGCGCGCTCCGCGTCGAACACCTCCGCGGTCAGGAACCAGCGGCGCGCCTGCGGTTCGCCGATCCGCGCGATCACGAAGGGGCTGATCATCGCCGGGATCAGCCCGAGCTTGACCTCCGACAGGCAGAACTTCGCGCCCGGGCTGCCGATCGCAATGTCGCAGGCGGCGACCAGCCCCATCGCGCCGGCGAATGCCGGGCCGTGGACCCGGGCGACGACCGGCTTGGGGCTCTCGTGGATCGTGCGGAACAGGCGGGCGAGCCTGCGCGAGTCCTCGAAGGCCTCTTCCGGGCTCATCTCGCGCGCGCGCTTCATCCAGTTCAGGTCGCCGCCTGCGCAGAAGGCGCTGCCGCGACCGCCCAGCACGATCGCGCGGACCGCGTCGTCGTCGATCGCCTGCGCGAACGCTGCGGTCAGCTCGCCGATCAGCGTGTCGTTCATCGCGTTGCGCAGGTCGGGCCGGTTCAGCCAGATGCGGGCGACGCCGCCGGCGTTCTCGGTCTCGATGGTCTCGTAGCTCATGGTCGGTCCGGGTCGTTCGGTGCGCGGCGCGCCGGGAGATGGGCGGCGCGCCGCGGGCCGCTCAGATGCGGAACACGCCGAAGCGCGTTTCCGGGATCGGCGCGTTCAGCGCGGCCGACAGGCCCAGCGCCAGCACGCGGCGCGTGTCGGCCGGGTCGATGACGCCATCGTCCCACAGGCGCGCGGTGGCGTAGTAGGGATGCCCCTGGCGCTCGTACTGGTCGCGGATCGGCGCCTTGAAGGCTTCTTCCTCCTCGGGGCTCCAGCTGCCGCCGCGCGCCTCGATGCCGTCGCGCCGCACCGTGGCCAGCACCGAAGCGGCCTGCTCGCCGCCCATCACGCTGATCCGCGCGTTGGGCCACATCCACAGGAAGCGCGGCGAGTAGGCGCGGCCGCACATGCCGTAGTTGCCGGCGCCGAAGGAGCCGCCGATGATCACGGTGAACTTCGGCACCTGCGCGCAGGCCACCGCGGTGACCAGCTTCGCGCCGGCGCGCGCAATGCCCTCGTTCTCGTACTTGCGGCCCACCATGAAGCCGGTGATGTTCTGCAGGAAGACGAGCGGGATCTTCCGTTGCGCGCACAGTTCGATGAAGTGCGCGCCCTTGTTGGCCGATTCCGAGAACAGGATGCCGTTGTTCGCCACGATGCCCACCGGCATGCCGTGGATCCGCGCGAAGCCGGTGACCAGCGTGGTGCCGTAGCGGGCCTTGAACTCGTCGAACTCGGAGCCGTCGACGATGCGCGCGATCACCTCGCGCACGTCCCAGGGCTTGCGGGTGTCGGTGGGAATGACGCCGTAGAGCTCCTCGGCCGCGTAGGCCGGCTCGACCGGGTCGCGCAGGTCGAGCTGCTCCGGCTTGCGGCGATTGAGGTTGGCGACCACGCGGCGGGCCAGCGCCAGCGCGTGCGCGTCGTTCTGCGCGAGGTGATCGGCCACCCCGGAGAGCCGCGTGTGGACGTCGCCGCCGCCGAGGTCCTCGGCGCTGACCACCTCGCCGGTGGCCGCCTTCACCAGCGGCGGGCCGCCGAGGAAGATCGTGCCCTGCTCCTTCACGATGATCGCCTCGTCGCTCATCGCCGGCACGTAGGCGCCGCCCGCGGTGCACGAGCCCATCACCACCGCGATCTGCGGGATGCCCTGGGCCGACATCGTGGCCTGGTTGTAGAAGATGCGGCCGAAGTGCTCGCGGTCGGGGAACACCTCGTCCTGGTTGGGCAGGTTGGCGCCGCCCGAGTCGACCAGGTAGATGCAGGGCAGCCTGTTCTCGCGGGCCACTTCCTGCGCGCGCAGGTGCTTCTTGACGGTCATCGGGTAGTAGGTCCCGCCCTTGACCGTGGCGTCGTTGCACACGACCAGGCACTCGGTGCCCGACACCCGGCCGATGCCGGTGATGATCCCCGCCGCCGGCGCGTCGCCGTCGTACATGCCGTGGGCGGCCATCGGCGAGAGCTCGAGGAAGGGCGAGCCGGGATCGAGCAGCAGCTGCACCCGGTCGCGCGGCAGCAGCTTGCCGCGCGCCACGTGCTTCGCGCGGGCCGCCTCGCCGCCGCCCTCGGCGGTCCTGGCGAGCCGGACGTGAAGGTCGCCGACCAGCACGCGCATCGCCTGCGCGTTGGACTGGAACTGCTCGTCGCGGGGATTCAGCTTGGTCTCGATCTTGGCCATCTGGCTTCCGTTCGTGTCTGGGTCGGTGTCGGGGCTGCCGGGCGGGGTCAGCCGCCCTGGTTCGCCAGCGCCCGCCCGATCAGGATGCGCTGGATGTCGCTGGTGCCCTCGTAGATCTGGCACACGCGCACGTCGCGCCAGATCCGCTCCACCGGGTAGTCGCTCACGTAGCCGTAGCCGCCGTGGATCTGGATCGCGTCGGAGCAGACCTTCTCGGCCATCTCCGAGGCGAACAGCTTGGCCATCGCGGCCTCCTTCAGGCAGGGCCTGCCGGCGTCCTTCAGCGAGGCCGCGTGCAGGATCAGCTGGCGGGCCGCCTCGATGCGGGTGGCCATGTCGGCCAGTCGGAAGTTCACCGCCTGGTGGTCGAAGATCGGCTGGCCGAACGCGATGCGCTCCTTCGAATAGGCCAGCGCCGCCTCGAAGGCCGCGCGGGCCATGCCGACCGACTGCGACGCGATGCCGATGCGCCCGCCCTCGAGCCCCGACAGCGCGATCCGGTAGCCCTGGCCCTCGTCGCCGATCATGTTCGCGGCCGGCACCCGGCAGTTCTCGAACACGATCTGCGCGGTGTCCGACGCATGCTGGCCGACCTTGTCCTCGAGCCGCGCCACGACGTAGCCCGGCGCATCGGTCGGCACCAGGAAGGCCGAGATGCCGCGCTTGCCGGCCTCGCGGTCGGTGACCGCCATCACGATCGCCACGTTCGCGTGCTTGCCCGAGGTGATGAACTGCTTGACGCCGTTCAGAACCCAGTGGTCGCCGTCGCGCACGGCGGTGGTCCTCAGGCCCGAGGCCTCGGAACCGACCTGCGGCTCGGTAAGGCAGAAGGCGCCGAGCATTTCGCCCGATGCGAGCGGCCGCAGCCACTGGTCCTTCTGCGCGTCGCTGCCGAAGGCCATCAGGATCGAGCACACCGGGCAGTTGTTGACCGACACGACCGTGCTGGTCGCGCCGTCGCCGGCGGCGATCTCCTCGAGCACGATCGCGAGCGACCGGTAGTCGAGGCCCGCGCCGCCCCACTGCTCGGGCACCGCCACGCCGTAGCAGCCGAGCGCCGCCAGGCCCTTCAGCGCGTCGGCCGGGAAGGTGCAATCGCGGTCCCAGGCGGCCGCGTGCGGCGCGACCTGCTCGCGCACGAACTCGCGAACCGCGTCGCGGATCATCGTCTGGTCTTCGTTCAGGATCATCGCAAGTGCAAGCTCAAGCTATGGCCGCGCAGTGGATTCATTCACACGTTCACCAGGCGAGCGACTGGCCGCGGTAGTCGAGGAAGCTGCCGCCCGGCCAGGCCATCGGGTCGCCGATGACCCGCCGCATGCCGGCCACGCTGTCCTCGACCGCCACGTCGGCGTTCGGCCCGCCCATGTCGGTTCGCACCCAGCCCGGGTGCAGCGCCAGCACGCGCACGCCGGTGGGCGAGAGCTCGGCGTGCGCGAGCTTGGCCACCATGTTCTCGGCGGCCTTCGACACCCTGTACAGCATGCCGTAGCTGGCGCCGGCCTCGGAGATCGAGCCCATGCGGCTCGACAGGATGGCCAGCGTGCCGCGCGCCGGCGCCAGAAGCGGCCCCACGATCGGGATGAAGCGCATCGGCGCGAGCACGTTGGTCCGCATCACCAGCTCGAACTCCTCGTCGGTCGGCGGCTTCTGCAGGCTGCTGGTGCGCGGGCCGTAGACGCCCGCGTTGACCACCACCACGTCGAGCCGCTCGCCGTCGAGCTGCCAGGCCACGCCGGCCAGCTCGCTCGCGTCGAGCACGTCGAGCTTCAGCGTGTTGGCGCCCATGTCGCGCAGCTTCAGGCGATCGGGCTCGCTGCGGTGCGTGGCGTGCACCGTCCAGCCGGCCGCCAGGTATTGCCTGGCGAACTCCAGCCCGATGCCGCGCGAGGCGCCGAGGATCAGGGCCGAGGGCATGCGCGCGCGCCCCCTCAGACCAGCTCGACGGCCAGCGCGGTGGCCTCGCCGCCGCCGATGCACAGCGACGCGATGCCGCGCTTGCCGCCTCGCTTGCGCAGCGCGCCGATCAGCGTGACGATCAGCCGCGCGCCGGACGCGCCGATCGGGTGGCCCAGCGCGACCGCGCCGCCGTTCACGTTCACCTTGTCGTGCGGCAGGCCGTGCTCCTTCATTGCCGCCATCGCCACGACCGCGAAGGCTTCGTTGATCTCGTACAGGTCGACGTCCTTCGTGGACCAGCCGGTCTTCGCGTAAAGCTTCTGGATCGCGCCGACCGGGGCGGTGGTGAACCACTGCGGCTCTTGCGAATGCGTGGCGTGGCCGACGACCTTCGCGATCGGCTTCAGTCCGAGCTTCTTGGCGGTGGACTCGCGCATCATGACCATGGCCGCCGCGCCGTCGGAGATCGACGAAGAGGTCGCTGCGGTCACCGTGCCGTCCTTGCGGAAGGCCGGCTTGAGCTGCGGGATCTTGTCCGGGTTGGCCTTGAACGGCGACTCGTCCTTGTCGATGACCACGTCGCCCTTGCGACCCGACACGGTCACTGGCGCGATCTCCCACGAGAAGGAGCCGTCGCTGTTGGCGGCCACCGCGCGGCGGGTCGACTCGATCGCGTAGGCGTCCTGCTCCTCGCGGGAGAACGTGTACTTGCCCGCGCAGTCCTCGGCGAACTGGCCCATCGACTTGCCGCCGCCGTTGGGCGTCTTCTCGTAGGCGTCTTCCAGTCCGTCGTAGGCCATGTGGTCGAACAGCGTGCCGTGGCCGTAGCGGTAGCCGCCGCGGCCCTTGAGCATCATGTAGGGCGCGTTGCTCATGCTCTCCATGCCGCCGGCCACGACGATGTCCTGGCTGCCGGCCATCAGCAGGTCGTGCGCGAACATCGCGGCCTTCATGCCGGAGCCGCACACCTTGTTGATGGTCGTCGCGCCGGTGGCCATCGGCAGCCCGGCGCCGAGCGTGGCCTGGCGCGCCGGGGCCTGGCCCTGGCCGGCGGGGAGCACGCAGCCCATGATCACTTCCTGGACCTGCTCGGGCTTCAGGCCGGCGCGCTCGACCGCCGCCTTGATCGCGATGCTGCCGAGCTGGTGGCCGGCCAGGCCGGACAACTCGCCCATCATGGCGCCGATCGGCGTGCGGGCGACGGAAACGATGACGACGGGATCGCTCATGTGAGACTCCTGGAAACGGGTTCGGTTGAGGGTTCGGCGGAGGGCGTCGACCCGGGGTCGACGCTCGCGCCGGCTTCGGCCAGCCGATGCCTGAAGCGCAGCGCATCGGGATAGGGAAACACGTCTTCGAGCAGGCCCGCCCGCACCCGCCGCTGCCGCAGCTGCCAGTACTCCGGCTCGAGCAGGTCGGCGTGGTGGGCCATGAACGCCTTGCGCACCCGCGGATCGCCCAGCAGGAAGGTGCCGAACTCCTCGGGGAACACGTCGTTGGCGGCGACCGGGTACCAGGGTTCGGAGGCCATCTCGTCCTCGGGGGTGCGCGGCTCGGGGATCCGGCGGAAGTTGCAGTCGGTCAGGTAGGCGACCTCGTCGTAATCGTAGAACACGACGCGGCCCTGGCGGGTGACGCCGAAGTTCTTGTACAGCATGTCGCCGGGGAAGATGTTCGCGGCGACCATTTCCTTGATCGCCTGCCCGTACTCGACGACCGAGCGCTCGCGCTCGGCGTCGTCGGCGCGCTCGAGGTGCAGGTTCAGCGGCACCATCCGCCGCTCGATGTAGAGGTGGCGTATCACGATCGCGTCGCCGTCGTCCTCGATCAGCGAGGGCGCGCTGTCGAGCAGCTCCCGCATCAGCTGCGGGTCGATGCGCGACTTCGGGAAGGGCACGTCCGAGTATTCCCAGGTGTCGGCCATGCGGCCCACGCGGTCGTGGAACTTGACCAGCTGGTAGCGCTGCTGGATGTACTCCCGGCTCATGTCCTTCTTGCGCTTGTCCCGGATCAGCTTGAACACGTACGGGAAGGAGGGCAGCGTGAACACCAGCATCACCAGGCCCTTGATGCCGGGCGCTAGCACGAAGCGGTCGTGCGAATTGTGCAGGTGCTGCAGCAGGTCGCGGTAGAAGAGGGTCTTGCCCTGCTTGGCGAGCCCGAGCATCGTGTACAGCTCCGACTCGGGCTTGGTCGGCATCAGCGTCTTCAGGAAGCGCACCCAGGCCGACGGCACGTCCATGTCGACCATGAAGTAGGCGCGCGAGAAGTTGAACAGCGCCTCGATGCGGTCGCTGCCGGTCAGCAGCGCGTCGAGATAGAGCCGGCCCTGCGAATCGCGCAGGATCGGGATCGCGAAGGGCTCGATCTCGCCGTCGTTGACGAAGCGGCCGATCAGGTAGGCGCCCTTGTTGCGGAAGAACAGGCCGCGCAGCACCTGCAGCTGGCAGTCGGCGACCGGTTCGGCGCTGCCCGGCAGGCGGGCGCGCAGCGCCTGCAGCACCAGTTGCAGGTCGCGGCCGATGTCCACGAAGGGGCAGGCGAAGCCGAGGTCGACGATCATCCTGCGCAGCGCGGCCTCCCAGCCCTCGGTGAGCGGGTAGTAGACCCGGTACGAGGGCGGCTCGGAGTCCAGGTAGTCGGTCGCCACCGCCGGGCGCACGAAGATGTACGCGTTGTGGAAGTAGGCGCGGTGCAGCAGCTTCGCGCAGACCGAGTTGAAGAAGGTCTCGGCGAGCTCGGGCTGGCGGTGCTCGGCGAGCAGCGCCACGTACTCGCGCCTGACCCGCTGCCAGAGCGGCTCCTGCGCCGCGGCCGGGCCGTGGCCGGCGCGCGCGGGTGCCTGGCCGGACGCGGCTTCGTCGGCGCCCGACACCGCGCCGAACTCGTTCTCGATCCGCGCCGCCGCCTCGCGCACCCTCAGGTCGTAGAACGCGATCCGCTCGCTCGCGAGCCGGCGGATGCCGTGCCAGTCGCCGCGTTCGAACCGGGCCTTGGCCTGCTGGGCGTTGTAGCGGAACAGCCCGTAGTGGCGGTCGAAGCCGGCCAGGATCGCCCGCGCGATCGCGGCCGGCAGCGCGGCGTCGGGCGCGGCGTCTGGCGCGCCCGGGGCTTCGACGACGGCGTTCATCTCGGCGTGCTCGCGGCGGCTACGGCGGTGGCGTGCGGGACGGCGCGCGACCGGCCGTTCAGCGGGTCTCGCCGAACAGCTCGCGGCCGATCAGCATCCGGCGGATCTCCGAGGTGCCCGCGCCGATCTCGTAGAGCTTGGCGTCGCGCCACAGCCTGCCGGTCGGGTAGTCGTTGATGTAGCCGTTGCCGCCCAGGCACTGGATCGCCTCGCCGGCCATCCAGGTGGCCTTCTCGGCAGCGAACAGGATCGCGCCGGCGGCGTCCTTGCGCAGGCTGCGCACGTCGACCTTGCCCTCGCGCGAGCGGTCGCACTGCTTGCCCACCTCGTAGACGTAGGCGCGGGTGGCCATCATCGTGCTGTACATGTCGGCGAGCTTGCCCTGCATCAGCTGGAACTCGCCGATCGGCTGGCCGAACTGCTTGCGCTCGTGCACGTAGGGCACGACGACGTCCATGCAGGCCGACATGATCCCGAGCGGGCCGCCCGACAGCACCGCGCGCTCGAAGTCCAGCCCGCTCATCAGCACGTTGACGCCGCGGCCCACGCCGGTCAGCGGGTCCTCGCCGAAGCCGCCCAGCACGTTCTCGGCCGGCACCTCGCAGTCCTGGAACACCAGCTCGCCGGTGTGGCTGCCGCGCATGCCGAGCTTGTCGAGCTTCTGCGCCACCGAGAAGCCCTTGAAGCCCTTCTCGATCAGGAAGGCGGTGATGCCGCGCGGGCCGGCCTCGATGTCGTTCTTCGCGTAGACCACCAGCACGTCGGCGTCCGGGCCGTTGGTGATCCACATCTTCGAGCCGTTGAGGATCCAGCGGTCGCCGCGGAAGTCGGCGCGCAGCTTCATCGACACCACGTCCGAGCCGGCATTGGGCTCGGACATCGCGAGCGCGCCGACCCACTCGCCCGACACCAGCTTCGGCAGGTACTTGCTCTTCTGCTCGGCGGTGCCGTTGCGGTTGATCTGGTTCACGCACAGGTTGGAGTGCGCGCCGTAAGACAGTCCGACCGAGGCCGAGCCGCGCGAGATCTCCTCCATGGCCACGATGTGCGCCAGGTAGCCCATGTCGGTGCCGCCGTACTCCTCGGGCACCGTCATGCCGAGCACGCCGAGCTCGCCGAACTTGCGCCACAGGTCCATCGGGAACTGGTCGCTGCGGTCGATCTCGTTGGCGCGCGGCGTGATCTCGTTCGCCGTGAACTGCTGCAGCGAGTCGCGCAGCATCGCGATGTCCTCGCCGAGATCGAACTGCAGTCCGGGTATCGTCACCATGGGGTCGTTCTCCTTGCCTGTTCCTGGTCGGTTCGCGTCATCCCTGGATGCCGTCGCGGTCGCGCACGGTCATCAGCGTTCCGGTCATCGTCGCGATCAGCTTGCGGGTCCCGTCGTCCCGGATCGCCCAGGCCTCGCCCTCCGCAACCGTGATCGTACGCCCGGCCTTGCGGACGCGGCCGATCAGCCTGAACTCGCGACCGGCGCCCGGGGCGAGCAGGTTGAGCTTGTATTCGACGGTCAGCACGCCGGCGTCCTGCGGCATCAGCGAATACGCCGCGAAGCCGCAGGCCGAATCGAGCGCGGCCCCGACGATGCCCGCGTGAGCGAAGCCGTGCTGCTGCGCGATGTCGGGGCGGAACGGCAGCGCGATCTCCGCGCGACCGGGCTCTATCCGTTCCAGCCGGGCGCCGATCAGGCGCATCGCCGCCTGCCGGTCGAAGCTTGTCCGGACCCGGGCGGCGGCGGCGGCGAAATCGGCGGCGGGCGGGATGTCGGCCTGCCCGGCGAAGGCTTGCTGCATCGGGACGTTCCTCCTGACTCGCAATAGTTTACGTTAACGTAAACGTCATTTGCGAAGTTCGGCGAGCAATCCGCGGGCGCGGGCCTCGTGCGTCTCGATTTCGGCCAGGGTTTCCTCGAGGTCGCGAAGTTGCTGCTCGAGGGTGCGGCGGTGGCGGGCCAGCACCGCCAGGAAGCGTTCGAGCTGCGCGACCGTGTCCGACGGCGAGTCGTACATGTCGATCAGGTCGCGGATCTCGGACAGCGACAGGCCGAGCCGCTTGCCTCGCAGCGTGAGCTTCAGCCGGGTGCGGTCGCGCTGCGAGTAGACCCGCTGGCGTCCGCCGGTGCCGGCGCGCTCGGGGGCGAGCAGCCCCTGGTCCTCGTAGAACCGGATCGTCCTGGGGGTGACGTCGAACTCCCGGGCCAGCTCGCTGATCGTGTAGGTCGCCATCCGCGGATCATCGTCGACACTTTACGTAAACGTCAACTCGACCTTGGGGCGCCGCAGGGTGCGTGCGATCGGTGCGGCGGGCCGCCGTGGCGGCGCGGTCAGGCGCGGACCGGCGTGATCGCCACCTGCTCCCGCAGCCGGCGCACCTCGGCCGGGTCGCACAGTGCGGTGCCCGGGTTCAGCAGGGCGGCGGCGCCGGCGGCCATGCCGGTCCGGAAGGCATCGTCGAGGGGCTCGCCGCCCGCCATGCCGAACACGAGGCCGGCCAGGAAGGCGTCGCCCGCGCCCACCGTGGTGGCCACCTGCACCGCCAGCGGCGCGGCACGCAGGACCGCGCCAGCGGTCACGAGCAGCGCGCCCTCCGGGCCCATCGACAGCGCGACGATCTCCGCCTGGCCCTCGGCCACGATCCGGCGCGCGGCCGCGACCCGCTCGGCCTCGGTGCCGAGGGGCTGGCCGCTCAGCTCGCGAAGCTCGCGCAGGCTGGGCTTGACGAGGTGCACGCCCCCGCGCAGCGCCTCGGCGAGCGGCGCGCCCGAGGCATCGACCACCGCCCGGCTTCCCGCGTCGCGTGCCCGTCGCGCGACCTGCGCATGCAGGTCGACCGGCGCACCGGGCGGAAGGCTGCCGCTGGCCACCACGTAGCCGCCGGGCACGGCGAACCGGTCGACCGCGTCCAGGCAGGCCCGCCACTCCCGTGCGGCCAGCTCCGGGCCGGGCAGCACGAAGCGGAACTCGCGGCCGGTGGCGTTCTCCAGGACGGAGAAGCTCTCGCGCGTTTCGCCGGCGATGTCGATCCGCTCGCCGGGCACGCCCTCCTGCTCGAGCAGGCGCGCGAGGCGCTCGCCGGTCGCGCCGCCGGCCGGGTAGAGGGCGAGGCAGTCGGCGCCCAGCCGATGGAGCACGCGCGCCACGTTGATGCCGCCGCCGCCCGGGTCGAAGCGGGCGGCGCTGCATCGCAGCTTGTGGGTGTCCCGGACGACGTCGGTCGACGTCGACAGGTCGAGCGCCGGGTTCGGCGTGACGGTGAGGATCCGGGTCATCGGCGCGAGCCGCCTGCCTGTCGGGGGCCGCGCGTCAGCCGAACACGCCGAGTTCGCCGAGCCGCCGGTCGACCGCCGGGGCCCATCCGCGGTTGGCGGCCGGCGAGGCCGGGCTCGGGTGCAGGATCGTGTCGATGCGTGGCGGGTGCGCCGGTGCCGGAGGTCCGTTCCCCGCATCCGTGTCCACTGGTGCGTCGGCGAGCGCCGCACCGGCCCGCTTCATCGCCCAGCCGCCGATGCCGATCAGCCAGTCGGGCCGCAGCGCCGCGAGCGCGGCGCGCAGGTGGGCATCGCAGGCGCGCAGCAGCGGGGCGAGTTCGGCGGCGGGCAGCTTGTCGGGCGTCAGGTTGCGGCCCGATTCCTCGAGGAACACCAGCGGGCAGTAGTTCAGCACGAAGCAATCGGCGAAGAAGCGCTCGGCGCTGCCGAAGCGCTCGGCCGCCCAGCCCCACAGCCGCCGGCCGCTGACCTCGGACCGCTGGCAGCCGAAGCCCTCGATCGGGCGCTTCGGGTGCTCGGCCGCGGGCCTCGCGATCGGCGCCTCGATGCCCATCCAGTCGCGGACCGCCGCCACCTCGCCGAAGGGCACGCCGGTCTGCATCATGCCGAAGGGCCCGGGGTTCATGCCGAGGAAGACCACGCGCCGGCGGCCGTCGCCGTATCGGCGCAGGTAAGCCTCGTGGCCGGCCCACGCATAGTCGAGCGGGTCGTAGACGTGGTTGACCGGCGCCGAGAAGCGCATCGCGTCGACCTCGGCCCGCAAGGCCAGCGCCGCCTCGACCAGGCGATCGGCGGTGGACGATGGCGCCCCCGAAGCTGGCGCCGAGGCGCAGGGTGCCGGGGTGGAAACGGAAACGGAGCAGGCGCGGGACATGGCGGAGGGGATCGGGCGGCGAGCGCAAAAGAAAGGGGCGCGGATGTCGACCGCGCCCCCGTGAGCCGCGAGTGGCGGCTGCCTCTCCTCGAGCGATGCCGGCTGCCGATGCCGGGTCGTTTCGGCCCGGTGGTGGTCGGTCATGCGCGAACCGCTGTCGGAATCGGCGGCGCCGGACGGGCCGGCGCCTCGGGGAAAGACTAATCCCGTCGGGCGGGCCCGGTCAAGGCGTGACGGGCCCGACCGGCATGACGCGCGCGAGCGGGCGCGATCAGTCGATGACCAGTTCGCGCCGAACGCAGCGCGCGTCGATCTCGAACTCGAGCTCCTGCACCGGCGGCCGGCACGGGTGCCAGTGCAGGCCCAGCGAAAGCAACCCGCGCGGCGCGAACTGGCTGGCGAGCAGCGGCCCGATCTCGTGCTCGGTGTAGACCTGGAACGCGGTCAGCGCGCGCCAGTCGCCGCCCAGCAGGCCGCAGCGACGCTGCAGCACGTCGAGCACGAAGGCGGCCTTCTTTTCGAGGCCTTCCCGCGAGCGGTCGCCGCGGGCCACGATGCCGTCGGGAAAGGCGGTGCCCTCGGCCCACTCGGCGTAGCCGGCCAGCACGAAGTTGCGCGGCCCCGGCGCGCGTTCGGAGTGGTCGGAGGTGGTCAGCAGGCCCGCCTGAGCCGCGGACGTGGGCACCGTGTAGCAGAAGGCGTGGAACACCGGCTCGGCCGGCGGCTCGTGCACCGGGCAGACGTTGCTGCGCGCGACCGGATTGCCGTCCTGGCGCACCAGGCCCCAGCGCCGCAGCGTGCCGACCCAGGCCGCGTTGAAGTCGGCGAAGCCGGCGAAGGACCAGGGCTCGGGCGACCTGAGTTCGGCGGCGCACAGCGCGGTCTGCGGGCGTCCGTGCTCGCGGAGGTGGGCGGCGACGGCCTCGAATCCTGCCGCGACCGGCAGGGGCCTGGCGAAGCGCGCGCGAACGATCTCGAAGCCCGGCAGGGCGACCACGCCCGACGAGAAGGGCATCCCGCCGGGAAGGTATGCGTAGTCGCTTCCGGTGGAATTGTGTAAGGTTGCCAACTTCTTTCTCCCGGCCGTTGTCGGCGCCGCTCCGCAAGAGCGTCCCGCTCCCACTATGAGCGAGCGGGTGAGCAGCCGCAAGCCCGAACGAACAGGAACGAGACGCGAATGACCGACCTTCCCCAGACCATGCGTTACATCGACCACGGCGCCGGCGGCGAGCCGGAGGTCCTGAAGCCGGCCCAGGGGCCGGTGCCGTCGCCGCAAGCAGGCGAGGTGCTGATCCGTGTGGCCTATGCCGGCGTCAACCGGCCCGACGTGCTGCAGCGGCAGGCGAAGTACCCGCCGCCGCCGGGCGCGTCGCCCTACATCGGCCTGGAGGTCTCGGGCGAGGTGGTGGCGCTGGGCCAGGGCGTCACGAAGTGGCGGGTCGGCGACCGGCTGTGCGCGCTGGTGAACGGCGGCGGCTACGCCGAGTACGTGACCGCGCCCGAGGGCCAGGCCCTGCCGGTCCCGAAGGGCCTGTCGATGCTGCAGGCGGCCGCGATCCCGGAGAACTACTTCACCGTGTGGACCAACGTCTTCGAGCGCGGGCGCCTGGCCGCCGGCGAGACCTTCCTGGTGCACGGCGGGTCCTCGGGCATCGGCCTGACCGCGATCCAGCTGGCGCACGCGCGCGGCGCCACCGTCTACACCACGGTCGGCAACCAGGAGAAGGCGAAGGTCTGCCGCGAGCTGGGCGCGGCCGCCGCGATCAACTACCGCGAGCAGGACTTCGTCGAGGAGATCGCCCGGCTGACCGACGGCCGGGGCGTGGACCTGATCCTGGACATGGTGGGCGGCGACTACATCGGCCGGAACCTGAAGTGCCTGGCGCTCGACGGCCGCCTGGTGCAGATCGCCTACCTGCAGTCGCCGAAGGTCGAGGTCGACTGGACGACGCTGATGACCCGCCGCCTGACCTTCACCGGCTCCACGCTGCGCCCCCGCAGCGCCGCCGACAAGGCCGCGATCGCCGATGCGCTGAAGGCCGAGGTCTGGCCACTGCTCGAGCAGGGCCGCGCGCTGCCGGTGATCCACAAGGTGTTTCCGCTCGCCGAGGCCGCTGCCGCCCACGCGCTGATGGAGTCGTCGGTTCACATCGGCAAGATCATGCTCGAGGTGACCGGCGGCTGACGCCGTCGCGCGGCGGCCGCGGGCTGCGGCTGCCGCTCAGGACTGCACCAGCCGGCGCTGCCGGCTGATGCTCATCAGCATGCCGAGCCCGAGGCCGAGCGTGACCATGGCCGTGCCGCCGTACGACATCATGGGCAGCGGCACGCCGACCACCGGAAGGACCCCGATCACCATGCCGATGTTCACGAAGGCGTAGGTGAAGAAGATCAGCGTGAGCGCGCCGGCCAGCAGCCGCGCGAACAGCGTCGCGCCATTGGCCGCGATGACCAGGCCGCGGCCGATCACGATCAGGTAGACCAGCATCAGTACCAGGTTCCCGACCAGGCCGAACTCCTCGGCGTAGACCGCCAGGATGAAGTCGGTCGTGCGCTCGGGCACGAACTCGAGATGGGCCTGGGTGCCGTCCATCCATCCCTTGCCCCAGGTGCCGCCCGAGCCCACCGCGATCGTCGACTGGATGATGTGGAAGCCCTTGCCCAGCGGGTCCGAGGTCGGGTCGAGCAGCATCATCACCCGCTGCCTCTGGTAGTCGTGCATGACCATCCAGAGCAGGGGCAGGGCCGCGATCCCGGCGACGAGCCCGCCGCCGATCACCCGCCAGGGCAGGCCGGCGAAGAAGATCACGTAGGCGCCTGCCGCGGCCACCAGCAGCGAGGTGCCGAGGTCGGGCTGGCGGGCGATCAGCAGCACCGGCGCGAGCAGCAGCACCGCGGCGATCGCGAAGTCGTACCAGCGTCGGGCGCCTTCGCGCTTCTGGAACCACCAGGCGAGCATCAGCGGCATCGCGATCTTCATCAGCTCGGACGGCTGTATCCGGGTGACGCCCAGGTCCAGCCAGCGGCGCGCCCCCTTGGCCACGTCGCCGAACAGCGCCACCGCGATCAGCAGCGCGACGGCCGCGACGTACAGCGGGACCGCGGCGCGCATGATCCAGGACAGCGGCAGGCAGGCCGCGGCCCACATCACGACGAAGGCGAGCGACAGGTTGCGCGCGTGCGCGAGCATCCGGCCGTCGTAGTCGATCGCCGCCGAGTACATCGTCACCAGGCTAATGCCGACGAGCAGCGCGAGCCCGACCAGCAGCGGCCCGTCGAAGACCAGCACCCACGGCTTGATCCGGGCGGTCAGCGGCGTGTTCTCGTGGATCATCGGGGTTCTGCCTCGGCGGGGTCCACGGTCTCGGGCTCCAGGCTGACCGGCACGTCGCGGATCTCGGCCTCGTCGGGGAGCGGCGGCAGCGCGCCGGGCGGGAAGTCCTGCGGCAACTGGCCCAGCAGGTAGTAGTCGAGCACCCTGCGCACGAGCGGTGCGGCGGCCTGCGCGCCGAAGCCGCCGTTCTCGACGATCGCCGCCACCGCGATCCGCGGCGCGTCGGCGGGCGCGAACGCGACGAACAGCGAGTGGTCGCGGTGCCGCTCGTCGATCTTCTTCGCGTCGTAGCGCTCGCCCTGCTTGATGCCGATCACCTGCGACGTGCCGGTCTTGCCGGCGACCGGATAGGGGGCGTTGCCGAACACGTGGCGCCCGGTGCCCGAGCGGTTCACCTCGATCATCGCCGAGCGGACCAGCTCGAGGTGCGCCGGGCGGACCGGGATCCGGTGCTTCTCGACGGCGCCCGGCTGCCGGCGCTCGCGCGTGTTCGGATTCTCGATCGTTCGCACCACGTGGGGCCGCATCACGACGCCGCCGCCGGCCAGCGTGGCGGTGGCGTGCGCGAGCTGCAGGATCGTGAACGCGTTGTAGCCCTGGCCGATGCCGATCGACGGCGTCTCGCCGGGATGCCAGCGCTGCTTGTAGCGGCGCATCTTCCAGTCGGTGGAAGGCAGGATGCCGGCGGTTTCGTGCTCCAGGTCGATGCCGGTCAGCTGGCCGAAGCCCCAGGGCTTCATCAGGTCGTGCAGCTTGTCGACGCCGATCTCGTAGGCGAGCTTGTAGTAGTAGGTGTCGCTCGACACCACGATCGACTTGCGCAGGTCGACGATGCCATGCCCGCCGGGCCGGGAGTCGCGGAAGCGGTGGTTGCCCAGCTGGAAGTAGCCGGGGTCGACGATCGTGTCGCCCGGCTTGCGAAGTCCTTCGCCCAGGGTCGCCAGCGCGATGAAGGGCTTGTAGGTCGATCCCGGCGGGTAGGCGCCGCGCAGCGGCCGGTTCAGCAGCGGCAGGTCGGGGTTCTCGTTCAGCGACTGCCAGGTCTGGGTGTCGATGCCGTCGATGAACAGGTTGGGATCGAACGAGGGGCTGGAGACGAGCGCGAGCACGTCGCCGGTGGCCGGCTCGATCGCCACCATTGCGCCGCGACGGCCTGCGTAAAGGTCCTCGGCCAGCTTCTGCAGGCGGATGTCGATCGACAGGTACAGGTTCGAGCCCGGCGTCGGCGGCGTCTGCGACAGGGTCCGCACCACCCGGCCGCCGGCCGAGACCTCGACCTCCTCGGTGCCCGGCTTGCCGTGCAGCTCGCGCTCGTAGGACAGCTCGACACCGACCTTGCCGATGTGCGTCGAGCCGGAGTACACCGAGGCGAGTTCCTTCTCCTCCAGCTTGCGCTTGTCGTCGGGCGAGATCCGGCCGATGTAGCCGAGCACGTGGGCAGCGGTCTCGCCGAGCGGATAGTGCCGGAACAGCCGGGCGCGGATCTCGACGCCCGGGAAGCGGTAGCGCTGCACCGCCAGCCGCGCGACCTCGTCGTCGGTGAGGCGCGTCTTCAGCGGCAGGCTGTCGGCCCTGCGGTTCTCGTCGGCCAGCCGCTTGAAGCGCTTGCGCTCGAGCGGCGTGATCTCGACGATCTCGGTCAGCGCGTCGATCGTCGCGTCGAGTTTCGCGTAGCCGATCTGCTTGGGCGAGAGCTCCAGCGTGTAGGCCGACACGTTCTCGGCCAGCAACACCCCGTTGCGGTCGTAGATCAGCCCGCGCGAGGGCGCCACCGGAAGCAGCGCGATCCGGTTCTCCTCGGCCTGCGCGTGGAAGTCCTCGTAGCGATGCACCTGCAGCCAGGCCAGGCGGGCCGCCAGCAGGCCGAAGCAGGCGATCGCGAACAGCATCGCGAAGACGAGCCGCAGCCTGAGCCGCTGCAGCTCGCGTTCGGGATTGCGGACTTCCACCATAGCCGGGCGCGCCTCAGATCGGCCGGTTCTCGTCGCGATCGACGGCGCGGCGCTGGGGCGCCAGCAGGAGCAGGTCGGCCAGCGGCCAGAGCAGCGTCGTGGCGATGCCCTGCAGGAACCAGGACCAGCCGGGGAAATCGCCGCCCACCGCGACGCGCACCACCAGCGTCACCGCCTGCGCGAGCAGGAACAGCGGCAGCACGTGCAGCATCTGCGCCGGCATTCCGAACCAGGGCACGCGCCGGTGAAGGCTCATCGCGCCGTAGGAGAGCAGCGTGTAGGCCAGCGCGTGCTGGCCGAACAGCGACGCGTCGTGGACGTCGAGCAGCAGCCCGAACAGGAAGGCGATGCCGATCCCGACCATGCGCGGCTGGTGGATGTTCCAGAACACCAGGGCCAGCGCCATGAAGTCGGGCACGCCGGGCAGCCTCCCCCACGGAAGCAGGTTCAGCAGGAAGGCAGCGATCAACGAGAAGGTGATGAAGGCGCGGCTGGCGGGCAGCAGCAGGTACTGGGGCGGCATCGGCATGGCTTCAGCTCCTGCGCCCGCGGCGAGCGCCCGGGTCGGCGGGCTCGGCGGTGGGCGGCGCCGGGACCGGCGGCTCGGCCAGCAGGATCAGCAGCAGCCGCGTGCGCTCCACGTGCGCGGCGGGCGCGGCGCGAACGTGCAGGAAGGCCGAGGTCGCGCCGGGAGAGACCTCGGAGACGCGCGCCACCGGCAGGCCGCCCGGGAACAGCCCGTCCAGCCCGGAAGTGACCAGCTCGTCGCCCTCGCGGATGTCGGTGACCACCGGCAGGAAGCGCAGCTCGATCGTGCCCGGGACGGTGCCGCCCCACGCGAGCGTGCGGGCGCCGGTGCGGCGCACCTCGACCGGAACGGTGGAGTTGCGGTCGGTGACCAGCGTCACCTCGCTGGACAGGGCATGGGCCCGGGTGACCTGGCCGACCACGCCGTGCGCGTCGATCACCGGCTGCCCCGCCTGCACGCCGTGCTGCATGCCGCGGTCGACGACGAGCCGGCGCGAGAAGTTGTCGCGGGCGTCGTACAG
Source organism: Zeimonas sediminis (assembly GCF_023721795.1). NCBI lineage: Bacteria > Pseudomonadati > Pseudomonadota > Betaproteobacteria > Burkholderiales > Burkholderiaceae > Zeimonas > Zeimonas sediminis. The sequence continues at coordinate 2,828,844 of NZ_JAMQYE010000001.1, forward strand.
CACCTCGGCCACGGTGGAGCGAAGCGCGGTCCGGTCGCGCATGCCGAGCAGCTGGCGCAGGCGCGCGTTCTCGGCGGCCAGTTGCTCGGTCTGGAGCAGCGCACGGGCGTTCGCAGCCTCGAGGCGGCGCATCTCGGCGTTCTCCTCGCGCAGCCGGTCGATCTCGACGAAATAGCCGGTCATCGAGCCGGCCAGGTCGCGCGGCACGAGCAGGGTGCGCTGCACCGGGTAGAGCACGGTCGCGATCCCCTGGCGCAGCCTGGACAGCGTGTCGAAGCGCGCGTCGACGATCAGCAGCGCGACCGCCAGCAGCGAGAAGAACGCGAGACGAACGTTGGCGGACGGGCCCTGCTTGAAGAACGGCGGCGGGCTGCGATCCACACTACTCGTTGGTGAAGATGGTGACCAGCTTGTCCATCCGCTCGAGCGCCATGCCGCAGCCGCGCACCACGCAGGTGAGCGGGTCTTCGGCGACCAGCACCGGCAGGCCGGTCTCCTCGATCAGCAGCCGGTCGAGGTCGCGCAGCAGCGCGCCGCCGCCGGTCAGCATGATCCCGCGTTCGGTGATGTCCGCGCCCAGTTCGGGCGGGGTCTGCTCGAGGCCGATCTTGACCGCCGACACGATCTGGTTCAGCGGGTCGGTGAGCGCCTCGAGGATCTCGTTCGAGGTGATCGTGAAGCTGCGCGGGATGCCTTCGGACAGGTTGCGTCCCTTGACTTCCATCTCGCGGATCTCGGAGCCGGGGAAGGCCGAGCCGATGTTGTTCTTGATCGCCTCGGCGGTGGGTTCGCCGATCATCATGCCGTAGTTGCGGCGGATGTAGTTGATGATCGCCTCGTCGAACTTGTCGCCGCCGACGCGCACCGAGCCCTTGTAGACCATGCCGCCGAGCGAGATGACGCCGACTTCGGTCGTGCCGCCGCCGATGTCCACGACCATCGAGCCCGCGGCTTCCGACACCGGAAGGCCGGCGCCGATCGCGGCGGCCATCGGCTCCTCGATCAGGAAGACCTGCGAGGCCCCGGCGCCGAGCGCGGACTCGCGAATCGCGCGCCGCTCGACCTGGGTCGAGCCGCAGGGCACGCAGATGATGATGCGCGGGCTGGGCGACAGCAGCCGCGACTCGTGCACCATCTTGATGAACTGCTTGAGCATCTGCTCGGTGACGGTGAAGTCGGCGATCACGCCGTCCTTCATCGGCCGGATGGCCTCGATGTTGCCGGGCACCCGGCCGAGCATCTGCTTGGCCTCGGAACCCACGGCCGCGATCGTGCGCTTGCCGTTGGGGCCGCCTTCCTGGCGGATCGCAACGACCGAGGGCTCGTTCAGCACGATGCCCTTGCCGCGGACGTAGATCAGCGTGTTGGCCGTGCCGAGGTCGATCGCGAGGTCGTTGGAGAAATACTTGCGGAGAAACCCGAGCATGTTGCTTCCGTTCTGGGTTCGAAGGTCGGTATTGTCGCACCCGGGCGCACGGGTCGGCCGCGCGACGGCGCGCTCGCCTGCGCCCCGACGGCGGTCACGGGCACGCGCGGCACTGCGCGCCTGTTGAAAATGCGCTTGAATGATACCGTATAATCCGTTGGGAAATCAGCGGTTTTCAGGCCGGATTTGCGGCCGAAACCGGCAAGTTCGGGCGCGTTCCGCGCAGCAGGCCGCGACCGCCGGCGCCTGCGGCCCGCCCCCGGCTCCCCGGCCATCCTCCGGTCATTCCCGGACCTTCCTGCACCAGCCATGTCGCTCACATCGTCCGACGTCCAGCGCATCGCGACGCTCGCCCGCATCGAACTCGATGCCGACGAGGCCGCCCGCACGCTCGAGCAGCTCAACGCCGTGTTCGGCCTGATCGAGAAGCTCCAGTCGGTCGACACGACCGGCGTCGAGCCGATGACCCATGCGCGGGAACTCGCGCTGCGGCTTCGCGACGATGCGGTCACCGAGCCGGACCGCCGCGACGACTACCAGGCGGTGGCCCCGGCGGTCGAGCGCGGCCTCTACCTGGTCCCCCGGGTCATCGAATGATTCGACCGGTGCCCGCGCGGGCGCCGGCTGCCGACGACATGAACCTAGAAACCGCCTCCCTCCGGCAACTTCGCGCGGCCCTCGATGCCGGCGAAACGACCGCCGAAGCGCTCGCCAGGGCCTTCCTCGATCGCATCGCGGCCAGCGACCTTAACGCCTTCATCGACGTGCGGCCCGAGCTCACGCTCGCGCAGGCCCGCGAGGCCGACGCCCGGCTCGCGCGCGGCGAGCGCGGCCCGCTGCTCGGCATCCCGGTCGCGCACAAGGACATATTCGTGACCCGCGGCTGGCGATCGACCGCCGGCTCGCGGATGCTCGCCGACTACGTGAGCCCCTTCGACGCCGCCGTCGTCGAGCGGCTGGCCGCCGCCGGCGCGGTCTGCCTGGGCAAGACCAACTGCGACGAGTTCGCGATGGGCGGCGCGAACGAGAACTCGTGGTTCGGCCCGGTCCGCAACCCCTGGGACCGCAACGCGATCGCCGGGGGATCCTCCGGCGGCGCGGCGGCGGCGGTGGCCGCGGGGCTGGCGCCGCTGGCCACCGGCACCGACACCGGCGGCTCGGTGCGCCAGCCGGCCGCGATGTGCGGCGTCACCGGCATCAAGCCGACCTACGGCCGCGTGTCGCGCTACGGCATGATCGCTTTCGCGTCGAGCCTCGACCAGGGCGGTGCGATGGCGCGCAGCGCAGAGGACTGCGCCGCGCTGCTCACCGCGATGGCCGGCTTCGATCCGCGCGACTCGACCAGCGTCGAGGAGGCCGCCGAGGACTTCTCCCGGAACCTGGACCGGCCGCTCGACGGCCTGCGCATCGGCGTGCCGCGCGAGTTCATGGGCGAGGGCCTGGCCGACGATGTGCGGGCCGCGGTCGAGCGCGGCCTGGACACGCTGCGCGGGCTCGGCGCCGCGATCGTCGAAGTCTCGCTGCCCAAGACCGAGCTGGCGATCCCGGCCTACTACGTGATCGCGCCGGCCGAGGCGTCGAGCAACCTGAGCCGCTTCGACGGCGTGCGCTACGGTCACCGCGCCGCGCAGTACGCCGACCTGAACGACATGTACCGGCGCACCCGGGCCGAGGGCTTCGGTGCCGAGGTCAAGCGCCGGGTCCTGATCGGCACCTACGTGCTCTCGCACGGTTACTACGACGCCTACTACCTGCAGGCCCAGAAGCTGCGCAGGCTGATCGCCGACGACTTCCGCGCCGCCTTCGGGTCGGTGGACCTGATCGCCGGCCCGGTGTCGCCCACCGTGGCGTGGAACCTCGGCGAGCGCACCGACGACCCGGTGCGCAACTACCTGGCCGACGTCTATACGCTGCCCGCCTCGCTCGCCGGCCTTCCGGGCCTGTCGATGCCGGCCGGCTTCGGCGAGCAGGGCCGCCCCGTGGGGCTGCAGCTGGTCGGCAGCTGGTTCGACGAAGCGCGGCTGCTCAACGTGGCGCATCGCTTCCAGCAGGCCACCGACTGGCACCTGAAGGTGCCGGCGTGAGCGAGCGCCTGCCGTCGGCGCCGGCCGCGGCTCGCGCGACCCGCCTCGCGCCGGGCGCGGCCTGCTTCGCGGCGCGCGTCGCCCGCGGCGCGGCGATCGCGCTCGCCGGCGCGCTGCTCGCGTCCTGCGGCCTGATGCCCGACTTCCGGCCCGCGCCGCCCACCCCGATCGCCGACCGGGGGATCGACCTGGACGGCTATTGCGCCCAGACCGAGGAAGACGGCTTTCGCGAGCGTGCCCGGCTGCTGGTGCGCGACAACCGCGTGCAGGCGCTGTCCTGGGAGATCACGATCGGCCGCAAGGGCAGCTGCCGCTTCGAGCTCGCCGAGTTCTCTCAGACGAAGACCCGCCCCCACATCGAGCTGCTCGCGCGCGACGGCAGCGGCTGCCGGCTGATGGTCTGGCAGGAGCCGCGCCGGATCACGCTGGCCCACTCGAACTGCGCGAACCGCTGCGTGCCGCGCGGCATCGACGACCAGGCCTGGCCTGCGATGTTCGATCCGCGCACCGGCGGCTGCGCGCGCAATCTCTGATTCGCACGGACACATCGCCATGCAGTGGGAAATCGTCATCGGGCTGGAGACCCACGTCCAGCTCGCAACCCGCTCGAAGATCTTCTCCGGGGCTTCCACCGCGTTCGGCGCCGAGCCGAACACGCAGGCCTGCCCGGTCGACCTGGCGCTGCCCGGCGTGCTGCCGGTGGCCAACCGGGCGGCCGTCGATTGCGCGATCCGCTTCGGGCTGGCCGTCGGCGCCGCGATCGCGCCGCGCTCGGTCTTCGCGCGCAAGAACTACTTCTATCCCGACCTGCCCAAGGGTTACCAGATCAGCCAGTACGAGATCCCGGTCGTGTCCGGGGGCGGCCTGGCGATCGCCTGGAAGACCGAGGGCAAGGGCGGCGAGGGCCAAGTCCACGAGAAGTTCGTCAACCTGACTCGCGCCCATCTCGAGGAGGACGCCGGCAAGTCGCTGCACGAGGACTTCCACGGCATGTCCGGCATCGACCTGAATCGCGCCGGCACGCCGCTGCTCGAGATCGTCACCGAGCCCGACATGCGCTCGGCGAAGGAGGCGGTCGCCTACGCCAAGGCGCTGCACGGGCTGGTCGTCTGGCTCGGCATCTGCGACGGCAACATGCAGGAAGGCTCGTTCCGCTGCGACGCGAACGTGTCGGTGCGGCCGGTCGGCCAGGCCGAGTACGGCACGCGCTGCGAGATCAAGAACCTGAACTCCTTCCGCTTCCTGGAGCGGGCGATCGATTTCGAGGTTCGCCGCCAGATCGAGCTGATCGAGGACGGCGGGCGCGTCGTGCAGGAAACCCGGCTCTACGACCCGGATCGCGACGAGACGCGGTCGATGCGCAGCAAGGAAGAGGCGCACGACTACCGCTACTTCCCCGACCCCGACCTGCCGCCGCTGGTGATCGAGCCCGAGTGGATCGAGCGGGTGCGCGCCTCGCTGCCCGAGCTGCCGGCCGGCATGCGCAGGCGTTTCGTCGAGGCCTACGGGCTGGGCGGCTACGACGCGACCACGCTGACCGCGACCCGCGACACCGCCGCCTACTTCGACGCGGTCGTGGCGGCGCTGGTCGCTGCGGCCGGCGACAAGGCCGACGTGGCGGCGCTGGCCAAGGCCGCGGCCAACTGGGTGATGGTCGACGTCGCCGCGGCGCTGAACCGCGACGACCTCGAGATCGGCGCCTGCCCGGTCGCGCCCGCGCAGCTCGCCGGCCTGCTGCGCCGGATCCAGGACGGCACGATCTCCGGCAAGATCGCCCGCGACGTGTTCGCGGCAATGTGGGCCGAGCCCGCCGAGGGCGACGACCTCGCCGACCGGATCATCGAGTCGCGTGGCCTGAAGCAGATCAGCGACGCCGGCGCGATCGAGAAGATCGTCGACGAGGTGCTGGCCGCCAACCCGAAGTCGGTCGAGGAGTTCCGCGCCGGCAAGGAGAAGGCCTTCAACGCTCTGGTCGGCCAGGTGATGAAGGCCACGAAGGGCAAGGCGAATCCGCAGCAGGTCAACGAGCTGCTGAAGGCCCGGCTGGGCTGAGCAGCCGCGCCGGCCGGCCCCGCACTCGCCGGACCGGAGGCACTTCGCCGCCGAGCGCCGCACGCACTTCGCCTGCCGCCGCCCGCAGCGCTTCGCCGATCAGCGCGATGCGCTCTTGCGGCATTCGCTCGTTCAGTGCGGCGACGCTAATCGCTGCGAACGGCCTGCCCATCGAATCGTTCACGCATACCCCGACGGCCGTGATGCCGAGCGTGACCCGGTTGCGGATGATGGCGAGCCCGGTCTCGCGCGTCGCGGAGATCGCGCGCTGCAGCGCCTCTCGCGACAGTCCGGCGGACGCGAGTTGTCGCTCGACGCGCGCGATGACCTCGGCGATCTCCGCGTCGGGCAGTGCGGCCATGACTGCCAGGCCGCCCGCGCCCAGCCCGAGGGGCCGGCGGCTGCCGACGTCGAGCGTGAGCGCGCGAATCGGAAACGCGCCTTCCCTGCGATGCATGCAGACGGCTTCGTCGCCGCTACGAACGACCAGGTACACCGTGTCCTCGGTTTCGTCGGCCAGCCTGGCCATCGCGCCGTCGAACAGGTCGCGGACGTCGAACTGCGCGGCGCCCGCCAGCCCCAGTTCGAAGGCGAGCGGGCCGAGCGCATAGCGGCGGCTCTCGGCATCGCGCACCGCGAGCCGCTCGTCGACGAGCTGCGCCAGCAGGCGATGAACCGACGGGTGCGGCAGGCCCGCACGCGAGGCCAGCTCGGTCAGGGCCAGGCCACGGCGACCGGCCGCCGCGAGCAACCTGAGCAGCGCAACGCCGCGTCGCAGCGATCCGGATTCGGTGGACATCGGAACTTGTGTTCGTTTATCGGACAAACAGCTGGGGTCGCGAGCCAATGAAACTTAACATCCTCTCAAGACTCTCGTGGAAAATTGTTCGATGAGCGGAAACTGTGGTTCCTTGGCGGGCAAGGTCGCGGTCGTTACCGGCGGCAGCAGCGGAATCGGCGCGGCGTCCGTGCGGCAGCTCGCCGAGGCTGGCGCGCGCGTGGTGATCGGATACAACCTTGGGGCCGAACGCGCCGAGGCGCTGCGCGCGGCGCTACCGGGCAGCGGCCATCGCTGCGCCCGAATTCCGCTCGAGGACCCGCAGGCGATCGCGGTCCTGGCGGCCGAACTGGGCCGTGACGACACGCGCGTCGACATCCTGGTCAACTCCGCGGGCTTCACCCGGCCGATCCCGCACGCGGATCTCGAGACCCTCGACGACGCGCTCTTCGGCGAGATCCTGCTGGCCAACGCCCGCGGCCCCTACTCGGTGATACGCGCCCTGCTGCCGCTGCTGAAGGCCTCGGGCGACGCGGTAGTGGTCAACGTGTCTTCGATCTCCGCCTTCACCGGATCGGGCAGCAACATCGCCTACTGCGCGGCCAAGGCAGCGCTGGACACGATGACGATGTCGCTTGCCCGGGTGTTCGGGCCGGAAGTTCGCTTCCTGTGCGTGTCGCCGGGCGCGGTCGCCACCGATTTCGTTGCCGGACGCGACCGCTCTGCGCTCGAGAAGCAGGCGGTGAACACGCCGCTCAAGCGCGTCGTCGAGGCCGAGGACGTGGCGGCGGCGGTCATGGCCTGCGTGACCCATCTTCGCGCGGCCACCGGAACGCGTATTGTCGTCGACGGCGGCCGCCATCTCTGACCGCGGCGGGCACGCCTGGCGCGAACGATTCAAGGAGGAAATCCGATGCTCTGCAAGAAGCTGCATCACGCGGCATTCCGCTGCACGGACGCGCGCGCGACCGTCGACTTCTACACGAAGGTGCTGGGCCTCAAGTTCTCGCACGCGATGGGGGAGGACCACGTGCCGTCCACCGGCCAGTACAGCCCGCACATCCACATCTTCCTGGAGATGGAAGATGGCAGCTCGATCGCCTTCTTCGAGTGCCCGAACGATCCCGGGGACATCAAGGACCGCGAGTCGCCCGGGTGGATCCAGCACTTCGCTTTCGAGGTCGAGAACGTCGAGACCCTGCTGCGCGCCAAGCAGGATCTCGAGAGCAAGGGCATCGAGGTCGTCGGCCCCACCAACCACGACGACTTCATCCTGTCGATCTATTTCTTCGACCCGTCGGGGCATCGCCTCGAGTTGACCGCCCGAACCTGCCACGACTCCGCGCGGATGCAGGCCTTCGTCGACGAGGCCCCGAAGGTGCTCGAGCTCTGGGAGAAGACGCACGACTGGTCGCAGCGCGAGACGCTGTTCGGCGCCCGCAGCGGATACGCGCGCGATGCCCGCTGAGCGTGGATGCGTGGCCGACGCGCGCCTGGCGTCCTGCAATAACGAAACGCACAAGAGGAGAAGACAGATGTTCCGACGCACGATCGCGGCGATCGCCGCAACCTGCCTTGCCCTGGCCTTCGGGTCCGCCGCGGCCGACGACTACCCGTCGCGCCCGATCTCGCTGGTGCATGGATTCGGAGCCGGCGGCAACGCCGATGTACTGTCCCGGCTGATCGGCGAGCGCCTGCAGGCCTCGATGGGCCAGCCTGTCGTCGTGGAGGCCAAGACGGGCGCCGGCGGGACGATCGCGTCGAACCTCGTCGCCAAGGCGAAGCCCGACGGCTACACGCTGATCATGCAGACCGGCGGCCACGCGGTGTCCGGGGCGCTGTACAAGGCCCTTCCCTATGACACCGTCGAGGATTTCGACTGGGTGTCCACCGTGACCACGTTTCCGTTCGTGATCGGGGTGCGCGCCGAGAATCCCGTGCAGACGCTCGCCGAGCTGCTCGAGCGTGCGAAGCGCGAGCCGGGCAAGGTCACCTTCACCTCGGTCGGTGTCGGCTCGACCCAGCACCTGACCGGCGAACTGCTCGCCTCGACCGCCGGTGTGCAGATGCTGCACATTCCCTATCGGGGCGGCGGCGCGACCATCGCTGCAGTGCTGGCAGGAGACGTGGAGGTGCTGGTGGACACGATCACCGTCGCCGGGCCGCACATCAAGGCCGGAAAGATCCGCCCGCTCGCGGTCACGAGCGCCCAGCCGTGGCCGGCGCTTCAGGGGGTTCCGACGGTGGCGTCCGCGCTGCCCGGATTCGAGGTGCGCTCCTGGCTCGGGATTGCTGCGCCGAAGGGCCTGCCCGCGCCAGTGCTAGCGAGGCTCAATGCGGAGATCCGGAAGGCGCTCGAGCATCCGGAAACCAAGGCACGTATCGAGGCTGCCGGCAGCGAGGCGCGCGGCAACGCGCCCGAAGAGATGAAGAAGATGGTCGCCAGCGAGGTCGCACGCTGGCAGAAGGTGGTGGCGGACGCGGGAATCGAGCGTCGCTGAATCTGCCTTCTCGCAACCGACGGTCAGCCGGCTCTGCCGCGTGACCGTGCAGCGGGTCGACGGCTCGGTGCGGACCTTCGATTACGTCGAGCAGCCGAACGGGAGTGTCGGCGATCGGGTGCGCATCGAGAGCGACCAGTTGTGCCGCCAGGCCGGGCAGTCGAGCCGGCGCCCGGGTCGCTCAGACCCCGTAGCGCTCCCGGTACGCCTGTACCTGCGGCCGGTACTCGGCCAGCGCTTGCGCCTCCGCGCCCCCCGACTCCAGGAAGGCGAGCAGGTCGGCCAGCGATGCGATCGCGATCACCGGGATGCCGTACAGCCTGGCCACGTCCTGAGTGGCCGAGTGCTCGGAAGGCTTGACCGCGTCGCCGCCGCGCTCCTGTCGGTCGAGCGCGATCAGCACGCCCGAGGGCTCGGCGCCGGCCGCGCGGATCAGCTCCACCGATTCGCGCACCGAGGTGCCGGCCGAGATCACGTCGTCGATGATCACCACCTTGCCCTTCATCGGCGCGCCGATCAGCGACCCGCCCTCGCCGTGGTCCTTCGCTTCCTTTCGATTGAAGGCGAAGGGCAGGTTGCGGCCCATGCCGGCCAGCGCCACCGCGGTGGCCGACGCCAGCGTGATGCCCTTGTAGGCGGGGCCGAACAGCATGTCGCAGGACAGCCTGCCCGCGGCCTCGGCCTCGAGCAGCGTGCGCGCATAGAACTCGCCGAGCCTGCCGAGCAGCGCGCCGTCGTTGAAGAGGCCCGCGTTGAAGAAGTAGGGCGACAGCCGCCCGGCCTTGGTCTTGAACTCGCCGAAGCGCAGCACGCCGGCCGCGAGGGCGAAGCGAATAAACTCTTGCCTGGTATCCATCTCGATAGTGTAGCGGCCCGATGCTCCGTGTGATCTCGCTGAACCTGAACGGCATCCGCTCGGCCGCCCGCAAGGGCTGGCTCGAGTGGGCGGCGGCCCAGCAGGCCGACGTGATGTGCGTGCAGGAACTGAAGGCCCAGGAGGCCGACCTGGACGACTCGCTGCGCGAGGTCGGCGGCATGCAAGGCCATTTCCACTTCGCCGAGAAGAAGGGCTACAGCGGTGTGGGCATCTACTCGAAAAAGGCGCCGCGGGCGGTGCGGATCGGCTTCGGCAACGACGAGTTCGACGCCGAGGGCCGCTATGTCGAGGCCGACTTCGGCGCCTTCACCGCGGTGTCGATCTACCTGCCCTCGGGTTCGAGCTCGGAAGAGCGCCAGCAGGCGAAGTTCCGCTTCATGGACTGCTTCCTGCCCCACTTGGTCGAGCTGGCCGCCAGCGGCCGCGAGATCGTCCTGTGCGGCGACTGGAACATTGCGCACATGGAGAAGGACCTGAAGAACTGGCGCAGCAACCAGAAGAACTCGGGCTTCCTGCCCGAAGAGCGGGCCTGGCTCACCCGCGTGTTCGACGAGGTCGGCTGGATCGACGTCTATCGCCGGTTGCATCCGGAGGCCACCGACGAGAGCTACACTTGGTGGAGCAACCGTGGCCAGGCCTGGGCGAAGAACGTGGGCTGGCGGCTCGACTACCAGATCGCCACGCCGGGGCTGGCGGCCACTGCGAAGCGCGCCGCGGTCTACAAGGACCAGCGCTTCAGCGACCATGCGCCACTGACGATCGATTACGACTTGCGGTCCTGAGCGTTCGGGATCCGCGCAGGTCCGCCGCTCTCCCTTCCACGACGTCACGACCCGATCCCTTCAACGACAGGAGAAAAGCATGGGGTTCTTCAGCAAGATTCTCGAGAAGCTCGGCTTCGGTGAGGCCAAGGCCGCCCAGGCTCAGCCCGCGCCGGGCGCCACTGCGGGTGCCGCGCCGGCCGCCGCCCCCAAACCGATGGCGATGGTCGACGTGGTCGCGCAGCTCGAGCAGAAGGCCGCGGCCAACCCGCAGAAGCTCAACTGGCGAACGTCGATCGTCGACCTGCTGAAGCTGCTCGATCTCGACAGCAGCTTCGCCGCCCGCAAGGAGCTGGCGGCCGAGCTCGGCTGCCCGGCCGACAAGATGGGCGACTCGGCGCAGATGAACATGTGGCTGCACAAGACCGTGCTGCAGAAGATCGCCGACAACGGCGGCAACGTGCCGAAGGAACTGCTCGACTGACGCGGCCGCGGCGGGCCGGCAGGCCCGCCGACGCAGGCCCTCAGCGCACGGCCTGTCCGGTGTTCGATCGGTAGGGTGGCAAGGCCGCGACGGCCACGCCCCGCGTGCGCGCGTAGACCGGCAGCGTGGCCTGCAGGTTCCGGCGGATCTCCTCGATCCGTGTCTCGTGCGACGGATGCGTGGACAGCCACTGCGGCGGCTGCCCCTTCGAGGCTGCCGCCATCTTCTGCCACAGCACGATGCCGGCGCGCGGGTCGAAGCCGGCGCGCGCGGCGATGTCCATGCCGACCAGGTCGGCCTCGACCTCGTCGTCGCGTCCGAACTTCAGCATCGTGAGGCGCGCGGCGCCCGAGGCGAGCTGCCCGCCGATGTCGCCGAAGCCGAAGAGCTGCGACAGGATCGACGCGCCGACGGTCAGGCCCTGGGCAAGCGCGCCCTTGCCGGCCCGTTCGCGGCCGTGCTCGCGCAGCGCGTGCGCGATCTCGTGGCCCATGACGATCGCGACCTCGTCGTCGGTGAGTTTCAGCGTGTCGAGGATGCCGGTGTAGAAGACGATCTTTCCGCCCGGCATGCACAGCGCGTTGACCTGCTTCGACGCGATCAGGTTGACTTCCCAGTTCCAGTGCACCGCGCGCTCGTTGAAGCGGACCGCGTGCGGGATCAGCCGGCCGGCGATGCGGTGCAGCCGCTGCAACTGCGGATGGTTCTCCGGCGCCAGCGCCTTAGCCGACCGGGCCTGCTTCAGCAGCTCGCGGTACTGGCTCGCGGCCTGGGCCTCGACCTGTTCGGCGGGCACCAGTTCGGCGATCCGGCTGCGCGGCGCGACGGCGATGCCGTCGGCCTGGGCGGGCGCCGCCTGGCCGGCGGCCGGCTCCGGGCGCTGCTGGGCGAGCGCAGGCGGTGTCGCCGCGGCGAGCGCCAGGGAGAGCGAGAGCGCCTGGAAGAACCGCCTGTCCATCGCACACAAGATCGGGTCTCTGCGGTCCTGAGTCAAGCGCCGGCCTGACGACGCGGACATGGCCCTGGCCTCGGGGGCGTTGCCCGGTCGCCCCCTGGGAGCGTGGCCGGGTCGCGGAGCGTTGTTGCACGTGGACGACAGTCCTCTGCAGCCGGACATTGCCGCGCGGCGCATCGCGATGGTCCGGCGGTAGAGTGCTTCCTTCTGCCGTGTCCACGGGTCGGGTCCGCGCGTGGCCGCGCCGCCTGCCCGCTTCCGAACGGGGCCACCTTCTTCCAGCCGATGTCCGCAGGAGCCTCCAGCTCGCGCCTTTCAGCGCTGGCGCCACCTCGGTTTGCAGCGCTGTCGACAATGCCTCGTGCGCGCGGGCGACCGGCCGCGCGTTTCCAGGGGGGCCTGGCGGTGGCGGGACCCGGCGGGGCGACCGCCGAGCGCCGGGCGCGTGCCCGATGACGAGGACGGATCCCTACAGCGGCTCGCGCATCGCGCGGGGCGTGATCCACCTCCTGGGAGGCAAGGCGCTCGTCTCGGTCGCCGGGATCGGGACTTTCCTGGTCCTCGTGCAGGCCCTGCCGGTCGAGCAGTTCGCGGCCTACACGGTGCTCTTCGCGCTCGTGGAGCTCGTCGATGCCCTCAGCGGGGTCGGCGTGCCGCACGTCCTGGCGCGCTATGTGCCGGAGCTGTACGCCGCGCACAGGAGAAGAACGGTGCGACACCTGGTCGTCGTCGCGCTGGCGTTGCGCGGCGCACTGCTCTTCGCCTTCGCCGGCGTGGCCTACCTGCTGGTGCCGGTCGTCGCGCCCATGGTCGGGCTGACGGGTTGGGAGCCCGCCTTCCGGCTCTATCTGGTCGTCGTCGTCTTGCGCGTGTTCGCGCAGGCCGTGTTCGGAGTCCTCGAGTCGATGCTGCACCAGAGCCTTGCCCAGCTCGGGGCCGGAAGCGTCACGCTGTCGCGCTTCGTCCTTCTCTGGGGGGCCGCTGCGCAGGCGAAGCTCGACCTGCATCTCGTGATCCTGATCGAGCTTGCAACCGAAGCTGTCGGCGTTCTGCTGCTGTGCGGCGGACTTGCGCGAACCCTCTCGCTCCGGGCCGATGATGGAGGCGAAGACGGAGCCGGCTGGGTGCGGGCCAACTTGCGGCGGATGCTCGACTTCGGATTCAAGGGATACCTGCAGCACCTGCTGATCATGCCTTTCGGCGGCGCCGTCCAGCGCCTGATCGTCGGCGCATCGCTATCGACCGCCGATGTCGCGCTGTTCGGCTTCGCCCGCTCCGTGGCGGACCTCGCTAGGCGCTACCTGCCGGCAACCATGCTGGCGGGCGTGATCAGGCCCGTCCTCACCGCCCGCTACGTGAGCGATCGGCGGTTCGAGGACCTCGTGAGAGCCGCGAATCTGGTCTTCAAGGTCAACGCGATCGGGATCTGCCTAGGCATCGTGGTGCTGCACGCCGGCGGCAGGGGGCTGGTCGACGCGGTCACGTCGGCCAAGTACGGGGAGGGCGCCGTCATCCTGCTGCTGCTGATGCTGGCAGTGCTCCTCGTCTCGTCATTGCGCCTGATGCTGGACCACGTCAGCCACGCCGTCGAGCGAAACGGCCCTCTCGTCGTTTCCAACGCAGTGATCACGCTCTCGATCCTGCCCGGCATCGCGATCCTGCCCGTGGCTGGCGTCTACGCCCTGCCGCTCAGCAATCTCCTGGGATTGGGCTTCGGTTGCTTCGTGCTCGTCCGGTGGCTGCGGGCTGGGGGCTTCGACTACCGCTACGATGCAGCGGGGGCGGGAAAGATGTTGCTGGCCTCGGCGGGTGGCATGGCGGCCGGCCAGGTTTCCACCGCTCTGCAGGCGAACTGGATGCTGTCCGTCGCTTGCGCCGTCCTCGGCTTCGCGGTGGTGGCATTCGCATCTCGGCCGTTCGACACCGCGGATCGGGCGCTCATGGCGGCGATGTTCAGGCGCCGATAGCCCGCCACGACCGGACTCCCGCCACCGCCGGATCGGGGGCGGCCCTTGCGGCGGCAGGGTACTCGGCCCTCAAGCCGCCGAGGACTCCGCTTCCGCCGGTTCCAGGTCGGCCTGGAAAAGCGGGCGGCCGTCCAGGTGCGCCGGCAGTCTGCAGCCCATCAACTGCAGGATGGTCGGAGCGAAATCAACGGCCGCGGCGGTGGGCAGGCTGGTGCCGGCCGCGATGCCTGGACCGGCTGCCGCGACGAATCCGCGGTTCCAGTGGGTGCCCGCCCGGAAGTGAGGAAAGGGGCCGATGCGCCCGAAGTCGGGGCTGTCGACGACGTCGGTGATCCGCTCGTGCCAGAGCACGTCGAGGTCGAACTCGGGCAGTTTCGGGTCGTCGGCGAGGCTGTCGCGGCGGGTCCGGTAGACCGCCTTGACCAGGGGCTCGCCCGAGCGGGCGTCGCGCAGGCGGCGGAGGTGGCCCTCGATCTCGGTGCACAGCGCATCGTAGTCGCCGGGTTCGACGATGCCGTGCGGGTCGCGCCCGCGCAGGTTGATGCGGATGCGTCCCTTGGTGAAGCCGGGCAGCGCGAAGGCCTTCATCTTCGGCCACATCGGGCGATACCACATCGCCGGATGCCAGAGCATCTCTTCGTCCCTGGCCTGGTCGGTGAAGGGGGAGGCGAGGTCGTGGTACGAGCCCTTCAGGAGCGAGCCGGGCAGCCTGGAGCGCACGAACCGGGCGATCGGGCTGGTGCCGTTGTAGCGGGTCCAGAGTTCGCCGATCCAGGACTTGCGGCGCGGGTGGGTGATCAGGGGGCCCGGCGGGGAGTCGCTGCCGGCGGCGCCGAGGGCGGCCGAGCCCGGGAAGTTGAAGCGGTAGAGCAGCTCCGAGATCACGACGGAGCTGAGCAGGTCGCTGTAGTTGGGTCCCATGCCGTGCAGGGAGAAGCACATCAGCACGGCGTCCGAGGGCGCCTTGGCGGCGATTTCGCCGATCGCCCGGTCGACGTCCTGGTAGGTGCGAAGCAGCAAGTCCTCGGCCGGGCGCTCCGAAGCGAGGGCCGAGTACAGGGGGTGGTCGGGCTGGCTGAAGCAGTAGACGTCATGGCCGGCGGTGTGGGGCTCGGCGAAGACCGCCAGGAACAGGTCCCAGTCGTCGCGCTCCATGAGGTCCAGGCAGATCGCGGTGCGCGCGCGCACGCTCGAGGCCAGCGCGCCGTCGAGCCACTTCAGGTAGTCCTTGTCCCACCAGATGCCGTTGTCCTTGAAGACCACGGCGTTCTCGCCGTGGCGCCGGCTCAGCTCGTCGAACAGGCCCGCGGGATTCGAGTGGCGGCCGGTCAGCGGATGGTGGCCGCCCCATCCCAGGACCTGGACGCCGTCGACGCGATCGGACAGGCGGGTGATGGGCAGGTCGAACACCGCGACCTTCCGCTTCTCGCCCAGCGCGTAGAAGGGCTCGAAGGCGTCGAAGGCCGGCAACCCCTCGTCGATCGTCGAGATTCCGTACTCGCCGGGCGTGTACCGGAAGGCGGACCACGCGCCGGTCTTGTTCTGGCGGCACCCGGTCGCGAACTCGACCCAGAGCGGCTCGGTCTCGAAGGCCTCGACTCGCTCCCCGTGCAACTCGGCGCTTCCCCGCACCCGTCCGTATGCGCCTTCCGTTCGGAGCCTGGCGATGTTCGGCAGATGGCCCTCGGCCATCCACTTCTCGATCAGGACGGGATCGGCAGCATCCAGGCCGATCGCAATCACGCGCCGTGCGGGCGGCCGACTGTCGTCGTGCTGGGCAGGTCCTTCGACGCTGGGGCGCGAACGGGGATCGGATCGCATTGGCTTCCCGAGCGCGCCGCTACAAGGCGCGCAGATGATTTCGGCGGGGCGGATATGTCCACGATCATGATCGCATACCCTTGCCGTCCCGCCCGTGACGGACGTCACTCCGGGGGGCGCCTAGCGATCTCAGGCCGATTGGCAGACCGGCCCGGTGGATGGTGTTTCCGCGGGCGAAAGCCCTCCAGACGGCACTTTCCTGGGGAAGAGGGGTACGCCATCCATGTGGCCGGGGACCGGGCATCCCAGGAACTGAAGAATGGTGGCCGGCAGGTCGACCGCCGCGGCGGTGGGCAGGCTGGTGCCGGCCGCGATGCCCGGACCGGCTGCGGCCACGAATCCGCGGTTCCAGTGTCCGCCCGCCCGGAAGTGAGGAAAGGGGCCGATGCGCCCGAAGTCGGGGCTGTCGACGACGTCGGTGATCCGCTCGTGCCAGAGCACGTCGAGGTCGAACTCGGGCAGTTTCGGGTCGTCGGCGAGGCTGTCGCGGCGGGTCCGGTAGACCGCCTTGACCAGGGGCTCGCCCGAGCGGGCGTCGCGCAGGCGGCGGAGGTGGCCCTCGATCTCGGTGCACAGCGCATCGTAGTCGCCGGGTTCGACGATGCCGTGCGGGTCGCGCCCGCGCAGGTTGATGCGGATGCGTCCCTTGGTGAAGCCGGGCAGCGCGAAGGCCTTCATCTTCGGCCACATCGGGCGATACCACATCGCCGGATGCCAGAGCATCTCTTCGTCCCTGGCCTGGTCGGTGAAGGGGGAGGCGAGGTCGTGGTACGAGCCCTTCAGGAGCGAGCCGGGCAGCCTGGAGCGCACGAACCGGGCGATCGGGCTGGTGCCGTTGTAGCGGGTCCAGAGTTCGCCGATCCAGGACTTGCGGCGCGGGTGGGTGATCAGGGGGCCCGGCGGGGAGTCGCTGCCGGCGGCGCCGAGGGCGGCCGAGCCCGGGAAGTTGAAGCGGTAGAGCAGCTCCGAGATCACGACGGAGCTGAGCAGGTCGCTGTAGTTGGGTCCCATGCCGTGCAGGGAGAAGCACATCAGCACGGCGTCCGAGGGCGCCTTGGCGGCGATTTCGCCGATCGCCCGGTCGACGTCCTGGTAGGTGCGAAGCAGCAAGTCCTCGGCCGGGCGCTCCGAAGCGAGGGCCGAGTACAGGGGGTGGTCGGGCTGGCTGAAGCAGTAGACGTCATGGCCGGCGGTGTGGGGCTCGGCGAAGACCGCCAGGAACAGGTCCCAGTCGTCGCGCTCCATGAGGTCCAGGCAGATCGCGGTGCGCGCGCGCACGCTCGAGGCCAGCGCGCCGTCGAGCCACTTCAGGTACTCCTTGTCCCACCAGATGCCCGTGTCCTTATGGAAGATCGCGTTCCGGCCGTGGCGCTCCGTCAATTCGGAAAGCAGCGCCCGCGGTACGGAGTGCCTTTCGGTGTGAGGGAAGTGCCCGCCCCATCCCAGGACCTGGATTCCGTTGACGCGATCGGACAAGCGGGTGATGGGCAGGTCGAACACCGCGACCTTCCGCTGCTCGCCCAGCGCGTAGAAGGGCTCGAAGGCGTCGAAGGCGGGCAGTTCCTCGTCGATTCGCCTGACCCGGCCGGTGGCGGGGGAGAAGCTCGTCGAGTCCCAGGCTCCCGAACTCGTCGGGTTGCAGCCCGTCACGAAATCGACCCAGAGAGGCTCCGTGGCGAACAATTCCATCTGCTCGCCACGGAACTCGACGGTGCTCTTCAGGCGTCCGTAGGCACCGGCATTCCGGATCCTGGCGAGGTTGGGCAGATGGCCCCCATCCATCCATCTCTCTACGAGGACGGGGTCGGCGGCATCCAGGCCGATCGCGATCACGGGCTGAGACATTTCGAGGCTGCGCTCTTCGATGCAGAAACGGGGGGGGGAGTTTCGCACGGTGGATGCACGTACCGCCTGTGACCAGGCGCACGATTGCTGCGCTTTCTCAACTCCCGGCGATTCGGCTACGGCCGTTGCCGCACATCGGGGCGCCATCCGTTCACGCCCGATCGGGTCGGCTCCGCTCCGCCCCGCCCGGAGGAGTTCCCGGATTCCCGTGTCGTCCGTTGCGGAGCGGCGACAGTCCGCTCGCGCCGGCAGCGCGCGTGCGGTCGCTCTGCGCTGACCGACGGTAAAGTCCCCCTTTCGTCGGCCCCGACGGTCGGGCCGTCGCGCCGGCCTTCCGCTCCCCTGCTAGCCTCCGGCGAGAGCCATTCCCGTCCGATCGATGTTCCCCAGACCTTCGAGCTTGCGTTTCACGGCGCTGGCGGCCGCAGTCTGCGTCGCGCTGGGTGCCGATGCGGCCTTCGCGCAGGCGTCGGATCAGCACGCCGCTGCCGTCGCCCGCGCCCGCGCGGGCGACCACGCCGGCGCGCTGGCCGAACTCGATGCGCTGGCCGCGCAACGCCCCGGCGATCGCGCGGTCCTGTTCGACCGGATCGTCGTGCTGGGCTGGGCCGGCCGCGACGCCGAGGCGCTCGCCCGCGCTTCCGGCCTGGACCTGGCCGGCGCGCCCGCCTACGTCTACGAGGCGCTCGGCCGCTCCGCCCGAAACCTGAAACGCTACGAACTGGCGCAGTCGTTGTATCGCCGCTCGATGGCGCTGCATCCGGATCGCGCCGACAGCCGGATCGGGCTCGCGATGACCTTGTCCGACCTGGGCGACCACGCCGCCGCGGCCAGGCTGCTCGACGAGGCGCTCGCCGCCGCGCCGGGCTCGGCGGACCTGCTCGAGGCTCGCGGGCTGGCCGCCGAGTATTCCGGCGACTGGCTCGGCGCGCTGGCCTTCCACCAGAGGGCGCTCAGGGCCGATCCGGCGCGCCGCGACGCGCTGCGCGGCGTCGTCCGCGCGGCCGGCCGGCTCGGCGCGCCGCAGCTGGCCGCCGACCTGGCCGGGCGCCACCCGGGCCTGATCGACGCGGCCGAAGCGCGCGCGCTCGCCGACGATGCCTCGGCCCTGCAGATCCGCTGGGGGCGCATCGAGGAGCGCGTCGAGACCGGCGATGCGCGTTTTGCGTGGATCGACCGCGCGCTGCGGCACAGCGAGCCGGTCGCGCAGAGGCTGGCCGGCGCCGGTGAAGCCGCCGCGGCGACCGCCGCCGGCTTCGACGAGGCCGATCGCCGGCTGCTCGCCGATCGACTGGTGGCGCTCGGGCTGCGCAAGCGCCACGAGGAGGCGGTCGGGCTGCACGACGAGATGGTCGCCGCCGGCATGCAGGTGCCGGCCTACGCGCGCGGGTCGGTCGCGGATTCGCTGCTGGCGCTGCGCCGCCCGGAGCAGGCGATCGTTCTCTTCCGCGAGGCGCTCGCGGCGCAGCCCGACGATTTCGGCCTCTCCCTCGCGCTCTTCTTCGCGCTGGTCGAAGCCGAGCGGATCGACGAGGCGACCGATCACATCGACGCGCTGGCCGCCCGCACCCCGAAGTGGCTGCGCGGCCGGGCGAACCACGATGCGGTGACCGCGCGCACCGCGCAGGCGCTCGCCAGGCTCTACGGCGACCGGCTCGATCAGGCCGAATCGCGAAGCCGGGGGCTGTCGACCGAGCTGCCCTACAACGCGCAGGTCCGCGAGGCCTTCGCTGCGACCGCGCTGGCCCGCGGCTGGCCGAGGCTGGCCGACGAGGAGTTCCGCCGCGCGATGGCGGTGGACCCGACCAGCGCCGGCCTGCGGGCGCAGCGCGTCGCGCCGCTGCTCGACGTGCACGCCTGGGACGAGGCGCGCGCCGAGCTCGAGGCGGCGAGCGCGATGCGGCCCGACGATCATCGCGTGCGCCGGGCGGCCGACCTGTGGGCGGTGCACGGCCTGCGCGAGATCGAGGCATCCGCCGCCTGGGGCACCTCGGGCGGCGCGACGCCCACCGGCACCGACGACTGGCGCGCCGAGGCGAGGCTCTACACGAGGCCGCTGGCGACGAACTGGCGGGTCTTCGGCCAGGCGCTGCGCGCGCGCGCCGAATTCGACGACGGCGTGGCCCGCTGGCATCGCGAGGGCGCCGGGCTGGAGTACCGGGCCCGCGACCTGCGCCTGGCCGGCGCGGTCACCGACGGCTCGGCCGACCGGATCGGGATCGAGGCCTCGGCGGCCTGGCAGCTCGACGATCGCTGGTCGCTGGACGCGCAGGCCGCGAGCGTCAGCAGCAACCTGCCGCTGCAGGCATGGAAGGCGGGCGTGCGCGCGAGCGAGGCCGCGCTGGGTGCGCGCTACGCGGTCAACGAATCGCGCGGCTTCGGCGTCGGACTGTCACGCATGGACTTCAGCGACGACAACCAGCGCGACCGCTGGTGGGCGTCGTGGTTCGAGCGCTGGGTGTCCGAGCCGCGCTGGCGGCTCGAGTCGACCGCCGCGATCGGCGGGTCGAGCAACTCGCTGGCCGGCGCGCCCTACTTCAATCCCGGCAGCGACCTGACCGCGAGCGTCGAGGTGGCCGGCGAATGGCTGAACTGGCGTCGCTACGAGCGGCAGTTCAGCCAGCGCTTCGCGGTCACGCTGGGCAGCTACGCGCAGGAGGGCTACGGCAGCGGCTCGATCGTCGGCGCGACGTACGAGCACGTGTGGGAGCTCGATCGGCGGCTCTACCTGAGGTACGGGATCGGGCGGGTGCTGCGCCCCTACGACGGCGAGCGCTCGGGCCGCAGCCATGCCCACGTCGTGCTGGACGGGAGGTTCTGAGATGTTCGCGAGAGCCCTGTCCCGGTTCGCGGCGATGCTGGCGCTCGCGCTGCTGGCTGCGGCGCCCCTGACGTCCGCGGCGCGCGCGCCCGGCATCCCGCCCGGAGCCTTCGTCGCGCTGTCCTATCACGAGGTGCCCGAGGACGGCCCGCGCGAGGCGGCGCCCGGCGCCGGCCGCTACGGCGTCGAAGTGTCGGCGCTGGTCGCGCAGTTCTCATGGCTGCGCGAGAACGGCTACCGTCCGGTCAGCCTGTCCGAGATCGCCGAGGCCCGCGCCGGCGGCAAGCCGCTGCCGCCGAAGGCGGTGCTGCTGAGCTTCGACGACGGCTACGCCGACTTCTACCACCGCGTCTACCCGCTGCTGCAGCTGTTCCGCTATCCGGCGGTGATCGCGCTGGTCGGCAAGTGGATGGACGCGCCGGCCGGCACGCAGGTCGACTACGACGGCAGGCCGATGCCGCGCGAGGCCTTCCTGAGCTGGGCGCAGGTGCGCGAGATGGCCGGCTCCGGCCTGGTGGAAGTCGCCTCGCATTCGTACGACCTGCACCGCGGCGTTCGCGGCAATCCTCAGGGCAACCTGCAGCCGGCGGCCACGACGCGCATCTTCGACCCCGCCAGCGCCCGCTACGAAACCGACGAAGCCTGGCTCGGCCGCGTGCGTGCGGACCTCGAGCGCAACAGCGCGCTGATCGAGCGCGAGACCGGCAAGCGGCCGCGCGCCGTCGTCTGGCCCTACGGTCGCTACAACGGCGCGCTGCAGCAGGTCGCGCGCGAGCTCGGCATGCCGATGATGCTGACGCTGGAGGGCGGGCCGAACCTTGCCGGCGCGCCGCTGGACCGGATCCGGCGGATCATCGTCGAGTTCAACCCGGAGCTCGGCGCCTTCGTCGACGAGATCGAGCAGGTCTGGCCCGAGGACCCGCAGCGCGTGGTCCACGTCGATCTCGACTACGTCCACGATCCGGACCCCGAGGCCCAGGAGCGCAACCTGTCCGCCCTGCTCGACCGGATCCAGGCGATCCGCCCGACGACCGTCTACCTGCAGGCCTTCGCCGACCCCGACGGCGACGGCGAGGCCGACGCGCTGTACTTCCCGAACCGGCACCTGCCGATGCGCGCCGACCTGTTCAACCGGGTCGCCTGGCAGCTCGAGACCCGGGTCGGCGTGCGGGTCTACGCGTGGATGCCGATGCTGGCCTTCCGGCTGCCCGACGGCCATCCGGCGCGCGACGACCTGGTGCAGGCGGTGCGCGGCGAGGCGGGCTCGAGCTACCGCAGGTTGTCGCCGTTCTCCGCCCGGGCCCGCGCCACGATCCGGGACATCTACGAGGACCTCGGCCGGCACGCCCATTTCGCCGGCCTGCTGTTCCACGACGACGGCCTGCTCGGCGACCGCGAGGACGCGAGCGACGCGGCGCTGGCCGTCTATCGCGAGCGCTGGGGCCTGCCGGCCTCGGTCGACGCGATCCGCGCGGATGCCGGCCTGGCGGGCCGCTGGGCGGACCTGAAGACGGACTGGCTGGTCGACTTCAGCCGCGAGCTCGCCGACGCCGCCGGGCGCTTCACCGCGCCGCTCAAGACAGCTCGCAACCTGTACGCGGCGCCGGTCCTCGACGCCGACGCCAAGGCCTGGTTCGCGCAGTCGCTGCCGGCCTTCCTGCGCGGATACGACCACGTGGCGCTGATGGCGATGCCGTACATGGAGGGCGCCGCCGAGCCCCGCCGCTTCCTGTCCTCGCTGGTCGAGGCCGTCGCGGCGCAGCCCGAGGGCCTGAAGCGGACCGTGTTCGAGCTGCAGGCGCGCGACTGGCGCGGCCGGCGCGAGGTGCCCGCGGCCGAGCTGGCCGCCTGGATCCGCCAGCTGGAGCTCGCCGGCGCCACGAACGTCGGCTACTACCCCGACGATCCCCATGCCGGCGTGCCCGCGCTGGGCGCGCTGGTGCCGGCCTTCTCCGTCCGCTCCCTGCCGCAGCCGTAGGTGAACATGAGCACGACCATCGCATCGATCGGCGAAGCGCTCGCGGACTTCGCGTTCTACTACCCGCTGTTCATGGCCTGGCTGTGGATGGCGGGCGCGCTGTTCTACTGGTTCCACTACGAGCGTCGCGGCGGCAAGCCGCACGAGCCGCCCCCGCTCGACGAGTTCCCGAGCGTCGCCGTGGTCGTGCCGTGCTTCAACGAGGAGGCGCACGCCGACGAGACGATCGGGTGGCTGATGAAGTCGAGGTACCCCAACCTCGAGGTGATCGCGGTGGACGACGGCAGCACCGACGACACCGGCGCGGTGCTCGAGCGGCTCGCGGCGCGCTACCCCTCGCTCAGGGTGGTGCGCCTGCTGCGCAACCAGGGCAAGGCGGCCGCGCTGAACACCGCGGCCACGATGACCCATGCCGAGATCCTCGTCTGCATCGACGGCGATGCGCTGCTCGATCCGTGGGCGATCCACTGGATGGTCTGGCACTTCCGCTGGCCGCGGGTCGGCGCGGTCACCGGCAACCCGCGTGTGCGCACCCGCTCGACGCTGCTCGGCCGGCTGCAGATCGGCGAGTTCTCGTCGACGATCGGCCTGATCAAGCGCGCCCAGCGCACCTACGGCCGGGTGTTCACCGTGTCGGGCGTCGTCGCGGCCTTCCGCCGCAGCGCGCTGCACGACGTCGGCTACTGGAGCACCGACATGCTGACCGAGGACGTCGACATCTCGTGGAAGCTGCAGGCGCGCCACTGGGACGTGCGCTTCGAGCCGAACGCGCTGTGCTGGATCCTGATGCCCGAGACGTTGCGCGGCCTGTGGAAGCAGCGGCTGCGCTGGGCGGCGGGCGGCATGCAGGTGCTGAAGAAGAACCTGCTGCCGATGCGGGCCTGGCGGCAGCGGCGGATGTGGCCGGTTTTCCTCGAGTACCTGCTGAGCGCCTTCTGGGCCTACACGATGCTCGGCCTGTTCCTGGCGTGGACGCTGCGGGTCGTGTTCGGCATTCCCACGCCGATCGAGGGCGCCTCGCTGATCCCGAGGTGGCCGGGAGTGGTCATCGGCACGACCTGCCTGCTGCAGATCGGAATCGGCATGCTGCTCGACCACCGGATCGAGAAGGGCCTTTTCCGCTACTACTTCTGGATGATCTGGTATCCGCTGGCCTTCTGGCTGCTGAGCGCGCTGACGACGGTCGTCGGCGTGCCGAAGGCCCTCTTCCGCACGACAGGGAAACGCGCAAGATGGAAAAGCCCCGACCGGGGACTGCTTCCCCAAGACCGCTGATCATCGAGCGGCCCGACCTGCAGTCGCGGCCGCAGCGGGTGGCGTCGGCGACGCTGACGGCGTTCTTCTGGGCGCTGTGGGTCTACCTGTGGCTGCCGGTGCTGGCGCTGGTCGGCTGGTGGTTCGGCGCGACTCGTTTCTACGACGAGATGGTGCGCCAGGAGGGCTACCGCCCGCTGGTCGAGATGCTCGGCTGGTACGCGATCTGCATCGGCCTGCTGGCCGGCTCGCTGATCCTCTGGGCGCTGTACAACCTCGGCCGCTTCCGCGGCCGCGAGCGCCGCAAGGCGAGGCCGGTCGTGCTCGTGTCGCAGGTGGCGGCGCGGGCGGGTCTCGACGCCGACCAACTGCTCGCCTGGCACAGGGCGCGGATCCTGCACGTGACGCACGACGACGACGGGCGGATCGTGTCGGTGACGCCGGTGCCGGTCCCGGACGCCGGCGGCACGGGCGAGAACGCGGGTGCCGGTACGGTGTCCCGGAGCCGGACGCTGGCCTGAGCCAGGGCGGGCGGCGACCCGGGGCCGACGATTCCCCGGCGGACCAGTGGGCAAGCAGGCCCGCCTCCCGGGAACCGGTAGACTTCGCGCGCCCCGTCGAGCGCTTACGCACATGACCTCCACCACGAACTCCTCCGCCAGTCCCGGCGCGGGCTGGCGACGCCGGCTCGCCGCGCGCCTCGAGGCCCCGCGCGTGCAGGGCGCGCTGATCGCGCTGATCCTGTTCAATGCCGCGGTGCTCGGTCTAGAGACCAGCGCGTCGGTGATGGCGCGCTGGGGCGAGTTGCTGCAGCGGATCGACGCGGCGATCCTCGCCGTGTTCGTCGTCGAGATCGCGCTGCGGCTCGTCGCGCACGGCGCGCGCTTCTTCCGCGACCCGTGGGCCGTCTTCGACTTCATCGTGGTCGGGATCGCGCTGCTGCCGGCATCGGGGCCGTTCGCGGTGCTGCGCGCGCTGCGGGTGCTGCGCGTGCTGCGGCTGCTGACCTTCGTGCCGAGCATGCGCCGGGTGGTCGGCGGCCTGCTGGCGGCGATTCCCGGCCTGAGTTCGGTCTTCGCGGTGATCCTGCTGATCTTCTACGTGGGCTCGGTCATGGCGACCAAGCTGTTCGGCGGGCAGTTCCCCGAGTGGTTCGGCTCGATCGGCGCCAGCGCCTACACGCTGTTCCAGGTGATGACGCTGGAGAGCTGGTCGATGGGGATCGCGCGGCCGGTCATGGAGGCCTTTCCGTTCGCCTGGGCCTTCTTCGTGCCCTTCATCCTGATCGCCACCTTCACGATGCTGAACCTGTTCATCGCGGTGATCGTCAACGCGATCCAGGCCGAGCACGCCGCGGAGCACGACGCGGAGGTGAAGGAGATCGAGTCGGTGGTTTCGGCGCACGCCGACGAGCGCGCCGATGCGCTGCATGCCGAGATCCGTGCGCTGCGCGGCGAGGTCGCGCGGTTGGCGGCGCTGCTGGAGAAGCGCTGAGCCCCTGACCGCGCTTGCGGGGCGGCCGGCGCCCGCGGGTAAACTGCGGCGACCGTGACCAGCCCGCGCCCCGTCCTGCAGGTCTTCGCCAGCCGCCGCATCGCGGCGATGCTGCTGCTGGGCTTCGCCAGCGGACTGCCGCTCGCGCTGTCGTCGGGCACGCTGCAGGCCTGGCTGACGGTCGAGGGCGTCGACATCACCACGATCGGCTTCTTCGCGCTGGCCGGCCTGCCCTACACCTTCAAGTTCGTCTGGGCGCCGCTCGCCGATCGCTTCGAGCCGCCGATGCTGCCCGGCAGGCGCCGCAGCTGGCTGCTGGTCACCCAGCTCGGGCTGGCGGTGCTGTGCTTCGCGATGGCCACGCTCGACCCGAAGACCTCGGTGCTCGCGGTGGCCGCCTGCGCGGTCGCGATCGCCTTCCTGTCGGCCTCTCAGGACATCGTGTTCGACGCCTACCGCACCGACCTTCTCGACGATGCCGAGCGCGGTGCCGGCGCCGCGGTGTCGGTGCTCGGTTACCGGATCGCGATGCTGGTGTCGGGCGGGCTGGCGCTGATCATCGCCGACCAGTGGCTGGGCTGGCCCAACATGTTCCGGGTGATGGGCGCGCTGTTCGGGCTGATGGCGCTGGTCACCCTGTGGTCCCCGAAACCCCCGGAGGTCGACGCGCTGCGCAGCGACGTCAGGCGCGAGCTGGTCGGTTTCGTGGCGATGCTGGCCGCCGGCGCCGGCAGTTTCTGGCTGTTGCGCCAGCTCCCGTGGGACTGGCTGGGCGAGGGCCGCTTCGCCCGTCTCGCCGCCGACACGCTGATGCTGTTGCTGGCCTGCCTCGCCGCGCTGCGCGCCGCGCGGGCCGCCGGTTTCCCGTCCTTCCTGGCGCCATGGGACGCGTTCTTCTCGCGCGAGCGCGCCGCCTGGCTGCTGGGGCTGATCGTGCTCTACAAGCTCGGCGACGCCTTCGCCGGCAGCCTGTCGACCAGCTTCCTGATCCGGGGCGCGGGCTTCACGCCGACCGAGGTCGGGGCGGTCAACAAGGTGCTCGGGCTTCTCGCCACGATCGTCGGCGCGCTGGCCGGCGGCGCCTGGCTGGCGAAGCGGCCGCTCTACGCGTCGCTGATGCTGTTCGGCGTGCTTCAGGCGGTGTCGAACTTCGGGTACTGGCTGATCTCGGTGCTGCCCAAGAGCTACACGCTGATGGCCGCCGCGATCGGCTTCGAGAACCTGTGCGGCGGCATGGGCACGGCCGCCTTCGTGGCCTTCCTGATGGCGCTGACCGACCGGCGCTTCTCGGCGGCCCAGTACGCGCTGCTGTCGGCGCTCGCGGCCGTGGGCCGGGTCTACGTCGGGCCGGCCTCGGGAGTGATGGTCGCCGCGTTCGGCTGGCCGACCTTCTTCGTGTTCACCGTTCTCGCGGCGCTGCCGGGCCTGGCGCTGCTCGCGTGGCTCAGGCCGCAGGTGCTCGCGCTGGATCCCGCGCGCCCAGCGCGGTAGAGATCTGCGCGGCGGTCCTCAGCATTTCCGGCAGCACCTTCTGCTTCATCGCGTCGAGCGTGAAGCGCGAGGCCTGCAGGCCCGCGTTGAGGGCGGCCACGACCCGGTTGCCGGGGCCGTGCAGCGGCACTGCGATCGAGCGCAGTCCCAGCTCGAGCTCCTGGTCGAGGATGCACCAGCCGTCGCGGCGCACCTGCGCGACCCGGCGCTTCAGCTCGGCCGGGTCGGTGATCGTGCGCTCGGTGTAGGCGGGCAGCGGCGCGCTGTCCGCCAGCAGCGCGTCGAGCTCGGCCTCGGGCAGCGCGGCCAGCAGCACGCGGCCCAGCGAGGTCGCGTGCGCGGGCAGCCGCGAGCCGATGCCCAGGTTGATCGACATGATCCGCGTGCGGGTCGGCACCCGCGCCACGTAGACGATGTCGCGGCGGTCGAGCACCGCGATCGAGCAGCTCTCGTGGATGCGCTCGACCAGTTCCACCAGGTAGGGCTGGGCAAGGTCCCAGATGCCCTGCGCGTGCAGGAAGGCGAAGCCCAGGTTCAGCACCTTGGGCCGCAGCGAGAAGAGCCGGCCGTCGGACTCGGCGTAGCCGAGCTCGCACAGGGTCAGCAGCAGCCGGCGCGCGGCCGCCCGGGTCAGGCCGGCGCGCCGCGCGACCTCGGAGAGCGTCATCGCAGCGTGCTCGCGGTCGAAGGTCTCGATCACCGCCAGGCCGCGCGCGAAGGACTGGACGAAATCGGGATGTTCCGTGGTTGACAGGCCGGGGTCGCGGGCCTCTAATGGCGGCTTCATGTGCGCTATTGGAACATGTGTGCGCCAAGCGCACAATGCCCGAAGCGGCCGACAGGAGAGGATTTCCCGATGATCGACAAGACCGTGGCCTCGCTGCAGGAGGCCGTCGCCGGCGTTCACGACGGCGCCACCGTGCTGATCGGCGGCTTCGGCGGGGCCGGCCAGCCGACCGAGCTGATCGAGGCCCTGATCGCGCAGGGCGCGAAGGACCTGACGGTCGTATCCAACAACGCCGGCAACGGCGAGGTCGGCCTGGCCGGTCTGCTGAAGGCGGGCCGGGTGCGCAAGCTGATGTGCTCGTTTCCGCGCGCCGTCGACTCCTACGTGTTCGACGGCCTGTATCGCGCAGGCAAGATCGAGCTGGAACTGATCCCGCAGGGCAACCTGGCCGAGCGGATCCGTGCGGCCGGCGCGGGCATCGGCGCCTTCTACACCCCGACCGGCTTCGGCACGCTGCTGGCCGAAGGCAAGGAGACCCGCCGGATCGGCGACCGTGATTACGTGCTCGAGTACCCGATCCACGCCGACTTCGCGCTGATCAAGGCGCGCAAGGGCGACCGCTGGGGCAATCTCGTGTACCGCAAGACCGCGCGCAACTTCGGCCCGATCATGGCGAGCGCCGCGAAGTGTGCGATCGCCCAGGTCGACGAGATCGTCGAGCTCGGCGCGCTCGACCCCGAGGCGGTCGTCACCCCCGGCATCTTCGTCAAGCGGGTCGTGCAAGTGGGCGCGGCCCCGGCTGGCGCGCAGGGCGCCACGGCCTGACCCGAACCGGAGAACCCGAATGAACAAGTGGACCCGTGACCAGATCGCCGCCAACGTGGCGCGCGACATTCCCGACGGCGCCTACGTGAACCTCGGCATCGGGCTGCCCACGCTGGTGGCCAACCACCTGCCCGAGGGGCGCGAGATCGTATTGCACAGCGAGAACGGCATCCTCGGCATGGGGCCGGCGCCGGCCGCCGGCCAGGAGGACTGGGACCTGATCAACGCCGGCAAGCAGGCGGTCACCGAACTGCCCGGTGTGTCCTACTTCCACCACGCCGACTCGTTCGCGATGATGCGCGGCGGACATCTCGACTTCTGCGTGCTCGGCGCCTTCCAGGTGTCGGCCGCGGGCGACCTCGCCAACTGGCACACCGACGCGCCCGACGCGATTCCGGCCGTCGGCGGCGCGATGGACCTCGCGATCGGCGCCAAGCAGGTGTTCGTGATGATGGAGCACCTGACCAAGTCCGGCGAGAGCAAGCTGGTCGAGCGCTGCAGCTATCCGCTGACCGGGATCGCCTGCGTGTCCCGCGTCTACACCGACCTGGCCGTCATCGACATCGGCCCCGAGGGCTTCGTCGCGACCGCCTGGGTCGACGGCCTGTCCTTCGAGGAGCTCGCGAAGCTGACCGCTGCGCCGCTCAGGCGCGGCGACCGCGGGCAGCGGGCAGCCTGATCCGCGGGGCCCGCAGATGTCGCGCTCCCCGGAGATGCAGCGTTCGCCGCAGGCTGACGGCGCAGACGCGGGCCCGGCCGCCGCGCTGGCCTTCGACGGCCGCACGAGGTTCACCTACACCGGCTTCGCGGCGCGGGTGCTGTTCGGTGACGGCTCGCTGGCTGCCCTGCCCGACGAAGTCGAGCGGCTCGGCGCGCGCCGCGCGCTGGTGCTGTGCACGCCCGAGCAGCGAGAGGCCGCCGAGCGCGCGGCGGCGCAGCTCGGCGATCGCGCCGCCGGCATCCACGACCGCGCGGCGATGCACGTGCCGCTCGAGACCGCGATCGCGGCGCGCGACGAGGCCGCGCGGCTCGGCGCCGACTGCTGCGTCGCGGTCGGCGGCGGCTCCACCGTCGGCCTGGGCAAGGCGATCGCGCTGACCTCGGGCCTGCCGATCGTCGCGGTGCCGAGCACCTTCGCCGGCTCGGAGATGACAGCGATCTGGGGGCTCACCGAAGGCGGCGTCAAGAAGACCGGCCGCGACCCGAAGGTGCTGCCCCGGACCGTGATCTACGATCCGGTCATGCTCGAGACGCTTCCGGCGAAGATCGCCGGCCCGTCCGGCATGAACGCGATCGCGCACTGCGTAGAGGCCCTGTACGCGGTCGACGCGAACCCGATCGTGTCGATGATCGCCGAGGAGGGCATTCGCGCGCTGGCCGAGAGCCTGCCGACGGTGATCGACACGGCCGTGACCGGCGAGCAGCGCCGCGCCGCGCTGGGCCTCGCGCAGTACGGCGCATGGCTGGCCGGCACCGCGCTGAACGGCGTGTCGATGGCGATCCACCACAAGTTGTGCCACACGCTCGGCGGCAGCTTCAACCTGGGGCACGCCGAGACGCACACCGTGGTGCTGCCCTACGCCACCGCCTACAACCGCGAGGCCGCGCCGCAGGCGATGCAGCGGATCCGCCGCGCGCTCGGCCGCTTCGGCGACGGCGACGCCGCCACCGGCCTGCAGGCGCTCGCGCGCGCGCTCGGCGCGCCCACCTCGCTGCGCGAGATCGGCATGCCGGCCGACGGCCTCGACCGGGCCGCCGACCTGGCGGTGCAGAATCCGTACTGGAACCCCCGTCCGATCGAGCGCGACGCGATCCGCTCGATGCTCGACGACGCCTGGCACGGTCGCGCCCCGCGATGAGCGGCGGCGCGCCGGCCGCCGCAGCGGGCAGGCCACCATCCACTTCCATTCCCGAGGGAACCGAACCATGAGAGAAGTCTTCATCTGCGACGCGGTCCGCACGCCGATCGGCCGCTACGGCGGCGCGCTGTCCACGGTGCGCACCGACGACCTCGGCGCGATCCCGCTGCGCGCGCTGCTGGAGCGCAACCCGAAGCTCGACCCGGCCGCGATCGAGGAGGTGATCTTCGGCTGCGCGAACCAGGCCGGCGAGGACAACCGCAACGTGGCCCGGATGGCCGCGCTGCTGGCGGGTCTTCCGGTCGAGGTGCCGGGCGCCACGGTCAACCGGCTGTGCGGCTCGGGCATGGACGCGGTCGGCACGGTCGCGCGCGCGATCCGCTGCGGCGAGATGGACCTGGCGATCGCCGGCGGCGTCGAGAGCATGTCCCGCGCGCCCTTCGTGATGCCGAAGGCCGACACCGCGTTCTCGCGCAGCAACGCGGTCTACGACACGACGATCGGCTGGCGGTTCGTGAACCCGCTGATGAAGAAGCAGTACGGCATCGACTCGATGCCCGAGACCGCCGAGAACGTGGCCGACGACTTCAAGGTCTCGCGCGAGGACCAGGACGCGATGGCCTTCCGCAGCCAGCAGCGCGCGGCGGCCGCCCAGAAGAACGGCTTCTTCGACGGCGAGATCGTCCCGGTCTCGATCCCGCAGAGGAAGGGCGACCCGGTCGTCGTGAACCGCGACGAGCATCCGCGCGAGACGACGATCGAGGCGCTGGGCAAGCTCAAGCCGATCGTGCGCCCGGACGGCACGATCACCGCCGGCAACGCCTCGGGCGTCAACGACGGCGCGGCGGCGATGATCCTCGCCACCGAAGAGGCCGCGAAGCGCCACGGCCTGACGCCGCGCGCGCGGCTGGTGTCGATGGCCACCGCCGGCGTCGCGCCGCGGATCATGGGCATCGGCCCGGCGCCGGCCACGAAGAAGCTGCTCGAGCGCAACGGCCGCAAGATCGGCAACATCGACGTGATCGAGCTCAACGAGGCCTTCGCCGCGCAGGGCATCGCGGTGCTGCGCGAGCTCGGCGTGCCCGACGACGCGCCGCACGTGAACCCGAACGGCGGCGCGATCGCGCTCGGCCACCCGCTGGGCATGTCGGGCGCACGCCTGGTGCTGACCGCGGTCAACCAGCTGCACCGCGGCGGCGGCAGGCTCGCGGTGGCCACGATGTGCATCGGCGTGGGCCAGGGCATCGCCACGCTGATCGAGCGCGTCTGAGCAGGCAGGGGGAGGAGACACTCATGAACTTCGACGAGTCGAACCTGACCGATGCGGTGATCGCGCGGATGGAAGGCTGCGAGAGCCCGCGCTTCAGGCAGATCATGACCAGCCTGATCCGGCACCTGCACGACTTCGCGCGCGAGGTCGAGCTGACCGAGGAAGAGTGGTTCGAGGGCATCCGCTTCCTGACCGCCACCGGGCAGATGTGCGACGACAAGCGCCAGGAGTTCATCCTGCTGTCGGACACGCTGGGCCTGTCGATGCTGGTCGACGCGATCAACCATCGCTACCCGGCCGGCGCGACCGACACCACCGTCTTCGGGCCCTTCTTCGTCGAAGGGGCGCCGGCCTTGCCGCACTGGGCGAACGTGTCCGAGGGCATGCCGGGCAAGCCCTGCTTCGTGTCGGGCACGGTGCGCGACACCGCGGGCCGGCCCGTCGAGGGCGCGGTGATCGACGTCTGGCAGACCGACGGCGTCGAGGGCCTGTACGACGTGCAGAAGCGCGAGGGCGGCATGTACGGCCGCGGCCGGATCACGACCGATGCCGAGGGCCGCTACGCGTTTCGCACGGTGCAGCCGGTGAGCTACCCGATCCCCGACGACGGCCCGGTCGGCAAGATGCTGCGCAAGATGGGCAGGCACCCGTGGCGGCCGGCGCACATCCACACGATGATCTCGCACCCGGGCCACAAGACGCTGACCACGCACATCTTCGTGAAGGGCGATGCCTATCTCGACTCGGATGCGGTGTTCGGCGTCAAGGACTCGCTGGTGGTGGACTTCGTCGACCATCCGCCCGGCGCCACGCCGGACGGCGGCCGCAGCGAGGTGGCGTTCTCCACGGCCCGCTACGACTTCGCGCTGGCCCCGGCCTGAGCGGCGCCGCAGCGCCGGCGCTGGCTCACAGCAGCCAGCGCCGCTCGTACTCGTTCTTCCTGAAGTCCTCGACCAGGAAGTCGATGAACGCGCGAACCTTCGCCGGCAGGTGCCGGCGGCTCGGGTAGGCGATGTTCATCATCAGCCGCGGCAGCTCGTAGTCGCCCAGCACCGGCACCAGCCGGCCCGCGACGACGTCGTCGTGAACGATGTAGCTGGGCTGGATCAGGATGCCGAGCCCGTCGAGCGCCGCGTTGCGCAGGATCTGCCCGTCGTTGGCCTCCAGGAAGGGCTGGATCCTCACCGACTGCGTGCGGCCCCGGCGCGTGAAGCGCAGCTCGTCGGGCCGGTTCGCGTAGGTGTAGACCAGCATGCGGTGGTCGGCCAGGTCTTCGGGCGCGGCCGGCACGCCGTTGCGGGCCAGGTATTCGGGCGAGGCCGCGAGGATCCGCCGCATCTCGGCCAGGCGCCGGATCGTGATGTTCGAGTCGGCCTCGTACTCGCGGGTGCGGATCGCGAGGTCGACGTTGTTGTCGATGATGTCGTAGTAGCGGTTGGCCGCGACGATCTGCACCGTGATGTCCGGATAGCGGCGGTGGAACTCGGGCAGCAGCGGCACCACGTGCTCCAGGCAGCAGGACAGCGACGCGGTGACCGTCAGCGTGCCCGACGGGTTGACCGAGGCGGCGTTGACCGCCGCCTCCGCCTCCGCCATGTCGCCGGCGATCGCCTTGCAGCGGCGGTAGAAGTCCTGGCCGATGTCGGTCAGGTAGAGCCGGCGCGTATTGCGCTGCACAAGCCGCGCGGCCAGCCGTTCCTCGAGCCCGGCGAGCAGCCGGCTGGCGGTCGCGTTCGACACGCCGACGGCCTCGGCGGCGCGCGACAGGCTGCCCTGTTCGGCGATCTGGATGAACAGTTCGACTTCGGTCCAGCGGTCCATCGCGAGGCGTCGAGTCTTTCCGTCGTGAAAAGGTGATTTCGGCCCGGGCGGTTCTTCGCGGCCGGCTTTCGAGTCTACATTGCATGCGATGAAAGGCCGCCGCATCCTGCTCAAGTGCGCAACGCTCGTCACGATGGACGAGCGGCTCGGCGTCATCGACAACGCCGACCTGCTGGTTCATGGCGACCGGATCGCCGCGATCGCGCACCGCATCGACGAGCCCGACGCGCAGGTCGTCGACTGCGCCGGCCGCATCGTGATCCCGGGCCTGATCAACGCCCACCTCCACACCTGGCAGACCGGGCTGCGCGGCGCGGCCGCCAACTGGACCCTGCCCGAGTACTTTCGCAGCATGCACGCCGGGCTGGCGACCTTCTTCGGGCCCGAGGACATCAACGTCGCCACGCTGGCCGGCGCGCTGAACCAGATCAACTGCGGCACGACCACGCTGGTCGACTGGTGTCACAACAACCCCACGCCCGAGCACACCGACGCGGCGATCGAGGGGCTGGCCGAGTCGGGGATAAGAGCGGTGTTCATGCACGGCTCGCCCAAGCCCGATCCGAAACCGGGCCAGCGGCCGTTCTGGGAGCTGCCGCACCCGCGCGCCGAGATCGAGCGGCTGCGCGCCGGCCGGCTGTCCGGCGACGACGCGCTCGTCACCCTCGGCATGGCGATCCTCGGTCCGCATTACTCCACCTGGGAAGTGACCCGTGCCGACTTCGAGCTGGCCCGCGAGTACGACCTGCTGAAGTCGATGCACTGCGCGGGCCTCGCGCCGCGCTGCCCCGACGGCTGGGACCGGCTCGCCGACGCCGGCCTGCTCGACGCCCGGACCAACGTGGTCCACGGCAACGACCTTGGCGACGCGCAGCTTCGGCGCATGGTCGAGGCCGGCGTCAGCTTCTCGGTCACGCCCGAGGGCGAGGCGACGCAGGGCCACGGCTTCCCGATCATCGGCCGCCTGCGCGAGCTCGGCGCGCGGCCCTCGCTCGGCAGCGACCTGGAGTCGGTGTTCGGCGGCGACATGCTCGGCGCGGCGCGCGTGGCGCTCGCGCTGCAGCGGGCGCGCGACAACGAGGCCGCGCGCGCGCGCACCGGAGAATTGCCCGCCACCAGCACGGTGCCGGTGTCCGAGGCGCTCGCCTGGATCACGATCGAGGGGGCGCGGATGCTGGGTCAGCAGCACCGGCTGGGCTCGCTGACCGTCGGCAAGCAGGCCGACCTGGTGGTCGTCGATGCCCGCTCGATCGGCATGCAGCCGGTGCACGACCCCGTGGCCAGCGTGGTGCTGCAGGCCGGCCCCGGCGACGTCGAGGCGGTGATGATCGCCGGGCACTGGGCCAAGCGCGACCACCGGCTGGCCTATCCGGGGGTCCGGGCCCGGCTCGCCGAGCTGGCAGCCTCCGGGGAGCGCATCCTCGGCCGGCTGTCGGGCGCGGGCGCGAGACAGGCCGAGGCGGCACACTGATGCAGCTCACGGGGAAGACGACGATGCGGGTCGGCTGGATAGGGATCGGAAAGATGGGGCTGCCGATGGCCTCGCACCTGGTGCGCGCCGGCCACGCGGTCCGCGGCTTCGATCCGGCGCCGGCGGCCGTGGCCGCGCTGGCGGCGGCCGGCGGCGCGGGCGCGGCTTCGGTGGCCGATGCCGCCCGCGAGGCCGAGGTCGTCGTCAGCTGCCTGCCCAACGATGCGGCGCTGCGCGAGGTCGCGACCGGCGCCGGCGCCCTGCTGGCGGCGATGGCGCCCGGCGCGGTCTTCGTCGACACCAGCACCGTGTCGCCCGGCGTGTCGGCCGAGGTGGCGCAGGCGGCCGCCGCGCGCGGGATCGAATACGTCCGATCGGCCGTGTCGGGCAACCCGGTGGTCGCGCAGGCGGCTGGCCTGACCGTGTTCATGTCGGGCGCGCCCGCGGCATGCGCGCGCGTCGAGCCTCTGCTGGGCTGCTTCGGCAGCCGCGTGTTCCGCGTCGGCGACGCCGAGCAGGCGCGCACGATGAAGCTGGTGCTCAACCTGATGATCGCGGTGTCGGCCGGCATGATGGCCGAAGCGCTGGTGCTCGGCGAGAAGGGCGGGCTCGACTGGTCGCAGATGCTCGATGTGGTCGGCCAGAGCGCGGTCGGCTCGCCGATGGTCAACTACAAGGTCCCGCCGCTGAAGAACCGCGACTACTCGTCGACCTTCTCCTGCCGGCAGATGGTCAAGGACCTCGACCTGATCCTCGGCGCCTGCGCGCAGTACGGCGTGCCGGCGCCGCTGGCCGCGCAGATGCGGCAGCTCTACGAGGCGCTGGTGGCCACCGGGGCGGGCGACGACGACTACATCGCCACGGTGAAGTTGGCGGAGCGGATGGCGGGGCTGGATGGCGGCCCCGGCGCCGCGACACTTTCCTGAAGCAGAAGGGCGACTGCCCGACAACGAACCCAAGGAGACATCATGAAACGCAGGGAATTCATCGGGAATGCCACTCGTGTCGGCGGCGCGGCCGCCCTGGTCGGCGCAGGCGTCCGTCCGGCCCACGCGCAGAAGGTCATCAAGCTCACCCTCGCGTCGAGCCACCCGGCCACGCTGCCCTGGGTGGGCTTCATGTCGAGCGTGATGAGGCCCGAGATCGACAAGCGGCTCGAGGCCGCGCTCGGCAACAAGGTCAAGATCGAGTGGAAGGAGGCCTTCGGCGGCCAGCTCTACAAGATGAACGCCACGCTCAGCTCGATCGGCGAGGGCGTGGCCGAGATCGGCTGGGTGTTCGCGAACCTCGAGACCGCCAAGATGCCGCTCGCGCAGTTCGCCACGGTGATGCCCTTCACCACCGACGACCTGCCGCTCATGCTGAAGCTCGCCAACGAGATGAACGAGGGCATCCCCGCGCTGAAGGCCGAGTGGGAGCGCAACGGCGTGGTCTACCTCGGCGCGAGCGGCGTCGACACCTACGACCTGTTCACCCGCTTCCCGATCGCGAAGCTTTCCGACCTCGAGGGCAAGAAGATCTCCGCGCCCGGCGCGCTGGCCAACTTCCTGCGCGGCACCGGCGCCACGCCGGTGGGCGGCTCGCTGACCAGCTACTACACCGACATCCAGACCGGCGTGTCGGACGGCACGATCTCGATCGCCACCGGCATCCTGCCGAACAAGATCTACGAGGTGGCGCCGTACATCACCAAGGTCAATGCCGGGGCGGTCTACAACGGCGGCATCGCGGTCAACAAGGACGTCTTCCAGGGCCTGCCGCCCGAGCTGCAGAAGATCCTGAAGGACGTCGGCAAGGAGTATTCGAAGGCGCTGGGCGCGGAGCTGATGAAGCGCCACCAGGCGGCCATCCAGAAGATGGTCGAGGTCGGCGCCTCGCAGTCCACGCCGGTCAAGCTCACCGTGCTGCCCGACGCGGAACGCCAGAAGTGGGTCGACGGCCTGCCCGACCTGGCGGCCGACTGGGCGAAGCAGATGGAGGGCCGCAAGCTCCCGGGCAAGCAGATCGTCAAGACCTGGATGGACGGGTTGAAGGCCGGCGGAGTCAAGCCCGCGCGCGACTGGTCCAAGGGCATCTGAGGCGCCGGTGGCGGGCGATTCCCTGCGGCCGGACCCGGACGACGATTTCGCGCCCCGTCCGGCGGCGCCGGCCACGGCCTTCGGCCGCGTCGTCGACGGCTTCAACGCCGTCGGCGGCGTGCTGATCTTCCTGGTCATGCTGCTGGTCGTGGCCGACGTGGCCTCGCGCAACCTGCTCGACCATCCGATCGACGGCGTGTCGGAGATGGTCGGCGCGTCGGTGATCATGATCGTGTTCACGCAGCTCGCGAGCACGCTGCGGCACGGCCGGATGTCGCGCGCCGACCTGTTCATCGGCCCGTTCACCGAGCGCCGACCGGCGGCCGGCCATGCGCTGCACGCGGTCTTCGGACTCGTCGGCGCCTTCGTCTGCGGCGTGCTGGTCTACGCGGCCTGGCCCAAGCTGGTCTACGCCTGGACCACCGACGAGTTCATGGGCGTGGAGGGGATCTTCACCGCGCCGATGTGGCCGATGCGGCTGTGCATCGTGCTGGGCGCGGGCCTCACCTTGCTGCAGTACCTGGTCGTGGTGGTCGAGGACGCCCGCATCGCGCTCGGCCACGAGGCCGGGAGGGCGCGCCGATGACCGGCATCGAGATCGGCGCGGTCGCGATCGTGCTGATGCTGCTCGCCGTCTACTTCGGCATGCACATCGGCATCGCGCTGATGGCGGTGTCCTTCGTCGGGATCTGGCTGCTCAAGAGCCCGGAGCTTGCGGCCAGGATGATCGGCGCGGCGGCGAGCGACTCGATCCGCGAGCACCTGTTCGGCGTGGTGCCGCTGTTCGTGCTGATGGGCATCCTGGTCTCGGTCTCGCAGCTCGGCCGCGACACCTTCGACGTCGCCCAGCGGGTCTTCGCCCGCCTGCGCGGCGGGCTCGGCGTGGCCACGGTGGCCGCCAACGCGGTGTTCGCCGCGATCACCGGCATCTCGATCGCGTCGGCCTCGGTGTTCACCAAGGTGGCGGTGCCGGAGATGGTCCGGCACGGCTACACCGGCCGCTTCGCGGTGGGCACGGTCACCGGCAGCTCGGTGCTCGGCATGCTGATCCCGCCATCGCTGCTGTTCATCGTCTACGGCGTGCTCGCCGAGGAGTCGGTGGGCCGGATGTTCATGGCCGGCGTCGTGCCGGGGCTGATCCTGGGCCTCGCGTTCTCGCTGATGATCGTGCTGATGGCGATCTTCACCCCGGGTTTCGTCGGCCGCACCGACGCGGTCGCGATCGAGCCCGAGCCGCTGGCGCGCACGCTCGCGAAGGGCGCGCCGGTGGTCGGGCTGGTCGTGCTGGTGCTCGGCGGCCTGTACGGCGGCATCTTCACGCCGACCGAGGCGGGCGCCGTCGGCGCGCTCGGCGCGCTGCTGATCGCGGTGGCCAGGCGGCGGCTCGACGGTCGCAAGCTCTGGCAGACGCTGATCGAGACCGGCCATGTGTCGGTGTCGGTGCTGTTCCTGATCGTGGCGGCGAGCCTGTACTCGCGGATGCTGGCGCTGAGCGGCATCCCGGCGGCGATCGGCACCTCGATCGTCGACCTGGGCCTGGGGCCCACCGGCTTCGTGATCGCCTACATCGGCGTCGTGCTGCTGCTCGGCTGCATCATCGACTCGATCTCGATCATGCTGATCGTGCTGCCGATCGTGCTTCCGATCGCGCGCGACTTCGGCATGGACATCATCTGGTTCGGCGTCATCACCGTGGTGGCGGTCGAGATCGGCCTGCTCACGCCACCCTTCGGGCTGTCGGCCTACACGGTGCAGGCCACGCTGAGGGGCTCGAGCATCGGCATCCGCGACATCTTCATCGGGACCGCGCCCTTCGTGCTGTGCATGCTCGCGGTGCTCGGCCTGATCGTGGCGTTTCCGTCGCTGGCCACCTGGCTGGCCTACCTGTAGAGAATTTCCCCAACCTTTCCGAGAGAGAACCATGGACGACAAGACCGTCATCGCCGAGATCGAAGCGCGGGAGGCCCGCCGGTCGGCGGCGCTGGTGTCGGGCGACTTCGACGCGATCGAGGACCTGATCGGCGACGACCTGCTCTACGTGCACTCGAGCGCGACCGAGGAAGACCGCAAGTTGTACATGGAGCGGCTGCGCAACGGTCACTACGTCTACAAGGGCCTCACCGGCATCAAGCGCGAGCACCGGGTGCTCGGCGACGTGGTGCTGGTGAACGGCGAGATCCGCATCGACGTGGTGGTCAAGGGCAATCCGAAGCAGGTCAACGCCCGCTACCTGCAGGTCTGGGCGCGCCGCCCGAAGGGCTGGCAGATGGTGTCGTGGCAATCGACGCCGGTGCCGGCCTGAGCAACGCGGAGCGCAGCGTGGAAACCCGGGCCGGCCGGCGCTACGACGGGCCGATCGTCGACGCCCACCATCACGTGTGGCTGCGCGAGCGGGTGCCGTGGCTCAACGGCCCGATGCAGCCGCGCATCTTCGGTCACTACGAGGCGATCCGGCGCGACTACACGATCGGCGAGTTCCGCGTCGACTCCGCGCCGAGCGGGGTCGTGGCCTCGGTCTACGTGCAGGTCAACGTGGCGCCGGGCGAAGAGGTCGGCGAGGTCGAGTGGGTCGAGTCGCTGTCCCGGGCCGGCGGCCATCCGTCGGCGATCGTGGCCTTTGCCGACCTCGCGCGACCGGATCTCGACGACCTGCTCGACCGGCATCTCGCCGCGGGCAGGGTGCGCGGCATCCGCCAGCAACTGCACTGGCACGAGAACCCGCTCTACCGTTTCGCCGCCCGGCCGGACATCATGAACGACCCAGCGTGGCGGCGCGGCCTGGCGCGGGTGGCCGCCCGCGGCCTGTTGTTCGAGTTGCAGGTGTTCGAGTCGCAGTTCGCCGACTGCGTCGCGCTGGCCAGGGCGGTGCCCGAGGCCACGCTGGTGCTGATGCACGCCGGCATGCCAGAGGACCTGTCCGACGAGGGCTTCGCGCGCTGGCGCGACGGCATGCAGCGGCTCGCCGCCGAGCCGAACGTGCACGTGAAGCTGTCCGGGCTCGGCACCTTCGTGCACCGCCTCGACCCGGTTCTGATCGAGTCGGTGTCCGCGGCCACGATCGACGCCTTCGGCCCGGAGCGCTGCCTGTTCGGCAGCAACTTCCCGATCGAGAAGCTCTGGACCGGCTACGCGGAGCTGGTCGATGCCTGGCGCGATGCGCTGAGCGGCCTGGACGCCGCGGCGCAGCACGCGATCTTCCACGACAACGCGGTGCGCCTGTATCGCCTGACCCAGAGCTAGCTGTGACCCGACCCGCCGGCGTGGTTCGCGCCGTCGCGGCGGCCAGCGCACCGGTGCGCATACCCTTTCCCCTTCTCCCTTCTCCCTTCTCCCTTCCCTCCCCCCAAAATGATCGACGACAAGTCCCTCGACACCCTGTTCCGCGAAGCCCGCACCCAGAACGGCTGGCTCGACCGGCCGGTCTCGGACGAGCAGCTGCGGGCGATCTACGACCTGCTGAAGATGGCGCCCACGTCGGCGAACAGCCAGCCCGGCCGCTTCGTGTTCCTGCGCTCGGCGCAGGCCAAGGCGCGGCTGCGCCCCGCGCTGTCGCCCGGCAACCTGGACAAGACGATGGCAGCGCCGGTGGTGGCGATCGTCGCCCATGACACGCATTTCCACGAGCACCTGCCGAAGCTCTTTCCGCACAACCCCGATGCGGTGAACTGGTTCGCCGGCGAGGCCAACCGCGCGGCGCGCGAGACGGCGGCATTCCGCAACGGCACGCTGCAGGGCGCCTACCTGCTGATGGCCGCGCGGGCGGTCGGGCTGGACGTCGGGCCGATGTCGGGCTTCGACAACGCGAAGGTCGACGCCGAGTTCTTCCCCGACGGCCGCTTCCGCTCGAACTTCCTCTGCAGCATTGGCCATGGCGACCCGGCGAAGCTGTTCGCCCGCAGCCCGCGCTTCGACTTCGACGAAGCCTGCCGGATTCTCTGAGCGCGCGGCGGCGGCGCCGCTCGCCGCCGCCGGGGCCGCGCGAGCCGGTCGACCGAGCGGCCGGCTGGTGGCAGCGCCGGGCGATTGAGGTGGATCAAGTCATGGCCGGCGCCTGCGGGCGCAAGATTGCGGCTTCCGGCAGCCGGCTTGAAATCCGCCGCGCGCGGACGCATCTGATCGCTGCCGGACGATGCGGACCGGGGTCTTGAAAAACCCGGCGATCGCCCGAACCTCCCAGGCATCAGAGCATTCGCAAGGAGAAAGGACATGGCTCGTCTTTCCGTTTACGACCCGTTCGCCGAAGTGTTCCCGGAACTCTTCCGCGGCATGCTGCAGCCGATCCGCACGCCGGGCGGCGAGGCGCTCGAGATCAAGGTCGAGGTCAAGGAGTCCAACGGCGACTACAGCGTCCAGGCCGAGATGCCCGGCGTGAAGAAGGAAGACATCAACGTCCAGATCGACGGCAACCGCGTGTCGATCTCGGCCGAGGTCAAGCGCGAGTCCGAGCAGAAGGAAGGCGAGCGCGTGCTGCGCAGCGAGCGCTACTACGGCGCGGTGGCCCGCAGTTTCACGCTGGCTTCCGAGGTCGACGAGTCGCGCGCCAGCGCCAACTTCGAGAACGGCGTGCTGAAGCTCACGCTGCCGAAGAAGGCGGCGCCCGCCGCCAAGCGGCTCGAGATCAAGTAAGAAGCCCACAGGGCTTGTCAGGCGGGGGCTTTTCTGCTGACCATGGAGCATGAGCAGAAAGTCCACCGCCCCGATGCTTTTCCGGGGCGTCGCGCCCGCGCGGCCTGACGCCCGCCTCGCCGAGCGCCCGCTCGGCGAGCATTCGATTTCTTCGCAGCCGCCCTCCGCCGGCCCGCTCGCCGCACGTCGGCAACTGGTCGGCGGCCTGGGCGCGGCAGTGATCGTCGGCGCGGCGGCCGGGACGCCGTTGCGCGCCCTGGCTTCCGGTGCAGACGGGCAGCGGATCGTGACGCCGCGCCAGAGCCTCGGGCCCTTCTACCCGGTCGACTGGTCCGGCGATGCCGACAACGATCTGGTGATCGTGCGCGGCGAAGCGGCCCGCGCGCTGGGGCAGGTGGCGCACGTCCGCGGCCGCGTCGTCGACCGCGACGGCACGCCCTTGCCGGACGCGATCGTCGAGATCTGGCAGTGCGACGCCAAGGGCGTGTATCGGCATCCGCGCGACCGCGGCGGGCGCGACCCCGGCTTCCAGGGGCGCGGCAGCACCCGGACCGGCGACGACGGCGGCTGGACCTTCCGCACGATCCGGCCGGCGCCCTATCCGGGCCGCACGCCGCACATCCATTTCTTCGTCCGCACGCCCGACGGCCGGGAGCTCGTCACCCAGCTCTACGTGGCGGGCGACCCGGGCAACGCGGGCGACTTCCTGCTGAACTCGGTGCGCGACCCCCGGCAGCGCGAGCGCCTGATCGCGCGCTTCGACCCGGCTGACCGGATCGAGCCCGGAGCGCTGCTGGCGAACTACGAGATCGTGCTGGCTTGAAGCGCCGCCGGGCTCAGCCCGGCCGGCCGTCGAGCCGGGGTGCCATCAGCCTCGGTCCGTAAGTGACCAGGTAGATCGCGAAGCAGGCCGACCAGCACAAGGCCGCCGCCGTGACGAAGGCCATCCACGGCAGCCCGTCGAACAGGACCGGCGCGAGCCGCAGGATCACGGCCAGCTGCACCAGTACGTACATCGCGGTCTCGGGTCGACCTGCCGCCAGCATCCGGCCGGTGTGGCCCAGCGCGGTGCGGGTAATCATGCCGACGATCAGGCCGCCCATCGATCCGATCGTCAGCGCATGCAGCCCGGCGCTCTCCGGAACGCGGCCGAGCGCGGCGAAGGCCAGCAGAACCAGGCCGACCGGAATCCACGCGTAGGACGCGTGCAGGATCCACAGCAGCGGAGTGCGGCGCGTGGCCCAGGGGTTCCAGCCGGCCAGCCGCGCGGCTTGCAGCACCGCGGCGATCGCGCAGGCAGCGGCGGTCAGGCCGGCGCCCGCCTTGCCGAGCACGAGCAGCAGCGCCGCGCCGGTGGCGCCGATCGCGAGCGCGTCGAGCTGCTCGTTGCGCCACTGCCTGACGCCGGGCAGCGCGTTGGCGGTGAACATCGGCACCACGCGGCCGGCGATCACCGATTCGAGCATCACGACGACGAAGATCGCGAAGTGCAGCGGCACCAGCGGGTCGAAGGGCAGGCGGCCGGGCAGCGACAGGTGGAACAGCGTGTTGGCGACCAGGAAGGCGGTGAGCACGGCGAGCACGAACAGGTTGCGCGTGTTGCCGCTGCGCCAGAGCACCGAGGCCAGCGCCCCCATCACCGACAGCAGGAAAGCGGCGTCGAGCGCCATCGCGACCAGTGGCGGCGCGGCGTAGTTGGCCACGCGGGCGGCCACCCACAGCAGGCAGATCGCCGCGAGCTTCCAGCCCTTGGGCGTCGGCAGGCCGGTCCAGTTCTGCCCGGCGGTGAACAGGAAGCCGGCGATCACCGCGATCGCGAAGCCGAAGACCATCTCGTGGCCGTGCCAGAGCATTGCCGGCAGCCAGGCCGGCCCGGGCAGCAGGCCGGCGAACTGCGCGATCCACAGCGGAACGCCGAGCGCCGCGAACAGCGCCGCCAGCAGGTACAGTGGGCGGAATCCGAGGGCGAAGAGCGCGAAGCCCTGGGGCGCTTCGGGGCGACTCCCGGAGCGCGCGCCGGGGCGGCGTGCCTCGATTTCGGAGATCGTGACGAGGGTGGTCGGGGGCGGCATCGTGGGCGTCGGGGCTTTAAGATAAATATGCAATGAATCTTATGACCCCGGCACGCCGGCAGCAAGCGCCAACCCTTGCGCTGGCGCAGGCTCTGTGCAGAAAGACCGCGTAAGGGCGGGAAGGAGCGATCGATGTACCGTCTCGCGGCGCTCTGGGCGGCGCTGGCCGTGCCGCTGTGGGCGGGGATCGTGTGGTTCCGGCCCGATGCCGCGGGCTGGCCCGACGCTGCCCGCACGATCGAATGGCACGCCCGCGCGATGGTCTCGGGCTTCGCGGGGGCGGTGATCGTCGCCTTCCTGGTCGCTCAGCTCAGGCGCTGGCCCGCCGACCGCGGTCCGCTCGCCTGGTCGCTGCTCGCGGCCTGGCTGGCCGCCCGGGCGCTGTCGCTGTCGCCGCCCGACCTCGCACGCTACGCGCAGTTCGCGGACCTGCTCTTCTTCGGCATCGCGGCGATCGTGCTGGGCCGCCGGGCGATGCGCGCGCCCGCGCCCAGCAACCTGCTGTTCGCGGCGGCGCCGCTGGTGCTGATGCTGTCGGTGGCCGCGCCGCTGCAGGTGCTCGAGATGGTGTCGATCCTGATCGCCGTGCTGGCCGGGCGGGTCGTTCCCGGACTGGTCAATGCGCGGGTGCCGGGGCGCCCGGCGCGGATCCGGCCCGATCTCGAACGGATCGCGCTCGGTTCGCTGGTCGCGGCGATCGGCCTGCGCGCCGCGATGCCCGATTCCGCGGTCGCCGACCTGGCCGCAGCCTTCGCGGCGCTCGCCAACCTGTACCGGTGGTGGAGCTGGCGGCCGCTGGCCGGGATGCGCGCCGACCTTCGGCTCGCCGCGATGCTGTTCGCCTATGCCTGGCTGCCGGTGTGGCTGCTGGTCGACGCGGCAGGGGAGTGGGCGCCTCCCGCAGCGGGCACGCACGCGCTGGCAGCCGGCCTGGTCGGCGGGATGACCTGGGCGATGATGAACCGGATGCTCGCCGAGCCGC
Source organism: Zeimonas sediminis (assembly GCF_023721795.1). NCBI lineage: Bacteria > Pseudomonadati > Pseudomonadota > Betaproteobacteria > Burkholderiales > Burkholderiaceae > Zeimonas > Zeimonas sediminis. The sequence goes on from NZ_JAMQYE010000001.1 coordinate 2,873,164, forward strand.
TCGGCCCGCCGGCATGGCCGGAACGCGTCGGCGCGGCGGCCCTGGTCGTGGCGGTCGTCGCGCGCTTCGCGCTCGCCTTCGCCCCGCCCGGCGCGTTCGCCACGCTCGCCTGGCTCGCGGTGGGCGGCTGGAGCCTGGCTTTCGCCGGCCTCGCCGCGCGCGGACTGGGCGGCGCCGCGCTTCGGTGACAATGACGGTTTTCGCCAGACAGGGAGACTGCGCAATGATCGTTCGCGACACGCTGTACATCGACGGCAAATGGGTGCGGCCCCACGGACAGGGCCGTCTCGAGGTCACCGATTCGAGCACCGGCAAGCCCTGGGCCTCCATTCCCGAGGGCGACGCCGAGGACGCCAAGGCCGCGGTCGCAGCCGCGCGTCGCGCCTTCGAGGGCTGGGCGGCCACCGCGCCGGCCGAGCGCAGCGAGATCATCGGCCGGGTCGCGGCCGAGCTGAAGGCGCGCGCCGACGAGCTGGCGCGCGCGATCGCCACCGAGGTCGGCATGCCGCTGAAAATGGCCTCGCGGGTGCAGGTCGCGGGCCCGCTGGCCGCCTGGTCGGCCTACGCGAAGATGGCCGCAAGCTTCGAGTTCGAGCAGCGGGTCGGCAATTCGCTGGTGGTTCGCGAGCCGGTCGGCGTGGTCGGTGCGATCACGCCGTGGAACTTCCCGCTGAACCAGATCACGCTGAAGGTCGCCGCGGCGATGGCTGCCGGCTGCACGGTCGTGCTGAAGCCTTCCGAGGTGGCCCCGATCAACGCCTTCATCCTGGCCGAGGCGATCGAGGCGGCCGGGGTGCCGGCCGGCGTCTTCAACCTGGTGACCGGCTTCGGGCCGGTGGTCGGCGAGGTGATCGCCGGGCATCCCGACGTCGACATGGTTTCGTTCACCGGCTCCACCCGGGCCGGCCGCCGGGTCGGCGAGCTGGCCGCGCAGGGCATCCGCAAGGTCGCGCTCGAGCTCGGCGGCAAGTCGGCCGCGGTGGTGCTCGACGACGCCGACCTCGCCCGGGCGGTCAAGGCGACCGTCGGGAACTGCTACCTGAATTCCGGCCAGACCTGCTCGGCCCACACCCGGCTGGTCGTGCCGCGCGCGAAGTTCGCCGAAGCGCTGGCGCTCGCGAAGGAGGCGGCCGAGCGCTTCACGGTCGGCCCGGCGCTGGCCGAGGGCTCGATGCTCGGGCCCCTGGTGTCGGCCGCACAGAAACAGCGAGTGCTCGCTTACATTCAGCGAGGCATCGACGAAGGCGGCACGCTGGTCACCGGCGGCACCGAGCCGCCGGAGCTTCCCGAAGGCTACGAGGGCGGCTACTACGTGCGTCCGACCGTCTTTGGCGTCAACGACTCGCGGGCCACGATCGCCCAGGAGGAGATCTTCGGCCCGGTGCTCACGGTGATTCCGCACGACGGCGACGACGACGCGGTCCGCATCGCCAACGACACGGCCTACGGGCTGGGTGGCGGCGTGTGGGCCGGCAGCGACGAGCGGGCGACCGCGGTCGCCCGCCGGATCCGCACCGGCCAGGTCGACGTCAACGGCGGCGTCTGGAACCCGGCCGCGCCCTTCGGCGGCTTCAAGCAGTCGGGCATCGGCCGCGAGAACGGCGTCTACGGCCTCGAGGAGTTCCTCGAGTACAAGTCGCTGCAGTACCGGCCTGCTCCGGCCGCTTGAGCGCCGGGCCTGCGGTCCCCGAGCCGGTCCGGCTCGGGGACTTCCTGCGCCTGTTCTCGGCGGTCATGCTGCCGATGTTCCTGGCGGCAGTCGACCAGACCCTGCTGGCCACCGCGCTGCCCACGATCGCCGGCGAGCTGGGCGGCTGGCGCGACGCCTCGTGGATCGCCGTCGGCTACCTGCTGGCCGCGACGATCATGGTGCCCTTCTACGGCCGGCTGGGCGACCGGATCGGCCGGCGCAAGGTGCTGCTGGGCGCGCTCGCCGTGTTCGCCGCGGGCTCGCTTGCCGGGGCGCTGGCGCCCACGATGGGGATGCTGATCGCTGCCCGGATCGTGCAGGGGCTGGGCGGCGGCGGGCTGATGGTCAGCTCGCAGGCGTTGATCGGCGAGCTGGTGCCACCTCGGCAGCGCGCCCGCTTCCAGGGCTGGTTCGCCGCGCTGTTCTCGCTCGCCAGCATCGGCGGTCCGGTCTTCGGCAGCTACGTGACCGAGCATGCCGACTGGCGCTGGCTGTTCTGGATGAACCTGCCGCTCGCGCTGCTCGCGCTGTGGCGCATCCGCCTGCTGCCGGCGGCGCACCCGGCGCCCGCGAAGCCGCCATCGCCAGACGTCGCCGGCATGCTTCTGTTCTCCTCCGCGGTCTGCGGCACGCTGGTCTGGGTGAGCTTCGCCGGTCACCGCTTCGCCTGGCTGTCGGCCACGAGCCTCGGGCTGCTCGCGGCGAGCGCCGGCTGCTGGCTCGCGCTGGTCGTCGTCGAGCGCCGCCGGCCCGCGCCTTTCCTGCCGGTGGAGCTGATGCGACGGCCGGGCGTGCCCTGGCTGGTCACCACCGTCGTCTGCTTCGCGTCCTGCCTGTTCGCGATGGTCTTCTACCTGCCGGTCTACCTGCAGATGGGGCTGGGCTCCTCTGTCACCGGCTCGGGCCTGATGATCCTTCCGCTCACCGCAGGCATGGTGACCGGGTCCACGCTGACCGGACGCATCGTGGCCGCGACCGGCAGGCCGCAGCCGATCCCGATCGCCGGTCTGTCGGTCTCGTGCGCCGCGCTGGCCATTCTGGCCCTGCTGCCCCCGCGGGCCGACTGGATCGTTCCGCTGGGCCTGGCCTGCGGCATGGGCTTCGGCACGGTGATGCCGACCACGCAGTTGACGCTGCAGGAGATCGCCGGCCGCCAGAGCCTCGGCGCCGCCACCGCGACCGCCTCGCTGTCGCGCTCGATCGGTTCGGTCACCGGCACCGCGGTATTCGGCGCGATGCTGTTCGCCTCGTTCGGTTCCAGCGACCTGCGCGGCGTGGTCGCCGAGCACGATCCGCAGCTCGTGCTGGCGGCCTTCCGCAGGGTGTTCCTGGCCTGCGCGCTGCTCGCCGGCTTCGGCGCCTTCTGCGCGACGCGGGTCAGGCCGGTCCGTTTCTGAGCTACTCGCAGCGCGCCCGGATGTCCTCGGGCACCGGGACCGCGCGCAGGCGCTGCGGATCCTGCGGGTCGCGTATCACGAATGCGCGCGTCTCGACGCTCTCGCAGATCAGGTCCTCGCCGCGCGTGATGCGGTGCTTCTGAAGGAAGACCTTGTTCCGCCACTCCTCGATCGAGGTGTGGATCGTGATCCGCTGGCCGTAGGTCACCGACTTGACGAAGCGGGTGTGGTGCTCGAGCAGCGGCGTGCCGACGATGCCGTTGATCGCGGTCATCTCGCGCCAGGGCGGCACGCCGCACTGCATGAAGAAGTGCAGCGAGGCGGCGTCCATCCAGCGATGGAAGTTCGGGAAGAAGACGATGCCAGCCGGGTCGCAGTGGCCGAAGCGGACGTCGATCTCCAGCACGGTGGTCTTGCTCATCGGGTGGTCCTGCGAAGGTCGAAAGCCCGGGATTATCGCGGAATCAGCCGATCAGCCAGCCGCCCGCGGCGGCCAGCGCGACGACGAGCAGCGGCGAGGCCTTCGCCCACACCAGCAGCCCGAACGCGGCGAGCGCCAGCGCGAAGTCCTCGCGCGAGCGGATCGCCGAGGTCCAGACCGGGTCGTACAGGGCAGCGAGCAGGATGCCGACCACGCCCGCGTTGATGCCGGCCATCGTCGACTGGATCCCCGGGCGGCGGCGCATCGCCTCCCAGAACGGCAGGGCGCCCACCACCAGCAGGAAGGCCGGCACGAAGATCGCGACCAGCATCGCGAGGCCGCCGCGCCAGCCGCCGATCCATCCTGCGCCCCAGCCGGCCGAAGCGGCGTCCGGCGCCTGGGCCACGGTGCCGAGGAAGGCGGCGAAGGTGAACAGCGGACCGGGCACCGCCTGTGCGGCGCCGTAGCCGGCGATGAAGGTCTCCGCGTCGGCGAAACCGGCCGGTACGACGGCCGACTGCAGCAGCGGCAGCACGACGTGGCCGCCGCCGAACACCAGCGCGCCGGCCCGGTAGAACCCATCGAGCAGCGCGACGAAGGCCGAGCCCGAGGCGGCCGCCCAGACCGGCAGCGCGACGAGCAGCGCCAGGAAGATCGCGATCGCGATCGCTCCGGCGCGCGCCGACACGCCGTAGCCGCGATGCCCGGCCGGCGCGGCCGCCGGCAGCGCCAGCCAGCGCCAGCCGACGAGGCCGGCCACGACGATCGCCCCTACCTGCGCGAGCGCGGTCGGCAGCAGCAGCGTCAGCAGCGCCGCGCCGATCGCGATCGCGGCACGCGGCCTGTCCGGACACAGCGAGCGCGACATGCCCCAGACCGCCTGCGCGACGACGGCGACCGCCACCACCTTCAGACCGTGCACCGCCCCGGAGGCCGCGAGCCCGGCGTAGTGGCCGATCCCCCAGGCGAACAGGACCAACGCGAAGGCCGACGGCAAGGTGAAGCCGCACCAGGCCGCGAGCGCGCCGGCCCAGCCCGCCCGCGACAGGCCGAGCCCGATGCCGACCTGGCTGCTCGCCGGGCCGGGCAGGAACTGGCACAGCGCGACCAGGTCCGAGTAGTCCCGGTCGTCGAGCCAGCGCCGGCGCTCGACGAACTCGGTGCGGAAATAGCCGAGGTGCGCGACCGGCCCGCCGAATGAGCTCAGCCCGAGGCGCAGGAAGGCGAGGAAGACCTCGACGGCGCGCCGGCCGGCGCCGTGTGGGCGGGGCTGCCCGGCATCGTCGCGACGGGACTGCCCGGCATCTTCCCGGCGGGACTGTCCGGCGTCGGGTGCGGGCGGCATCGGCGGGGATTGCATCGGTGCTGGCCTCGGTAACCGGTGGGCGTGGCGGCCGATCGCCGCCGCGGTCAGCCGCGAGTGTAAGGCGTCGCGGGCGGATCGACGCTGCGATAGAGTGCACCCGTCGACGAGCCCCAGCCCGTCGGCGACCGCCAATCCCGACGACTACCGAGAAACGGATGCAAGAGCCTGGCCTCGCCCCCGATCCCGAAGACGTGCTCGGGCACCTGCTGAGTCGCCATTCGATCGGCCCGAAGCACCTCGTCGCGCCGGGCCCCGGCGCGGCGCAGCTGCGGCTCGCCGCGCGGGCGGCGTTGCGCGCGCCCGACCACAGGCAACTCGCGCCGGCGCGATTCATCGTGGTGCCCGACGCCCGTCGCGACGAGCTCGCGGCGCTGTTCGAGGATTTCGCGCGCCGCAGCGGCAAGTCTCCGGCGGAGCTGCGCGAAGAGTCCGGGCGGGCCTACAACGGCCCGGTGCTGGTCGCGCTGGCGGCGAGGATCGACCCCGGGCTGCCCGAGGTGCCGCCCCACGAACAGTGGATCGCGGTGGGCGGCGCGCTCGCGAACTTCATGAACGCGCTGCACCTGATGGGCTTCGGCGCCAAGATGCTGAGCGGCCGCAAGGCCTCCGATCCCGCGATCGCCGCGGCGCTGTGCGAACCCGGCGAGACGCTGGTCGGATGGATCGCGATCGGCACGCCCGCAGCGGCGGCGAAGCCGCGAGGCGACGACGAGCCCGAGCGGGTGCTGCGGGACTGGGATCGCCGCGGCTGATCCGGGCTTCAGAGCGCCCGGGCGTTGAAGGTGTCGCACTGGCGGAAGTCGCCGCTCTCCAGCCCGCGCCGGAACCACTGCACCCGCTGCCGGCTCGTGCCGTGAGTGAAGCTGTCGGGCACGACGTAGCCTTGCGAGCGTTTCTGCAGCGCGTCGTCGCCGATCTGCGCGGCGGCGTTCATCGCTTCCTCGACGTCGCCCTTCTCGAGGATCTGCCGCGCAGCGTGGGCACGGTTCGCCCACACGCCCGCGAAGCAGTCGGCCTGCAGTTCGGTGCGAACGCTCAGCTCGTTGCCGTCGGCCTGGCTCATCCTCGCCCGGGCCGACTGGACCTTCTCGCTGACGCCTAGCAGGTTCTGCACGTGGTGGCCGACCTCGTGCGCGATCACGTAGGCCTGGGCGAAGTCGCCGGGCGCGCCGAGCCGCGAGCGCATCGTCTCGTAGAAGCCCAGGTCGATGTAGACCTTGCGGTCGGCCGGGCAGTAGAAGGGCCCCATCGCCGCCTGCCCGACGCCGCAGGCAGTGCGCGTTGCGCCGCGGAACAGCACCAGCGTGGGTTCCTGGTAGCGGCCGCCGTTCTCGGCGAAGATCTCCTTCCAGACGTCCTCGGTGTCGGCCAGCACCACCGACACGAAGCGCCCCAGCTCGTCGTCGATCGGCCCGCGCTGCGCGGGCGCCTGCTCCGTCGGCGCCGGCGCCATCGGGTCGCCGGCCAGGATGCCCAGCAGCGTCAGCGGGTTCACGCCCAGCAGCCAGCCGGCGACCAGCGCGATCGCGATCGTGCCCAGGCCCAGGCCGCGGCCGCCGCCGATCCGGATGCCGCGCCCGCCGTAGCTCCCGATGCCGCCACCGGAACGGCGGTCCTCGACGTTGCTGCTCTCCCGGTTGCCGCGCCACTTCATCGCTGGCCCTTCCTCCAGACCCGATAGCGGATTCTCAGGTCGTCGATGAAGGGGCGCAAGGAGATCGGGACCAGGATCGCGGCCAGGCCGATCGTCATCGAGTAGCCGACGTGCTTGAAGCCGAGCGCGCCGACCACGCCGCCGACGAAGAAGCTGCCGATCAGCAGCCCGTGCAGGCGAAGCTTGCGGCGGTCGGCGATCACGCGCGAGCTCTCGCCCGGGAAGCGGTTCACGTAGACCAGCTTGCCGAGCTCGATCCCCAGGTCGGTGACCAGCCCGGTCACGTGCGTGGTGCGGATGACCGCGCGCGAGATCTTGGTGATCACCGCGTTCTGCAGGCCCATGATGAAGCACAGCACCAGCACGGTGACCGGCAGCAGCAGCGCCACGTGCATCGCCATGCCGGCGCCGAGCAGGCCGAACACCAGCAGCAGCGCGGCCTCGAGCAGCAAGGGCAGCGCGTACTGGCTGCGCAGCCGCATCCGGCGGCCCCAGTTCACCAGCACGGCGGTGGTCATCGCGCCGGCCAGGAAGCTCGCCAGCGCGGCCAGGCCGGCCAGCGCCATCGTGACCTGGCCGAGCGCCAGGTTGTCGGCCATCGACGAGACGATGCCGGTCATGTGCGAGGTGTACTGGCCGACAGCGAGGAAGCCGCCGGCGTTGGCCGCGCCGGCCACGAAGGCGAGCGCCGCGCCGAGGCGCACGTTGGCCTGCGGCGTGCGGTCGACCGAGGCGAGCTTGCAGACGCCGGGAAGCATCGGAGGCGGGTCGGGCGGTGCCGGCGGCTGCGCTGTCGGGCTTGCGCTTCGCTGGGCCTGCCGCTCAGGTCGCCGAGTAGCGCCCGGCCTCGTCGCGGGCCACGCGGCCCGCGGCGACCAGCTCGTCGAGGTGCTGCGAGATGGTGCGGCGCTCGACGTCGTCGACCCAGAGCTCTTCGTAGTCGGCCGGATAGAGCAGCCGGATCCGCACCAGCTCGTCGAGCGTGCGGGGTGACTCGCGAAGCAGCTCGAGCAGTCGCTCGCTGCGCTCGTCGATCTTTCCGGCGAAGGCGGCCAGCGCCTCCAGGAAGGCGCCGCGGTCGGTGTAGATGCCGCGGTGGTGCGAGGTCACCCAGGTGCGGGCCGGCACCTCGGGCAGGCGGGCCAGCGTGCGCCGGAACTGCGCCAGGCTGGACGTGGCGTCGCCGTAGTACGGGCCGAAGCCGCTCAGGTCGATGTCGCCGATGAAGGCGACGCCCTCGGGTTCGACCAGCAGCACGCAGTGGCCGGAGGTGTGGCCAGGCATGTGGATCGCGCGCACCGTGGAGCCGCCGAGCTGCCAGGTGGCGCCGTCGGCATAGGCGATCGCGTCGGGGCGCGGCGCGTAGTGGAACTCCTTGCGCGCCTTCTCGAGCATCTTGCGCGCGGCGTCGGGCGACAGCCCGAAGTGCCGCGACAGGCCTTCCCAGCTGCGCGCGGCCGCCACGTCGAGCTCGTGCACGTGCACCGCCGCCTTCGGCACCCGGTGCAGGCCTGCCATGTGGTCCTCGTGCACGTGGCCGAGGATCACCAGCTCGGCGTCGTCGACCTCGGCGCCGATCCGGTTGGCGACCAGCGGCGTGTCGAAGATCGCGTGCGTGTCGGTGCCGTGCACGACCACCTGGTTGCCGTCGGGATACTTGCCGGACTTCTCGCCGAAGAAGACCGAAACCCTGCCGAAGTCGGCGCGGCGGACTGGCTCGCTCATCGGATGTCGCAGCCTCGGTGCTGGTTTCGCGGCCTCAGCGGCGGCCGCCGCCGAAGAAGAGCAGCCCGGCGCCGACCGCGATCAGGCCGACGCCGGCCCAGATCGGCACGTTGACGGTCTCCTGCTCCTCGACCTTCAGCTCGATCGGGCCGAGCTTGGCCACGTCGGTCTTCTTCGTGTAGCTGAAGCCGCCGTAGGCGAGGCCGAGCGCGCCGGCCACGATAAGGATCAGTGCGAGGAAGCGGATGCCGTTCATTCGGGTGCCCCGTTGGATGCGTGCTTCGCCCAATGCTAGCCCGAACGCCGGCTCGCCGCAGCGGGCCGGTTCCGCGAACGCGCGCCGGGCCCCGGCCGCACGGCCCCGGTGGCACGCTGTCCGGCCACGCGGGATCAGCGCGCGCGCATGCTGGCCGGCAGCCAGAGCGCGATCTCCGGCCAGACCATGACCAGCGCCATCACGCCGATCATCAGCAGCACGTAGGGCGCGGCGCCACGCACGATCTCGGCCATCGGCGCCTGGGTGATCGCCTTGATCGTGAACAGGTTCATGCCGACCGGCGGCGTGATCTGGGCGAGCTCGAGGTTGATGACCAGCAGCACGCCGTACCAGATCGGGTTGATGCCCAGGTGCATCATCGCCGGCAGGATCACCGGCGTGGTGATCAGGATGATCGCGATCGACTCGAGGAACATGCCGAGCACGAAGATCAGCGCCATCATCACGATCAGGAAGCCCGCCACGCCGATGTCGGCCGCGATGATCGCCTCGACGATCTGCTGCGGGATCCGCATCTTGGTCAGCACGTGCCCGAACACCGAGGCGCCGGCCAGGATCATGAACAGCATCGCCGACACGCGGCAGGCGTCGACCGCCGAGTCCCAGACGTCGCGCAGGCCGATCGTGCGGTAGGCGAAGGCCGCGATCGCGAGCGCCAGCCACGCGCCAGCGGCGGCCGCCTCGGTGGCGGTGAAGATCCCTGCGTACATGCCGCCCAGCACGAAGACCGGCAGCGAGATCGCCCAGAGCGCCTTGCGGATCGCGGCGAGCGCCTCGCGCAGGCTCGCGCGCGGCTCGCGCTGCACGTGCCGGTGGGCGATCGCGGTGCGCAGCATGCTCCAGGCGACGAACACGCCGGCCATCAGCAGGCCCGGCACGATGCCGGCCATGAACAGACCGCCGATCGAGGTGTCGGTGGTCACGCCATAGAGCACCATCGGCCCCGACGGCGGGATCAGGATGCCCAGCGTGCCGCCGGCGGCCACCAGGCCGTAGGCCACCTTCGGCTCGTAGCCGAAGCGGATCATCTGCGGAATCGCGACCGCGCCGATCGTCAGCGCGGTGGCCACGCTCGAGCCCGAGATCGCCGCGAAGATCGTGCATGCGGCGATCGTGGCGATGCCCAGCCCGCCCGGCAGGTGGCGGGTCAGCGTGTAGGCGGTGTTGTACAGGTCGTCGACGATCCTGCCTCGGATCATCACGTGCGCCATGAACGCGAACAGCGGGATCGCGACCAGCAGGTAGCGGTTGATCTCGCCGAAGATCACCTCGGTCACCGAGCCGATCTCGCCCTGCGTGGCGAGCAGCAGCGCGCCGCCGTACAGCGCCAGCCCGGCGAAGATCGGCAGGCCGGTGAACAGCAACAGCAGCAGGCCGGCGAAGAGCAGCGCGATCGTCATCGGGCGTCGGGGCGGGCGTCGGCCTTGCCGGGCGCGGCGGGTGCCGCATGTGCCGGCTGGTGCGCCGGCGGCAGGCCGGCCAGCGCGCGCCACAGCGCTTCGATCGCGGCGAGCAGCAGCAGCACGCCGCCGACCGGCATCAGCAGCATCAGCTGCCAGGTCGGCCACTCGAGCCAGCCCTCGGTGACCAGGCCGAGCATCTGCGCCAGCATCGCGGTGTCCCAGCCGTTGAAGATCAGCACCAGCGCGATCGCGGCGGTGGCCAGCCCGCCCCAGGCACGGATCCAGCGACGGCCGCTCTCGGGAAGGCGTTCGACCAGCAGGTCCACGCCGATGTGCTCGCCGCGTCGCAGCGCGTTGGCCGCCGCCAGCATCACGACCGCCACCAGCGCGAAGCCGACGACCTCGTCGACCCAGACCGGCGCGGCGTTGAACACGTAGCGCATGATGACGGCCCAGCCGATCAGCGCGAGGGACACGAGCAGCGCCGCGGCGGCGACCGCCATTGCGGCGCCGGCCAGCGCGGCCACGACGCGGCCGAAGGCGCGCAGTGCCGGGCCTTCGGCAGGCGCTGCGCGTTGCTGGTCCGGGGTCACTCGCGCGCCCGGATCAGAGCCGGTCGATCAGCTCGAGCAGCCGCACGCCGTCGGGCGCGGTGGCGCGCAGGAACTCCTTCTTGACCGCCGGCTGCATCGCGTCGGCCATCGCCTGCTCCTGGGCCTTGGTCAGCGAGATCGTCTGCATGCCCTTCTCGTTGAGCACGCGGACGTCCTCGGCCGGCACGCCGTCGGCGTTGCGGATCGAGCGCTGCACCGCCTTGTCGGCGGCCGACTGGATCGCGTTGCGCACGTCGGCGGGCAGGCCGTTCCACCAGGCCGGGTTCACGACCAGGTTGTCGAAGGCGAGGATGATGTTCGACGCGACGCCGTACTTCTGGATCTCGTAGAACTTGCGGCTGTAGGCGGCCTTCACGCCGGTGAAGCCGGCGTCGAGCACGCCGGTCTGCAGCGCCTGGTAGACCTCGGTGCCGGGCATCGCCGACGGCGACGCGCCCATCGCCTCCAGGCCGGCGTCGAACAGCCGGTTCAGGCCGCGGATCTTCAGGCCGGAGAAGTCGGCCGGCGAGACCAGCGGCTTCTTCGCCGAGGTGAAGATGCCGTCGTTGGTGTCGACGATCCACGCGATGTTCTTCACGCCGCGCGCGGCCATCTTCGCGTCGAGCAGCTTCGAGGCCTCCGAGCCGATGAAGGCCTTCTGCTTGGCGACCGAGGTCATCAGGTAGGGGATCACCGTGACGCTCATCTCGGGGATCGTGCCGCCCCACTGGAAGCTCAGGATCGCGGCCGCCTCGACCTTGCCGCTGGCCACGGCCGGGTGGTTCTGGTTGGGCTTGAAGAGCTGCGCGGCGCCGAACAGCTGCACGTCGACCCGCCCCTTGGTGGCGGCCTCGACCTCTTTCTCGAACTGCTGCAGGTTCAGCGCGGTGTGATGCGTCGGCGGGAACTGGTGGCTGATGCGCATCGTGAAGTCGGCGGCCAGCGCGCTCGCGCACAGGCCGAAGGATGCGACGGCGCCGGCGGCGAGGCGCAGCGTCGAGCGACGGGTCGGGGTCATCGTTGTCTCCTCGGTGATTCGGGTTTGGGTCGGGAAGCGGGCCGCCGTGCTCAGGCCACGGCGTGACTCGTGCGAAGCGCCTCGATCTCGTCGGCAGCGTAACCGAGGCCGGTCAGCAGCTCCAGCGTGTGCTCGCCGAAGCGCGGCGGGTCCATCCGCACCGGCAGGCGGGCGCCGGCCAGCGTGATCGGGAACAGCGTGGTGCGCACCGTCTGGCCTGCCTTCTCGCCGTCGGAAAGCACGATGTCGGCGAGCCCGCCGGTGGCGTTCAGGTGCGGGTCGTCGTACAGGTCCTCGGGCCGGCGGATCGGCGCGAAGGGCAGGCCCGCCTTCTCGAAGAGCGCTGCCAGCTCGGCCGCGGAGTGCCTGGCGAGCCGCTCGCGCAGCAGCGGCATCAGCGTGGGGCGGGCGCGCACCCGGTCGTTGTTGGTGGCGAGCGCCGGGTCGGCCTTCAGGTCGTCGAAACCGAGCACGTCGCAGAAGGTCGAGAACTGCCCATCGCTGACCGCCGCCAGGAAGATCTGCTCGCCGTCCTTCACTGTGAACACGTCGTAGATCGCCCACGGGCTCTCGCGCGCAGGCATCGGCGCCGGATGCCGGCCGGTCATCGCATACTGCAGCATGTGCTGGCCCATCAGGAACACGTTGTTCTCGAACAGCGCCGACTGGACCTCCATGCCCTTGCCGGTGATGCCGCGCTGGATCAGCGCGCCCATCGCGCCGATCGCGCCGAACAGCCCGCCCATGATGTCGTTGACGCTCGAGCCCGCGCGCAGCGGGTCGCCCGGCCGGCCGGTCATGTAGGCCAGCCCGCCCATCATCTGCACGACCTCGTCGAGCGCGGTGCGGTGCTCGTAGGGGCCGGGCAGGAAGCCCTTGTGGCTCACGTAGATCAGCCGCTCGTTGAGCCTGGACAGCGACGCGTAGTCCAGGCCGAACTTGGCGAGCGCGCCGGGCTTGAAGTTCTCGGCGACGACGTCCGCGCCGGCCGCGAGCCGGCGCGCCACCTCGGCGCCCTCGGGCTTGCGCAGGTCGATGCCGATGCTCTTCTTGTTGCGGTTGAACATCGGGAAGAAGCCGGTGCCGGCACCGAGCAGGCGGCGGGTCGCCTCCCCGTCGATCGGCTCGACCTTGATCACCTCGGCGCCCAGGTCGGCCAGCACCATGCCGCAGGTCGGGCCCATCACCATGTGGGTGAACTCGACGACACGCAGGCCTTGCAGCGGCTGCGGCGCGGAGCGGGCGGCGTCGGTTGCGGTCATTCGGGCGTGCTCGCGGGTCGGGGTGCGGGTGGGGTGTCGGCGTCGTGGCAGGGCGCTCGCGAGCTCAGGCGGCTTCGCGCATCGTCTTGGGCAGGCCCGCGCGCCAGATCGAGCCGTGCAGCGGCACGTCCTCGAGCCAGCCCGCGACCTTGCCGCGCAGCGCGATCAGCGCGTCGAAGTCCAGGCCGGTCTCCTCGTCCATGCTGGCGAACAGGTAGGCGAGGTCCTCGGTGGCCACGTTGCCGCTCGCCCCTGGCGCGTGCGGGCAGCCGCCGAGGCCGCCCAGCGAGGCATCGAAGCGGCGGATGCCGACCTGCCAGGCGGCGAACGCATTGGCCATGCCCAGCCCGCGCGTGTCGTGGAAGTGGCCGCAGCCGAGCCGGTTGCCGGCGATCTCGAGGCCGCTGGCGAACAGGCTGCTCACCGCCTTCGGATCGGCGTAGCCGACCGTGTCGGCAAGCCCGATCGCGTCGACGCCCAGGTCGCTCACCGCGCGCAGCAGGTGCAGCACTTCCTCCGGTTCGACCCTGCCCTGGAGCGTGCAGCCGAACGCGGTGCTGATGCCGATCTCGACATGGCACGAAGCTCCGGCGGCGTCGCGCAGGGCCACGATGGCCGCGATCTCGCGCAGCACTTCCTCCGGCGTCTTGCGAAGGTTGGCCAGGCTGTGCGCCTGGCTGGCCGACAGCGGCAGCAGCATCGCGTGGGCGCCGCTCTCGAGCGCTCGTTCGGCGCCCTTCAGGTTGGGCACGAGCACCGACACGGTCAGCCCGGGCAGCGTCTTCGCGAAGGCGACGAGCTCGGCCGTGTCGGCGAGCTGCGGCAACAGGCGGGCCGGCACGAAGGAACCGACCTCGATCTCCCGCAGGCCGGCGGCGTGCGCGTCGCGAAGCCATTCGAGCTTGAGCTCGGTCGGGAGCGTGCGGGCGATGCTCTGCAAGCCGTCACGCAGGCCGACTTCGCGGATGGACACGGGATCGGGCGAGAGGTTCATGGCGCGCGATTCTAGACTTTCCCGTGCGGATCGATCACGCTTTATTGGAAGCTTTGGCGTTCCGGTTCGGCATGGCACACTGCCGGGCACGCGCCAAGAGACGGGCGGGCGACGACCCGGCCCGTCTCGCAAGGATCTCCCGTCATGACCCGAGGCATCGACCCCCTGACCCTTCGCCTGTTCGTCGCCGTGTGCGAGGAGCGCAACATCGCCCGGGCCGCGGCGCGCGAGGCGCTGGTCGCATCCGCGGTCAGCAAGCGGATCGCGGCGGTCGAGCGGGAGATCGGCGCGTCGCTGCTGGTGCGCGGGCGGCGCGGCGTCGCGCCCACCGCTGCCGGCGAGGCCTTGCTGCGGCGGGCCCGCGAGATCCTGGGCGCGATGGACCGGCTGCAGGCCGAGCTCGACGAGTTCGCCAGCGGGGTGCAGGGCAACGTGCGCGTGATCGCCAGCGTGACGGCGCTGGCGGAACGCTTGCCCGAGGACATCGCGAGCTTCCTCGCTCGCTACCAATCGGTGCGGGTGAGCCTCGACGAGGGCGTCAGCACCGCGATCGTGCGCGCGGTCCGAGAGGGGGCCGCTGACCTCGGCGTCCTGTGGGATGTCGCCGATCTCGAGGGGCTCCAGGCGGTGCCTTACCGCAGCGACCGGCTGTGCGTGGTGATGCAGGCCGGGCATCCGCTGTCCGGCCTGCCGGCGGTGCGCTTCGAGCAGACGCTGGCCTACCCGTCGATCGGCGTCACGCCGGGCGGCAGGATGGAGGTGATCCTGCGCCGCCAGGCGGCCCTGCTGGGTCACGTCCTGACCCCGAGGATCGTGGTGTCGAGCCTCGACGCCGCGCGGCGGATCGCCGCGGCGGGGCTGGGGCTGGCGATCCTGCCGGAGGAGGTGACTGCGCCGCACGCGGGTGCGGGAGGGTTGGCGCTCGTGCCCTTGTCCGATTCCTGGGCTCGCCGGCAGTTCGTCGTGTGCTCGCGGCCCGACTCGCTGCTGTCGGCCGCCGCGCGGCTGTTGAACGAGCACCTGAAGCGGGAAGCGCTGCACGGCTAGGCCGTCCGCGGTTCTCCTGCCGGCGCTTCAGGGCGCGGGCTTCACCAGCGGCCAACCGCGGCGCGCCCACTCGCTCATGCCGCCCTGCACATAGCGCACGTGCGAGTAGCCGTGCTCGCGCAGCGCTTCCAGCACCGCGCTCGAGCGGTTCTGCGTGCGGCAGATCAACAGCACCGGCTTGCCCGGGTCGACCGGGATCTCGCCGGCGCGCGTGGGAAGCTGGCTCATCGGCAGCAGGCGCGCCCCGGGCGCCACCCCGGTCGCGTGCTCGTCGGGCTCGCGGATGTCGATCAGGATCGCGCGGCCGGCCTCGAGTTCCGCCCGGGCGAAGTCCAGGCTCACCGCCCGGTCGGCCGTGTCTTCCTTGCAGCCGGCGGCCAGCAGCGCCAGCGCAATCGCCGACGCGGCCAGGCGGCGCCGGCGCGGGTCGAAGCGCGCGGGGGCTGCCGGGGTGCCGGCGAGGGACGGGAAATACGGGTTCATGACAGAGGGCAATTCTGTCATCTTCGCGCGCCTCGCGGCGACATCCGTCGCGCCGCCGGCGGGTTAACCTGTCGCGCAAACCTCCAAGGAGAAGGAAGCTCTCATGAACGACCGCTCCACTCGCGTCGCCATCCTCGGCGCGGGTTTCGCAGGCCTGTCGACGATCCGGGAGATCCGCAAGCGGGACTCGCAGGTCGAGCTCACGCTGGTCGCGCCGCGCGCCGAGCTGCACTACCTGCCCGGCATGGTGTGGATCCCGAGCGGGCTGCGCAAGCGCGAGGACCTCGTCGTGCCGCTCGACGGTTTTCTCGAGCGGCAGCGGGTGAAGTTCCTTGCCGCCGAGGTCACCGGGCTGGCCGACGGCGGGCGCGCCGTGAAGACGAGCGCCGGCGACCTGGCCAACGACGCGCTCGTCATCGCCACCGGCGGCCGCTTCATCAGGAAGCTGCCCGGCATCGAGCACGCGATCACGCCTTGCGAGGGCATCGCGGCCGCCGAGAAGATCCGCGACCGGCTTCGCGAGCTGCAGGGCGGCACGATCGCGGTCGGCTTCGCCGGCAACCCGAACGAGCCCAGCGCGATGCGCGGCGGCCCGATGTTCGAGTTCCTGTTCGGCATCGACCAGCAGCTGCGCCGCGAAGGCCGGCGCGAGCGCTTCGAGCTGGTGTTCTTCAACCCGTCGAAAGAGCCGGGCAACCGGCTGGGCCCGAAGGCCGTCGGCTTCCTGCTGGCCGAGATGGCGCGGCGCGGCATCCGCACCCACCTCGGCCACAAGATGCAGCGCTTCGAGAAGGACAAGGTGGTGACCGAGGGCGGCGAGTTCGCCGCCGACCTGATCCTGTTCCAGCCGGGCATGACCGGCAACGCCTGGTTCGACGCGACCGAACTGCCGCGCTCGCCCGGCGGGCTGATCCAGGCCGACGCGCACTGCCGCGTGCCCGGCTTCGAGCGCGTCTACGTGGCCGGCGACTCGGGCAGCTTCCCGGGCCCCGACTGGATGCCCAAGCAGGCGCACATGGCCGACCTGCAGGCTGCTGCGGCCGCGGCGAACCTGCTCGGCGACCTGGCCGGGCGGCCGTCGAACGAGACCTTCAAGGTCGAGCTCGCCTGCATCGTCGATGCGGTCGACCGCGGCACGCTGATCTGGCGCACGCCGGAGAAGAACCTGCTTGTTCCGACCACCCGGCTGTTCCACTGGGCCAAGCGCGGCTTCGAGTGGAACTACCTGCGGCAGTACCGCTGACGCGGTAGCGGCCGGGCGCTCGTGCTGGCTCGGCTGCGCGCGTTCGCGCTCGCGCTGCTGCTCGCCGCGGCGGGCTTCGCGCCGGGCGCGGCTGTGGCGGCTGGCCCCGGCGAGGGCGCCCGATACGCGGCCAGCGCCGGCGCGGAATCCGCCTCGACGGTTGCGCGTGCCGTCGCGGTCGTCGACGTCTTCGTCCGCGACGGCTGTCCGCACTGCGCCGACGCCAAGGTCTTCCTGTCGCGCCTCGCCGAGCAACGACCGGGGCTTCGCGTCGAGTACCACCCGGTCGACACCGACCCGCAGGCGCTCGAGGAGCTGGTCGCGATCTCGCGCGCGGCGGGGGCCTGGCCGCCCGGCGTGCCGACCTTCGTCGTCGACGGCCGGGTGATGGTCGGTTTCGACGATGCCGAGCACGCCGGCCGCGAGCTGGTCGCGCTGATCGACCGGGCCAGTGCGCCCAGGGACAGCGTGGAGACCCGGCTGTTCGGCACCCTCAGCGCGTCGCGGCTCGGCCTGCCGGCGTTCACGCTGGCACTCGGGCTGCTCGACGGCTTCAATCCCTGCGCGATGTGGGTGCTGCTGTTCCTGCTGTCGCTGCTGGTGCGGATGCGCGATCGAAGGCGCATGGCGATCGTGGCCGGCACCTTCGTGCTGGTCAGCGGGCTCGTCTACTACGCGTTCATGGCAGCCTGGCTGAACCTGTTCCTCGCGATCGGCATGTCGGACGGGATTCGCGTGGTGCTGGCGGCCACCGCACTGGTGATCGGCGCGGTGAACCTGAAGGACTTCGTGGCCTTTCGGCAAGGGCCTTCGCTGTCGATTCCCGAGTCGGCGAAGCCGGGCCTCTACGCGCGGATGCGTCGCGTGATGAAGGCGAAGGCGCTGCCGGCCGCGCTGCTCGGCGTGGCCGCGCTGGCGGTGATGGTCAATTTCGTCGAACTGCTGTGCACGGCCGGCCTGCCGGCGATCTACAGCGCGGTGCTGGCCCAGCAGCAGCTCGAGGCGGCGGTCCACTACGCCTACCTGGGCCTGTACATCGTCGGCTACATCGCCGACGACTCGCTGATGGTCGGCGCCGCGGTGTTCGCGCTGGGCAGCGGCAAGCTGACCGAGCGCGGCGGCCGCTGGCTGAAGCTCGCCAGCGGCGCGGTGATGCTGGCGCTCGGGCTGGTGATGCTGCTGCGGCCGCAGTGGCTCAGCTGACGCCCTGGCTGGCGTCCTCCAGCACGATATCCGCGGCCTTCTCGGCCACCATCATCACCGCCGCCTGGGTGTTGCCCGACACCATCTTAGGCATCACCGAAGCGTCGACCACCCGCAGGCCTGCCAGCCCGCGCAGCTTCAGCCTCGGGTCGACCACCGCCATGTTGTCCTCGCCCATCCGGCAGGTGCCGATCGGGTGGTAGATCGTCTGGCCGTTGATGCGGCCGAACTCGAGCCACTCGTCGTCGGTGTTCACCTGCGGCCCGGGGGCGGTCTCGGTCACCACGAATCGCTGCATCGCGGGCTGGCCGACGATTCGCCGCGCGATCTTCATCGCCTCGACCAGGCACTGGCGATCGACCTCGGTGGCGAGGAAGTTCGGCCGGATCGAAGGACCCTCGAACGGATTGGTCGAGCGAACGTGGATGCTGCCGACGGACTCGGGCCGCAGCTGGGCGACGCCGATCGTCATGCCCGGCTCGCGATCGAGGATGCGCTCGGCCGCGTTCGCATAGCTGGCGTGCACGAAGAAGTATTGCGCGTCGGGCGTGGGCAGCTCGGGCCGGGTGCGCACGAAGCCGTGGACCAGGCCGGTGCCGAGCGTCAGGATGCCGGTGCGCGTGGCGAAGTACTGCGCCACGGCGCGCGCGAGCCGCCAGCCGCGCGCCAGTTCGTTCAGCGTGATCGTGTCCTTCAGCCGCCAGTTCATGCGCGTGCAGAAGTGGTCGATGTAGTTTTCGCCGACCCCCTGCAGCGCGTGCCGCACCCGGATGCCGAGCGGCTCGAGCACCGACGGCCGGCCGATGCCCGACAGCTCCAGGATCTGCGGCGTCTGCACGCTGCCGGCCGCCATGATCACCTCGATGCCGGCGTTCACGGTCACGTCCTGTCCGGCCTGCCGGAAGGTCACGCCGGTGCAGCGGGCGCCATCGAGCTCGAGCTTCAGCACGTGCGCGCCGGTCTCGATGCGCAGATTGGGCCGGCCGCGCGCGGGCTTCAGGTAGCCGTCGTAGGTGCTCCAGCGCCGGCCGCGGTGCTGCAGCGCCTGGTACCAGCCGAAGCCGTCCTGCCGCTCGTCGTTGTAGTCGTCGTTCATCGGCTGGCCGTCTTCCGCGGCCGCCTTCAGGAAGGCATCAGCGATCTGGAATCGCTCGCTGACCCGGTGCAGCCGCATCGGTCCGCCGTGGCCGCGCCTGGGGCCGCCCGGCGCGTAGTCCTCGAGCTTCCTGAAATACGGCTCGACGTCGGCGGAGCCCCAGCCGCGCGCGCCGGCACGCTCCCAGGCGTCGTAGTCGCCGGGCTGGCCGCGCACGTAGATCATGCCGTTGATCAGCGTCGATCCGCCGAGTCCCTTGCCGCGCGGCACCGCGATCACCCGGTTGCGGGTGTTCTCCTCGGGCTCGGTCTGGAAGCCCCAGTTGAACTCGCGTCCGCGCATCAGGTTCGCGAAGCCGGCCGGGATCGGGATCCAGAAGTTCTTCGGCTCGCCGCCGGCCTCGAGCAGCAGCACGCTGTGGCGGCCCGACTCGGTCAGGCGGTTGGCGAGGATGCAGCCGGCGGCGCCGCCGCCGACGATCACGTAGTCGTAGCTGTCCATGGGGTCTCGTTGCGGTGTGCGTGCGGCGGTTCCGGGCGGCGTGCGGCTCGCGTACGGCTCAGGACAGGCGCGGCACGATCGGGGCGCCCATGAAGGCCGCCATCAGCTCGATCTGGCAGGCGAGCATCGGCTTGCCGTAGTGCACCCTGCAGCCGCGCGCCTTCGCCGCCTTCAGCAGCGCGGTTTCCTCGGGCTGCATGATGATCTCGGCCACCAGTTGCCCGGGCTGCAGCCGCGCCGCGTCGAGCGGCAGCGGATCGTCTTCGCGCAGGCCCAGCGAGGTCGCGTTGACGACCAGGTCGTGGCCATAGGGGTCGGGCGTGCCGACCGCCATGTGGACGCCGGGCCCGGCCTTCGCCACCCGGTCGACCAGCTGGCGCGCCTTGTCGGCGGTGCGGTTGTAGACGGTGAGCCGCGACACGCCGGCCTCGGCCAGCGCCCAGGCGATCGCGCTGGCCGCGCCGCCGGCGCCGGCGAGGTAGACGCTCAGGCCCGCCGGCTCGATGCCGTGGCTGCGCAGGCCGGCCACGAAGCCGTCGCCGTCGAGCATGCCGCCGCGCAGCCGGCCGTCGGGCAGCCGGCGCACGATGTTGACCGCGCCGATCGCGCGCGCGGCGTCGGTCAGCTCGTCGCAGTGCGCGAGCATCGCGGTCTTGTGCGGCACCGTGGCCACGAAGCCGCCGAAGTTCTGCTGCGCGCGCAGGCCGGCGAGCACGGTGCCGAGGTCCTCGGGCCTAACGTGGATCGGCACCATCACGCCGTCGAAGCCCTGCGCCTCGAACACCGGGTTCATCAGCTGCGGCGCCTTCACGTGATGGATCGGGTCGGCGAGGATGCCGTAGATGCGTGTGTGGCCGGTGATCTCGCGCACGGTCGGGGCTCTCGGTTCGGAAGTCGACCCGTCATTTTGCATCGGTTCGGCCGGCCGCATCGGTTCGGCGCAGCGTCCGGGCTGCCAGCAGCGCCAGCGCCGCCACGCAGAATCCCGCCCCGGCCACGAAGGTGAGGCTCGCGCCGAAGCGGTCCCACAGCAGGCCGGCCAGCGCGCTGGCCAGCAGCATCGCGATGCCGCTCACAAGGTTGAACAGGCCGTAGGCGGTGCCGAGCAGGTCGCGCGGCGCGGCATTCGCGACCATCGTGGCGAGCAGGCCCTGCGTGATGCCCAGGTGCAGGCCCCACAGCGACACGCCGACCCACACCCAGCTCCAGTGGCTGCTCCAGGCCAGCGCCAGGTCGGCGGCGATCAGCACCGCGAGCCCGAGCGCGAGCAGCTTGCCGTGGTCGACCCGGTCGGACAGCTTGCCGAACGGATAGGCCGACAGCGAATAGACCACGTTCATGCCGATCAGCACCAGCGGCACCAGCGCGAGCGGCAGACCGCCCTGTTCGGCGCGCAGCACCAGGAAGGCCTCGCTGAAGCGGGCCAGCGTGAACACCGCGCCGAAGGCCACTACCCACCAGTACGCGCGCGGCAGCCGCGCGAGGCTTTCGCGGCGGATCGGGTTCCTCGGAACGTGGCCTTCCGGCCGGCCCGGCTCGCGAATGCCGAGGAACAGCAAGGCCACGGCGAGGAAACCGGGAATCGCCGCCACCCAGAACACCGCGCGGAAGTCGTCGGCCCAGGCGAGCATCAGGCCCATCGCGATCAGCGGGCCGAGGAAGGCACCCACCGTGTCGAGCGACTGGCGCAGGCCGAATGCGGCGCCGCGCAGCTCACGCGGGGCGATCTCGGCGACCAGTGCGTCGCGGGGCGCGCCGCGGATGCCCTTGCCGATCCGGTCGATCACGCGCGCCGCCAGCACGAAGCCCGCGGCGGGCGCCACCGCGAACAGCGGCTTGGACAGCGCGCCGAGACCGTAGCCCAGCACCGCCAGCGGCTTGCGCCGGCCCCAGTAGTCGGACAGCGCGCCGGAGAACACCTTGACGATCAGCGCGGTGGCCTCGGCGGCGCCCTCGATCAGGCCGACCGCGAACGCGCTCGCGCCGAGCCCCGTGACCAGGAACACCGGCAGCAGGCTGTGGATCATCTCCGACGAGACGTCCATCAGCAGGCTCACGAAGCCGAGTGTCCAGATGGCGGCGGGCAGGCGCCGCCCTGGCTCGCCTGGCACGTTCACGGTTCGCCCAATGGCTTCATGGCCCCGACCGGCCCGTCGAGCGGCGGTCCGGCGACCTGCCGACGGGCGCTGCTCACTCGTAGACCAACGGGGCGGGCACCAGGCCCCCGTTCTGGTCCTCGCCTCCCAGGACCAGCAGGCGACCGTCGGGCAGGCGGTTCAGCGTGTGCCATCGCCTCGGCGTCGGCATCTCGGCCAGCGCGCGCTGCGTGTCGGCGCGCCAGGCCACGCAGCTGCCGGTGGCGGGCTCTCCAGGGAGCTGGCCTCCGAACAGCAGCACCGAGCCGTCGGCCCGCGCATGGCCGCTTGCCAGGGTGCGGGCGCTGCCGAGCGCCGCCGCGCCGGAGAAGCCGTTCGTCGACGCATCGAAGCGCAGCACGCTCGACAGCAGCGTCAGGCCCTGCCCGTCGAGGATCTCGCCGCCGAGCAAGAGCACGCTCCCGTCGGACAGTCGCTCGGCGACGTGAAGCAGGCGCCGCTCGGTCACGTTCGAAGCCAGCGGCGTGAAGGTCTCGGTCGACGGGTCGAAGATCTCCGCGAAGACGAAGTCCGTGCCGGAGAAGTGGCCGCCGGCGATCAGCACCCTGCCGTCGTCGAGCAGCGTGGCGGAATGCCCTTCCCGGGGGTGGCTCATCCTGGAAGCGAGCAGGCGCCAGCTTCCGGTGGTCGGTTCCCACAGCTCCGCAGTGTCGTCGTTGGTGCCGCCCACCACGAGCGCCCGGCCGTCCGCGAGCAGTGTTGCCGCGTGGGCGCCTCGCGACCGTGCCAGCGATCCGGCGTCGCTCACCGTCCCGTCGACCGGGTTCACCAGCTCGGTCAGGCGATCCACCCCCAGGCCGGTGTTGCCTCCGAACACGAGGATGCGGCCGTCGGCGAGCCGCAGCGCCGAGTGTTCCGACCGGCCGGTGGCCAGGCTGCCGATCCGCGTGAAGCTGCGCGTGACCGGGTCGAAGCGGTCGACGTCGGCCGACAGCGTGCTGCCGCCGCGGTCGCCGCCGATGACGATCACGCTGCCGTCGGCTGCCTCGACCGCCGCGTGGTAGGCGACCGGGAACGGGGTCGGCAGCTCGACGAAGCGTTCGCGGAACGCGACCGGCAGGAGCAGTTCGCGAACCTGCGGCGCTTCGCCGGCCTTCTCGACGATCAGGCGGTAGACGACCGAGTCGGCCAGCGCCGGGGTCTGCACGACGGCGCCATTGGCAACCGGCCCGATGCCGGGCTCGATGCGGGCGCTGTCGCCGTCGAAGCGGACGCTGAGCAGCGCCTTCTCGCCGACCAGGTAGCTGCTGCGGTCCGAGGACAGCTGGATGGCGGGTGTCGAGGAATCGCCGCCGCCGCCGCAGGCGGCGAGCGTTGCGCAGGCCGCTGCGCCGAGCAGCAGCGTTCGCCGGCGGATCTCGAACGGCGATCGGGGGCGGGCAGGAGAAGGCATGGGGGCGGGAGATGAACGCATGGAGTTCGGGGCCGGGCGTGTGGGCGCTCGGTCAGTTGACGGTTTCCGCGACCTGGAGCAGGTCCAGCGGCGGAAACGCCTTGAGCCTGCGCGCGACCTGCATGTTGATCACCACCGCGAAGCGGCTCATCCGGGCGACAGGAAGGTCGCCGGGCTTGCGCTTGCCGACGAGGATCTTCTCGGCCTGCATGCCGGCGAGCCGGCCGACCTCGGCGTAGCGGGCCGCGACCGAAATGAGCGCCTGCGAATCGCGAACCAGGGACTCGTAGGGGCTCAGCACCGGGATGCCGAGGCCGTTGGCCGCCTTCGTGAGGGCGTCGGCATGCTCGCGCAGGAAGGACGAGGACCCCAGGTACAGGAAGTCGACGCCCGCGGTCTTCATCTCGGCGAGCTTGAGGCCGATGTCCTCGGTGCGCGGCTGCCGGTCCTCGCCGAGGGGCAGTTCGCGGGCCACCAGTTCGAAGCCCAGCGGCGCGGTCAGCGCGGCCAGTTCATCGCGCTTCAGGACGGAGTTGCGCTCGTCGGCGTGATAGAGCAGGCCCAGGCGCCTGAAGCCGGGCCGGTAGGCGCGCAGCGTCTCGATGTTCACCTGCTCGGGCAGCCGGTTGTAGGTGCCAGTCAGGTCGGGCCGGCCCGGCGCGTCGAGGCCGCGGATCAGCCCGACGCCGACCGGGTCCGCGACGATCATGAAGACCTTGGGGATGTCGTGCGCGAACCCCGGCTTGCCGGCGTCGGAGAGTCGGCCGGCGATGCCCAGCGTGACGCTCGTGCCGTAGGTGAGGATCAGGTCGACGCGCTCGGCGCGCGCCTCGGCCACGAAGCCCGGCAGCCGCTCCTTGCGGCGGTCGGCGTCGCGCACCAGGAAGTCGGCCTCGACCGCCTTCTCCCTGAGGTAGGCCTGGAAGCCCTCGCAGGCTTCCTCGCAACCGTTCCAGGTCACGATCATCACCTTGAAACGCGCCTCGGCGGCCGGGCTCGCCACGCCGAGGCAGAACGCGATCGCGGCGAGCAACAGTCTGGTCATGTCGATCCTTCTTCCCCTTGGCCCGTGTGCGCGCGCCCGGCGATCTCCGCCAGCGCATAGGCGCCGATGCCGGCCAGCACCACGACGCCCATCGCACCGATGCTGCGCTGGGGGCCGGCCAGCGGCAGGAACCAGGCGCTGGCCGACAGGCCGGCGATCGCCCCGGCGCGTTCGAACAGCCGCAGCGCCGAGCGCGCCCCGGGCGAGCCTCCGGCCAGCCGGTCGGCCAGCGTGTAGAGCGGCGCCCTCATCAGCGTGTGGCAGATGCCGAAGGCGCAGACCGCCAGCACCGTTGGCCAGAAACCATGCCACGCGGTCAGCGACAGCATCGCGACGCCCGATCCGCCGGCGCCCGCGAGCACCAGCGGCTTCGGTCCGATCCGGCCGTCGGCCCAGCGGGTCACGATCGCGCCGAGCAACACCACCGGAAGGTAATAGAGCATCACGACGCGTGCAATCTCGGCGGGCCCCGAGCCGGCGCCCGCGAGCATCAGCGGGGTCAGGTACCAGACGAACACCGCGGTAGCCGTGCTCATCGGCACGGCGGCGCCGAGCAGCAGCGCGACGAAGCGCGGGTCGAAGCGGAATGCGGCTGCGCCGCCGGCCCCCGCACGCATCTGGCCGGCCGCGGTGAGCATGGCTCCGGCCGCGGGTGCCTCGTCTCCCTCGCCGCGGGCGGCGGCTACCGCCGGGTCGCCGGCGCTGCCGCGCATCGTGACGACGCCGATCGCTCCGGCGATACCTGCGAGCAGCGCACCCGTCAAGAAGGCCGCGCCGAAGCCGAAGCGCCCGGCGATCACGCCGCCGAGTGCCGAGCCGCAGAAGACCCCGGCGTAGACGACCGCCAGGAAGGTGCCGATCGAGCGCGTCGCGCCGCGGCCCGCGTCGGCTCGCAGCGCGTACTCCTGGCAGGCGATCGTCGCCAGCGCGTAGAAGCTCGCCATCACGACGCGCCAGAACACGATCTCGGGGACGCTGTCGCTGAAGCCGAGCGCGGCCAGCGCGAGCGCCGCAGGCGGCACCGAAGCCAGGAACAGGCGCCGCGGGCCGTGGCGCCGGGCCAGCGCGCCGGCGAACGGCGCCAGCACGGCGAGCGCCACGAGGTAGGCCATCAATGGCGCCGCCGCCGCGAACTCCAGCGGCAGCCACGCCGGCCGCTCGGCCGCCCGGGCGAAGACCGGCAGGAAGGACACGGACACCTCGGTGGCCACCGAGAACATGAACAGCGCCGGCCGGATGTCGCCGACGTCCGACAGCCGAAGCATCGCCGGCCTGCCGGTGGCGATCCTGAACTCGCGGCTCGCCAGCACATCGTCGCGCACCCGCGCCGGCAGCGCGGCCAGGCGCTCCGCGAGGTCCTGGGCGCGATCGTTCAGCCGCTGCGCCGTGCGGCCCAGGCTGCCGATGCCGCCGGAGCCGATCCGGTGCAGGAAGTCGCCCACGGCCTGCCGCTCGAGCAGGCGCTGGATGCGCTCGAGCGGCTTGCCGACCGACAGCACGGCGATCGCCACCGCGAGCTCGACCGCCATCAGCACGGCGACCATCGCCAGCACGACGATGTCGAGGAACACGTCGGCCAGGCGCGACTCGACGAAGCCGGCGCGTGTGTCGATCCTGATCTCGCCGACCAGCCGGTTGCCGTCGACGATCGGGAACGCCTGTGCGTTCTGGCGTCGCGACAGCAGCATCGAGATGCCGGCTGCGTGCAGTCGCGCCGGCGCCGGCGCGCGCTGAGCCTCGGAGATCGTCCGGCCGGCGGCGTCGACGACGGCGATTCGCTCGACCTCGCCGAAGCGCGAGAGCGTCTCGGCCAGGTAGGCGTCGAGCCCGGCCATCGCGTCGAGCTGTACGCCGACGTCGAGCGCGCGCTGCAGCTCGGTTCGCACGACCGATCCGATCAGGCGGGTGCGCTTGGCGAGCTCGGGCTCGACCGCCTGGTTGAAGGTGACGACGGCGATCGCTCCGGCCGCCAGGACCGCCGCGGCCAGCAGCGCGACGAGCATCGCGACCAGCCGTGCGCGCAGCCCTTCGCCGGGCCCGGGGCCGCGCGCCTCGGTCATCCGGGCGACCCGTCTCGCGCGGCCAGCGCGCGGCCTGCGGCGCGGTACTTCCGCTCGGCCAGTTCGAGCCGCTCGTGCAGTCCGGTCGCGCCCGCGGGCGGCGGCGGCGCGCGCCCCCCGGCCGCGCTGCGCCAGGCGGCCTGTTCGAAGGCCAGCACCTCGCCGTCGATCGCCGCGAAGTGGCGGATCTGGCGCGCGAGCCCCCAGCGCAGCAGCAGCGCGGCCAGCGTGGAGACCGCGACCAGCACCGCGATCGCCGCCAGGGACAGGTTCGCCAGCATCGCACGGGTTCGCGTGAGGCCGTCGCCACCGGGATAGACGATGAGGATGCCGCCTGCGCTGGCACCGTCGCGCCCGGGAATGTCGACGCTGCCGAGGAATTCGTCGCCGGTTTCGCGGAACCAGCCGGCACCCGCTTCCACCGACCGGGCCCGCGATGCCTCG
This sequence comes from Zeimonas sediminis, assembly GCF_023721795.1. Lineage (NCBI taxonomy): Bacteria > Pseudomonadati > Pseudomonadota > Betaproteobacteria > Burkholderiales > Burkholderiaceae > Zeimonas > Zeimonas sediminis. The sequence goes on from NZ_JAMQYE010000001.1 coordinate 2,899,635, forward strand.
GGCGGTATCGCGAACGGCGGCTGCGGCGACGTCGAATGGACGATCCTGCCCGAAGCGTCGAACACGTGGATCGCGAGGATCGCGTCGTCGGTCTGGCGCGCGCGTTCGAGCAGCGCGGTCGCGTTGCGAACCGTCGACAGCGGCAGGCCGAGCCGCACCGCCGACGCGAAGGGCGCCACCGTCCGGTCTGCCAGGACCAGCAGGCGCTCGCCGACAAGCCCCGCGTTGATGCTGGCGAAGCGGACCGTGGCCAGTGCCACGAAAACGCCGAGCACCACCAGCATGACCACGGTTACCGCCGCCCAGATGCGCCAGTACAGCGCCATGTCTCTCCCCGGATGTCCGGCTCGCGGGCCGGAGCGGGCCGTCATCGAACCGCCGCCTGACCTGCAGCCAGTCTACGTTACCGAAAATGCCCGAAATGCGCGACCATGCGGATACGGCAGGCGCGGCTGGCAGGTCGGCTCCCGGTGAGCAACGCAGGCCGTGCAGGCTCAACGAGGACGAACGATGGAACAGGACACGAGCAGGATCGAGAACGAAGTGAAGGCCGCGGTCGACAGCGACCCGGGCGAGATCGCGGACAAGGTGCGCTCGGTGACCCTGCACGCCCTGTCGGGCGGCGCGCTGGACACGGCGAGCCTTCGCGCCGTGATCACGGCGGTGCTGAAGGGCGCGCAGGAAGGCGTCGAGCGCCCTGGCGAGCAGCGGGCCGCGGCGCTGCGCGAAGCGGTGCGCGGGCTCGACGAAGCGCTCGCCGCCGCCGCCCAGGCGACCCAGCTGGCGATCCAGGAAGCCGCCGGCCGGACCGGCGAGTTCTCGCGGCAGGGCCTGAAGACCCGCCTGGACGAGCTCGGCTCGGTCGAGTCGCTGTTCGTCGATACGCTCGCCGAGGCCGCGCGCAGCGCCACCGGCCATGCCCGCGAAACGCTGCGGGCGCTGGCCGAGCATTCGCGCGCCAGCGGCACCGCGGTGGGCGGCCGAGTGCAGGCCGCCGTGGGCCAGCTCGCCGGCGCCCTGGCGGGCGCGGCGCAGGAAGGCCTCGAGGCAGGCGCCCGCACGCTGCGCAACGAGGCGGAGTTGTTTGCCGGGCTCGCGGCCGGCGTGCTGCGCGGCATTGCCGACCGTCTGCACTCGCCGGGCGACAAGACGGGCGGCTCCAGCGAAGACTGCGCCTGATGCTCTGGCAGGCCCTCGGCGCCGCCCGCGACCTGTCGCGGGCCAACGACATCGCGTCGGTCCTGATCCGCTACGGCTTCGGCGACCTGGTCCGCCGGATCGGCATGGCCGCGGTGCTCGAGCGCGCCGGCCGGGCGCTGCACTGGCAGTCCGCGCAGGAGCTGGCCCACCTGGAGCCGCCGGCGCGCGTGCGGCGCGTGCTCGAGGAGCTCGGCCCCACCTTCGTGAAGCTGGGCCAGATCCTCGCCACCCGGGTCGACCTGTTCCCGCCCGAGTGGATCGAGGAGTTCGGCAAGCTGCAGGACGAAGCGCCGGCGGTGCCCTTCGACCGGATTCGCGAGCAGCTCGTCGAGGATCTCGGCGAGGCGCCCGAGACCGCCTTCGCGCGGCTCGACACCGAGCCGCTGGCGGCCGCCTCGCTCGCCCAGGTCCATGCGGCCACGCTGCAGGACGGTCGCGAGGTCGTGCTGAAGATCCGGCGCCCCGGCATCCGGCCGGTGGTCGAGGCCGACCTGCGGCTGCTGGCCCGGCTGGCCGAGGTCATGGAAGCCGAGGCGCCCGACCTGCGGCGCTATCACCCGCGCGAGGTGGTGCGCGAGTTCACGCTGTCTCTGCGCCGCGAGCTCGACTTCGCCGCCGAATGCCGGATCGCCGAGCGCGTGGCCGCCAACTTCGCCGACCACCCCGAGATCGTGGTGCCGGGCATTCACTGGCAGTGGTCTGGCGAGCGGCTGAACGTGCAGGACCGGGTCGACGGCATCCCGGGGCGGGACCTGGCCGCGGCCGACGCGGCGGGGCTCGATCGCAAGCTGCTCGCGCGCCGCGGGGCCGAGGCGGTGCTGAAGATGATGCTCGAGGACGGCCTGTTCCACGCCGATCCGCACCCGGGCAACGTGTTCTTCCTGCCCGGCGACCGGCTCGCCTTCATCGACTTCGGCATGGTGGGCCGCCTGTCCGAGGACAGGCGCTGGCAGGTCGCGATGCTGCTGCACGGCCTGGTCACCGGCGACTCGGCCACCGTGGCCGAGGTGCTGCTCGACTGGCGCACCGACGCCGAGGGCGAGGCCGACGCCGCGCGCCTGCGCCACGAGATCGACGCCTTCGTCGACCAGTACAAGGGCGTGCCGCTGAAGCAGCTCGACCTGGCGGCCATGCTCTCCGACCTGCTCGCGATCCTGCGCGAGCACGGACTGTCCCTGCCTTCCGACCTGTCGCTGATGATCAAGGCCTTCATCACGCTCGAGGGCATGGGGCGCCAGCTCGACCCCGACTTCGACATGGCCGCGCAGGCCCAGCCCTTCCTGCAGCGGGTGCTGATCGAGCACAACTCGCCGGCGGCGATCGCACGGCGCGGCTGGCGGGCCGCCAGCGGCGCGCTGAGCCTTGTCGCGAGCCTGCCTCAGGACCTGCGCGAGCTGCTGCGCGCGGCCCGGCGCGGCCGGCTGAACCTGCAGGTGGACATCGCGTCGGTGGAGCGGCTCGGCGAGAAGCTCGACCGAGCCGCGAGCCGGATCACGATCGGCATCGTGACCGCCGCGCTGATCATGGGCACCGCCACGCTGCTGACCGTGGTCCAGGACCCGGCGCTGGTCGGCCTGCGCACCTTCGGCCTGCTCGGCTTCATCGGCGCGGTGGCGGGCGGCGTGTGGGTCGTGGTGTCGATCTGGCGCGGGCGGCGCGGTTGAGGGCGCGGCCCTCCGCGGCGTCCGGCTGCCGGGCCGCGATCTCGCGCGCCAGCGCCACGAAGGTGCCCAGAGGGCCGGCGAGATCGTCGTCACGGTAGGCGAGGGTGAGCGGCGCGTCGAGCGGGGCCGGCGAGGCGAGCGGCCGATAGCGGATCGCGTGGGCGTGCGCGCCGCGCATCGACGCGGGCACTACGGTGATCCCGATGCCCGCGGCCACCAGGTTCAGGTTGGTCATCATCCGGTCGACCTCGGCGACGATTCTCGGCTGCACGCGATGGCGCGCGCAGAGCGCCAGCAGGTTGCCGTACAACCCGGGCGCGCCGGGGCGCCGGGCCAGGATCGTGTCCTGGCCGTCGAAGTCCTTCAGCCGGAACGGCGTGTCGTCGCTGGCGCGCTCGGCCAGCGGATGATGCAGCGGCAGTGCGACGATCGCCGGCTCGGTCAGCAGCGTCTCCATCCGGACGCCCGTCGGGCGCGACACCGGCACCCGCAGGAACGCGCAATCCAGCCGCTTTTCGGCGACCGCCTCGGTCAGCTCCGACGCGTTGTTCTCGCTGATCGCGAGCGCGATCTCGGGGAAGCGGCTGCGGCACTCGCGCAGCACCTCGGGCGTGAAGGCGTGCGCGGCGGCCGAGCTGGTGAACCCGATCGCCAGGCTGCCCAGCTCGCCGCGGGCGATCCGCACCAGGCGGTCCTCCATCGCATCCATTGCCTCGAGCACGCGACGCGCCTCGGCGAGGAACAGGCTGCCGGCGCGGGTCGGCTCGACCCCCTTCGGGTGGCGCAGGAACAGCGGCGTGCCGACCCGCTCTTCGAGTTCGCGGATCTGCCGGCTGAGCGGAGGCTGCTGGATGCCGAGGCGGCCCGCGGCGCGGGTCATGTGGCCTTCCTCGGCCACGGCGACGAAATAGCGCAGGTGTCGGATGTCCATACCGCGAAGATATCGGAAGGAGGGCTGCAGGATATTTGAAGTCTTGCCTGCACGCCGATACGATCCGCCGACCGACGACGAACCGGACCCCCGAGGAGACTTTCCGATGCGCACGCCGTTCCCGCCCGATGCACGCCGCGCCGCCCGGCGGACACTGCCGGTCATCGCATCCGCGGCGCGGCGGGTGTCCGCGCCTGTTGCGCTCGCCGTCTTGCTGTCGGCCTGCGCGCAGCTGCCGGTGCCGAGCGGCGAGAAGGCGCCCGCTGCGGCGGCCTGCCCCGAAGGCGTGCCCGCCGGCGCGCGCTGCCTGCGCGGGCAGGATTCGGCCGGCGCCCACTACCTGATCGTGGTGCCCGCGAACTGGAACCGGATGCTGGTCGTGCACGCGCACGGCGGCCCCACGCTCGGCGAGCCCAAGGCAAGCCGCGCCGACGCCGACATCAAGCGCTGGGCGATCACGGTGAAGGCGGGCTACGCGTGGGCCGGCTCGGTGTTCCGGCAGGGCGGGGTCGAAGTGCGCGCCGCGGCCGAGGACACCGAACGGGTGCGGCGGATCTTCGTCGAGCACGTGGGCAAGCCGACGCGCACGATTCTGCACGGCCAGTCGTGGGGCGCCAACGTGGCGGCCAAGGGGGCCGAGATGTATTCGGCCGATGCGGCGCGCTCGCCCTACGACGCGGTGCTGCTGACCAGCGGCGTGCTGGCCGGCGGCACCCGCGCCTACGATTTCCGGCTCGATCTGCGGGTCGTCTACCAGTACCTGTGCGGCAACCATCCGCGCGCCGACGAGCCGCAGTACCCGCTGTGGATGGGGCTGCCGGCCGACAGCAAGCTGACCCGACCCGAGCTCGCCGCGCGGATCGACGAGTGCCTGGGCGTTCGCAAGCCGGCCGCGCAGCGCAGCCCCGAGCAGGCGCGCAGGCTGAAGACGATCGTCGACGTGATCCGGATTCCCGAGTCGTCGGTCATCGGGCACATGAACTGGGCGACCTGGCACATGCAGGACATCGCGCTGAACCGCACCGGCGGGCGCAGCCCGTTCGGCAACGAGAGCGTGAAGTACCGCGGCTCGGACGACGACGCGAAGCTCAACGCCGGCGTGCTGCGCTACCGCGCCGACCCGCAGGCGGTGGCGAAGCTGGCGGCCGACACCGACCTGAGCGGGCGCATCGGCGTGCCGGTGCTCAGCGTGCACGGCATCGGCGACCCGACGATCTTCGTCGAGAACCAGTCGGCCTTCCGCGAGACGATGGAGCGCGCCGGCGCCGCGTCGCGGCTGGTGCAGGTGTACAGCGACCACGCCGCGCACAGCTACCTGAGCGACCCGACCTACGTGGCGGCCTTCGACGCGCTGGTGAAATGGGTCGAGAAGGGCGAGAAGCCCACGCCCGCCGGCATCGCGGAGAGCTGCAAGCGCTTCGAGTCCGAGTACGGCAAGGGCTGCAAGATCGACCCCGCTTACCGCCCGGCGCCGCTGCACGAGCGGATCGCGCCGCGGAAATAGCGGGGCCTGCGGCGCTCGGCGTGGCGGCGCCCTTCGGGGCGCACCGGGTTTAGGATCGGGGCGTCGAACGCGCCCCGAATCCATGGCACCGCCCCGCGAACCGCGTCATCACCACCACGTCTACGTCGTCGAGCTGTCGGCGCGCGTCTGGAGCGAGCCGCGCTTCCGTCGGGCCAATCCGGGCTGCCTGCCCGGGAAGCCCTTCGTCTACGTCGGCATGACCGGGCTCGATCCCGACCTGCGCTTCGACCGCCACAAGGCCGGCATCAAGGCGAACCGCTTCGTGAAGGACTACGGCCTGCGGCTGATGCCCGAGCTGTACGAGGTCTACAACCCGATGCCCTACGATGCTGCCTGCGAGATGGAAGTCGAATTGGCGGTGGCGCTGCGCGAGGCGGGGTATGGAGTGTGGCAGGCTTGATTGAGAGAGAAGCCATGAGGAAACGCGAGGGAGCCTTTCGAGGCGTCGGGTCGTTGCGTTCCGCGCTGGCCGCAGCGGGGCTCTTCCTGGCTGTGCTGGCGACAGTCGGTCACGCGAGCGAGCCCCGGAAGGGGCGTGCGAGCGCGCCGGAGCCCGGCGTGGTGTCGGCGAAGGCTGGGCTCGGCAGGCTGCTGTTCGAGGACACGAACCTGTCGAACCCGCCCGGCCAGTCCTGCGCGACCTGCCACGCGGCGGGGGCGGGCTTCGCCGATCCCGACCGCAGCGCGCCGACGTCGAAGGGCGTTCTCCCGGGGCGCTTCGGCGACCGCAATACGCCGACCGCGGCCTACATGGCTTTCAGCCCGGCGTTCCACTACGACGAGGCCGAAGGGCACTACGTGGGTGGCCAGTTCTGGGACGGTCGCGCCGCCACGCTCGAGGCGCAGGCGAAGGAGCCCTTCCTGAATCCGCTGGAGATGGCCAACGAGAGCGCCGCCCAGGTGGTGGAGAAGGTGCGCGCGGCCTCCTATGCGCCGCTGTTCGTCGAAGTCTTCGGGCGCGATGCCCTCGCCGATCCCGGCAAGGCCTACGAGCGCGTCGCGGAGGCGATCGCGGCGTGGCAGAGAACCGCCGCGTTCAGTCCGTTCTCCTCGAAGTACGACGCCTTCCTGGCCGGTCGCGCCCGGCTGTCGGCGCAGGAGCTGCGCGGCCTGCGGCTCTTCGAGCGGGAAGACAAGGGCAACTGCGCCGCATGTCACCCGGTGGCCAGGGGCGAAGACGGCCGGGGCGGGCTCGGCACCGACTTCACTTACGACAATCTGGGCGTGCCGAAGAACCCGGCCAATCCGTTCTACCGCCTGGCGGCCGAGCACAACCCGGCGGGGCAGGCCTACGTGGACCGCGGTCTCGGCGGCGTCGTCGGCAAGGCGGGCGAATACGGCAAGTTCAAGGTCCCGACCGTTCGCAATGTGGCGCTGACCGCGCCTTACATGCACAACGGCTACTTCGAGTCGCTGCGCGCCGTGGTCGACTTCTACAACACGCGCGACGTCAAGCCGCGCTGTGCGCAGGAGTTCGTCCCCGAGCGCGAGGCCCTGCGTCTGGGCTGCTGGCCGCGTCCCGAGATGGTGGCCAACGTGAACTCCGACGAACTGGGCAAGCTTGGGCTGAGCGCGCGGGAGGTCGACGACATCGTGGCTTTCCTGCACACGCTGACCGACGGCTGGAAGCCGGCCGATCGCCGCCGCGATCGTGCTTCCGCCAGTCGCTGAGCTCGTCGATGAAGCCCGCTCAACACCCGACCGCCCTGCGCACCGCGCAGCTGCTGCGCGACGCCGGCATCGAAGCCCGCGTCGTCGAGTTCGAGCAACCCACCCGAACCAGCGCCGAGGCCGCCGCCGCGATCGGCTGCTCGGTGGCAGAGATCGCGAAGTCGATCGTGTTCCGGGGCAAGGAGAGCGGGCAGGCGATCGTGGTGGTGGCGAGCGGCGACAACCGGGTCAGCGAGGCCAAGGTCGCCTCGCTGGTCGGCGAGCCTCTGGGGCGGGCGGACGCCGACTTCGTGCGCGAAGCGACCGGCTACGCGATCGGCGGCGTGGCGCCGCTCGGGCATGCCCGGGCGGTCAGGCTGCTGCTCGACCGGGACCTGCAGCGATTCGAGACGGTGTGGGCCGCGGCCGGGACACCGTACTCGGTGTTTCCGCTGACCCCGGCGCAATTGCGCGGCCTGACCGGCGCGGACTGGGCCGATGTGAGGCAGTGATGCTCGGCACGACGCGCGCGGCGGCGGGCGCTCGCGGCGCGGACGGCGGGGCCGCCCGGGCCTCGCGGCTCAGGCGTCGAACTCGAAGCCGCCCGCAGCGCGCAGCTCGCGCGACGCGTCGCCGGCGAGCATGTCGAGGAAGAGCGCCGCGAGCGCCGGGTCCTTCGCGGTCGCGGACACCGCCGCCGAGTAGACCGTGGCCAGCTCGAAGCGTTGCGGCAGCGCCCCGACCAGGTCCACGCCCTCGGTGTAGTTGATCTCTGTGATCTGGGTGCAGCCGATCAGCCGCGGCGCCGCCTGCGCGGCCAGCTCGCGCATCGCGGTGGCGCCGTTCGGGAACGCGCGGAAACGCGGCGCGAGCTGCTCGTGGATGCCCAGCTCGCGCATCACGTTGGCGAAGTGGATGCCGGCGGTCGCGCGCTCGGGGTCCGGGAAGTAGATCGCGTCGGCCGAGAGCAGGGCCGCGCGCAGGGCCTCGGGCGTGGACACGTCGGGCCGCGGCTCGCCGCTGCGCACCGCGATGCCGGTGCGCACCCGGCCGAGCGGGCGCCGGGTATCGCCGATCAGCGCGCCGGCCGCCGCCAGCTCGCCGATCATCTTGTCGGTGACCACCATCAGGTCGCAGGGCTCGCCGGCGAGCAGGGCTTCCTTCATCGCGCCGACCGCGCCGAAACGGCCCGCGATCGTCGCATCGGCCTGCGCGGCGAGCTTGGGCTGCAGTGCCTTCACGAGGCCCTGGGCGGCGCCCGCGCAGAGGATGTTCAGGGTCTTGGTGGTCATGGTGTCGGTCGTCCCTGTCGGATGATGCTCGAGTCAGTCGGATGAAGCGTGGATCGCGGCGACGATGTTCTCCGGGCTCAGCGGCAGCTCGCGCACCCGCACGCCGAGCGCGTCGAACAGCGCGTTGGCGATCGCCGCGACGGTCGGGCCGAGCGAGGCTTCGCCGGCGCCGAGCGAAGGCGCCTCCGAAGGCAGGACGTGCACGTCGATCTCCGGCACCTCGGAGAACTTCAGGATCGGGTAGTCGTCCCAGCGCTTCACGGCCATGCCGTCGGCGCCGAAGCGCACCGCTTCCTTCAGCGCCCAGCTGGTGGCCTGGATCGCGCCGCCCTCGATCTGCGCGACGACGCCGTCGGGGTTGACCGCCAGGCCGACGTCGACCGCGATGTCTAGCCGGCGTACCCGCAGCCGCTCGGCGGCCTCGACCTCGGCGACCACCGCGCACCAGGCGCCGGTGTTCTTGTAACGCGCATAGCCGATGCCGCGGCCGAGGCCTTCGGCGCCGAGCGGCGCGCCCCAGCCGGCGCGCGCCGCCGCGGCCTCCAGCACGGCGAGACCGCGCGGGTCGTGGCCGAGATGCCTGCGCCGCCACCCGAGCGGATCGTCGCCGGTGGCGTGCGCCAGCTCGTCGACGAAACTCTCGAGCGCGAAGACGTTGCCGAAGGCGCCGAGCGAGCGCAGCGCCGAGCTTCGCGGCGCGGGCAGCTCGACCAGGTGGCTGACGATGCGCCAGGCCGGCAGCGCGTAGCCCGGCACCGCGTTGCGCTCGGCGCCGCCGCCGACCGCGAGCGGCATGTTGATCGAGGCGGGCCGCTCGAAGGGCCGGCCGGTCTGCCAGCTGCCCAGCAGCGCCGGCGTCGGGCTGCGCCCGGGCCGGTTGCTGTGCCCCTGGCTCCACACGGCGTGCCGCCAGTGGCGCACCGCGCCGTCGTCGTCGAGGTCGGCCTCGAGCTCCACGACCATGCCGGGGCCGAGCGGCGCGCGGCTCAGCTCGTCTTCGCGTCGCCACAGCATGCGCACCGGCCGGCCCTGCGCCGCCCGCGCGAGCCAGGCCGCGTCGAAGGCGACGTCGTCGGCACCGTTGTGGCCGTAGCAGCCCGCGCCCTGCGCGTGGCGCACCCGGACCGCGTCGGGGTCCAGGCAGAAGGCCTGCGCCAGGTCGCGGCGCAGATTGAAGATGCCCTGGCTGTGCGTCCAGACCTCGAGCGCGTCGCCATGCCACTGCGCGAGCGCGCAGCATGGCGCGATCGACGCATGCGCGATCCAGGGCTTGCGATAGCGCGCGCGCAGGGTGCGCGCCGGCGTCGAGGAATCGACGCGAAGGCCGCCTCCATCGACGTGAAGCCCGTGCCCATCGGCATGGGCGCCGCCGCCTGCGGCGGCAGGTGTGCCGCGCTCGTCGACGACCGTGGTCCGCGCAGGCCAACGCTGCATCGCGTCGAGCGCCGTGCGCTCGTCGAGCCAGGGCTCGTCGTTCGCCCAGCGGGCGCTGTCGGCCAGTCGCGCGATCGCCTTGTCGGCCGCGGCGCTGTTCTCTGCGAGCAGGCCCAGCAGGTTGCCGTCGCGGTGCACCAGCACCACGCCGGCTACTGCGCGGGCCGCGTCCAGGTCGGCATCGACCAGCCGGCCGTCGGGGCGCGGCGGATGCAGCACGCGGCCGTGCAGCATGCCGGGCGAGGCCAGGTCGTGGATGAAGGCGGGCCGCCCGCGGAACTTCCCGGGCAGGTCGAGGCGGGGCACCGAGCGGCCCATCGCGGCGGGCGGGGCGGCCGCCTGCAGGCCGCGCGCTTCGCGGGCCTGCGCGCATTCGGCGCGCAGCGCGGCGCCGGCGTCCTGCACCGACAGGCTGCCCGAGGTCACGCCTTCGTCGGGCCCGTGCCGGGTGTCGGCTTCGACGATGCGGACGCGCTCGAGCGGCAGGCCGAGCTCGTCGGCCGCGATCTGCGCGAGCGCGGTCAGGATGCCCTGGCCCAGCTCGACCTTGCCGAGCCGCACCTGCACGGCGCCGTCTTCCAGGAACTCGAGTCTCATCGGTGTGCCTTCCGTGCCGGCGCGCCTCAGCCGGTCGCGCCGGCCGCCCTGAGCACGGCGCGGACGATGCGGGGGTGCGCGCCGCAGCGGCACAGGTGGTCGTCGAGCGCGGCGATCACCTGTCCGGCATCGGGCCGCGGCGTCTCGCGAAGCAAGGCCGCGGCGCCGATCAGCATGCCGGCGCTGCAGTAGCCGCACTGCGCGGCCTGCTCGGCCTCGAAGGCCTCGGCGAGCGCCGGGTCGAGTCCTTCGACGGTCGTGATCTCCCTGCCCTCGACCGCCCACAGCGGCAGGTCGCAGGCGGTCTGCGAGCGGCCGTCGACCAGTACCCGGCAAGCGCCGCAGGCGCCCTCGCCGCAGCCGAAACGAGCGCCGACCAGGCCGAGCGACTCGCGCAGAACGTGCAGCAGCGGCGTGTCGGCCGCCGCATCGACCTGGACGGTCCGGCCGTTGACCCGAAGCGAAACGCGCTCGCTCACCCGATCACTTCGCCCGGGCGCCGGAGATCTCGACCACCTTCGCCCACTTCGCGATGTCGTCGTTCAGGTAGCGGTCGAACTCGTCGACGCCCATCGTCATCGCGACCGCACCGCGCGAGGCCCAGGCCTTGCGGGTTTCCTCGCTCGAGGTGATCTTCGCGATCTCGGCGTTGAGCCGCTTGACGATCGCCTCGGGCGTGCCCTTCGGCGCCATCACGCCCAGCCAGATCGTGGCCTCGTAGCCCGGCACGCCGGCCTCGGACACGGTGGGCACGTCGGGCAGGATCGGCGAGCGCGTCTTGCCGCTCACCGCCAGCGCCTTCACCTTGCCGCTCTTCGCGTGCTCGCTCATGGTCGGGATCGCGTCGAACATCATGTCGACCTGCCCGCCCAGCACATCGGTGCGCGCGTTGCTGCTGCCCTTGTACGGCACGTGCACGATCTTCACGCTGGCCATCGCCTTGAAGAGCTCGCCGGCCATGTGGTACGGCGTGCCCGGGCCCGACGAGGCGTAGGTCATGCCGTCTGGCTTGGCCTTGGCGTCCTTGATCAGGTCGGCAAGTGTGTTGTGCGGCAACCCGGCGCGCGCCACGAGCACCAGGTCGGAGGCGTTGAGCGGGGCGATGCCGGTGAAGTCGCGCATCAGCTGATACGGCTTGTTCTGCAGCAGCGACTCGTTGACAGTGTGGGTGTTCGACATCACCAGCAGCGTGTACCCGTCGGGATCGCTCTTGGCGACCAGGTCGGTGCCGATGACCGCGCCGCCGCCCGGCTTGTTCTCGACCACGAAGGACTGCCCGAGCGCTTCCTGCAGCTTCTGCGCGACGTAGCGGCCGTAGACGTCGGCCGGGCCGCCGGCCGCGAAGGGAACGACGACCTTGACGGGGCGGCTGGGCCATTCCTGCGCCTGCGCGGGAAGCGCGGAGCAGGCCAGCACGGCGGCGCCGACGGCGCACAGCACGGAACGACGGGTGAGGGTTGCGGTCATGCCGGTCTCCAGAAGCTGATTGGTATGAATTGGTTCAATGTGGCTTGCTTCGGGGGCCAATTTAGCGACCATGCCGCCTGCGGTCAATCGCGGGCAGCCTCGCTGGCCGCGGGACGCTCAGTCGCCGAGCATGTTGGCCCGCACCCGACGCAGATGCGCGAGGCACAGTTCGCGCGCCTTCTCGGCATCGCGCCGCTTGAGCGCGGCCACCAGCGCGCGGTGCTCGCGCTGGTATTCGGCCCGCCGCTCCGGCGTGGCGCTGCGGCGCTTCAGCACGCCCCACTCCCCCTGCGCGCGGACCTGGTTCATCAGCCTGAACACGCTGGCGATGAAGCTGTTGTGGGCGGCGTCGGCGATCGCTTCGTGCAACGCGCCGTCCCAGCGCTCGAACTCCTCGAGCGAGGCGGCCGCCTCGGCCTTCGCGTTGCATTCGTCCATCCGGGCGAAGTCGGCGGCCGTGGCGTTGCCGATCACCATCTCGACGATCGCCGGCTCGAGCACGAGTCGCGCGGCCATCAGTTCGGCGGGGCTGGTCGTATGCGCCGCGGCCTTTCGCTGCAGCGCCGACAGCAGTTGCGGCGCCTCGTCGGTCACGTAGGTGCCGCTGCCGACCGTCTGGGTGATCAGGCGCTGGCGCTTCAATTCCAGCAGCACCCGTCGGACCGTGGAACGGCCGATCCCGAACTGCTCGCCGAGCGCGCGCTCGGTGGGCAGCCGCTGGCCGGCTCGCCACGTGCCGCTGGCGAGCTTCTCGAGGATCGAATCCCTCAGGGCGGCGGCGGGGTCCATCGTGGCCGGATCGGTTGCTGGATTGGTTGCGAATGGTACCATTTGGGCTCGAATTCGTGCAGAACCGGGAGTCCATCTTGCGCATCGCCACCTACCTCCACCAGGGCCGCCGCCAGGTCGGCCTGGTCTCCGCCGACGGCAAGTCCGTCACCGCCTTCGAACTCGCCGACGCCGAGCGCGGCGCGCTGCCGCTGATCGAGCGCGCCGCCGGCGGGGACGGCCTGCCCGAGGCGACCGGCGCCACCGTTGCGCTGGCCGACGTGAAGCTCGAGGCGCCGCTGCCGCGCCCGCGTCGCAACCTGTGGTGCGTGGGCCGCAACTACCACGCGCACGCGAAGGAGCTGCGCGAGACCGTGTTCAAGGACAGCGCCAAGGCCGTCGACCAGTGGCCGATCGTGTTCACCAAGGTGCCCGAGTGCGTGATCGGCCCGGACGACACGGTGCGGCTGCCCGGCGCCGCGGTGTCCTCCCAGATCGACTACGAGGCCGAGCTCGCCGTGGTGATCGGCAAGGGCGGCAAGAACATCTCGCGCGCCGACGCGCTGTCGCACGTGTTCGGCTGGACGATCGTCAACGACGTGACGGCGCGCGACGTGCAGATGCGCCACCAGCAGTGGGACATGGGCAAGAGCTTCGACACCTTTTGCCCGATGGGCCCGTGGATCGTGACCGCCGACGAGCTCGACGGCACCGACACGCGGGTGCGCTGCTGGGTCAACGACGAGCTGCGCCAGGACGGCCGCACCGTCGACCTGATCTTCAACATCCCGACCCTGATCGAGACGGTGTCGCGGGGCATCACGCTGTATCCGGGCGACGTGATCGCCACCGGCACGCCGGCCGGCGTCGGCATGGGCCTGACCCCGCCGCGCTGGCTGCAGACCGGCGACGTGGTGCGCATCGAGATCGACGGCATCGGGACGCTGAGCAACCGGTTCGAGTGAGCGACCTGCCGAGCGGGAACAGTCAGAGGTGGCGACGATGGACCGAGCAGTGAAGCGAGTCGTCCGGTTCGACCTCTGGATCGATCCCGTCTTCGACGAACGGCTCGCGCGCGAGCCCGACGTCGCGCTGGAGGTCGCGGCGCTGAATGGGGACGCGTCGGCCGCCTGGGCGGCGCTCGAACGCGCCCACGTCTACCAGGTGTCGGCCGCCCGCAACGAGCTGCCCGCGCAGTGGCAGGTCGGCGAGGCCCTCCTCGCCCGCTGCCCGCGGCTGCTCGCGGTGTCCTCGGGCGGCGCCGGCTACGACACGGTGGACGTCGATGCCTGCACCCGGGCGGGCGTGGCGGTGGTCAACCAGGCGGGCGGCAACGCCGCCGCGGTGGCCGAGATGACGATCGGCCTGATGCTCGCGGTGTCGCGCCGCATCGCCGAGTCCGACCGCAAGCTGCGCAGCGAGCGCGGCTTCTCGCGCGAGTCGCTGATGGGCCACGACATCGGCGGCAAGACGCTCGGGCTGGTCGGCATCGGCCACATCGGCCGCAGGGTGGCGGCGCTGGCGCGGGCCTTCGGCATGCGGGTGCTGGCGGTCGATCCGCTGCTGCCGGCCGACGAGATCCGCGCGCGCGGCGCCGAGCCGGCGGACCTCGACACGCTGGTGAAGCAGGCCGACGTCGTGTCGGTGCACTGCCCGCTCGACGAGGCCACCCGCGGCATGATGGACGCGAGGCGCTTCGCGGCAATGAAGCCCGGCGCGATCTTCGTGAGCACCGCACGCGGCGGCATCCACGACGAGGCCGCGCTCGCCGACTCGTTGCGCTCGGGGCATCTCGCCGGCGCGGGGCTCGACGTGTGGGACGAGGAGCCGCCGCCGCTCGAGCACCCGCTGCTGGCGCTGCCGAAAGTGGTGGCCACCTTCCACACGGCCGGCGTGTCGCACGAGGGCAGGCGAAACGTGGCCGCGATGGCTGCGGACCAGGTCGTCGAGCTGCTCGCCGGCCTGCGCCCGCCGCGACTGGTCAATCCGGAGGTGTGGGAGCGCTTCCGGGAGCGGTATGCGCAGGCCTTCGGCCGCAGGCCCGGGGCCTGAGCCTCCCGCAACCGGAGCCCCCTGCAGCCGGAGCCGGGGATTGTTGCGGCTGCGTGCCTGTGCTCTACTGGTCGGCGCGGCTCGACTCTCCGGGAGACCGACATGCCCCAGATCGCCGGCGCCTGCCTGTGCGGCGCAGTCAGGTACACGTCCAGTGCGTCGCCGGTCATGGCGGCAATCTGCAACTGCACGCACTGCCAGCGGCAGTCAGGGAGCGCGTTCTCGATCAACATCGCGATCCCCAAGGGTTCCCTCGAGTTCACCGGCGCCAAGCCGGCGATCTTCGAGGACCGGGGCAGCAGCGGCTTGCCGGTCTACCGGCATTTCTGCTCGACCTGCGGCTCGCCGATCTTTTCCGATGTCACGGCCACGCCCCAGCTGGACTGGCTCAAGGCCGGCACGCTCGACGACGCCTCGTGGGTGAAGCCGGTCGCGAGCATCTGGTGCGAGTCGGCCCAGTCCTGGGTCGCGCAACCGGAAGGCATCCCGCACTTTCCGCAGAATCCGCCGCCGTCGGCCTAGGCTCCGGCTAGCTCGCGCCGCGCACCGCGCACCGCGCGCCGCGCGCCGCCCGGCGTGCCGGGCTATAAGGCGCGCCGATAGGCGCAGTCGGAATCTCCTAGTGTTGCCCGGAACAGGGCGGCCCTAGACTGTCCGCTGCCGGCCGGTCGCGAGCCTGCGCGCCGCAGCGGCCCCGATAAAAATGCACCGGATGAGCACGGAGACCTTCGACATCGTCGTCATCGGCGCCGGCGCCGCCGGCATGACCGCTGCCGCCGTCGCCGCGGCCGAAGGCCGGCGCGTGCTGCTGGTCGAGCACGCCAGGCAGGTCGGCGGCACCACCGCGATCTCGGGCGGCATGGTGTGGGTGCCCGCCAACCCCATCATGACCGAGGCCGGCATGCCGGACAGCCTCGACGAAGCGCGCGCGTACCTGCGCAGCACGATGCCGCCGCTCGACGACACGCGCACGCTCGAGGCCTTCCTCGAACGCGGGCCCGAGGCGATCCGCTACCTGGAGGCGAAGACCTCGGTCCGGCTGCAGCCGGTGAAGACCTATCCGGACTACTACCCCGACCAGCCCGGCGCGACCGCCGGCGGCAGGGTGCTCGAGCCGGTGCCTTTCGACGCGTCGGAGCTGGGCCCGGCCTTCGCGCTGCTGCGCCCGCCGCTGCCCGAGTTCATGCTGTTCGGCGGCATGATGATCAGCCGCAGCGACATCCCGCATCTCAGGCGGATGGGGCGCTCGGCGGCCTCGGCCTGGCACGTCGCGAAGCTGGTCGGGCGCTACGCGCTGCAGCGGCTGCGCGCGCCGCGAGGCACGACGCTGTACCTCGGCAACGCGCTGGCCGCCCGCCTGCTGAAATCGGTGCGCGAGCTCGGCGTGGAGCTGCGCATCGGCACCTCGGTCACGCGGCTGCTGACGAGCGAGGGGGGCGTGACCGGCGTCGAGATCGAGCACGGCGGCCGGCGCGACCAGGTGCGGGCGCGGGCGGTGATCCTCGCCTGCGGCGGCATCTCGCACGACGCGTCGCTGCGCCCCCGGTACATGCCGGCCGGCATCGACGCGCTGTCGGCCACCGTGCGATCGGGCGCGGCGTCGAGCGGCGCGGCCCTCGCGCAGGCGGCGGGCGCGCGGCTGAGCGCCGCCGCCGGCGCGCGCCAGGGATTCTGGGTGCCGGCCTCGACCTTCAGCCGGCCCGACGGCTCGCCCGCCGTGTTCCCGCACACGGTCACCGACCGCGGCAAGCCTGGCGTCATCGCGGTGGACAAGCGGGGGCGACGCTTCGTCAACGAGGCGGTGTCCTATCACGAGTTCGTGCTGCGCCAGCTGAAGGCGGGGCCCGATGCCTTGCCCGCCTGGCTGGTCTGCGACCGACGCTTCCTGTGGAAGTACGGCCTGGGCAGCGTGAAGCCCTTCTCGCTGTCGACCTGGGGCGCCGTGCGCAGCGGCTACCTGAAGCGGGCCGGCACGCTGGCCGAACTGGCCCGCGAGATCGGCGTGCCGCCCGATGCGCTCGAGGAGACGGTGCAGGGCTTCAACGCGGACGCCCGCGAGGGCCTGGACACCGAGTTCGGCCGCGGGTCCGACATCTACCAGCGCCACCTGGGCGACGGCGACCGGCGGCCGAATCCCTGCGTCGCGCCGATCGAGCAGGCGCCGTTCTACGCGGTGGCGGTGCGGCCTGCCGACCTCGGCATGGCGGCCGGCGTGGTGGCCGACGCGTCGGCGCGGGCGCTGGCGGCCGACGGCACGCCAATCCCCGGCCTTTACGTGTGCGGCAACGACATGGAGTCGGTGATGAACGGCGCCTATCCGGGCCCGGGCATCACGCTGGGGCCGGCGCTGGTGTTCGGGTACGTCGCGGGGCGGCACGCGGCCGCCCCGGGGTAGGGCCTTCAGTTCCCGCCGGTCGCCTTGTGGACGAACTCGGCGACCGCCTGGATCTGCTCCTCGGTCAGCAGACCGGTGTAGCGCGGCATCACGCCGACGCCGGTCCTGACCGCCTCGAGGATCTGCGTCTTCGAGGGCTTGAGCTCGTCCAGCGAAGGGCCGACCTCGCCGGTGGCGCCGGCAGCCGCCAGCGTGTGGCACACCGCGCAAGGCGGCGTGGCCTTGGCGGTGAACACTTCCTTGCCCAGGTCGTTCGCGCCGGCGAGGACCGGAAGGGCCAGCAGCACTGCCGGCAGGATCCCCGTCACCGACTTCATGCCACGGTCACCGTCAGGGCGTGATCGCGCCAGCCGTTGTGCGCGTAGCCGCGCTCGTTCTCGACCCGCAGCTCGGGCTGCGTGCTGCCGTCGGCGGCGATCGCCCGGCTGGTGATCGTGTACTGGCCGGCCGGCAGGTTCACCTGCGCCACGAACTGGCGCCACGCGTAGCGACCCATGTGCGGGCCGACGAACTGCGCGGCCAGCCAGGTCTTGCCGCCGTCGACCGAAACCTCGACGTTCCTGACCGGGCTGCCTCCGGAGAAGGCCACGCCTGTCACCTGCACCAGGCCGGCGCGCAGCTTTTCGCCGTTCGCCGACGGATGGGTGACGAAGGACTTGAGGTTCATCTCCCACATCGACGGCTGCGTGGGGTCGCCCTTCTTGCCGATGTCGCGGACGCGATAGCCCGACTTCTGGATGTTCGCCGACGTTTCGTCGACGGTGAACGCCAGCCGGTTCACGTACTTGACGTTGTTCACGCCGTAGTAGCCGGGAATGATCACCCGCAGCGGGCCGCCGTGCGCCAGCGGCAGCGGCGCACCGTTCAACTCCCACGCCAGGATCGCGTCTTCCATCGCGGTCCAGGGAACCGAGCGCTCGACGATGACGCGGTTCCGGTCCAGGCCGGGCGGGATCGTTTCGCCGCCGGTGCTGGTCATGTAGCGCATGCCTTCGCGCACGCCGCCCAGCGCCGCGACGACGTCCTTGACCGGCACGCCGCTCCACAGCACGTTGCCGGCCGCGCCGACCGCCCACTGCGAGCCCGAGGCCTTGTGCTTGAAGAAGGCCCGGCCGTTGCCGGAGCACTGCAGCACCATCGCCACGGTGGCCAGGCCCATCCGCTTGAGGTCTTCCACCGTGAGCGTGGCAGGGCTGGTGACGCCTTCGATCTGGATCTTCCAGGCGTCGGGGTTCTCGACGATCGAAGCGTTCGGCGCGGCGAGGTTGTTGCGAAGGAACAGCCGGTCGGTGTCGGTGATGCCGCTCGTGCCGAACGCGTCGCGCCGGGTCTCCACGCCGTTCGCGCTGTGCACGATCATCGCGTCGGCCTTCTTGAACGACGCAACGGGCGGCAACGGCTTGGCGGCCTGGCCCTGCGCCAGGCTGGCAGGGGCCCAGCCGCTCAGGCCGGCTGCGGCGCCGGCCGCGCCGGCCGCCAACCAGTGGCGACGTACGATGTTCACCGGTCCGTCTTCGGTCGGCACGATCCTGTCTTCGGTGCTCATGTGTCTCCTCCTTGGTCTTCAACAGCGTGGGCGGGCACGGTCGTGGAAGCGAGCCGGCGCCGGTCGTAGAGCGGGTCGAGGGCGACTCGCCGGCCCGGGTCGAGAAACACGGCGAAGAAGCGCTCGCCGCGAAGGCGGTGCTGCGCGGCCGCCGAGTCCAGTGCGGCCACCAACGGCTCGAGCGAACCGGCACCGTCGTCGAGCAGTTCCTCGAAGCCTTCGATCAGCAGGACGCGCCCCGGCGGCGGCGTCCAGGCCGGATCCGCCAGCGCGGCGGCGACGGCGTCCCAGCCGGCCAGCGGGCGCGCGACCGCCGCCTGCGCGCAATCGGCCAGCAGACGGTCCGCGGAGCTGTCACGCAGGTCGACGCGCACGATCGGCAGACCGACGATCCCGGCCGCCTCCTCGAGCGCCTCGGTCACCTCGGTTCGGTAGACGCCCGTGCGCTTCTCGTCTGCCAGGCGTTCGGCAAGTTTTCCCATGAAGACGATAGTTGCCTTCAAATTGATTCGTGTCAAACATTTCCCGGAATGCAAGCCGAATCCGCTCCGGGCGGCAATCGGACTGGATCAATGCTCGGGCGGTGCGCGCCGTGCGTCGCGCACCATGGGCATCACGCCGCGGTCACCCGCCGCCGGTCACGAATCGGCGCGCCCCGAGGCGAGCCGCTCGCAGCGCTCGGCGTCGAGCCGATGGCCGGCGGCACGGAAGCCGCGGGCAGCGGCCGCGAAGCGTCCGGCGGCGGCCGATCGCCTTTCGCCGCGTGCTTCCGACAGGTGCCCCCGCACCTCCTCGAGCGCGGCATGCCATGCGGGCAGCCGCATCACCACGTTGGCCAGGTACTCGCAGGACTCGCCGTAGCGCTCGGCGAGGTCCAGTTCGCGGGCCCGCGCCGCTG
Organism: Zeimonas sediminis; assembly: GCF_023721795.1. Taxonomy (NCBI): domain Bacteria; kingdom Pseudomonadati; phylum Pseudomonadota; class Betaproteobacteria; order Burkholderiales; family Burkholderiaceae; genus Zeimonas; species Zeimonas sediminis. The sequence goes on from NZ_JAMQYE010000001.1 coordinate 2,919,054, forward strand.
CGATCGCTGCCGGCACCGCGAAGGTGATCCGGCAACCGGGGCAGGTCTCCAGCAGGCCGCGCACCGACTGCTGCGCGTCCTCCAGCGCGGCCAGGCCGGCCTCGGGGTCGGTGGCGAGGCGCAGGCGGGTGCCGTAGATCCGGTCGAACAGGTGGAAGCCGATGTCGGTCTGCCTGGCCAGGTCGAGCGCCTCGTCGAGCAGGTCGGCGGCTTCGCCGCGCCGGCCGCGCTCGAGCGCGAGCTCCGCGCGCCGCTGCAGCGACAGGGCCTCGCCGACCGCGCCGCCGAAGCGCCGGTGCAGGGCGCCGCCGATCTTCAGGTGCTCGTCGGCGGCGTCGAGGTCGCCGGCCAGCAGCTCCGCCTCGCCGCGAAGCGTGACGCCGAAGGCCTGGCCGCGCGCCGCGCCGAGCCTGCGCGCCTCGTCGGCGATCGAGTCGGCGAACTCGATCACCTGCGGGTACGGGCGCGCGCCGTACAGGAACCGCTGCGTCATGCACAGGTGGCCGTCGAACACGCGCACCGCAAGGCCCGGCACGTCGCGGGTCTCCAGCAGGTCGGCCCAGACGCTGCCGTGCAGCTCGCCGCGGGCGTGCGCGGCGGCGGCCTGAGCCCAGGAGGCCACCACGATCGACGCGGTGTCGCCGCTCTGCAGTGCCAGCCTGCGCGCGGCGGCGGCCTTGCGGGTGCCGACGGCCGGGTCGCCGAAGCCCAGGGCCGCTGCGCCGCTGTACGCCAGGGCCTCGCACAGCCGGCCTTCGACGGTGACCGGATGCACGCCTTCCAGTGAGGCCAGCCCGCCGGCCGGGTCGCCCTGCTTGACCTGGGCGAGCGCGCCCTTGGCGCGAAGCTCGTGCCAGTCCTGTCCGCCGGCCGCGTCGGCGGCGGCCCGGTAGGCGGCCACGGCGGCCGGGTCGCCGATCGCCTCGAGCGCCTCGGCCCGCAGCCTGAGAGCCTCGGCATGGCCGGGCTCGAACTCGAGCAGCGGCCCGAGATGCTTCAGCACATCGCCGTAGGCGGCGAGCCGGACCGCGTCGCGCGCCGCGGCGAGCAGCCAGCGGGCGGCCTCGGCGGGGCTGCCCCCCGCGAGCCACTGCTGCGCGACGAGCGGCGGCGGCGCGCCGTGGTCGGACAGCTGCCGGGCCGCATCCCGGTGGATGCGAAGGCGCCGGTGCGGCGCCACCCGTTCGACCAGCGCCTGGCGAACCAGCTCCTGCCGGAAGCGGTACTGCATGCCGGACACGACCAGCACGCCGGCGTCGAGCGCGGAATCGAGCAGCGAGCCGGCGCGCGAATCGTCGCCGTCGGCCAGCGCCGCTGCCGTGGGCGCGTCGAAGGCGTCGGCGACCAGCGCGAGCCGCTCGAGAAGCGGCATCGCCGCCTCGTCGACGTCGCACAGGCGCTCGGCGATCGCGTCGCGGGTGCTATCGGGCAGCCCTGCGCCGGCGTCGGCGCAGCGCGCCAGCTCGATCGCCGCGAACGGATTGCCCTCGGCCAGCCCGAGCACACGCTGCGCCAGCTCGCCGGCCAGCGACCCGCGGGTCGCCTGCGCGACCAGTTCGGCCGCGTCGTCGTCGGGCAATGGGCCGAGGTCGATCGCTTCGAGGTGTCGGCTCCTTAGCAGCCGGGTCAGGCCGGCCGCCAGCGCGGGGGCCGGCGCGGGCTGGCGCAGGCCGAGCACCAGGTGAACCGGGCGGCCGGTCACCGCCAACTGCAGCAGCAGATCGGCGTCGGCCTCGTCGACCTGCTGGGCATCGTCGACGACCAGCGCGACGGGCCTGCCGCCGGAAGCGGCCAGCAGAAGCCTCCGGAACGCGCCGATCACCTGGTGCCGCCCGAGCGGCCCCGGCAGGGCGGCGGCGGGCGCGGCGAGGTCGGAGAGCATCGCCAGCACCGAGCGGGCCGGCGCGCCGATCCGGTCGAGCAGCGAGCGGTCGTCGAGCAGCAGGCGCTCGACCGTCGCGACCGTCACCGCGTAGGGCGCCCGGGCCTGGGCAGCGTCGGCCTCGACCACCGTCCAGCCCCGCTCGCGCGCGAGGCCGGCCAGCTGCGCGCAGAAGGCCGACTTGCCGATGCCGCCGGGGCCGCGCACGACCAGGCCGCCGGCGCGCTCGCGGTCGGGCGCGGCCAGCCATGCGGTGGCGCGCACCAGCTCGGCCTGCCGGCCGACGAAGGCCGGTCCGGGCGGGTGCAGGCCGGCCACGCACTCCTCGTAGAGCGCCTCGGTGTCGCGGTCCGGTGGCACGCCGAGCGAGCGCTGCAGCGCCCGGCGCAGGCGGAAGTACCAGCGGATCGCGGCCGGCCGGTTGCCGGCGGCCAGTTCGCGGTGCATCAGCGCCCGGTGAGCCGGCTCGTCGGTGGGCTCGACTTCGGCCAGCCGTTCCCACTGCCCGCTCGCGCGCAGCAGTTCCAGGTAGCGCGCCCGCAGGCGAACGCGCGCGGCTTCGGCCCAGGGCTCATAGGGCGAATCCGGCAGCAGCTCGCCGGACCAGGCGTCGGCGGCCGCGGCGCATGCGACGGGATCGGCCGCCGCGAGCGCGGCGTCGGCCAGCGCCTCGAAGCGCGCGGCGTCGACCTCGACCGACGACGACGGGCACAGGCTCACCTGCCCGCCCTGCAGCACGACCGCATCCGCGCGGCCGATCGCCTGGCGCGCGTGGTGGGCCGCCTTGCGCAGGTTGGCGCCGCCCGCCTCGGCGTCGAGCTGCGGCCACAGCGCGTCGATCGCCTGCTCGCGGGGCAGGCGCCTGCCGGGAGCCAGGCTCAGCAGCTGCACGAGCTGCGCGGCCCGGCGGTTGGGCCATCGCTGCGGCGGCAACTCGGCGCCATCGATCGCCAGCCGGAAGTCTCCGAGCAAGCGGATCCGGATCCCGTCGTCACGGCCGTCCATGCCGCCCTCCCTGATTGAGGGGGTAGGGCGACAGTTTCCTCCCCGCGTGGCCGGGCGACAAGGGGCGAGCCGGCCGCGATCGAGCGAGCGCGCGAGCGGACGGAGACGCTGGCGAGATCGGCGGGAACGATTCGGGAACGGTGCCCCGAGCATGCTTTTTCCAGGGCAGGCCGCCAACGCCTTCGCGCAGCGTGGCCGCCCAGGGCCAACCAAAGGAGATGATCATGAGCCATCGACAGATCACTTTCTCGACCCCGCGAGGGCGGGGGGCGACGCTGACCCTCGCCGAGCCGGTCACGCCGGAGCTCGTCGACGCGATGGGCGCCGCCTCGGCGCTGATCCTGCGGGCGCTTCACGACGGTGGCCCGACCCTGCACGCGGGGAGCGCTGGCGAGGCAGAGTACGCCTCGTGGTTCCGGGACCGCGCCGGCGACGCGGAGTACGCCTCGTGGCTCTCCCACCTGCGTCACTGAAGCACGGAGGCCGAAATGGGAGACACCCTCTACCAGCGCCTGGGCGGCGCCGAGCGGATCGGCGCGATCGTCGACGAATCGATCGACCGCCATGCTGTGAACCCGGTGCTCGCCCCCCGTTTTCGGGGCAAGGACCTGCCCCGCCTGAAGAAGATCGGCACCCAGTTCTTCTGCGCGGGGATCGGCGGGCCCCAGGAATACGAGGGCCGGGACTTGCGGACCGCGCACGCCGGCATGAACGTCAGCGAGCAGGAGTTCGTCGCGACGATCGACGACATCGTCGCCGCCCTCGCCTCGCACGGCGTGGCGCGGCCCGAGACGGACGAGGTCGTCGCGATCCTGTACTCGCTCAAGGACGAAGTGCTCAGACAGTGAGCGATCCGTGCGCCGCGGCTTCAGCGGAAGCGAACCCGGACGGCCGGGTCACCCGGCAGGTCACGGTGATCGTGCGCCCCGCCCGGTGGCGCCGTCAGCATAGGTGGAGGCGGCCGGCACGGAGGCGGACCTGCTTGCTCGCAGCGTGTCGGGGACCACCGACTCGCCGAAGCGACCGACGAACAGCCGCAATGGCGCGCGCAAGACGTTCTCGCGGTGCTCGGGCTGCCGGAACAGCCGCGCCGACACGTAGTGGTAGTGCATCAGCGCGGCGCGCGCCCGCGCCCGCGACAGCGCGAGCGTCAGCGCCCGCGCCTTGAGCGACGGCCGCTGCGGATCGGTGAACAGCGGCTCGAAGACGATCGTGGTGGCCGGGCGCACTGCGTAGAGTTCCTTGCGCGCCCGGGCCAGTTCGGCCCAGTCGCCCGCGCCGGCCAGGGCCTGGCACTTCATGACCAGCGTGTAGACGTGGAACTCGGAGCCATAGTCGCTGAGCGCGATCGCCTGCGACAGGCTGCGCAGCGCGTCCTCGGTCCGGCCCGCGAAGGCGCGCATCTGCCCCACGATGGCGAGCGACGAGGCGATCTCGGTGCTCCCGCGCAGGCCTTCCTCGGCCATCCGCATCGCGAGATCGCCGTAGCCGCGGTCCAGGAAGAAGAGCAGCTTCGCCGCCATGATCGTGTGCGCGGGGCTGCGCTGCGCGAAGGGCAGCGCGTCCAGCACCAGCCGTTCGATCTCGTCCTCGTCCGGCCGGGTGTCGTGCCCGTCGTCGAGGAAGATCTGCATGCCGCGAAGGATGTACTTCGCGTGCAGGTGCGTCGCGTAGAGGAGCTTCAACGCGTCGTCGTCCGGGTCTTCCTCGCGCAGCGCCTTCAGGCGCCGATCGTTGCGCTCCCAGGATCCGGGCGCGCCGGCCGGCAGGCCGGCCGCCTCGTGCATCGCGACCGGCAAGGGCGCGGCGGTGTCGAGCGAGACGAGCGATCGCCAGATCCGGGCCACCAGACGGGGCGCCAGTTCGCTTGCGGCGCGGCGCAGCCCTGCGTGGCCGTCGCTTCCGTCCACCGCCTGCCGGAACACCGCCAGCAGCGCGCCGCCGGGCTGCGCCCGGGCGGCAAGGATGCACTCGACCGCGCCGGCCTCGCTGAAGAAGGTCAGCTCGATCGCCGCACGGGCCGATTGCAGTCCGGCGGGGGGCAGCCCCGCTTCCGGCGCGAAGGCCACGGTCTGCTCGGGACCGAGCTCCTGTTGCACGTCGCGGAAGATCTCGTACGCGAACTCGCGCGCCGGCCCGGCGTGCTCGCCGATGTTGTCGAGCCCGCGCAGCGGGCCGACCACGAAGTCGGCGGCGGGTACCTCGTCGGCGGGCGCGTCGCCCAGCCACAGGTAGCCCTCGCCGTACCGGGTCGCGATGAACCGCGGGTCCTGCGAATCGTCGGCGAGCTTGCGCCGTATCCGGCTCACCAGATAGTCGATGACCCGGTCGCCCTTGTCCGACCCCGCCTCCGAAACGGCGTCGAGCAGCTGGTCGCGGCTGACCAGGCGGCCGGGTTGCCTGGCGAGCCGCTGCAGGATCCGCGCCTCGGACCGGGTGAAGCGGATCGTCGTGCCGTCGGCCTGCTGCGCGCCGGCGAAGTCGGGGCTGAAGACGATCTGGCGTGGGTTGCGCGGCGCGTTCATCGGGATCCGGTGTCGTGTCGTCGTGCGCGTCGGAATGAAGGAAGGTGGCCGGATCAGAACCGCAGGGCGGTGCGCAGCCAGATCCGGGTCCTGTCGACGCCGGACGCCGACCGGGGCGCTTCGAGCACGCGGGTCGCGGAGATCTCGCCTATCCAGTGCGCCCCCAGCGCGCGCACGCCGATCGACGCGCTGGACCATCCGTCGGAGGACGACGGCAAGAGCGGATTGCGGTTCATCCGGAAGCGTCCCGCGTCGACCCCGCCGAAGGCCTGCACCCACGCGCGGCCGGCGCCGGGCCGCGGCAGGCTCAGGTTCGAGGCCAGTTCCGCGCGCGCGGCCAGGCATTCGTCGCCGAGGATCTTCGACTGGTCGAAGCCCCGGCTGTAGGCGTTCGTGCCGAATCCGCACTGCTGCGACACCGGCAGCGAGTCTCCGCTGAACTGCCCGACCACGCCGAGGTTCGTCAGCCATGCGCCCGACAAGGGGATCGAGGCCTCCGCGCTGAACGACGCGCGGAAGAAGTCGGTCTCGGCGCCGGGGTTGCTGCCGAGCAGGCTGCCGCTGGGCGAGCTGCCGAGCGCGTCCAGCCCCTTGCTGAGCGCGAAGGCCAGGCGCGTCTGCAGGCCGAAGGGCGCGCCTTCGTCGCGGCGCGCGCCGGCGAACAGCGCCCGCAGGCTCTCGTCGACCACCGTGGCGTCGAGCGCCGTGCCCCGGGCTTCGCGGGCGCGGAACTCGGCGACCCAGGTCGTCTTCACCGCTTGGGATGCCTGGCGCTGCCGGCGCAGGCCCAGCGCGAGATCGGTGCGCTCGCCGCGTATCCGGAAGAACGCAGTGTCCGGGCCGTCGGCCGCGACCTCCGCATGGCTGGTGTTCAGGTAGAGGGTCGTGCCGCCGCCCCAGGGCGCGGCGCGGTAGCCCAGGCCGTAGGCACGCAGCTCGGCGCCCACGTCCTGGCCGGGTCCGGCGATCACCGCGGTCGCGTCGAGCTGGTCAGTGGGCGCGAGCAGGCGTGGGCGGGAGACGGACAGCGACGAGACCCAGGGCCCGACGTCCTCGGAGCCGAAGCTGTCCAGCGTGAAGTAGAAGGTCGTGCGGTCGACCGCGTCGAGCAGCGCGGTGGAGCCTCTCTCGACGCCCACCGCGTTCTCGACGCCGACCGTCCCGAAGAAGGACTGCGCCGCGGCAGCGCCGGCAAGGCAATGCGAGAGCGCCGCGGCAAGGGCCGCGTGGCGGATCTTCAAGTGTTCCTCTCCTCATGGCGCGGCGCGGTTGCTGCCTGCGCACGGGCCGTTCGCGGCGGCCCTTCGCGATCAGGATCATTTGAATCAAAAATTTCTGCAACATTTTCCAGAGACCCTCCAGGGGTGTGCGGAATGCGCGCCGGCCAGGCCGGCATCGGGTGGCCGCGTCATCGGGGGGAGAAGGAAATGAGATGGAGGCGCGCGCTTCGAGCGAAGCGTCACGTCGGGCCGCCGGTCGCCTGCCCGCCTGCGGACCCCCGGAAGGCAGTCCGGGCGACGCTGACCGCCGTGGGCTGCCTGCTGGTTCTCGTGGCAGCCTGCGAGGCGGCAGTCGCGATGGTGGGCTTGCCCGTGCCAGGTTCGCTGGTGGCGCTGGCGATCCTGTTCCTGCGTTTCCATCGGCGCGGCGGGCCCGACGAGCACCTCGCCCGCGTCTTCGACGGGACCATCCAGTACCTGCCGCTGCTCTTCGTTCCGGCAGGAGTGGGGATCCTGGCCGAGGGTCACCTGATGATAGGGGCCGCGCTGTCCTACGGCGTGGCGATCCTGGGCGGTACCGTGCTGACGATGGTCGCGGTCGGGCACGCGATCCAGGGGGCGATGCGGCTTCTCGACAGGCCCCGTTCGCGGACGAGGAGCGCGTGAGCCCCTTTTCCGACGGCGGGGTCCTGGACCTGCTGGCGCGGGGCGCCCCGACCGATCAGCTGGCCGCGGTCGCGGTCACGGTGCTCGCCTACGCGGCGATGCTCGGCCTGGCCCGCCGCCTGCCCGTGTCCGGCATGCATCCGGTGCTGTGCACGATCGCGCTGCTCGCGGGCGGACTCGCGCTGGCAGGCATCGACTACCAGGACTACTACGAGGCGTCGGCGCCGCTTCATCTCTGGCTGTCGCCGCTGTTCGCCCTGTTCGCGGTGCCGCTCTGGCGGCAAGCGCCCCGGGTCGGAAGCGCATGGCCGGCGCTGCTGCCGGCGCTTGCGGTCGGCGCCTTCCTGTCCGTGTCGAGCGGCGTCGGCGCTGCCGTGCTGTTCGGCCACGACGAGGTCGCGGCCGTGCTCGCGGTCCGCTCGGCGACGACGGTCGCCGCGCTCGACTTCGTTCGGCTCGTGCAAGGGCCGGGCGGCCTGACCGTGGTCACCGTGGTGCTGACCGCGATCTTCGGCGCCTGCGTCGGCCCCGCGGTGATGCGCCGCACGGGCATCCACGACGAACGCGCCGTGGGCTTCTCGCTGGGCCTCGCGGCGAACGCGATCGGCACCGCGCGCGCCTTCGCGATCTCGGACACCGCCGGCAGCTTCGCCTGCATCGGCATGATCCTGAACGCCTTCGTCACGATCGGCGCGGCCTGGCTGCTCATGAGCTGGGGCGGGCTGACGCCCTGAGCGGCTTCGCCGGTCAGCGCGACGCGCTCTTCAACGGCGCGGCCGCCGTCTCGTCGTCCACCGCCTTCTGCACCGCGCGATAGAAGGCCTCGCGCGCCGCCTTCGCCGCCGGGTCGGACGCGCCGCCGCCCCAGTTCGCGTTCACCGCGACCACCAGCCTGCGCTTTGGGTCGATGAAGATCCCCTGCCCGAAGATGCCGCGCGCCGAGAAGCTGCCGTCGGCATAGGTCCACCACTGGTAGCCGTAACCGTGGCCCGGCTGGCCGATGCCGGCGCGCTCGGTGGTCGCCTCGGCAAGCCAGCCGTCGGGCACGATGCTCTGCCCGTTCACGCGGGCGCCGTCCAGGATGAACTGGCCGAAGCGCGCGAAGTCGCGCGTGGCGGCCTGGATGCAGCAGCCGCTGATCTCGCGGCCGGTGCGGCTCAGGATCCAGGTGGCCTGCCCCGCCATGCCGGCCGGTTTCCAGATCTTCTCGGACAGGTAGTCGGCGAGCGGCCGCTTCGTCGCCTCGCTGACCAGGATGCCGACCAGGTTGGTCTCGCCGGTGCTGTAGTGCCAGCGCGTGCCGGCCGGCGCCTCTCGCGGCAGCTTGCGCAGGTAGCTGACCAGCGCGTCCACGCCCTCCTCGGGCTGGTGGTTGTTGAAGCGCGCGACGTCGGAATTCGGGTCGCCGTAGTCCTCGTTCCAGCGCACGCCCGAGGTCATCGTCAGCAACTGCCGGATGCTCACGTCGTCGTAGGCCGAGCCCTTCATCTGCGGAATGTAGTCGCTGACCTTGTCGTCCATGCTGCGGATGTAGCCGTCGCGGATCGCGGCGCCCACCAGCGTGGCGGTGATCGACTTGGCCACCGAGAAGCTGGTCCAGCGGCCGTTCTCGTCGAAGCCCAGGCCGTGGCGCTCGAGCCGCAGCTTGCCGTCGTGCAGCACGACCACTGCCGCGCTGCGCTGACCGGTCATCCAGGCATCGACGTCGAGCGGCAGATTCAGCGGCGGGCCGGGCGGCAGCGGCGTCGGCGCGTCGCCGGTCGGCACCGGTCGCGCCTTCGCAAGCACCGGCAGGCGATCCAGAGCGCGAAACGCCGCGTCGCGCTGCGGCTCGCTCCAGAACAGCAGATCGCGGTTGGTCGGCAGCGTGGCGAGCAGGCCGCGGGTTTCCTTGTCGAGGCTGAACCAGCCGGCGGTGCCGAGCAGCGCCAGCGCGGCGAGCAGCCAGACGGCGATCTTCCTGAACTTCATCGAGGCGTTCCAGTAGCGGGGAATCGATAGCCGGATCGAGGTCGTCCGGTCGTGGTCAGCGTCCGATGCGCCATGCTCGCCCGGCCAACCCGAGCACGACCGTGAGCACGACGCTCCAGAATGCCGCCGTCGCGAGAACCTGGACGAGGGCCCCGGCGAGCCCCGACGGGCACCCCGAGACTGCGCCGCCGAGACCCGACCGGCAGATGAGCTCGCCCGGCCAGGCGAACGATCCGGCCACCGTCCGAAGTTCCGGCGGCAAGCTCAGGCCGAACGGAGAATCGGCGGCGACCGCCAGGATGCTCACCAGCATCGAGAAGAAGGCGACGGGCAACCAGCGTGCGCGCATTCCGGCCTCCATGGCCTGACACTCGGCGTCGGTCCGAGACCGACTATCGTAGCGCCTGGCGGACCGGTGCGCAGCCCGCGCCCCCGGTGCTAAGTCCCTGCGGGTCGCTGCGGCGCGGGCCGGGGCGTTTCGCCGTTCGCCGTCCCCCACGCGTAAGACTCCATCGACAGCATCCCGTAGCGGATCTCGTCGTCGAGCAGTTCCGGCCGCTCCTCGTCGCCGCAAGTGCCGACCGCCACCAGCAGGGGCAGGAAGTGCTCGTCGGTCGGATGCGCTCGCACGGCCTCCGGGGCGACGCGCCGGTAGTCGGCGAGCGACCGGAAGTCGTGCCGCTGCACCGCGTCCCTGACCCATTCGGTGAAGCGGGCGACGTAGGCCTCGGGTCGCGCGGCACCGCCGCGGAACTCGTGAAGGTTGTGGGTCATGCTCCCCGAGGCGAGGATCGCGATGCCCTTGGCGCGCAGCGGCGCCAGCGCGCGGCCCAGATCGAGCGCCCGCGCCGCGTCGAGCGAGCGGGGCATCGACAGCTGGAATACCGGCACCTGCGCGGCCGGCAGCAGGTGCATCAGCGGCACCCAGGCGCCGTGGTCCAGGCCGCGCCGGTCGTCCTCGGCGACCTGCCAGCCGGCTTCGCGCAATCTCGCCGCCGCGTCGAGGGCAGCCTGGGGCGCCCCCGGAGCCGGGTAGGCGAGACGGTACAACTCGGGCGGGAAGCCGCCGAAGTCGTGGATCGTGTCCGGCCGTTCGGTGGTGGTGACTTCCAGGCCGCGCGTCTGCCAGTGCGGCGACACGACGAGCACGGCGCGCAGGCTCGCGAGCCCAGCGCCGAGCTCGCGCAGCCGCGCGCCCAGTGCGCCGGGCTCGAGCGCGAAGGTGGGCGCGCCGTGCGACACGAAGAGCACCGGGGCGAGCGTCCGGGCCGGTGCGGGCATCGGGGCGGTCATGGTTCCCTCCATCCCTTGCGTGGCCGGGGCTCAGGCACGCTGCCGGCCGTCGAGGCTGAACGCGCCCGCGCCATGGGCCGCCAGCACCAGCAGGCCGCCCGCAACCGCGACGTTCTTCCAGAACATCAGTTGCTGCACGAAGGCCTGCTCAGGGGCGACCGACCAGAAGGCGTGGAAGAAGAAGCTGGCGACCAGCGTGAACACGGCCAGGGCCAGCGCCGCGGCACGGGTCCGGTAGCCAAGGAGCAGCGCGAGGCCGCCGGCGACTTCGACCACCACGGCCAGGATCGCGCCCAGCGTGGCGAGCGGCAGGCCCACCGAAGCGATATAGCCGACCGTACCCGAGAAGCCGGTGATCTTGCCGATGCCGGCGGGCAGGAACAGGGCCGCCAGGCCGAGCCGGCCGGCGAGGTTCAGGGTGTTGACCGCAGTGGCGTTCATCAGGATTCCTTCGAGCGTTGAATGAGCGAAAGCCCGGTGCTTCGTTCGGTGCCGGGCATGCGAGCACTCTATTGATTCATCGGGACGAGATAAACGTCTGATAGATTGATAGATTGTTCCGAAGATCGAGACAGTCATGGACCGGTTCCAGGAAATGACCGTGTTCGCCGCCGTCGTCGATGCGGGCAGCTTCGTCGGCGCCTCCGAGGCGCTCGGGTTGTCCCGCGCGGCGGTATCGCGGCTCGTCGGCGACCTGGAGTCGCGCCTCGGCGTTCGCCTGCTCCACCGCACCACGCGCCGGCTGTCGCTGACCGACGAGGGCCGGATCTTCCATCTGCGCTGCAAGGCCGTGCTGGCCGACGTCGAGGAGGCCGAAGCCGAGGTCGGCGCGCGCGCGGGCGAGGCGCGCGGGCTGTTGAAGGTGAACGTGCCGGTGACCTTCGGCCTGCTGCACCTGGCGCCCTTGTGGAGCGAGTTCATGGCGCGAAACCCGGGCGTCACGCTGGACATCACGCTGTCGGACCGCGTGGTCGACCTGGTCGAAGAAGGTTTCGACCTGGCGGTGCGGATCGGCCGGCTCAGGAGCTCCTCGCTGATCGGCCGCCGGCTGTCTTCGACCCGGATGGTGCTGTGCGCGTCGCCGGGCTACCTGAAGGCGCACGGAACCCCTCGCCATCCGCACGACCTGGCCGGCCACTCGGTGCTCTCGTACAGCCTGTTCTCGATGGGCGAGCAGTGGGAGTTCACCGGCCCCGACGGCCCGGTGACCGTGAAGGTCGAGCCGCGGATGCGCACCAACAGCGGCGACACCTGCCGCCAGGCGGCCTTGCAGGACAGCGGCATCGTGCTGCAGCCTTGCTTCCTGGTCGGCGACGATCTGCGGCGCGGCAGCCTCGTGGAGATCCTGCCCGAGTACCGGACGATCGAACTGGGCATTCATGCGGTCTACCCGAGCCGGCAGCACGTGTCGCCGAAGGTTCGCGTGCTGATCGATTACCTGCAGCGGGCGCTGGCCGAGCGGACCTGGTAGGCGACCCCAGCCGACCGGTCCGTTGCGAGGCCAGGCGAGAAGAGACCGGCAAGGAATGCCGGCCCAGGCTCGACGACCCGGTGGACGGCTTTCTGCCGGAACTGGCGAACCGGCGATCGAACCCGGGGCCGGCGGCGGTCCCGGCGGCGCCACCGGAGCCGGTTGTGCGGGGCCCTGTGGCGATGTAGGCTCCAGCGAACTCCCCCAGCCCTGCCCTGCGGAGGGCCCCCTCGATGGACGACCGCTGGCGATGGCGATCTTCGTCGACGCCTTTCCGGCCGGTGTCGGCTTGGCGCCGCTGCGTTGACCGTCGCCATCTCCGAGGAGGCTCCCGATGCCCACCGCTCCCGCAGGAAGTTTCCGGGTCGACTACATCGACGCAGGCTCCGGGCCCGGCGTCCTGCTGGTGCCCAGCACGGCCAGCGGCAACCGGCAGTGGCGCGCGCTGATCGAGGCCGGCAGCGACCGCTTCCGCTTCCTCGCTATGAACATGTTCGGCTATGGCGAGACCAGCCCGTGGCCCGCCGACCAGCGGCAGACGCTCGCGGACCAGGCGGCGCTAGGGCTCGCGGTCGCACGCCTCGCGGACGGACCGGTCACCATCGTCGGCCACTCCTTCGGCGGGTCGGTGGCCACGCAGATGGCGCTCGAGCTCGGCAACCGGGTTCGCGGCCTGGCGCTGTTCGAGCCGAACCCGTTTCACCTGCTTCGCGCAGCCGGCGATCGAGCGGGGTACGACGAGGGGCGCCGGATCCGGGACATCGTGAAGCGAGGCGGCGGCGCGGGCGACTGGATGGGCGTGGCCGAAGCCTTCGCCGACTACTGGGTCGGCGACGGCGCCTGGGCGGCCATGTCCGAGGGGCGCAGACAGGCCTTCGCAGCCGCGCTCGCGCCGAACTTCCACGAGTGGGACACGTTGTACGCGGACGAGCCCGACGACGATGTGGTCGCGTTCGATCTCGCGCAATTGCGGACGCTGAGTTGTCCGGTCCTGGTGCTGCGCTCCGGGAGCCCGAGGCCGGGTATCGCCGCGATCGACGCGCTGCTGCGGCGCAGCCTGCCCGAGTGGCAGTTCGGCGAGGTGGCGGCCGGTGGGCACATGGCGCCGCTGGCGCGGCCGGACCTGGTGAACCCGGTCCTGCTGGAGTTCCTCGAGCGAGTGAACTGATAGGCGCGCGATGCCCGGACAGGATCCCGCAGGACCGAGGCGAGCCGGAATGAGCGCATCCCGAGAGAGCGGCATGCACGATGCCGACGTCCTGATCGCCGGCTACGGCCCCACCGGCGCCACGCTCGCTGCGCTGCTGGGCCGCCGCGGCTGGCGCGTCACGATCGTCGACAAGGCCGCGGCCATCTACGACAAGCCGCGCGCGATCACCGCGGACCACGAGGCGCTGCGCGTGTTCCAGGAGATCGGCGTGGCCGACGAGATCGCCGCGGCGGCGATCCCCCACCCGGGCACGGATTACCTGGGCGTCGACGGCCAGGTGATCAAGCGCTTCTATCCGGCGCCGCCACCCGAGCCGCTGGGCTGGATGCCCAACTTCATGTTCGTGCAGCCCGAGCTCGAGGCGGTGCTGCGCCGCGCGGTCGATCGCATGGGTTCGGTGCGCACGCTGCTCGAGCACGCACTGCTCGACTTCGCGCAGGACGAGCAGGGCGTCGAGGCGCGGGTGCGTCGCGCGGCCGACGGCGCGGTCGTCACGCTGCGCGCGCGTTATCTCGTGGCCGCCGACGGCGCGAGCAGTGTCGTGCGCAAGCAGCTAGACCCCGCGATCGAGGACCTGGCCTTCGACGAGTGGTGGCTGATCGTCGATGCCTGGCTTCGAGGACCGGTGCCGCTGCCGCAGCGCGCGGTGCAGTACTGCCGGCCGTCACGGCCGGGCACCTACATGGTGGGGCCCGGCGCGCTGCGGCGCTGGGAGATCAAGATGCTGCCGCACGAGACGCCGCAGATGTTCGCCGATCACGACGCGGTGTGGCGCGTGCTCGGCGAGTTCGTCGACACCTCGGGGCTCGAGCACTGCCGCACCGCGGTCTACCGCTTCCACGCGCTGGTAGTCGAGCAGTGGCGGCACGGTCGCGTGTTCCTGGCGGGCGATGCCGCGCACCAGATGCCGCCCTTCCTGGGCCAGGGCATGTGCGCGGGCGTGCGCGACGCCTTCAACCTGGCCTGGAAGCTCGATGCGGTGATGCGCGGGAAGGCCGCGCCGCGGCTGCTCGACACCTACACCGAGGAGCGCAAGCCGCACGTGCGCACGGTGGTCGGGCATGCGAAGGACTTCGGCCTGATCATCGGCGAGCTGGACCCCGAGGCCGCTCGGGAGTGCGACCGGCGGCTGGGCGAGGAGCTGGCGTCGGGCCGCGCCGTTACGGTGAGGCAGCGGTTCATTCCGGGGCTGGAGGCAGGGCTGATCGACCGCGATGCGCAGGGCAGGCCGGTGCCGGGGGCTGGCGAGTTGCTGGTTCAGCCTTGGGTGCGCGAGGGCGGCGGGCCCTGGCGGCGGCTGGACGATGTCGTCGGGCCGAGCTTGCTGATCGCGGTGAGTTCGCCGGATGTTCTCGAGGACGTCGACGACGCGTTGCGCGCGGACTGGGCGGCGCTGGGCGGGCGGTGGGTCGCGCTGGGGGCGGCCGATGCGGACGCGGCGGCTGCGCCAGAGGTCCCGCTGCTCGAGGAGCGCGACGGTCTGCTCGCTGGCTGGCTGCGCCAGCGAGGCGCGGTGGCGCTCATCGCGCGACCGGATCGTTACGTGTATGGCGTTGCGCGGTCGGGCGAGGATCTGGGGCGCTTGGCGCGGGAGCTCCGAGGCGCGATGTGAGTGCAGCTCGGCCGGTGTCCTGAGGGCCAGTCACGGCCCCCGATATCAACCCGCCACCATGACCGCAGGCTTCAGGCCGAGTTTCTGCGCCCGCCGGGCGAAGCGCTTGTCGTCGAAGGTGACCAGCGCTTCGCAGTGTCGGCTCGAGAATAGGTGAAGCGCGTCGGCAAAGTCGAGGCCAGAGACATGTGCATCGAGTGCGTCGATCACGCTGGCGCGCGATTCGACGGCAACGTTCGGCAGGCCGAGCAAATGGTTGACCACGGCCGCGTAGTCGGCGGCGTCGAATTCATAGAACGCACGCAAGACCCACTCGAGTTCCAGCAGGACCGAGGCGGGAACGAAGACCGACGGCGACTCCATTGCCCGCCGGGCCAGCGGTCTCTGCTTGCGTGCCTCGGGGTCGCTCGGGTCGTCGACGTAGAAGCGGGCAAGGATGTTGGTGTCTACGGCGATCACTTGGTTTGCTTCCGCATGGCCTCGGCTACGTCGAATTCGGATAGCCGGCGTTTCCCCGGCTTCCTGCAGACCAGAAGGCCGTAACCATCCTCGAGGCGAGTAGGCGCGGCGCGCCGTGAGACCTCGACGCGCAGGCTCTGCCCCTCGATCGTGAAATCGAGCTGCGTACCGGGCGCAATGCCGAGCAACTTCCGGATTTCGGCCGGAATCACGACCTGACCCTTCTCGGATACGGTGACGGTTGACATGCGCGACCTCTTACTAAGTAAGAGGAAGTATACCGTCTCAAAGAGAAACCGCCAGCCGAGTAGCCTGGTCGATCGCCCGGTACGCATCGAGCTCGGCGGCCTCGTCGGCGCCGCCGATCAGGTGCACGGGAACGCCGCGCTGCGCGAGCGCGTCGTGCAGCGAGCGCTCGGGCTCCTGCCCGGCGCACACGATCAGGTTGTCGACTTCGAGCAGGTGCCTCTCGCCGTTCACCGAGTAGTGCAGTCCGCGGTCGTCAATCAGCTCGTAGCTGGCGCCGGCGATCGTCTCGACCCCGGCCCTGCGCAGCTTCGCCTTCAGGATCCAGCCGGTGGACTTGCCGAGGGTCTTGCCGAGCGAGCCGGGCTTGCGCTGGAGCATGTGCACCCGGCGGCGGGGCCGGTGCGGGCCGGCGGGGGCGAGCCCGCCGGGGCTGGCGATCGCCGCATCCACGCCCCAGGCTTTCCGGAAGGCTTCCGGGTTCGTGGACTCCTCCGGGTCGCCGACCAGGAACTCGGCCACGTCGAAGCCGATGCCGCCCGCGCCGATGATCGCCACGCGCTCGCCGACCTCGGCGCGCCCGGACAGCACCTCGGTGTAGCCGAGCACCTTCGGGTGGTCGATGCCCGGGATGTCGGGCCTGCGCGGCAGCACGCCGGTGGCGAGCACCACCTCGTCGAAGTCCCCGCCCGCAAGGTCCTCGACGCTCGCCCGCGTACCGGTCCTCACCTCGACGCTTGCGCGTTGCAGAGACACGGCGAAGTAGCGCAGCAGCTCGTCGAACTCGCTCTTGCCCGGCACCCGCCGGGCCAGGTTCAGCAGGCCGCCGAGCTCGGGCGCCGCCTCGAACAGCGTGACGCGGTGGCCGCGCCGGGCCGCCTCGATCGCGAAGCTCATGCCGGCCGGCCCCGCGCCCACGACCGCGAAGCGGCGCGGAGAGGCAGAGCGCCCATCGGTGAACTCGACCTCGCGCGCCGCACGCGGGTTCACCAGGCAGGTGGCCACGCGCTCGGTGAAGATGTGGTCCAGGCAGGCCTGGTTGCAGGCGATGCAGGGGGCGATCTCGTCCACGCGCCCCTGGCGGGTCTTCAGCGCGAACTCGGGGTCGGCCAGCAGCGGTCGCGCCATCGACACCAGGTCGGCGGCGCCCGAGGCGATCAGTGCCTCGGCCACTTCGGGCGTGTTGATCCGGTTCGACGCCATCACCGGAATCGACACCGCCTGCTTCACGTTGCGCACCGCGGCGGCCCAGGCCGCGCGTGGCACCGAAGCCGCGATGGTCGGCACCGCGGACTCGTGCCAGCCGACGCCCACGTTGATCATGTCCGCGCCCGCCTGCTCGATGCGGCGGGCGAATTCGGCGATCTCGGCGGCGGTCATGCCGCCCTCCATCAGGTCGATCGACGAGATCCGGTACACGAGCATGAAGTCGGGACCCACGCGCGCGCGCGCCGCCTTCACGATCTCCAGCGGAAAGCGGATGCGCCGATCGAAGGAGCCGCCGAATTCGTCGTCGCGCCGGTTGGTGATCGCGGCGGTGAACTCGTTGATCAGGTAGCCCTCGGAGCCCATGATCTCCACGCCGGCGTAGCCCGCCTCGGCCGCCAGCGCGGCGGTGACGGCATAGCTCTCGATGGTGGCCCAGACCTCGTCGGTGGCGAGCGCCCGCGGCGCGTACGCGTTGATCCGCGCCTTGCCGGGCGAGGGGGCCACGCACTCGGGCACCCGCGCGTAGCGCCCCGCGTGCAGGATCTGCAGCACGATGCGGCCGCCCGCCTCGCGCACCGCCGAGGTGATCGGCACGTGATCGGCCAGCTGCTCGCGGCTGTTCAGCACGAGGCCGCCCTCGTCCATCACCCCTTCGGGCACCGGCGCGTAGCCGCCGGTGAGGATCATCGCGATCTCGCCGCGGGCGCGCGTGGCGTAGAAAGCGGCCAGCCGCTCGATCGGCCAGTCCATCGTCTCCAGGCGCGTGTGCATCGCGCCCATGACCATGCGGTTCGGCAGGGTGGTGGTGCCGATGCGGATCGGGGACAGGAGGTTCGGGTAGGGGGTCATGGTCGGCGCGCCGGGAAGGTCGTGGTGGCACCGGGAATGTCTACCAGCGCTGTCGCTCTTGTCCAATCGATGAGCATACGCTCGGGATCTCGAAGTCCGCGCCCGACGTGGCGAGCAGACCGGCGATCTTGCCGCGCCCGGCGTCCTGGTCGAATTCCTGGCTAGTCAGGGCCGTGATGGCGAGGGCGAAGCGCCGCCGACGATTCGGATCTCACACGACGGTAACGGACTTCGCTCCCGGCTCGGCTTGTAGCTCCGGCCGACGCTTCGCGCCTTAACCTGCGCCTGCGGCGCAGGTTAGCCTCCGCTGTAAACCTCGCGCAAAGAGCGCGCCGGTCATTCGACCGTCAAACCAAGTCCGTGGCGTGCGCGGTTTGTGGCTCCGGCCGGGCCTTCGGCCCTTAACTTGCCTTCGGCAAGTTAGCCTGCGCCGCAAGCCAAGAAACCTGGCGCCACCTTGGTCACTCTACGGTGACGGATTTCGCCAGGTTTCTTGGCTTGTCCACATCCGTCCCCCGCGCCAGCGCGGCGTGATACGCAAGCAACTGCAGCGGCACCACGTGCAGGATCGGCGACAGCGGCCCGGCGTGGTCGATCAGGTTGATCACGTTAAGCCCGTCCGCCGGCTCGATGTGCGTGTCGCGGTCGGCGAACACGAAGAGTTCGCCCCCGCGGGCGCGCACTTCCTGCAGGTTGGACTTCAGCTTTTCGATCAGCGCGTCGTTCGGGGCCACCACGACCACCGGCATCTCGCGGTCGACCAGGGCCAGGGGGCCGTGCTTGAGCTCGCCGGCGGCGTAGGCCTCGGCGTGGATGTAGGTGATCTCCTTGAGCTTCAGCGCGCCTTCCTGGGCGATCGGGAAGTGCACGCCGCGGCCCAGGAACAGCGCGTGCTGCTTGACCGCGAAGCGGTTGGCCCAGTGGCGCACCGCGGGCTCGCACTCGAGCACCCGGTTCATCGCAGCGGGCAGGTGGCGCAGTTGTTCGATCAGTTCCTTCTCGCGCTCGGGCAGCAGGCGCTTGCGCTGCTTGGCCAGCACCAGCGTGAGCACGAACAGCGAGGCCAGCTGCGTCGTGAAGGCCTTGGTCGAGGCCACGCCGATCTCGGGGCCGGCGCGGGTCAGGAAGCGCAGCTTCGACTGCCGGATCAGCGCGCTCTCGGGCACGTTGCAGATGGTCAGCGTGTCGCGCAGGCCCAGGCCTTGCGCGTGCTGCAGGGCTGCGATCGTGTCGGCGGTCTCGCCGGACTGCGAGATCGTCAGCACCAGGGTGCCGGGCAGGGCCACCGACTCGCGGTAGCGGTACTCGCTGGCGATCTCGACGCTGGTCGGGATGCCGGCGATCGCCTCGAGCCAGTACTTGGCCACCGAGCCTGCGTGCCAGCTGGTGCCGCAGGCGAGGATCAGGATCTGTTTGGTGCGGGCGAAGATCGCCTCGGCGTCGGCGCCGAACAGGCCGGCCGACAAGGACGACGCGTTGGCCACCATCTCGAGCGTGTTGGCGATCGCGCCCGGCTGCTCGAAGATCTCCTTCTGCATGTAGTGGTCGTAGTTGCCCAGCTCGATCGCGTCGGCCGACAGCTGGCTCTCCACGATCGGGCGCTCGGCGGGCTTGCCGTCGGCGTCGACGATCGAATAGCCGTCGAGCCGGATCTCGACCACGTCGCCTTCTTCCAGGTAGGCCACGTACTTGGTGACCTGCAGCAGCGCCGAGGTGTCCGAGGCCAGGAAGTTCTCGCCCCGGCCCGAGCCGGAGTTGCCCACGCCCAGCAGCAGCGGCGAGCCGCGCCGCGAGCCGACCACGGTGTTCGGCTCGGCCTTGCTGATCGCGGCGATCGCGTAGGCGCCTTGCAGCTCGCGCACCGCCTGCTGCACGGCCTGGAACAGCGCGAGGCCCGAAGCGACCAGGCTGTGCACCAGGTGCGCGATCACCTCGGTGTCGGTGTCGCTGTGGAATTCGTAGCCCTGCGCCTTCAGCCGCGCGCGCAGCGCCTCGTGGTTCTCGATGATGCCGTTGTGGACCACCGACACCTCGATGCCGTCGCGGTTCGAGATGTGCGGATGCGCGTTGTTCTCGGTGACGCCGCCGTGCGTGGCCCAGCGGGTGTGGGCGATGCCGGTGGGCGCGTCGGCGTGGGCTTCCTTCGCGCGGTGCTCGAGCTCGGCCACCCGGCCCACCGCGCGCACGCGAGACATCTGGCCGTTCATGATCGCGATGCCGGCCGAGTCGTAGCCGCGGTACTCGAGCTTGCGCAACCCTTCGATCAGGATCGGTACGACGTTGCGCTGGGCCACTGCCCCGACGATTCCACACATGTTGCCGATTCCTCGTTGGCCAGTGCCTGGCCGGTATTGGTCGCTCCGGGCCGGCACGCCGGCCCGGAACCAGTCACTTCGTCGCCTTGGCGGCCTTCTGCGGTCGCTTCCAGCTCTCCACGGTGAGCTGCCTCGCGCGCGACACGGTGAGCCGCTCGGGCGGCGCGTCGCGGGTCAGCGTAGTGCCGGCGCCCAGCGTGGCGCCGCGGCCCACGGTCACCGGCGCGACCAGCTGGCTGTCGCTGCCGATGAAGGCGTCGTCCTCGATGACGGTGCGGTGCTTGTTCACGCCGTCGTAGTTGCAGGTGATGGTGCCCGCGCCGATGTTGACCCGCCGGCCCACGGTGGCGTCGCCCAGGTAGGCCAGGTGGTTGGCCTTGGAGCCGGCGTCCATTTGCACGTTCTTCATCTCCACGAAGTTGCCCACGTGGGTGCCGTCTCCGAGCCGATTGCCCGGCCGCAGCCGCGAGTAGGGGCCGATTCGCGCGCCGGCGCCTACCGTGGAGTCCTCGATGTGGGTGAACGGGAGGATCTGGGTCCCGGCGCCGATGCTCGCGTTGCGGATCACGCAGTTGGCTCCGATCGACGCACCGTCGCCGAGCGAGACCTCGCCCTCGAACACGCAGTTCACGTCGATGCTGACGTCGCGGCCGCAGGCGAGCGTGCCGCGTACGTCGATCCGCGCCGGGTCGGCCAGCGTGACGCCGTCGTCGAGCAGGCGCTCGGCCACGTTGCGCTGGTGGATGCGCTCGAGCTCCGCCAATTGTGTCTTGCTGTTCACGCCCAGGGTTTCCCACACCGCGCCCGGCTGTACCGAGTCGACAGGAATGCCATCATGCACCGCCATCCCGACGATGTCGGTGAGGTAGTACTCCTTCTGCGCGTTGTCGTCGGACAGTCCGGCCAGCCAGCGCTTGAGCGCCGGCGTGGGCGCGACCAGGATGCCGGTGTTGACCTCGCGGATGCCGCGGGTGGGCTCGTCGGCGTCCTTGTGCTCGACGACGCCCACGATCCGGCCTTCGTGGCGCACGATCCGGCCGTAGCCGGTCGGGTCGTCCAGCACGACGGTGAGCAGCGCAAGCCTGTCAGGACCGGCGGCGTCGATCAGACGCAGGAGCGTGTCGCGAGTGGTCAGCGGCACGTCGCCGTACAGCACCAGCGTGGGCGCCGCGTCGTCGAGCTGGTCGACCGCCTGCATCACCGCATGGCCGGTGCCGAGCTGCGGCGACTGCAGCGCCCAGCCCAGGTCGTTGCCGGGCAGCGCCGCGTCGATCGCGTTGCGAACCGCATCGCCGCCGTGGCCGTGCACCACGACCAGCCGCTGCGGGGCAAGGCTGCTCGCGCAGTCGATCACGTGGCGCAGCAGCGGCTTGCCGGCCAGCGGATGCAATACTTTCGGAAGGTCCGAACGCATCCGCTTGCCTTGTCCGGCGGCAAGGATGACGATGTTCATGTTTTCTTTATGAATCAGGAGCTTGGCTGCTCCTGCGAAGAAGAGTTGTCGGAAATCCTAACATGCGCTCCTGGCTTTCGCGGGTGACGATCGTCACGCTGGTCCTGCTGCTCGTCGGCTGCTCGTCGGCGCAGTTCGGCTATTCCACGCTGCCCTGGTTGCTGACCTGGCGGTTCGAGCGCGACCTGGGGCTGGACGAGGACCAGCGCTGGCTGGTCAAGGAGCGCATCGACGCGCTGCAGCGCTGGCACCGGGCCAGCGAGCTGCCGCGCTATGCGGAGTTCCTGCGCCGGGTGGCAGCCGAGCCGGCGCCGGTGTCGGAGACGACCGTGGCGGGCTGGCGGGCCGAACTGGCCCGCGCCTGGGAGCCGATCGCCCGGCGCGCCGCGCCGGACCTCGCCGCGCTCGCGCTGACCCTTCGCCCCGAGCAGATCGACCGTCTCGCGCGGCGCTTCGCCGAGCGCAACGACGAGCTCAGGCGCGAGTGGGGGCTGCCGGCGAACGGGCTGTCGCCAGTGGCCGCGAGCAGGGTGGCCAAGGGTGTCGACCCGCTGGTCGAGGCGCGGATCGAGCGCTTCCGCGAGCGGGCCGAGTTCTTCATGGGCAGCCTGGACGAGAAGCAGCGCGCCGCGCTCGCCCGGCTGGCCGCCGCACACCCGGCCAGCGAGGCCGACTGGATGGCCGAGCGCGAGGCGCGTCAGCGGAAGGTGCTGGCGCTTTTGCGGGGCATTGCCCGCGACCGGCCTGCGCCGGAGGTCGCCGAGGCGCGGGTGCGCGAAGCACTGCTCGCGGCGTGGGAGGGCGGCGATCCGGCGACGGCGGACCGGCTGGCCGAGGCCGCGTCGGCCACGGACCGGATCGCGGCCACCTTGCTGAACGGCGCGAGCCCCGGGCAGCGGGCCCGCGTGGCGGACCGGCTGCTCGGCTGGGCTCAGGACTTCGCGGTGATCGCGGGCCGCTGATCGGCCGGTGCGGTCAGGCTGCCGATGACCATGCCGATCGCGCTGGCGACCAGGCCGATCAGTTGCGGCTCGACCGGGTCGTCGATCCCCAGCACCTCCAGCATGATCCAGGTGCCCAGGCCCAGGATCACGGCCAGCAGGGCGCCGAAGCTGTTGGCGCGCTTCCAGAACAGGCCGGCGGCCAGCGGCACGAAGGCGCCCGCGAGCGTGATCCGGTAGGCGTTCTCGACCATGGTGTGGATCGTCGCGTCGGTGGCCACGGCATACGTGGTGACCAGCAGCGTGAAACCGGCCACCGTGTAGCGGGTCGTCCACAGGAACTGCTTGTCGGTCATCCGCGGGAAGTAGGGCTTGATCACGTTTTCGGCGAAGGTGACCGACGGGGCCAGCAGCGTGCCCGAGGCGGTGCTCATGATCACCGACAGCAGCGCGCCGAAGAACACCACCTGCAGCCAGAACGGCATGTGGTTCAGGATCATCGTGGGCAGGATCAGCTGCGTGTCGACCTCGCTCAGCTTCGTGACCATGTCCGGGTCGATAAGCTTGGCCGAGTAGGCGAGGAACAGCGGCACCGCCGCGAAGAAGAAGTAGGAGATGCCGCCCAGCGTGGTGCCCCAGACCGCCACCGTCTCGTTCTTCGACGAGTTGACCCGCTGGAAGACGTCCTGCTGCGGAATCGAGCCGAGCGCCATCGTGAGCAGCGCGGCGATCCAGCCGAGCATGTCGACCGCGTCGAGCGTGGGCAGGAAGGAGAACTTGCCCTCGGCGTGCGCCTTGGCGATCACCGTGGCCACGCCGCCCGCCTGCTCGGCGGCGTTGCCCGAGACCAGCAGCAGGCCGATCACGATCACGATCATCTGCACGAAGGTGGTCATCGCGACCGACCACATGCCGCCGAACAGCGTGTAGATCAGCACCACGCCGGCGCCGATCATCATGCCCTGGCTCATCGAGATGCTGTCTTCCGACAGCACGTTGAAGACCAGCCCCAGCGCGGTGACCTGGGCGGCCACCCAGCCCAGGTAGGAGATCACGATGCACAGCGACAGCACCAGCTCGATCGGCCGGGTGTAGCGGATCCGGAAGAAGTCGCCCAGCGTGAGCAGGTTCATCCGGTACAGGGGCCGGGCGAACACCAGACCGAACAGGATCAGGCACAGCGAGGCCCCGAGCGGGTCGGAGATCAGGCCGCGGAAGCCCTCGTCGAGGAAGGTGGCCGAGATGCCGAGCACGGTCTCGGCGCCGAACCAGGTGGCGAAGACCATGGCCAGGACGACCGGCATCGGCAGGTTCCGGCCGGCGGTGATGTAGTCGCGGGCGTTGTGGACGCGGGTGGCGGCGAAGAGGCCGATCGCGATCGACAGCACCAGGTAGGCGATGACCAGCTGCAGCAGCATGAACGTGCTCTCCCGGGGGCGGGCAGGTGGACGGAAGACAGCGTTGGAAACCGCCGGAGCCGGAACCGGCGCCGGATCGGCGCGCGATTATAGAACCGCCAGCCAGGCCAGCGCGCAGAACCCCGCGATCGTCGTGGCCATGACGGCGGCGAGCCAGCGGCGGGTGCGCCGCTGCTCGGCCACCAGCCGGCGCAGCAGCTCCTGGACCGCCGGGTCGGGCTGCGGGCGGGCCTGGCGGGCCAGCGCATCGTGGGCCAGGCGGGGCAGCTCGGGCAGCAGCCGGGCCCACTGCCGGGATTCGAGCTTCATTCGCTCGACGAGGCCCTCGAACCCGATCTGCTCGCGCATCCACTTCTCGAGGATCGGCTTGGCGGTGACCCACAGGTCCAGGTCGGGGTCGAGCTGGCGGCCCAGCCCTTCGATGTTCAGCAGCGTCTTCTGCAGCAGAACCAGCTGCGGCTGGATCTCGACGTTGAAGCGGCGCGAGGCCTGGAACAGCCGCATCAGCACCAGGCCGAGCGAGATCTCGCGCAGCGGCCGGTCGAACACCGGCTCGCAGCAGGCGCGCACCGCGCCCTCCAGCTCCTCGACCCGGGTGCTGGCCGGCACCCAGCCCGACTCCACGTGCAGCTCGGCCACCCGGCGGTAGTCGCGCCGGAAGAAGGCCAGGAAGTTCTGCGCCAGGTAGTTCTTGTCGAAGTCGGACAGCGTGCCGACGATGCCGAAGTCCAGCGCGATGTAGCGGTTGAAGTCCGGCCCGGCGTCGCCGACCAGGATGTTGCCCGGGTGCATGTCGGCGTGGAAGAAGCCGTGCCGGAACACCTGCGTGAAGAAGATCTCGACGCCGTCGCGCGACAGCTTCTTCAGGTCGATGCCGGCCGCTCGCATCCGCTCGATCTGTCCGATCGGGATGCCGCGCATCCGCTCCATCGTCAGCACGCCGGTCGAGCACCAGTCCCAGAACATCTCGGGCACCCGCAGCAGCGGCGAGTTCTCGAAGTTGCGGCGCAGCTGGGTGGCGTTGGAGGCCTCACGGATCAGGTCGAGCTCGTCGTGCAGGTACTTGTCGAACTCGTCGATCACGTCGAGCGGGCGCAGCCGGCGGGCGTCGGCCGACACCTTGACCAGCAGGCTGCCGGCGGTGCGCAGCAGTTCCAGGTCGCGCTCGATCACCGGCGCCATGTTCGGGCGCAGCACCTTGACCGCCACTTCGCGGCCGTCCTTGAGCCGGGCGAAGTGCACCTGCGCGATCGAGGCCGACGCGACCGGCTTGCGGTCGAACGCGTCGAACAGCTCGTCGATCGGCTTGCCCAGGCCCTTCTCGATCGCGCGCACCGCCAGCTCGCCGGGGAAGGGCGGCACCCGGTCCTGCAGCATCGCCAGCTCGTCGGCGATGTCGGGCGGCAGCAGGTCGCGGCGGGTGGACAGCACCTGCCCGAACTTCACGAAGATCGGGCCCAGGCCTTCCAGCGCCTCGCGCAGCCGCTGGCCGCGCGGCGCCTCGAGCTTGCGGCCGAGGTGAAGCAGCCGCACCATCCGCAACAGCCACGGCGAGCGCAGCGTGGCCGCCGCCCCGGAAGCGGCGATTTCGTCGAGGCCGTAGCGCCAGGCGACGAAGAGGATCTTGACGAGTCGAACGATGCGCACCGGCGGATTGTAGCGACCGGCCGGCCGCGTGCTAGATTGGCCTTCGACGGGCGCGGCGCTTCCGGACGACGCGACGCCAGGCCCGGCCCCGGACAGCGAGGAGACGACGATGGACGCGACCGCGCCGCGCGCGAGCTTCACCGACATGGCCGACAGCACGGCCGATGACTGGAAGGTCATCGCCGGCCAGTTCATGCCCTACGCCGCGCAGCTGGCCGACCGGGTGCTCGATCACCTGAGGCTGCTCGACGGCGACTTCGGCGGCTTTCCGGTCGACCGGCTGACCCACAGCCTGCAGACCGCCACCCGTGCCGAGCGGGACGGCCGCGACGAGGAATACGTGGTCTGCGCGCTGCTGCACGACATCGGCGACACGCTCGGCTCCTGGAACCATCCGGACATCGCGGCGGCGATCCTGAAGCCCTTCGTTCGCCCCGAGTACCACTTCATGGTGGAAAAGCACGGGATCTTCCAGGGCTATTATTTCTTCCACCACCTGGGCATGGACCGCAACGCGCGCGACGCTTTCCGCGACGATCCGCGCTACGGCCTGGTCGAGGAGTTCTGCGCGAAGTACGACGCGCCGGCCTTCGACCCCGGCTACGACACGCTTCCGCTGTCGCACTTCGAGCCGATGGTGCGGCGCCTGTTCGCGGCGCCGCGCCAGTCGGTCTACAAGGACGCGGCGCCGGAGTGAGCGCGGCGGCCCGGGAGCGCGCCGGGCTGGGCCGGCGCGGGCCCCGGATCCCGAGTCAGAACTTCCAGGCCACCTCGGCGAAGACCGTGCGGCCCGGCTGCTTCGCGAACACGAAGTAGTCCCGGTCGAACAGGTTGTCGATCGACAGGCTCGCGCTGAACTGCGGGCTGAAGCGGTAGCCGATCTTCGCGCTGGCCACGCCGTGCCGGTCGTAGGCGCCGTACACGCCCTCGACCGTGTCCTCGTTCAGGTCGTCGCCCGAGCCGAACACGTGGCCCACGTGCCGGTAGACCAGCAGGCCGGTCCACGGGCCGCCCGCGTACTCGGCGCCCAGCGACCACATCGTGCGCGGCACGTCCGTCAGGTTCTTGCCGACCATGTCGGGCTCGGCGTCGTTGCGGGTGACCTCGTAGCGGAAGTTGTGGGTCCACGAACCGATCAGCCGCAGCCCGCGCAGGCCGGTGGGCGCCCGGAAGCTCGCCTCGATGCCGTCCACGCGCGCCTCACCGGTGTTGTCGGCCTGCACGGTGAACGGGTCGACCGAGCGCCGGTAGATCAGGTCGCGCAGCTGCTGGGCGAACACGGTGAACGAGCCCCGGAAGCCGCCGGGCAGCGCCAGGTCGGCGCCGGCGTCCAGCGACACCACCCGCTCGGGCTTCAGAAAGGGCGAAGCGTCGTAGGTGATGAACTGGCCGGCGATCGGGCTCGGCACCTGGAAGCGCGAATACAGGTCGAGCAGCGCCGGCGGCCGGAATCCGGCGCCCAGCGAGGTGCGCAGCGTGAGCTGATCGGAGGCCTGCCAGGCGAAGGCGGCCTTCGGGCTGAGCCGGCTGAAGGTATTGGTCGGGTAGGTCTCGCTGCCGGACGCGTCGACGATCGAACCGGAGGTCCGGAAGCGATCGTAGCGGGCGCCCAGCATCAGCCGGCCCTTCTCGCCGACGAAGGTCTCGGTCTGGGCGAACAGCGCGGCGCTGTCCGACTCGCCGGTGCTGCGGCCGGTCTCGGCGACGGCCGAGTCCTCGTCGCGCCAGTAGGCCAGCGACTGCGTGCTCCGATCGAGCGTGGAGTGGTTCAGCGAGAAGCCGGCGGTGAGGATCGTGGACGCGCCGAGGCGGTCGCGCCAGGAGACGTCCAGGTCGGTCCGGTCGTTGGGCTGGTCGGTGAAGGTGCCGGGGCCGGACTCGTAGCCGGCGCCGCGGCTCGCCTGCGAGAAGCCGAAACGGTGCTCGAGCCGGCCCAGGTTCACCTTCAGGATCGAGCCGCCCTCGAAGCGGTGCTCGATGCCGGCGAACACGCGCAGGTCGCGCTCGCCCGACGGGGTCGGGGTCAGGAAGTCGGTTTCGGCCAGCGTCATCCGCAAGGGCGTGGCCGCGTCGGCGAGCCCGACGCTGCCGGAGAACACCGGCGCGCCGCTCGGGTCGAGCAGGAAGCTCGACGGCCGGCTGTAGCCGACCCGGTACTCGCCCCATGACACGCCAGCGTTCATCCTGGTGGCGGCGCCGAGCTTCCAGTCGAAGCGGGTCGACACGTTGCTCTGCGTCCACGGGCGCGCGCCTTTCAGGCCGACCCACCAGCCCGGCTGGCCGTCGACCGTGCTGGTGGGGATCGCGCCGGTGACCGGGATCGCGCCGGTGCCGGGCAGCGCGCGCTTGACCACGTAGTCGCTGTCGTCGTAGCCGTCGGTTTCGCGGTAGGCGAAGGACAGCGACACCCCGAGCCCGCCCTCGAATCGCTTGCGGAAGACGCCGCTGCCGGCCCGCAGGCCGTTGCTGCCCAGCCCGGCCTTGACCTCGGCGAGCGGCTGGTCGGGCGAGGCCGAGATGAAGTTGATGACGCCGCCCATCGCGTTGCCGCCCCAGAGGGCGGAATGCGGACCGCGCAGGATCTCGACCCGCTCGAGGTTCTCCAGCGCGATGCCCGAGACGTTCACGCCGCCGGACAGCGCGTTGTTGATCGGCAGGCCGTCGATCATCACCAGCGTGCGCGGCGTGCGCGGAATGCCGCGCAGCGACAGCACCGCCTGGCCCGACCCGGGGAATGCCTGGCCGAGGGCTGCGCCGCGAACGTACAGGCCGGGAACCTCGACGACCGCGTCGCCGAAGCGGGCGACGTTGCGCTGCTGCAGGTCGGCCTGCTCGACGACGCTGGCGCTGGCGGGCACCTCGAGCAGCGGGGTCTCGCTGCGGGTCGCGGTGACGACGACGGTGCCGAGCGCTGGCTCGGCGGCGGGCTGCTCGGCGGTCTGGGCCTGGGCCATCGATGCGGCGAGCAGCGAGCAGGATGCCGCCAGCAGGCGTGGCCAGTCGGTGCGATCTTCCTTTCTTTTCACGGCTTCACCGTCTTCGTTCTTGCGGGGGACGGCCTCACTGTAAGTGCCGCGAAGCAAAGCGGTACTTGCGCTGAATCAATGTCCCGAAGTCACGCCGGATTAACAATTGCCACATTGATGCAGCGCAAAAGCATATTTAAGGACCCACGTGTGCAAGGGCCAACAAGGAGAAGCCAAATGAAGGCAGGGATCAAGTGGTTGCCGGTGGCGGCCGTCGTCGCCGGCGTGTTCGCCGCGGCGCCGTCGATCGGCTCGGCGCAGGACAAGAAGGGCGTGACCGAGCCCGAGATCCGCTACCAGGCGGGCAGCTCGCCGCTGGCCGGCGAGGAGATGCACCAGAACATCAATCCGAAGGCTCCGCCGATGACCAAGGCGGAATTCGACAAGGCGCGCCAGATCTACTTCGAGCGCTGCGCCGGCTGTCACGGCGTGCTGCGCAAGGGCGCGACCGGCAAGCCGCTCACGCCCGACATCACGCTCGAGCGCGGCACCGAGATCCTGAAGACCTTCATCAAGTACGGCTCGCCGGCCGGCATGCCCAACTGGGGCACCTCGGGCGACCTGACCGATGCCGAGGTCGACCTGATGGCGCGCTACATCCAGCAGGAGCCGCCGACGCCGCCCGAGTTCGGCATGGCCGACATGAAGAAGACCTGGAAGGTCATCGTGCCTCCGGACAAGCGTCCGAAGAAGAAGATGAACGACTGGGACATCAGCAACCTGTTCTCGGTCACGCTGCGCGACACCGGCGAGGTGGCGCTGATCGACGGCGCGTCGAAGAAGATCATCAACATCGTCAAGACCGGCTACGCGGTGCACATCTCGCGCACCTCGGCATCGGGCCGCTACCTGTACGTGATCGGCCGCGACGCGAAGATCAACCTGATCGACCTGTGGATGGAGACGCCCGACAACGTCGCGGAGATCCGCATCGGCCTCGAGGCGCGCTCGGTCGAGACGTCGAAGAACAAGAAGTTCTCCGACGTCTACGCGGTCGCGGGGTCCTACTGGCCGCCGCAGTACGTGATCATGAAGGGCGAGACCCTCGAGCCGCTGAAGATCCAGAGCACCCGCGGCACTACGGTCGACGCGCAGGAGTATCACCCCGAGCCGCGCGTAGCGTCGATCGTGGCCACGCACGACAAGCCCGAGTTCATCATCAACGTGAAGGAGACCGGCAAGATCCTGGTCGTCGACTACAGCGACATCGACAACCTGAAGACGACCGAGATCGGCGCCGCGCGCTTCCTGCACGACGGCGGATGGGACGCCAGCAAGCGCTACTTCCTGGTGGCGGCCAACCAGTCGAACAAGATCGCGGTGGTCGACAGCAAGAAGAACAAGCTCGCTGCCCTGGTCGACGTAGGCAAGATCCCGCACCCCGGGCGCGGCGCGAACTTCGTGCATCCGAAGTTCGGTCCGGTCTGGGCCACCGGCCACCTGGGCGACGAGACGATCGCGCTGATCGGCACCGACCCCGAGAAGCACAAGGGCAACGCGTGGAAGGTGGTCCAGTCGCTGAAGGCGCAGGGCGGCGGCAACCTGTTCATCAAGACCCATCCGAAGTCGAGCAACCTGTGGGTCGACACGCCGCTGAACCCCGATCCGAAGATCTCGCAGTCGGTCGCGGTGTTCGACCTGAAGAACCTCGACAAGCCCTTCCAAGTGCTCCCGATCGGCGACTGGGCCGGAATCGGCGAGGGCGCGAAGCGGATCACCCAGCCCGAGTACAACAAGGCGGGCGACGAGGTCTGGTTCTCGGTGTGGAGCGCGAAGAACCAGGAGTCCGCGATCGTGGTGGTCGACGACAAGACCCGCAAGCTGAAGGCGGTGATCAAGGATCCGAAACTGATCACGCCCACCGGCAAGTTCAACGTGTACAACACGCAGAACGACGTGTACTGATGCGCGCTGCGTGACACAGTCTCCTCGTGAGCTTCGGGCGGCCTGCTGTGGTCGCCCTTTTTTCTTTCGGCGCGTCCGCCGCGGGGCGGTCGCGCTTTTCTCGCTCGGCGCTGCCGCGCTCTGCTCGATCGGGCCCGCCGCGGCTGCGGGAGCCGCGGCCGTGGAAGCCGCGGGTGCCGGCGCCGACTGGATCCTGGCGGCCGGCGACGATGGACGCCGGCTCGCGCTGCTCGAGTGCTCGAGCGGCCGCAGCCTGGGCAGCCTGGAGCTTCCCGACGCACTGGCGGGCGCGCCGGCGATGGCCCGGCTGGGCGGCGAGGGCCCGTCCGGATGGCGCGCGTTCGCGATCGTCGGCGGGCGGCTGGCGGCCTTCGACTTGCCGTCGTTCCGGCACGCGGGCTCGGCGGCGACGGTTCCTGGGGCAAGCAGGCTGGCGGCTTCCGGGCCGGGTGCGGACCTCGTCGCGGTCGGCGGTGCCGGCGCCGAGCCGCTGCGGATCCACGACGCTCGCACGCTGGCCACCGTGCACCGCTATCTGCCAGATTCGCCGGCGCGCGTCGGCGCCCTGGCGAGCGTGCCGGGCCGCGCGAGCTTCCTGGCCGGCTTCGCCGAGCAGGCCGCGGCGCCCGAGACCTGGGAGCTCGCCTTGGCGAGCGACGCGCCGCCGGTGCTGAAAGGGCTGGTGCACGACTACCGGATGGGCGAGGCGGTGGCCCTGCCCGGTCGCTTCACGCCGCGCGTGGCCCCGGTGGCCTCGCACACGGCAGGGCTGCTCGCCGGGCCGGCTCCCTACGAGTGGCTGCGGATCGACACGGCCGGCAGGGTGTCGGTGCTGCACCTCGAGGTCCGCCGGGAGATCGCCCGCCTGCCCGAGCCACGGGAGCCCTGGCTGGCAGCGGCCTGGCGCGGCGAGACCGCTCGCGGCTGGCTGGTCGGCGTGCGGGACGACGCGCAGCTGATGCGCTTCGAGTCCGGCAGCTGGCGGCTCACGCCGCCCGCGCAGCTGCCGGGCAGTTTGCTCGCGCTGCTGCCGCTGGGCGCGGGCGTGGTGTCGACCGCGGGGTCGAGCGCGGGGTCGAGCGCGGGGTCGAGCGCGCGGGCGGCCGCGGCGCTGAGGGTCGACGGCGGCGTGGCGCTGGCGGTGGTGGACGGCGCCAGCCTCGCGGCGAAAGCGCGGCCGCGGGTCGAGGCAGCGCCCGAGGGCGTGGCGCTGCGCGCGTCGGCCGACGGGCGTTGCGTGG
Source organism: Zeimonas sediminis (assembly GCF_023721795.1). Classification (NCBI taxonomy): domain Bacteria; kingdom Pseudomonadati; phylum Pseudomonadota; class Betaproteobacteria; order Burkholderiales; family Burkholderiaceae; genus Zeimonas; species Zeimonas sediminis. The sequence continues at coordinate 2,950,618 of NZ_JAMQYE010000001.1, forward strand.
CGATGATCGACGGTTCGGGACGCTGGCTCGACGCGGTGCGCGCCGCCGAGTGAGCCGACGCGGGCGCGGCCCCGGACCTGGGGCCACGGGACGTGGAGCCCCGCCGAGGCGCGGCGCGCCGGCTCAGAGCGGGCCGATCAGCGGCAGCGACTTGTAGCGGGCCGCCCAGACGATCGCCGCGAACACCGCGATCGCGGCCGCGCCGGCGCCGATCCGCACACCGCGGGTGCGGCCGCGCTTGAGCGCCACGGTGCCGAGCACGATGTAGGCGAGCAGCGCGACGACCTTGAACCCGAGCCAGCCGGCCGACCACGGCGCGACACCGGCCTGCACCGCCAGCAGGATCGCACTGGCCAGCAGCACCGTATCGACGATGTGAGGAAGCACTTTCGCGGCACGCGCCTGCAGCAGCGGCGAGCCGCGGATCATCCACGCGTAACGCAGCACGAAGCCGGCGATGCTGAGCGTGGCCGCGGTGGCGTGGATGTGCTTGAGGATCAGGTAGTCGGGCATCAGTGGCGATGGGGCGTGTCGGCGATGCTTCGCGTGATCACCGGCGGCTGCTCGCCGATGTGGAAGGAGTGCCTGAGGTCGCGCAGCGCCTCGTCGGCCGCGGTGAGCCGGTCGAAGTGCCGCAGGTGCTCGAGCCAGGACTCGTCGACCATGTACTCGACGAAGCGACCCGGGTCGGACACGTCGCGGAACAGTTCCCAGGACAGCGCGCCGCGGCTGAGCCGGCGCCGGCCGGTCTCCTGCATCAGCTCGCGGAACTCGGCGGCGCGGGCCGGGTCGATCCGGTACTCGATCGTGACCAGCACCGGGCCGTCGCGCGGATCGAACTGCCAGGCCGGCACCGGCGCCTTGATCCGGTGCGTGGGGGTCAGGTCCTCGACCGCGGTGCCTTCCAGCGTGCGGCCCCGGGTCAGCCACAGCGCGGCCACGCCGGCGGCAGCCGCCGCCACGATGCTGGTGCGCAGGTCGGTCAGCGTGGCCACTTGCCCCCAGAGCGCCGCGCCGATCGCGCTGCCGCCCATGATCGCCATCTGGTAGGTGGCCATGCCGCGCGCCCGCACCCAGTCGGGCAGCGACAGCTGGGCGGCCACCGACAGCGTGTTGGCCACGGTCAGCCAGGCGATGCCGCCCACGACCATGCCCGGCAGCGCGATCCAGACGTTCGGCGCGAACACGACGACGACCATCGAGCCGGCCTGGATCCAGCTGCCGTAACGGACGATGTCGTCGGGCCCGTAACGCCTGCGAAAGCGCGGGATCAGCATGGCCGAGACGATCGCTCCGGCGCCCATCGAGGCGAGCAGCAGCGTGTAGGTGCCCGCCGAGCCGCCGGGCATCTGCTTCGCGACCAGCGGCAGCAGCGCGAGGATCGCGGTCGACTGCGCGAAGAAGGTGAAGATGCGCAGCAGCGCGGTGCGCATCCGCGGCGACTGGCGCACGAACTGCAGGCCGACCCGCATCGCGCCGAGGAAGCGCTCCCCGGGCAGCGAGCTCGGCTTGCTCTCGCTGCGCCAGCTCAGGATCAGCAGCCCGGCGAGCACCGACAGCACCGCGTTCAGCACGAAGACCCAGGCCGTGCCCGCGCCGGCGATCAGCATGCCGGCGACGATCGGGCCGACGATCCGCGACGCGTTCATCCCCACGCCGTTCAGCGCCAGCGCCGACGGCAGCTGCGACCTGGGCACCAGGCCCGGCACGATCGCCGAGTAGACCGGCCAGCGCAGCGCCAGGCCGATGCCGTTGGCGAAGACGAGCAGCAGCAGCAGCACCGGGTTGATGATGTCCGAGACGATCGCCAGGCACAGCAGGGTGGCCGAGATCGCGACCCAGAACTGGGTGATCATGAAATAGCGGCGCCGGTCGACGATGTCGGCCAGGGCCCCGCTGGGCAGGCCGAGCAGGAAGACCGGCAGCGTGGACGCGGTCTGCACCAGCGCGACCATCACCGGCGAGGTGGTCAGCGACGTCATCAGCCAGGCGGCGGCGACATCGTTCATCCACATGCAGACGTTGGCGATCAGCCAGACGCCCCACAGCTTGCGGAAGACCGGCTCGAACAGCGGCGCCCACGGCGACGAGGAGGACGTCGCCGATTCCGGGGGCATGGCGGGGGCGGGCACTTGGGCTGGAGGCGAAGGGCGGTCGCCTCAGGATACGACGAAACCGCCGCCGCCGGGCCGCGCCCGGTGCCGATCCCGGATCGCCGGGGCGCCTTCGGCGCCGGCCGTCGCCCGCGGCGGCGGAGAACTCAGCGGCCGACCATCGCCTGAGGCAGCGCCAGCACGATCTCGGGGAAGACGCTGATCAGCACGACAGCGATCACCATCAGCATGAAGAAGGGCAGGCTGTGGCGGGCCACCGTGAAGATGTCCTTGCCGGTCAGGTTCTGCACGACGAACAGGTTGAACCCGACCGGCGGCGTGATCTGGGCCATCTCGATGACCAGGATCGCGTAGATCCCGAACCAGAGCAGGTCGATGCCGGCGGCCTGCACCGCCGGCAGGATCACCGAGGTGGTCAGCAGCACGATCGAGATGCCGTCGAGGAAGCAGCCGAGGATCACGAAGAACAGCGTGAGCGCCACCAGCAGCATCCAGGGCTCGAGCTTCATGGCCACGATCCAGTCGGCCAGCGCGGCCGGCAGGCCGGTGAAGCTCATCGCGGACGTGAGGTAGGCGGCGCCCAGCAGGATGAAGAAGATCATGCACGAGGTGCGCACCGCGCCGAGCAGGCTGTCCATCAGCGTGGCGCGGGTCAGGGCCCCGGAGAACAGCGCGATCAGCAGCGCGCCGACCACGCCGACGGCGGCGGCCTCGGTGGCGGTGGCGAAGCCCGCGTAGATCGAGCCGATCACGCCGGCGATCAGCAGGATCACCGGGATCAGCCGCGCCGACGCCCGCAGCTTCTGGGTGAAACTGGTGGGCGGGTCGGCGGGCGGGATCTGGCCGCGGTTCAGCGCCGACCACAGCATGATGTAGCCGGAGAACAGCGCGAGCAGCAGCAGGCCGGGCAGCACGCCGGCGATGAACAGGCGCGCGACCGAAACCTGCGCCGCCACGCCGTAGACGATCATGATGATCGACGGCGGGATCAGCAGGCCCAGCGTGCCGGAGCCGGCCAGCGAGCCGAGCGACACCGACTCGGGGTAGCCGCGCGACTTCAGCTCGGGCAGCGAGATGCGCCCGATCGTGGCGGCGGTGGCCGCCGACGATCCGCTGACCGCCGCGAAGATGCCGCAGCCGAGCACGTTCACGTGCATCAGGCGGCCGGGAAGCTTGCCGACCCAGGGCGACAGGCCGGCGAACATGTCGTCGGACAGCCGGGTGCGGTAGAGGATCTCGCCCATCCAGATGAACAGCGGCAGCGCGGTCATCGTCCAGCTGGCCCCGGAGGTCCAGCTGTTGGTGGCGAGGATCGAGCCGGCGGGCGCCCCGGCGAAGAATTCCATCGCGAGGATGCCGACCCCGATCAGCGCGGGGGCGACCCAGACGCCCAGCCCCAGGAACAGGAACAGCGCCGCGAGCAGGACCAGGCCGACCCAGAGAAGGTCCATCATTCCCCCGTGCTGCCTTCGCCGGTCTCGAAGCCCCGGCCGCGCAGCACGCACAGCAGGCGCTCGGCGAAGGCCAGCGCGAGCAGCACCGTGCCGACGACCATCGAGACCTGGGGGATCCACATGGGCAGCGCGAGCAGCCCCGGCGAGACTTCCTTGAAGGTGTAGCTCTCGATGACGAAGAAGGTGCAGTACCAGGCCAGGTAGGCGGCCACCGCCAGGCCCAGGGCGGTGGCGATGACCTCGGCGAAGTGGCGAAGACGCTCCGGCAGGAAGCGCACGGCCGACGTGATCCGGATGTGCGCGCCGGCGTGCAGCGCGTACGGCAGGCCGAAGAAGCCGGAGGCCGCCATGGCCCAGGCAGCGAACTCGTCGGCGTCCGGGACCATGTGGCCGAGGCTGCGCGCCACGATCTGCGCCAGGATCAGCGCGCAGATCGCGACCAGGCTCGCGGCCGACAGGTAGCCGGAGAGCCTGTAGAGCCGGTGCAGCAGCGTCATCGCGGGCGCGGCGTGCGGATCAGCGCTTGGCCGCGTCGAGCACCGCCTTGCCGTCGGCGCCGGCCTTCTTCAGCCACTCGTCGGCCATGATGCCGCCGATCTTGCCCAGCTCGGCCTCGATCGCGGCCGGGGCCGGGCCGACCTCCATGCCGTTCTTCTTCAGCGTGGCGACCAGGTCGTCGGTCTTGGTGCGGGCCAGCTCCCAGCCGCGCTTCTCGGCGCGCTCGGCGGCGGCCATCACCGCCTTCTGCGCGTCGGGCGACAGCTTGGCGAAGGCGCGCGCGTTGACCATGGCGACGTTCTTCGGGATGAAGGCCTTCACGTCGTAGTAGTACTTGGAGAAGTCCCAGGCCTGGGTGTCGACGCCGGTGGCCGGCGAGGTGATCATCGCCTCGATCAGGCCGGTGCCGAAGGCCTGCGGGACGTCGCCCGAGTTCACGGTGGCGGGCACCGCGCCCATCAGTTCGGCCAGGCGCGCGGTGGCGGCGTTGTAGGCGCGGAACTTCATGCCCTTGAAGTCGGCGATCGTGCTGACCGGCTTCTTGGTGTAGATGCTCTGCGGCGGCCAGGGCACGCTGTACAGCAGCTTGATGCCCTGCTTCTCGAGGCGGGCGGCGAGCTTCTCGCGGCTGGCCTGCCAGAGTTTCCAGGCGGCGTCGAAGTCGCGGGCCAGCAGCGGCACCGCGTCGACCTCGAAGATCGGGTCCTCGTTGCCCAGGAAGGAGATCAGCATGTCGCCGACCTGCACCTGGCCGGTCTGGACCGCGCGCTTGACCTCCTGCCGCTTGAACAGCACCGAGTTCGAGTGGACCTTGATCTCGACCTCGCCCTTGGTCGCCTTGTTCACGTCTTCGGCGAACTCGCGCGCGGTCACGGTGATGTAGTTGCCGTCGGGCTGTTCGGCCGACATGTTCCAGCGCTCGGCAGCCTGGGCGGTGGTGGCGCCCAGCGCCAGGGCGGCCACTGCGGGCAGCGTGTAACGGCGGATCGGATTCATCTGCGAAGCTCCTTCGGTTCTCGGTTCAACGGACGGGGCGAATCAGGCGCCGAGGCGCCAGAGCAGCCGGAAAGCATAGACGCCTCCGGGCGCGAGTTCGAGCGATTTTGCCAGCGCGCTCGCCTGGTCGAACGCGACTTCGGACTGGGTGGCCTCGATCGTGACCATCCAGTCGGCCGGCACCGGCGGGGTGTTCGGCGTGACCGGCGCCGACAGCGCCGGGTCGGTGCGCAGCATCGAGGCCCGGATCACGTGGTCCGCGCCGGCCACCTTCGCCAGTGCCTCGCGAAGGCGCTCTAAGGCCACGCGGCCCTCGGGCACCACGAAGGCGGCCAGCGAGCCGCCTTCGCCGCCGGCCTGGCCGAGCTCGAGCGCCAGCTCGCCGACCCGTCGCTGCGTGCCGCGCATCCGCTCGAAATTGCGCAGCGACCACTGCGTCTGGTTCGCGAACGCGTTGCGGTAGGCGTCGCTGCGGAACACGGCGATGTCGTCGGTGTAGTAGAGCGCGAGATACGGGCGCGGGCAGCTGCCGATCGCCTGGAAGCGGCGGGCCGACTGGAAGCCGGGGATCGCCACGCGCTCCTGCATGTGCTCGCGGTCGTACCAGCGATTGAAGTCGAGCTCGTGGGCCGGGTCGACGTCGGTCCAGATGCAGAGCTGTCCGCGCGGTGGGCGGTGGGTGTTCATGACGGGTGTCGCTGCATGCGTTTGCCAGGTCGGAGAGTCTCCGAGCGGCGCGGGTTCATGTCCAACAATAAAAACTGTGCCTGGGCGATAAGATTCTCTTATCTCGTGGCGCGCCCTGCAGACCGCTTCGGCGGGACGGCTGCTGCCGGCCCGCGCCCCTGGTCGATCCTGCCACGATCGCGCGGCCCGAGGCCAGCCGCCCTCGATGCGATCCGGGTCAGCTCGGCCACCACCGCGTCCTGCCCGAGACGGCCGTCGGGGCGGTACCAGGTGTAGAGGAAGCCCGGAATGCTGGCCACCGCCAGCGCGGTCACCTTGGCGTCGCCGAAGTCGGCCATGCCGTCGCGCCGCGCCTGCTCGAGCAGCTCGACCGTGCGCGAGTAGAAGCGGTCGGCGAGCCGGCGCAGCGCCTCGCGGTAGCGCTCGCCGTAGACCTGGGGCTCGCGGTAGGGCAGCGTCGCGGCGGGATGGTGGAGCACGGTGGCGCGGATCAGCTTCTCCAGGCCCTCGGCGAGCTTCAGGTGGGCGGGGCGGGGGTCGTCGGCGCCGAAGTCCATAGCGGTCAGGCACTCGACGGTCGGCCGCCACGAGATCGCCTCGAACAGCTCGAGCTTGTCGCGGAAGTAGTAGTAGACGTAGGGCTTGGTCACGCCGAGCTCGCGGGCGATCGATGCGATCGTGGTGTTCGCGTAGCCGTGCTCGAAGAACAGGCGGGCGGCCACCGCCATGATCCGCTCGCGCTTCTCGTCGGTGGCCGCGGTGGCGCTCGCCTGGCGGCCGGTGGCGCGGCCCGGCAAGCTTCCGGAATCGGCTCGAGGCTTCCTACCCATCGGTAGAATTGTGGCATCCTTGCCCGGCGGGCCACAAGCGCGATCGGGCCCGGCGCGACGACGGAGGCAGCGGCGATGAGCACACCGGACCGGGGCGGGAGGCCCCTGCACGAGATCCTGCGCGGCCATGCCCGCGAGCGACCCGGGCACCCGGCCTACATCTGGTACGGCGCCGAGCTGAGCTACGGCGATCTCGACCGCTTCAGCGACGCGTTCGCCGCGCGGCTCGCCAGGCTCGGCGTGCGCAAGGGCGAGCCGGTGGCGCTGTTCATGCAGAACTGCCCGCAGTACGCGATCGCGCACTACGGCATCCAGAAGCTCGGCGCGATCGTCTGCCCCTGCGGGCCGCTGAACAAGGAGCACGAGCTGCAGTACCAGCTCGACGATCTCGGCGCGCGGGTGATCGTGGCGGCCGCGCCGCTGCTGCCGGTGGTCGACAAGGTGCGGGCGAGCACCCGGCTCGAGCACGTGTTCGTCGTGCACTACGCCGACATGCTGCCGGCCGCGCCGTCCATCGACCTGCCCGAGGAGCTGGCGGCGATGCGCGCGGCGCCGCGGCAGGCGCCCGAGGGCGCCGAGGACTTCCTCGCGGCGGCGCGCAGCGGCGAGCGGCCGCCGGCGGTCGAGGTGGCGATGGACGACGTCGCGCTGATGACCTACACCTCGGGCACCACCGGGCTGCCCAAGGGGGCGATGCTGAGCTTCGACAACGCGCTGTACAAGACCGCGGTGTCGGTGGACGTGTACCGCGTCGGCCCCGGCGACGTGATGCTGGCGATCGCGCCGCTCTACCACATCGCCGGCATGCTGATGGGCGTGGACATGAGCGTGTACGCCGGCGCAACCTCGGTGCTGCTGTACCGCTTCGACCCGAAGGCCGCGCTGCAGGCGATCGAGCGGCACCGGGTCAGCTGGTGGTACAGCATCGCGCCGATGAACGTGGCCGCGATGCAGGTTCCCGGCGCGAGCGGCTTCGACCTGTCCAGCCTGCGGATGAACCCGGTCACCAGCTTCGGCATCACCTTCACCGAGGCGCTGGCCAAGCAGTGGCAGGGCTTCGCGCCGAACTGCGCGAGCTTCGAGGCGGCCTACGGGCTTTCCGAGACCCACACGATGGACACCGCGATGCCCTGCGACGCGGTCCGCTGGGGCACGCACGGCAGGCCGGTGCCGGGCAACGAGGTGCGCATCGTCGACCCCGACACCGGCCGCGAGATGCCGGTCGGCGAGCCGGGCGAGATCACGATCCGCGGCCGCGGCGTGTTCAAGGGCTACTGGAAGAAGCCCGAGGCCACCGCGAAGACGCTGCGCGACGGCTGGGTCCACACCGGCGACATGGGCCGGGTGGACGCCGACGGCTACCTGAGCTTCATGGGCCGCTTCAAGGAGATGATCAAGGTCTCCGGCTACAGCGTGTTCCCCGAGGAGGTCGAGAGCATCCTGACCCGCCATCCGGCGATCGCGCAGGCCGGCGTGATCGGCGTGCCCGATCCGGAGAAGGGCGAGGTGGTCAGGGCCTTCGTGGTGCTGAAGCCCGGGCTGGCCGAGGCCGACAAGCCGAGCGAGGCGGAAGTGGTGGCCTGGGCGCGCGAGAACATGGCGGTGTACAAGGCGCCGCGCCAGGTGGTGTTCCGCGATGCGCTGCCGGCGACCGGCGCCGGCAAGATGCTGCGCAGGCTGCTGAAGGACGACTGACGCGCCCCGGCCCGGAAGGGGCGGGGCGCGAGGCAAAGACGGCGCGGGCCGCGAGGATGGGCCGGCGCGAGGAGGCCGGGGAAAAGTGAACAAGCTTCTGATCGCCAACCGCGGCGAGATCGCGCTGCGGATCCTGCGCGCGGCGCGCGACCTGGGCATCGCCACCGTGGCGGTGCACTCGCGCGACGACGCCGCGCTGCCGCACCTTGCGCTCGCCGACGACTGCGTGCCGCTCGATGCGACCGGGGCAGCGGCCTACCTGGACATCGAGGCGATCGTCGCCGCCGGGCTGCGCGCCGGCTGCGATGCGGTGCATCCGGGATATGGCTTCCTGAGCGAGCGCCCGGAGTTCGCGGCGGCCTGCGCCAAGGCGGGGCTGGTTTTCGTGGGGCCGACCGTCGCGCAGCTCGAGCTGTTCGGCGACAAGGCGATCGCGATCGACCACGCGCGCCAGTGCGGCGTGCCGGTCATGCCCTCGACCCGCGGCGGTGCGACGCTGGCCGAGATCGAGGAGTTCTACGACGCGCACGGGTGCTCGGTCGACGCGCAGCTGGGCGGCGAGGCTCCGCCGAGCGTGACCGCCGGCGCGGGGCGCGGCATCGTGATCAAGGCGGTCGGCGGCGGCGGCGGGCGCGGGATGCGCGCTGTCACTTCCCGCGACGCGCTCGCCGAGGCCTTTGCCCGCTGCACCTCGGAGGCGCGCGCGGCCTTCGGCGTCGCCGACGTCTACGCCGAGCGGCTGATCGCGCGGGCGCGCCACATCGAGGTGCAAGTGGTCGGCGACGGCCGCGAGGTCGTCGCGCTGGGCGAACGCGACTGCACGCTGCAGCGGCGTTTCCAGAAGCTGGTCGAGGTCGCGCCCAGCCCGGCGCTGGCGCCGGCGCTGCGCGAACGGATCGTCGAGGCGGCGCTGGTCATGGCCCGCGAGGCCGGCTACCGGGGCCTGGGCACCTTCGAGTTCCTGGTCGACGAGGGCGACGCGCCGGACCTGCCCTTCGTGTTCATCGAGGCCAACCCGCGCCTGCAGGTCGAGCACACGATCACCGAGGCGGTCACCGGCGTGGACCTGGTGGCCGTGCAGCTCCGGATCGCGGCGGGCGCCTCGCTGCGCGAGGCGGGCCTCGACCCGCTGCGCCCGCCGAAGCCGCAGGGCTTCGCGATCCAGTTCCGGATCAATGCCGAGTCGCTGGACGCGCAGGGGCTCGCCCGGCCGGCTTCGGGCCGGCTCGATCGCTTCGACCTGCCGGCCGGCCCCGGCGTGCGGGTGGACACGCACGGCCGCCCCGGATACGCGCCGTCGCCGCACTACGACACGCTGCTCGCCAAGCTCGTGGTGTCGTCGCCGGGCGAGTTCGCGCAGGCGGTGCGCCGCGGCCAGCGCGCGCTGCGCGAGACCCGGATCGAGGGCATCGCGACGAACCTGTGGCTGCTGCGCGCGCTGGCAGAGCGAGAGGAGTTCGCGACGCAGGCGGTGCACACCCGGCACTTCGAGGCGATCCTCGGGCCGCTGCTGGCCCGCGCGGCCGAACTCGAGGCGGAGGGCGCCGAGCTTGCGGCGAGGGCCGCCGCGGGCGATGCGCAGGCCGGACTCGACGCGGCGGCCCCCGGCGGCGCCCCGGGTGGCGCGCATCCGCCCCTGCCCCCGCCGCACGCCGGCCCGGCCGAAGCGCTGCCCGAGGGCCTCGCCGCGATCCGCGCGCCGATGGCGGGCCGTCTCGCCGAGCTGTCGGTGGCGGCGGGCGACCTGGTGCGCGCCGGGCAGACGGTGGCGGTGCTCGAGGCGATGAAGATGGAGCACACGGTGACCGCCGGCACGGCCGGGCGCGTCGTCGAGGCCAGGGCCGCGGCCGGCGACCAGGTGGCCGAGGCGCAGGCGCTGGTCCTGGTCGAGCCGCTCGAGCTCGACGAGGCGGGGGGCGAGGCCGGCGGCGGCACCGACCCGCGCGCGATCCGCGCCGACCTGCGGCGGATCCTCGACCGCCACGCCTTCACGCTCGACGCGGCGCGGACCGAGGCGGTCGCGAAGCGCCACGCCCGCGGGCTGCGCACCGCGCGCGAGAACATCGCCGACCTGTGCGACGAGGGCTCCTTCGTCGAGTACGGCGCGCTGACCGTGGCCGCGCAGAGCCGGCGCCGCTCTATGGACGACCTGGTCGCGAACACGCCGGGCGACGGCATGGTGACCGGAATCGGCAGCGTGAACCGCGAGCGCTTCGGCGCCGAGCGCTCGCGCTGCGTGGTGATGGCCTACGACTTCACCGTGCTGGCAGGCACGCAGGGCTTCCGCAACCACGCCAAGACCGACCGGATGCTCGAGCTGGCGGCCCGCCAGCGCCTGCCGGTCGTCCTGTTCGCCGAGGGTGGCGGCGGGCGGCCCGGCGACGTCGACATGCCGGTGGTGGCCGGGCTCGACCTGACGACCTTCGCGTCCTTCGCCGCGCTGAGCGGCCGGGTGCCGGTGGTCGGCATCGTGGCCGGCCGCTGCTTCGCCGGCAACGCCGCGCTGGTCGGCTGCGCCGACGTGATCGTCGCGACCCGCGACAGCAACCTGGGCATGGGCGGCCCGGCGATGATCGAGGGGGGTGGCCTGGGCGTGTTCCGGCCCGAGGAGATCGGGCCGAGTTCGGTCCAGCACGCCAACGGCGTCATCGACATCCTGGTCGATGACGAGGCGCAGGCGGTCGCGGCCGCGAAGCACTACCTGTCGATGTTCCAGGGGCGCACCGACGCCTGGCGCTCGCCCGATCCGGAGCTGCTGCGCGGCGTGGTGCCCGAGAACCGTCTGCGGGTATACGACACCCGCGCGGCGATCGAGGGCCTGGTCGACACCGGTTCGCTGCTGTGGCTGCGTACCGGCTTCGGCGCTGGCATCCACACCGCGCTGGCGCGGATCGCGGGACGGCCGGTGGGCCTGCTCGCCAACAACCCGTTCCACCTGTCGGGCGCGATCGACGCCGACGCGGCCGACAAGGCGGCGCGATTCATGCAGCTGTGCGACGCGCACGGCCTGCCGATCGTGTCGCTGATCGACACGCCGGGCTTCATGGTCGGGCCCGAGATCGAGACCCGCGCGCAGGTCAGGCACGTGAGCCGGATGTTCGTGGCGGCCGCGAAGCTGCGGGTGCCCTTCTTCGCGGTCGTGCTGCGCAAGGGCTACGGGCTGGGCGCGATGGCGATGGCCGCGGGCGGCTTCCATGCGCCGGCCTTCACCGTGAGCTGGCCGACCGGCGAGTTCGGCGGCATGGGGCTGGAAGGCGCGGTGAGGCTGGGCTTTCGCAAGGAGCTCGAGGCGGCGCCCGAGGGGCCGGAGCGCGACGCGCTGTACCGCGAGCTGGTCGCGCGGCAATACGAGAAGGGCTCGGCGATCAATACCGCGGTCCACCTCGAGATCGACGCGGTGATCGACCCGGCGAGCACCCGCGACTGGCTGTTTCGGGGGCTCGAGTCGGCGGCGCTGGCGCCGCTGCGCGAGGCCGGGCGCTTCGTCGATACCTGGTGAGGCCGGCGGCAGCCCGGGCGGAAGCAGGCCCCGGGCCGGGCGGCCGCCCGGGCGCGATGCGGCGAGGCCTGTTTGGTCCCCCGACCGGGAAGGCTTCACGACTGTGGAAGAAGAGGGTTTGACGAGCAAGGCGCCCGCGGTTTAAAAGGGAGCGAATTCCCGACGTGGCATCGAGCAGCGCCCCACGCCAGGATTCCACCCTCCGGGACATTCCGGCCAGAAGAAGAAAAACGCTGGCGAAGACCCCCGGGACACCGAGCGCCAGGGAGGCAGGATGAGCACGGTCGATGCCGCCCGGACCGGGGCGCGGCAGCCACCGCAGGCGGCGCGCCGCAAGGTGCACCCGATCGTCGAGCTCGACTATCCGGTGCGGGTCATGGCGCACCTGGCGATGTTCGTCGTCGTGGGCTCCGTCTACGTCGGCCGGCCGACGCCCGCCTGGGTCTGGGCGCTGACCAGCTTCTACCTGCTCGCCTGGTCGCACATCGGTTACCAGATCGCGCGCCGCAGCCGGGATTCGAAGGGCGCCGAGCTGCGCAATCTGCTGATCGACTCGCTGATGACCGGGCTCGTCACCGCGCTGAGCGGATTCAGCATCTGGGCCGGCGTCACGATGTTCGCGTCGGTCAACGCCACGAACCTGAGCGTCGGCGGCGCGCGGCACGCGGTCAACGGCCTCGGCTGGTCGGTGGTCGGGATGATGCTCGGCGCGCTGGCGACCGGCTTCAGCTTCGAGCCCGAATCGTCGATGCTGACGACCTCGGTGTCGGGCATCGGCGTCGTGCTGTTCACCGCGGTGTTCGGCTGGCGCTCCTACGTCGAGGCGCGCGGCGCGCAGCGCTCGAAGCGCGAGGCGCTGGAGCGCCGCACCGAGCTCGAGGAGCAGAAGCGGGTGCTCGAGGCCACCTACGACCTGGCCGAGACCGAGCGGGTCGAGGCCGAGCGCGCGCGCGAGCTCGCCGAGTCGGCCAACCGCGCCAAGAGCGCCTTCCTGGCCAACATGAGCCACGAGCTGCGCACGCCGCTGAACGCGATCATCGGCTACAGCGAGATGCTGCAGGAAGACCTCGGCGACCAGGCCGACGCCGCGCTGCTCGACGACCTGAAGAAGATCCAGGGCGCCGGCAAGCACCTGCTCGGGCTGATCAACGACGTGCTGGACCTCGCCAAGATCGAGGCCGGCAAGATCGACCTGGTGGTGGACCGGTTCAGCCCCGGGCTGGTGATCGAGGAGGTCTGCGCGACCGCGCTGCCGCTGGTCCGCAAGCAGGGCAACCAGCTCGAGAAGCGGGTGCCGGCGGATCTCGGCACGATCACCGGCGACAGCATCCGGCTCCGGCAGGTGCTGCTCAACCTGCTGTCGAACGCGGGCAAGTTCACTCACGACGGAAGCGTCACGGTGAGCGCGTCCCGGGCGGCCGGCGACGACGGCGCCGAGTGCCTGCGGCTCGAGGTCGCCGACACCGGCATCGGCATGTCCGACGAGCAGCGCGCCAAGCTCTTTCGCCCCTTCACGCAGGCCGACTCCACGACCACGCGCAAGTACGGCGGCACCGGCCTGGGGCTGGCGATCAGCAAGCGGCTCGTCGAGCTGATGGGCGGGCGGATCGAGGTGCGGAGCGCGCTCGGCCGCGGCACGAGCTTCATCGTGACCCTGCCGGTCTCGGCGACGCGTGCGGATGCTGCGGCCGGTGAGCGGGCGGCCCGCGTCGCATCGGGCGTGGCGAGCCGCGCGGCTTCCTCGGCCTCGGCGCCGGTGGCCGGCGCGCCCGCCGCCCAGCGCCCGACGACCGACGGCTGGCGCTTCACCGAGGAGGGCTACCGGATCCTCTCCGGGAGCGCGAGCGCCCCGCTCGTGTTCCGCCTGCCGGCGCACGGCTCGCATCCCGAGGTCAACCTGGCGACCGCCCGCATCCTCGGCTACGACTCGCCCGAGGACATGCGCGAGCACGTCACCGACCTGTCGCGCCAGCTGTTCGCCGACCCGGCCCAGCTCGCCGACCTGCGATCGCGGCTGATGCGCGACGGATCGGTCGCCGACTTCGAGTGCCAGGCGCGGCGCAAGGACGGCGAGCTGATCTGGCTGTCGCTCGACGCCTGCGCGGTGCGCGATCCGCAGGGCCGCGTCACCCACTTCGAGGGCTTCGCGAAGGAAGTCACCCGGATGAAGGAGTCCGAGATGGAGCTGCTGAGGGCGCGCCGCTCGGCCGAGCAGAGCGCCGCGGCGGTGCGCGGCCTGATCGACAACGCCCCGGTGTTCCTGCTGATCGTGCGCATCTCCGACGGCGTGATCCTCGAGTGCAACCCGCGCTGCGAGGAGCTGTTCCGCTGCACGGTCGCGTCGCTGGCCGGCAAGTCGGTCCATCACCTGTACTACGCCGAGGCGGTCGATCGGGAGCGCTTCCTCGGCACGCTGTCGCGGGACGGCCGCGTGCGCAGGCTCCAGATCGAGTTCCAGCGCGCCGACGGCACGCGCTTTCCCGGCTGGATCTCGGCCGAGTACCTCGGCTACGGCGGCGAGAAGACGGTCATCGCCTGCATCGAGGACCTGAGCGCGCTGGTCGACGTCGCCGCTGCCGCCGAGGGAACGGTCGACGCGCGCCTCGCGTTCCTGTCGAAGACCGGCTACGAGCTGCGCACGCCGCTGAACGCGATCATCGGCTACAGCGAGCTGCTGACCGAGGAGCTCGACCAGGCTTCGGGGGAACAGCGCAGGCACGACCTGTCGGCGATCCGGGCGGCGGGGCTGCAGATGCGCGACACGCTCGACACGATGATCGCGCTGGCCCGTTTCCACGACGTGCGCGACGAGCGGGCCGCGCTCGACCGGCTGGATCTCGGCCGGATCCTGCGCGACCTCGCCGCGCTCGCCAGGCCGGTCGTCGAGCGCAACGGCGGCGTGCTCGAGGTCTCCACCGAGATCGGCGAGGGCGCGTGGCTGGGCGACGCGCCCCGCCTCAAGCAGGTGCTGGTGAACCTGCTGCTGAACGCGGGCAGGCGCTCGCGCAACGGGCGCGTGACGCTGTCGACGACGGTCGACGACAAGTGGCTGGTCTTCCAGGTCGCGGATTCCGGCCCCGGGCTGGCCGACGAGCAGCTCGCGATGCTGGCCAGGCCGCTGGACGTGGCCCAGGAGCTCGCCTCGCTCGATCCGGCGGCGCCCAGCCTGGGCCTTCGGGTCAGCCGCCGGCTCTGCGCGATGATGGGCGGCGAGCTGAAGGCCGAGAGCGTGCCGGGGGCCGGGGCGAGCTTCACCGTGCGGATCCCGGCCCGCACGCCCAGCGGGGTGCCGATGCCGCTTGCCGCGGCAGGAGATCCGAGATCATGACGACGATCCTGCTCGTCGAGGACAACGAACTGAACCGCGACATGCTGTCGCGCCGGCTGACGCGACAGGGCTACCAGGTCGTGACCGCGGCGGACGGCGGCGAGGCGCTGGCGCGAGCCAGCGATTCGGCGCCCGACCTGATCCTGATGGACCTGAGCCTGCCGGTGATCGACGGCTGGGAGGCGACCCGCCGGCTGAAGGCCGACGACGCGACCCGGCGCATCCCGGTCATCGCGCTGACCGCGCACGCGATGTCGGGCGATCGCGAGCAGGCGATGGCCGCCGGCTGCGACGACTTCGACACGAAGCCGGTCGAGCTGCCCCGCCTGCTGCAGAAGATCGCCGCCCTGCTCGGCGAGCAAGGGGGAGGGCAGTGAGCGCGGCGACGGCGCGGGTCCGGATCGAGCGGCGCATCACCCGCGAGGCGGTGCGCGCCAGCCTGCCCGAGCTGCTCGGCTTCGCTATCGAGGTGGCCCGGGAGGCCGGCTTCGACGAGCAGACCGCGCACGCGGTGCGGCTCGCGGTCGAGGAGGCCTGCGTCAACGTGATCGACCACGGCTACGCGGGCGCGCCGCCGGGGCCGATCGAGCTCACGATCGCGGACGAGGCGTCGCAGGTGCGAATCGAGGTCGCGGACCGCGCCCGGCCCTTCGCGCCCGAGGCGATCCGGGCCCCGGAGCTCGAGGCCGCCGTCGAGGACAGGCCGATCGGCGGGCTCGGATGGTTCCTGATCGGCGAACTGATGGACGAAGTGCGGCACGCCCCCAGGGAGGGCGGCGGCAACCGGCTGACGATGATCCGCCGCCTCGAGCGGGCGGCCCCGAATTGACGAGAAACCAGTACCGAGGAAACTCCAGATGCAGATCCAGATGAGGACCGTGGAGCAGGTGACGGTCGTGGAGATTGCGGGCAGCGTCGACAGCCTGACCGCCGAAACGCTGACCGGCGCGATGCTCGATGCGCTCGGCAGCGACCGCTACAGGCTGGTGGCCGACCTGACGCAGGTCGAGTACATCAGCAGCGCGGGCCTCAGGGCCCTGCTCGCCACGGTGAAGGACGCGCGCCGGCGCGGCGGCGACCTGCGGCTGGCGGGCGTATCGCCGCCGGTGCTGCGGGTGCTCGAGATCTCGGGCTTCACAAGCATCCTGAACCTGTTCCCCGACGTCGACGACGCGGTCGTCAGCTTCGACGGCGCCTGATCCCACACGACCCGGAGTCGCACATGACCGTCAATCGGAAGCGCGTCGCGCTGGTCATCGGTTCGGGCAGCGTCAAGTGCGCGGCCGCGATCGGCATCCAGAAGGTGCTCGCGCGCGAGGGCATCGCGGTCGACATGCTGGTCGGCTGCAGCGCGGGATCGATCTACGCCGCGCTGATCGCGGCGGGCCACACCGGCGACGACGCCGCGCGCATGACCTCCGAGCTGTGGACGAAGGAGATCACCGGCAAGCGGAACACGATGGCGATGCTGCGCGCGATCGCGCCGCGCATGCTCGGCTTTCGCACCGAGGGCTTCGGGCTGCGCGACGACGCGCTGATCATGCAGCGGCTGAAGCGGGCGTTCGGCGACGCCCGGATCGAGGACCTGCAGGTGCCGCTGCACGTGACCGCCACCGACTTCGCCAACGGCGAGCTGGTCGTGCTGTCGAAAGGCAGCCTGGTCGACGCGATCCGCGCCAGCGTGGCCCTGCCCTTCGCCTTCACGCCGTGGCGCATCGGCGACCGGCTGCTTGTTGACGGCTACCTGGCCGACCCGCTGCCGATCAGCGTCGCGATGAAGAACGGCGCCGACGTGATCATCGCGCTGGGCTTCGAGAGCCCCTTCCAGGAATCGGTGAAGTCGGCCGGGCGCTTCGCGTTCCAGCTCAGCGCGATCATGTCGAACAACCTGCTCAAGTCGCGCTTCGCGTTCCACAGCCTGGCGCATCACAGCGAGGTGATCGCGATCCTCCCGGAGTTCCGCGAGCGCGTCCGCCTGTTCGACACCGGCAAGATCGGCTACGTCATCGACGAGGGCCAGCGCGCCGCCGAGGAGCAGCTGCCCTACCTGCGCCAGTTGCTGGGCAGCACGGCTGCGGCGGGAACGGCGCCGTGACCGTGACGCCTCCTTCCGGGGCCGGCGCCCGCCGGCCCCGGGTCGCCGTCGTGGTCGGCTCCGGCGGCCTGAAGTGCGCGGCGGCGCTCGGCTCGATCCGCGCGCTGCGCGATGCCGGCGTGCCGATCGACCTGACGGTCGGCTGCAGCGGCGGCAGCCTGTGCGCAGTCTGGCTCGCGCGCGGCGCCGAGGCCGCCGATCGCCAGGCCGAGCGCTTCGTCGCGAGCCTGCACGGCATGTTCCAGTCGCTCGATTACCGGGCGGTGCCGCGCGCGCTGCTGCCTCGCGCCTTCGGCTTCGGGCCCGAATTCGCGCTGCTCGACGATCGCAAGGTCAACGCGGCGATCCGCGACTTCGTCGGCGACGGCGAGTTCGGCGACCTGGGCATGCCGCTGCGGATCGTGGCCACCGACTTCCACAGCGGCGACCAGGTGGTGCTGGCCAGCGGCAGCCTGGCCGACGCGCTGCGCGCCAGCATCGCGATCCCGATGGTGCTGCCGCCCTGGCGCGTGGCGGGCCGCCTGCTGATCGACGGCGGCGCCTCCGATCCGCTGCCGGTCGACGTGGCGATGCGCGAGGGCGCCGACGTGATCGTCGCGATCGGCTTCGAGGAGTCGCTGCAGACCGAGGTGGACAACCTGATGCAGCTGGTGCTGCACCTGAAGACCGCCACGGTCAACAACCTGCTTCGCTCGCAGCTCGCCTTCTACAGCGTGGCCCACCATGCCGAGGTGATCCCGATGATCCCCGACCTGGACAGGCGGATCCGGCTCGCCGACGTCGACCAGATCGGCTACCTGATCGAGCAGGGCGAGATCGCCACGAAGCGCGAGCTGCCCTACCTCAAGCGGCTGCTTGGCCTGTCTGACGCGGGCGGTCGGGATGGCGCCGGTGACCAGGGCCGGCAGACCCGCCAGGGCGGCGCGGGCGTGCAAGCGGAGGCGACATGAACGGATTCGCGCCCGACGCGCCGGCCCGCCTGCTCGTCGTCGACGACGTTCCGGCGAACTGCGAGCTGCTCGCGCGCCGCCTGAAGCGGCTCGGCCACGAGGTGGCGATCGCCGAGGACGGCATCCGGGCCCTGGAGTCGCTGCGCGGAGGCGAGTTCGACCTCGTGCTGCTCGACATCACGATGCCGGGCATGGACGGCTACCAGGTGCTCGAGACGATGAAGACCGACGAGGCGCTTCGCCACGTGCCGGTCGTGATGGTCTCGGCGATCGACGAGAGCGAGAGCGTCGTGCGCTGCCTGGAACTCGGCGCCGACGACTACCTGCCCAAGCCCTTCGACCCGGCGGTGCTGCGCGCGCGGGTCGAGTCCTCGCTGGCCCGCAAGCGACTGCGCGACGCCGAGCGCAGGCAACTGCAGGCGATCGCGCGCGAGCTGGAGATCGGCAGGCGGATACAGTCGGGATTCCTGCCCGAGTCGCTGCCCCGGCTCGACGGCTGGGACATCGGCGCGCGCTTCCTGCCGGCCCGGCAGGTGGCCGGCGACTTCTACGACGTCTTCCCGGTCGGCGACGGCATCGCACTGGTGGTGGCCGACGTCTGCGACAAGGGGGTCGGCGCCGCGC
The DNA here is from genome assembly GCF_023721795.1 of Zeimonas sediminis. NCBI lineage: Bacteria > Pseudomonadati > Pseudomonadota > Betaproteobacteria > Burkholderiales > Burkholderiaceae > Zeimonas > Zeimonas sediminis. The sequence goes on from NZ_JAMQYE010000001.1 coordinate 2,969,388, forward strand.
TGTACATGGCGCTGTTCCGCAGCCTGATCCGCGCGATCGCGACCCAGCAGCCCGATGCCGACGCGCACGCCACGCTGGCGCGTACGGCGCGCGCGACCAGCGACTACATCGCGACGGTTCACGGCAGCTCGAACATGTTCGCCACCGCCTTCGTGGCGGTGCTCGACCCCCGCAGCGGCGAGCTCGCCTACGTGAACGCCGGGCACGACGCGCCGCTGCACGCGCGCGCAGGCGGCGCGGTCGAGAGGCTGGGCACGACCGGCCCGGCGCTGGGAATCCTGCCGGGCCAGCGCTTCGGAATCGGCGCCACCCGCATCGAGCCCGGCGACCTGCTGCTGGCCTTCACCGACGGCGTGACCGACGCCGGCACGCCCGCCGCGCCGTTCGGCGAGGCCGGGATCCTCGCCCGGATCGCGCAGCGGCAGGGCGCGGTGGACGGGCTGCTCGACCAGGTCGTGGCGGGCATCGAGGCGTTCGGCGACGAGCTGCCGGACGACGTGACGATGCTGGCGATCGGGCGCGCGGTGGCCGCCTGATCCGCGCGCGCCGCGGCGCCGTGCGTGCCTCGAGCCGCGCGCCGCGGCGCGTCAGGCCGGCTTGCGGCGGACCAGTTCTACGACCGGCAGCGCGGCGTCGGCGCCTGCCGCCGGCGCGGCCTCGAATTCCGGGCTCACGTCGAAGGCGATGTCGCCGTCCTCGACCGGCGCGCCGGTGGCGGCCAGCCCGGTGAAGTCGAACAGCGAGCGGTCCATCAGGTGCGAGGGCGTGACCCGCGACAGCGCGGCGAAGATGTTGTCGACCCGGCCGGGGAAGCGCTTCTCCCACTCGCGCATCAGTTGCTTGATCTCGCGCCGCTTCAGGTTCTCCTGCGAGCCGCACAGGTTGCAGGGGATGATCGGGAACTCGCGCCACTCGGCGTAGGCCTCGAGGTCTCTCTCCTCGACGTAGGCGAGCGGCCGGATCACGATGTGGCGGCCGTCGTCGGACACCAGCTTGGGCGGCATGCCCTTGAGCTTGCCGCCGAAGAACATGTTCAGGAAGAAGGTCTCGAGGATGTCGTCGCGGTGGTGGCCCAGCGCGATCTTCGTGGCGCCGAGTTCGTCGGCCACCCGGTACAGGATGCCGCGGCGCAGCCGCGAGCACAGCGAGCACATCGTGCGTCCCTCGGGAATCACCCGGGTGACGATCGAGTAGGTGTCCTGGTTCTCGATGTGGAATGGCACGCCGAGCTTGCCCAGGTAGTCGGGGAGCACGTGCTCCGGAAAGCCCGGCTGCTTCTGGTCGAGGTTGACCGCGACGACGTCGAACGAGATCGGCGCGCGGCTGCGCAGCGTGAGCAGCAGGTCGAGCAGGCCGTAGCTGTCCTTGCCGCCGGACAGGCAGACCATGACGCGGTCGCCGTCCTCGATCATGCCGAAGTCGCCGATCGCCTGGCCGGTGAGCCGCAGCAGCCGCTTGAGCAGCTTGTTGCGCTCGTAGGCGAGCTTCTCGAGCTTGCGCGCGGACGGTTCCAGGATCGTGCTCACGGATGCCTCCAGACTTCGACGCGAACCGCCTTCGCGCGCGGCAGCGGCTGCGGCTTGGTGACCGACACCTTCAGCGCGCGCAGGCCGGGCAGGCGCGCGATCTCGTCCGCCAGTTCGGCGCACAGGGTCTCGACGAGCCGGAACCGGCGGTCGCCGACGACCCGCTCGATCGTCTCGACGACGCGCTCGTAGTTGACCGTTTCGGCCAGCTCGTCGCGGCGCGAGATCTTCGTGGCGTGCGGCACGTACATCTCGACCTCGACTACGATCGGCCGCTTGCGGGCCTGCTCGTGCTCGTAGACGCCGAGGAAGCAGTCGATCTCGACGTCCTGCACCAGCAGGCGATAGCAGTCGTGGAAGCTGTCTTGCATCGTGTATCCGGTCTGGTGGGCCCGCGAGTCCGGGATCGTGGCGCGGCCGGTCAGCGCGAGACCAGGCTCGCGCCGCCGTCGACGGCCAGCACGTGCCCGGTGACGTACCGGTTGCCGCGCAGCAGGAACTCGACCGCCTGCGCGATGTCCCGGCCGTTGCCCAGCCGAGCGAGGGGGATCGCCGCCTCGGTGGCCGCGCGCTCGGCGTCGGTGAAGATGCCTTCCTCGGGCCAGTCGAGCGAGCCGGGCGACACCGCGTTCACGCGGACCGCCGGAGCCAGCTCCAGCGCGAGCGCGCGGGTCAGCGCGACGATGCCGGCCTTGGCCGCCGAGTAGACCGAGAACTCGCGCAAGGGCCGCTCGGTGTGGACGTCGCACAGGTTCACGATCGCGCCGCCCGAAGCGCGCAGCCACGGGGCGGCCGCCTGGCTGCAGAACAGCGCGGCCTTCAGGTTGCCGTCGACCAGCTCGTGCCAGGCCGCGTCGTCGATCGTGCCCAGCGGCGTGCGGCGGAAGCTCGACGCGTTGTTGACCAGCGCATCGAGCCGGCCGCCGCGCCAGGCGGCCGCCCGCTCGACCAGCGCCTCGCAGCCGGCCGGGTCGGCCAGGTCGGCTGCCGCCGCGAGCGCCGAGCCGGGCCGATCGGCGTTCAGTCGCTCGACCAGACGCTCGGCGTCGTGGGCCGATCGGCGATAGTGAACGATCACGTCGTAGCCGCAGGCGTGCAGGTGCGACGCGATCGCCGCGCCGATCCGGCGGGCGGCGCCGGTGACCAGGGCCACGGGGCGGGAGGGGCTGTCCGTCATGCTCGAGCGCTTCGATGAACAGGCCAGTTTAAATCATCTAGACTGCCGGCCCATGCCCTCGCCCGCGAACCTGCCTGCTCCCGACGACGACCAGCTCGAGGCCTCGCGCCGGCTGTCGGCGTCGATCGCCGACGCGATCCGCGCGGCCGGCGGCTGGATCGGCTTCGACGACTGGATGGCCCGCGCGCTGTACACGCCGGGCCTCGGCTACTACGCCGGCGGCAGCCGAAAGTTCGGCGCGGCCGGCGATTTCGTGACCGCCCCGGAGATCTCGCCGCTGTTCGGCCGCTGCGTGGCGGCCCAGCTCGGGCAGTGGTTCGAGCAGGGCGCGCCCGAAACGATCTGGGAGTTCGGCGCCGGCACCGGCGCGCTGGCCGCGACGCTGCTCGAGGCGCTGGCCGAGGCGGGCCGGGACCGGGTCGCCTACCGGATCGTCGAGCTGTCGGGCGAGCTGCGCGAGCGCCAGCGCGAGACGCTGGCGCGGCAGGTGCCCGAGGCGCTCGACCGCGTCGAATGGCTGTCCGGGCTGCCCGACCGGATCGAGGGCGTGGTGCTGGGCAACGAGCTGCTCGACGCGATGCCGGTGCGGCTGTTCCGCCTGTCCGGCGACGAGGTGCTGGAGCGCGGCGTGGCGCTGGAACACGCAGCGGCGCCCGAGCGCCGAGCGGCCTCTGGCCGCGGCGAGCAAGCGGAGGCCGGCGCCGCGCCCGCCGGCGAGCCGGCCCGCTTCGCCTTTTCCGACCGGCCCGCGGACGCCGCGTTCGCGCGGGCGGTGCGCGCGGCGCTCGACGAGTCCGGTTGGGCGGGCCAGGGGGGCTGGCCCGACGGCTATGCGTCGGAACTGGGAGAGCAGGCCGCCGCGTGGGTCGCGTCGGTGGCGGTGCGGCTCGAGCGCGGCGCCTTGCTGCTGATCGACTACGGCTTTCCGCGGCCGGAGTTCTACCACCCGCAGCGCGCGCGGGGGACGCTGATCTGTCACTACCGGCACCGCGCGCACGATGACCCGCTGTGGCTGCCCGGCCTGCAGGACATCACCGCGCACGTCGACTTTTCCGCCGCGCACGCCGCCGCCCTGGCGGCGGGACTGCAGCCGCTCGGCTACGCCTCGCAGGCCAGCTTCCTGATCGGCTGCGGCCTGCCCGAGCTGGCGATGCGGATCCGGCCCGAGGCGGCGGGCGACTGGGCACGCCAGGCGGCCGCGCTGCAGAAGCTGGTGTCCGAGGCGGAGATGGGCGAGCTGTTCAAGGCGATCGCCTGGGCGCGCGGCCTGCCCGACGAGGCGATCGGCTTCGCGCGCGGCGACCGGCGCGCGGCGCTGCTCGCGCCCGGTGGAAGCGATCTCGGCGGGCAGGGTCTCGATTGAAGCCGGCGCGAGTTCGCGCGAGACTCGCAATCGGGCGGTCACCGCGGAGGGAAGAAGCTTGTCGAACTCGTTGCCTGGCCTCCGGGCCCTGCGGCTTGCGCACGCGGCGCTGATCGCGGCCTGCGCCGCGGGTTTCGCTGGCGCGCAACCGGCCGTCGCGCAACCCGGTCCGGCGGCGCCGCCCGGAGCGGTCGCGCAGCCCGGAGCGCCCGCGCGGTCGTCGTCCGCCCTGCCGTCGCCGGTCGAACTGGACCGCCTCGCGGCCGACTCGGTCCGCCGCTGGGAGTCGAGCGAGCACGGCCAGATGCTGGTGCGGATCCTGCCCCGCCGGCTAGAACCATCGGGCCTGCCCGAGCCCGAGTCCGAGGGCGCGCGGCTGACCGCGCTCTACTGCGTGCAGTGCCATCACCTGCCGAGCCCCGCGATGCACGACGCGGCGAGCTGGCCGAAAATCGTCGACAGGATGCTTCCGCGGATGCGTGGTGAGGGCAACCTGGGCCAGCTGATGGCGCGGATGATGGTCGGGCCGTCGGCTGCCGCGCCGGCGCCGGCCGAGGTCGAGGCGATCGTCGCCTACCTGGCCCGGCATGCGCTCGAGCCGCTCGGCGCGAGCGCTTCGCCGGCGCTGCGGCAGGAGCTCGCCGTCGGCGACGGCCGGATGTTCGCGCAGGCCTGCAGCCAGTGCCACGCGCTGCCCGATCCGGCGCGCCACCGGGCCGACGACTGGCCCGAGGTCGTGCGCCGGATGGAAGGCTACATGCAGTGGCTGAACCGGGTGGCCAGCGGCACCGATCCGCGCGAGCCTAAACTGCGGCCCGCGGCGATCACCGCCTTCCTGCAGCGCCACGCGCGCCCGAGCGCATCGCGCTGATGCCGGCGCCCGCGATCAGCATGCTGCCGGCGATGGTGCTCCAGCCGGGCACCTCGCTCCAGAACAGCCAGCCAAGCAACGCTGCCCAGACGAGCACCGTGTAGTCGAGCGTGCCGGCGTGCGCGACCTCGACTCCGCGAAGGGCCTGGGTGTGCAGCAGGTTCGAGACCGCCGCCGCGACGCCCAGGCCGGCGAGCGTCGCCCATTGCAGCGCGGTGGGCGGCGTCCAGCCCTGCACCGCCAGCACCGCCGCGCAGAGCAGCGTGACGACCGCGTTGCCGTACCAGGCGGTCGTCGTGGCCTGGCTGTTCGCGCCGAGCACCCGCGTGACCAGCACCAGGGCCACGTAGAGCACCGCCGACGCCAGCGCCAGCCAGGCGCCGAGGCCCAGGCCGATGCCGCCGGGCCGGACGATCAGCAGCATGCCGGCGAAGCCCGCGGCGCAGGCCGCCAGCTGCAGGGGGTGCAGCCGCTCCTTCAGCACGAAGCGGCCGGCCAGCACCAGCAGCAGCGGCGCGATCATCGCGATCGCGGTCGCGTCGGCCAGCGGCAGGTGGCGCAGGCTCAGGAAGAAGGTCGCGACCGTGCCGGCCACGAGCAGGCCGCGCAGCGTCTGCAGCCCTGGCCGGGCCGGGATCCGGATCGGCGACTCCATGCCCGCCGAGCGCGCGACGAACACGATCACGGTGCAGGCGATCAGCCCGCGCACCAGCAGCGTCTGCGCGATCGGCACCGCCGACGCGCCCTTCGCGAAGGCGTCCATCACCGCCATCGCCAGCACCGACGCGGCGTAGAGCCACGAATGGGATAATCGACCGATGCTGAAGTGGCTGATCACGGTGGTGCTGGCGCTGGCGCTGTTCTCGGGGCTGATGCCGGTGCTGCGCCGCCTCGGCCTGGGCAGGTTGCCGGGCGACTTCGATTTCAGTCTGTTCGGCCGGCGCTGGTCGATCCCGCTGATGTCGACGATCCTGCTGTCGCTGCTCGCGATGGGGCTGGCTCGCCTGCTCTGAGCAGGGCCTGCTCGACCGCGTCCACGCGCGCCGCGTGCAGCCTGTCGCGGATCGTGGCCGGCGGCCCGGCCTTCGCGATCGCCCCGGCGTCGAGCGCCCGCATCGCGTCGGCCGCGAGCCGCACCCGGTCCAGCGCCGGATTCGCGTGGACGATCTCGCAGGCCTGCAGCACCTGCTCCATCCGCTCCGGGCGGCGCAGGCCGTCGATCCGCTCGACCAGCCTGACAAGGCCTTCGACGTCGAGCACGCCGGCGAGCTCGAGCACCGGCAGCTCGCCGGCCACCAGCCTGGCCAGGTCGCGGCAGTCGGTCGGCGCGCGCAGTCGCTCGGCGATCGCGTCGGCGCGCGCGCCGGCGTCGCGGCGCTGCCCGGGATGTCCGGGGTCGACGCCGGCGGCGACGCCGTGCAGCAGCACCGCGAAGCGCACCGGCAGGGGCGCGCCCGCCTCGGCGGCGGCGTCGAGCGTGCCGGCCATCGCGTCGTTCCACACCGCGTCGAGCTCGGGCGCGATCCTGTCGAGCGCGCCGCACTCGCGCAGCACCGCGATCATCCGCGACGGATGCGTTTCCATCAGGCCACGCGACAGCTCCTGCCAGACGCGCTCGGGCACCAGGTGGTCGGCCTCGCCGTGCTCGACCATCGCGCGCATCAGCGCGCGGGTCTCGGCGGCGATCGAAAAGTCGTGAAAGCGCGCGGCGAAGCGCGCCACGCGGAGGATGCGGACCGGGTCTTCGCCGAAGGCCTCGCTGACGTGGCGCAGCACGCGGTCGCGCAGGTCGCGCAGGCCGTTCCACGGGTCGATCAGCGTGCCGTCGGCGTCGCGCGCCATCGCGTTGATCGTCAGGTCGCGCCGCCGCAGGTCGTCTTCCAGCGTGACGTCGGGCGAGAAGTGCACGACGAAGCCGCGGTAGCCGCGGCCCGACTTGCGCTCGGTGCGCGCCAGCGCGTATTCCTCGCGGGTCTCGGGGTGCAGGAAGACGGGGAAGTCCCGGCCGACCGGCTGGAAGCCACGGCCCTCGAGCACGGCCGGCGTCGCGCCGACCACGACCCAGTCGCGGTCGCGCACCGGCAGGCCGAGCAGCTCGTCGCGGACCGCGCCCCCCACGCAGTAGACGCGCATCGGGCCTCAGCGATGGGCGCGCGTGCGCACCGCCCCGATCCGCCGGTTGCGCTCGGCGGTCCAGCGCGGCGCCAGCGCCGCGAGCGAGGCAGGCTGCACGCCGAGCTCGGGCGCGATCGGGCCGCTGGCAACGTTGTCGATGCTCATCGAGTCGTAGTTGTCGCGCGACATCAGCGTGGGGCCCGGCGCGAGTTCGAGAAGCAGCGCCTGGGTGCGGCCGAGCTCCTCGTTCAGGCCGATCACCGGCCGGCGCGCGCCGGCCAGCTCGCCCGCGAAGCGCACCAGCTCGCGCAGCGTGTAGACGTCGGGCCCGGCCAGCTCGTAGCAGTGCCGGAAGGTCGCGGGTTCGTCGAGCGCGTTGGCGAAGGCGCGGGCGACGTCGCCGACGTAGACCGGCTGGAACTTCGCATCGGCCCTGCCTAGCGCCATGAACGGCAGCCACTTCTGGAGCCGGGCGAACAGGTTCAGGAAGCGATCGTCCGGGCCGAACACCACCGACGGCCGGAAGATCGTCCAGTCGCGCACGCCGCTCTCGCGGACCGCCCGCTCGCCGGCGGCCTTCGAGCGCAGGTACATCGACGGCGCCGACGCCTCGCCGCCCTCGACCACGCCGAGCGCCGACATGTGCAACAGCCGGTGCACGCCGGCGGCCACGCAGGCCGCCGCGATGCGGGCAGGCAGCCGCACGTGGGCGGCCTCGAAGCCCGGCCCCCAGGGCTTGCCGCGCCGGTCGTGCAGCAGGCCCACCAGGTTGACCACGGCGTCGGCCCGGGCGACCAGCGAGGCGAGCTCGTCGTCGCGGTTCACGTTCGCCTCGACCACGTCGACCGTGGGCAGCGACAGCAGGCGGCGCGCCGCCATCCGGTTGCGGGTCGGGACCACGACCCGCTTGCCTCGCGCGGCGAGCTCGGCGACCAGGTGGCCGCCGATGAAACCGGATCCGCCGATCACCAGTACCTGCGAATGACGCATGGGGAAATCCTCGGGAAGCAGGGAAGAAGAATCGGGTGCGGGCAGGGCCGCAGCGGGCCGCCGGGCGCGGCCGCGCTCACGGCACGTCGTCGGCGCCGCCTGCGGCCTGCGGCCAGACCGTGCCGAGCCGGGTCTTCAGCGACTGCGGCTGCCCGCTGAACAGCTCGGCGTAGATGACCGCGTTGGACAGCACCTTCTTGACGTAGTCCCGCGTCTCGGAGAACGGGATGATCTCGGCGAAGATCGCCCCCTCGACCGGTCCCGGCAGCGTCGAGCGCCAGTTCAGCGGCCTGCCGGGGCCGGCATTGTAGGCGGCCGACGCGAGCACCGGCGAGCCGTCGAGCTTGTCGAGCACGGTGCGCAGGTAGAAGGTGCCGAACTGCAGGTTGGTCTGCAGGTCGTCGAGCTGCGAAACGCGGAAGCCCTCGACCCCCAGCTTGCGGGCGATCCAGCGGCCGGTCGCCGGCATGATCTGCATCAGCCCCTTGGCGCCGGCCGACGAGCGGGCGTCCATGATGAAGCGCGATTCCTGGCGGATCAGGCCGTAGATCCATGCCGGGTCGAGTTCGCGCGCCGCGGCCACAGGCTTGAGGTCGTCGACGAACGGAGCCACGAATCGCAGCGCGAAATCGTGCTGGTCCCGGGTGCGGTCGGCGGTGTTGACGCAGCGGTCGAGCACCTGCCGGCGGCAGGCGAACTCGGCCGCGGCCAGCAGCTGCCGGTCGTCCATGCCGCGCAGCTGGAAGTTCCACTCCCGGTTGCCCTCCAGCCGCAGGCCGATCTCGTAGAAGCGCAGCGCACGGGAGAAGCCGGGGTTGGCCGCCGCCGCCGCGATCTCGGCTTCGCCCGGGCGTTCGGCGCGCGGCGGCGTGCGGACGAGGTCGCCGAGCTCCTCGGCCGCGAGCTGGCCATAGAAGTGGAAGCCTCCGGCGACCCCGCGCAGGCGCTCGCGGCCGGCTGCCGGCTCGCCGCCCGCGAGCAGCGCGCGGCCGTGCCAGTAGGCCCAGGCGGGGTCGCTGCGACCTTCGTCGCTCATTCGCTCGACGATCCGGCGCAGCGTCGGCCACTGCTGCTCGCGCAGCGCCGCGCGGGCCATCCAGGCCAGCGTGTCGTCGCCGACCCGCGCATCGAGCGCGTTCAGCGTCCACGCATAGGCCTGCGGCGCCAGCCGCCGCATGCCGGCCGCCGCGACCTGCGACCAGGCGAAGTCCAGGTCGGCACCCCGCAGCCCGTGCCGCATCTCCTCGAGCCAGCGGGCGGCCTCCTGCGGATTGCTGCGGGCGTAGCGGCTCAGCGCGATCATCGTGATGTCGCGGCCGCCGTCCTTGGCCAGCGCCGCCAGCGGCCGGGTCCAGGCTCGCGCCACGGCCGACTGGTCCAGGCCGAGGAGCTCCGCGGCGCGCTCGACGCTGTCGCGGGAATCCGCCTCGAGCCCGGCGAGCAGGCGCCGGTGCAGGCGCTCGCGGTCGGCCAGTCGGGCCTTGCTCATCGCCGCCAGCAGGTCGCCGCAGCCGTCGCCGAGGTGGCGCGGCGCATCGACCGCGGCGTGCGCGCCGTCGGCAGGCAGGCCGCGCTCGACGCGGCCCAGCCAGTGATAGCAGTGGACCTGGTCGTCGTCGCGCAGCACCCAGGCGGCGTACTGCGCGTCGAAGAGCTCCCAGTTGCGCCGCTTGCCGAGATCGAGGAGCCAGTCGCGCCGCATCAGGTCGGCCACGACGGTGTCCTGGTGCTCGTTCAGGAAGCGGCGGATCAGGCGGTCGGCGGAGGCGGTCCCGGGCACCTCGGCGGACTGCTGCTCGCGCAGGCTCATCCGCAGGCGCCAGAACTCGAGGTACTTGGCGAGCGGGTGATCGCGATCGACGCGGCGGGCGGCGGCCTCGAATCGTGCCGGGTCGTTGCGAACGAAGGCCTGGCGCGCCTCGACGATCGCCTCGTCGGGCGTCTGCGACGCAGCCGCGGGAGGCCCGCCGGCCGCCTGCTTGGCGGGCGAATTCGTGCGCCCCTGGGCCTGGGCGAGGACGGAGGAGAGGGCGAAGGAGAGGGCGATCGTGCCTACAATCGCAAGCTTCGCGATCCGGTTTTTCATCGCCTTGTTCCGGGAACCACTCACGTGCGATCGAGCATAACACGCAGGGTCGGGGGGCAGCAGGCGCCCGACGGCGAGCGGCGCGAATTGCGCGGTGCGCTGCTCGCGGCGCGCCGCGCAATTCCCGAAGCCGAGCGTCGGCGGCTCGATGCCGCGATCGCCCGGCGGTTGGTCGACTGGCTGTCCGAACGCGAGCCGGGCGTCGTGGGCCTGTGGTGGCCGCTTGCCGGCGAGCCCGATGCGCGCCCGGTCTTCGGCGAGCTGATCGACGCCGGCTGGACGATCGCGCTGCCGCGGGTCTCTGCCCCCGGCCAGCCGCTCGCGTTCGGCCTCTGGCGGCCCGGCATCGGGATGGCCGAGGAGGCCCACCGGGTGATGGTGCCCGCGCCCTTCGAACTGGTCGCGCCCTCGCTGATCGTGGCGCCCTGCGTGGGCTTCGACCCGCGCGGCTGGCGGCTCGGCTACGGCGGCGGCTACTACGACCGCACGCTCGCCGCGCTCGACGTGCCGGCCGCGGGCGCGGCCTACGACCGTTGCGAGGTGGTGCTGGAGCCCGAGGCCCACGACCGCCGCCTGCAGGCGATCTTCACCGAATCCCGGCTTCTTCGCTGCGGCTGAGCAGCCCCGCCTCCTCGTGGCGCCGGCACCAGTCGGCGACCGAGGCGGCCGGCAGCGCCGGCGAGAAGGCGTAGCCCTGCGCGCGGTCGCAGCCGGCCGCGGCGAGCATCTCGGCGACCTGCGGCGACTCCACGGCCTCGGCCAGCGCGCGCAGCCGGAACGCGTGGGCAAGGTCGATCAGCGCGCGGACCGTTCCGTCGGCCGGTTCGCGCTCCGCCCCTTCGAGCTCGCGCACGAAGCTGCGGTCGATCTTCAGCTCGTTCAGCGGCAGCTTTCGGAACCACTCGATCGACGAATAGCCTGTGCCGAAGTCGTCCATCGACAGGTGGCAGCCGAGCTCGCGCAGCTGCTTCATGAAGTCGATCGCCGACTGCTCGTTCTGGGCGATCGCCGACTCGGTCAGCTCGAGCGTCAGCCGGTCGCCCGGAACGTTCCAGGTCGACAGCGCGTGCGACACCAGGATCGGGAAGGCAGCGTCGGCGAGGATCGTCGGCGAAAGGTTGATCGAGACCGCCAGGTCCAGGCCCTGCCCGGCCCAGAGTCTCTGGTTGCGCAACGCGCTGTTCAGCACGAACTGGGTCAGCGCCCCCATCATGCCGCGCTCCTCGCAGACCGACGCGATCAGCGACGGGCTCACCGAGGTGCCGTCGGTGCGGTTCCATCGGATCAGTGCCTCGAGGGCGACGCAGCGGCCGCTCGCGAGGTCGATCTGCGGCTGGAAGTGGACGTCGAGCGCGTTGGCGTGAAGCGCGGCGCGGATCTCGCGCTCGAGCTCGTCACGCCGCACGCGGGCCGTGTCGTCGTCGAGGCGCGAGATAAGTACCCGGGTCTCCTGCGAGCGCGCCTTCACGCAGGCCTGCGACGCGGCGCCGACCATGGACATCGGGTCGGCGAGCTTGCGCAACGAGGTCCAGGCGCCGCCGACCACCGGGCGCACCATCACGAAGGCGTGCCCGCCCTCGGGCCGGGCCACGCGGATCGGCCGCTGCAGCGTGTCGCGCAGCGTGCGGCCGGCGAGCTCGGCCAGCGAGCCGTCGGGCAGGCCGGCGAGCAGCAGCCACAGCTCGTCGTTCGCGACGAAGGCGTACCGGTCGGCCGGGCGAAGCATCGATTGCACGCGCCGCGCGATCTCGGCGAGCACGTACTGGTTCGACGGGTCCTGGGCGAGCGCGTTCAGCCGGTCGGAGCGGTGCAGGGACACGACCAGCAGCGCGGTCCGCTCGGTCGCCCCGCCGCCGCTTCCCGCGGTCAGCGCGGCGAGCAGGGCGGGCGGCGTGACCCGCTGCGAGCCGTTGCGCTTCGCGGCGGGGTCGCTGCGCCCGCCGGCTCCGGCGGGTTTGGCGTCAAGCGCCATCGGCGAGCCCCAGCACCGCGTCGAGCAGCGTCGGGTCCGGCGCGAAGGCGCCGACCGGGAGCCCCCGCGCGATGCGCAGCGCGTCGGCCGGCGCGCCCCGGCCCAGCGCGGGCAGCTCCCTGATCTCGGGGCGCGGCAGCGGCTGGCGAGCGGCGTCGGAGACGACGATCACGAACGGCTCGAGCCGGCGGATCCGGTTGTGGCCGGCGACGATCGCGATCTCGGCGCTCGACAGCTCGACCAGGCTGCCCACCGGGAAGATGCCGACGGCCTGCACGAACTGCTCGACCAGGGCTTCGTCGAACGAGCTGCCGGCCCACTCGAAGAGGCTCATCATCGCGTCCTGCGGCGCCAGCGCCTCGGCGTAGGGGCGCGGCGACACCAGCGCGGCGAAACTGTCGGCGATCGCGGCCATCCGGCCCCACACGCTTATCTCGTCGCCCTGCAGCCCCTTCGGGTAGCCCGAACCGTCGAGCCGCTCGTGGTGCTGCGCGATGCCGGCCCTGACCTCGGGCGCGAGCGACTCGGCGCGCTCGATCGCCTCCAGGCCCAGGCGCACGTGCTCCTTGACGATCGTGTGCTCGCTCGCCGACAGCATGCCGGGCTTCTCGAGCAGCGCGCGCGGCAGCCGCGCCTTGCCGGCGTCGGAAAGAAGCCCGATCAGCGCGAGCGACACGAGCGCCTCGCGGTCGAGGCCGATCGAGCGGCCCAGGGCCAGCAGGTGGATGGCCACCGCGAGCGCGTGCCGCGCCTCCCGGCTGGCCGGGCCGTGCAAGCGCGCGGCCCAGGGCGGCGCGTCGGGGTTCGCGATCATCGCGTCGACGAGGCTGGCGACGGCGGCGCCCAAGCCTGCCGGCAACGTCGCCTCGCCCGCGCGGATCGAGTCGAAGAGTTCCTCGGCCGCGCGGCTGGCGGCGGCGGTCGCCTGTCGCGCCGCGGGCAGCGCAGCCTCGAGCGCCTGCGGCTCGGGGTGGCGAACCAGGCGCGTGCCGGGCGGCAGCAGGTCGCGGGCGGCCTGCAGCGAGCGTTGCTGCCAGGCGGCGGGGTCGTCGTCGCCGGCCGAGATCCAGCGGCGCAGCCAGCCTGCCGTCAGCCCCAGCACGCCGCGCGGCGCGCCCGGCGGGGCGCCGGCCACCGCCGTGGCCCGCACGAAACGGCGGAAGCGCTCGCGGGTGTGGCTGCTGACCCGGGTGTCGACGCGGGCCCGGGCCGCGGATGCGGCGGTTCGCGCGCGGGGTGCGCCGGCGGCGGCGCGCGGGTCGCGACGGTCGCGCGGCTCCACGTGCCCGGGCTGCGCCACGAGCGGCGGCTCGGCGAGCTCCGCCTCGTGGATCCGCGCCGCCAGCCTCGGGTCGGAGCGGTCCGGGTCCACGTAGACGTAGCGGCAGTAGCGGCGCAGCGTCTCGAGCTCGATCTGGCTGTCGACGAGGAAGCCCTCGAGCAGGAAGGGCGTGTCGAGCCAGGGCCGGTCGAGCTCCACGACGTACATGCCGGAGGCGAGCTGCGACACGCCGACCCGCAGCTTGCGGGCGGTCGCCGTGGACTGCGCGACGGACGAGGGATTCATGCGGCCGATGGTAGCCAAGCGCGAATGCGGCCGGGAGGCGGCCGAGGCGGCCGCCGGGTCGGCGGCAATCCCGACCGACGAACGGTGGCGACGGTGTTGCGGCCGCGTCAGGCCGGGCCGGTGCCGGCGGCCCTGGCCGCTCGGCCCGGTCGCGGCGGCTCAGGCCGGCCCGCGCCCGCGCAGGCCCAGCGCCGCCATGATCCGCTCGCTCGCCTCGGCCTGGTTCAGCGTGTAGACGTGAAGGCCGGGCGCGCCGCCCTCGAGCAGCCGGCTGCACAGTCCGCAGACCACGTCGAGCCCGAAGGCGCGGATCGACGCGAGGTCGTCGCCGAAGCCGGCAAGCCGGGTGCGGATCCAGCGCGGGATCTCGGCGCCGCAGGCGTCGGAGAAGCGCGCGAGCTGCACGAAGTTGTTGATCGGCATGATGCCGGGAAAGATCGGCGCGAGAACGCCGGCGCGCGCCGCCTCGTCGCGAAAGCGGAAGTAGGCGTCGGCGTTGTAGAAGTACTGCGTGATCGCCGAGTCGGCGCCCGCCTTCATCTTGGTCACGAAGGCGCTCAGGTCGTCCCCGGCCGAGCGCGCCTGCGGGTGGACCTCCGGATAGGCCGCCACCTCGATGTGGAACCAGTCGCCGCAGTGCTCGCGCACGAACGCGACCAGGTCGCTCGCGTAACGGAAGTCGCCGGTGTCGACCATGCCCGAGGGCAGGTCGCCGCGCAGCGCCACCAGCCTGCGGATGCCGCGCGCCCGATAGACGTCGAGCAGCTCGGCGACCGAGGCGCGGGTGGCGCCGATGCACGACAGGTGCGGCGCGACCCGGTGGCCCTCGGCCGCGATCTCGTCGACGATGGCCATCGTCTTGTCGCGGGTCGAGCCGCCGGCGCCGTAGGTGACGCTGAAGAAGCTCGGTCCGAGCGCCGCGAGCCGCGCGCGGACCTCGCGCAGCTTGCGCGCGCCCTCTGGGGTGTTGGGCGGGAAGAACTCGAAGCTGAGGTCGATCGCCGCTTTCTGGGTAGGGGTATGGGTCATTTCACTGCGTGAAGGAAGAATTCGCGGTTGCCGTCGCCGCCGCGGATCGGGCTGTCGTGCCAGCTGCGCGGCGACAGGCCCGCCTCGCGGGCGGCCGCCTCGATCCGCGCGCGCACCTCGGCGTAGCGCCGCTCGTCGCGGACGATGCCGCGCGAGTCGACGCCGCCGGGCCCCACCTCGAACTGCGGCTTGACCAGCGCGAGCAGCGTGCCGCCCGGGCGCAGCAGCGCCGCGGCCGGGGCGAGCGCGTGGGCGAGCGAGATGAAGCTCAGGTCGGCCACCGCCAGGTCGAAACCCCCGGGCGGCCTTGCCGCGGCGAAGGCGGCCGGCGCGTCCGCGCCGGCCAGCGCCCTGACGTTGACGCCCTCGAGCGCGACGACCCGGGGATCGTCGCGCAGCGACGGATGCAACTGGCCGTGGCCCACGTCGATGCCGACGACGCGCGCGGCGCCGGCCTGCAGCAGGCAGTCGGTGAAGCCGCCGGTGCTCTGGCCGAGGTCCAGGCAGGCCATGCCGCGCGGATCGACGCCGGCGGCGGCCAGCGCGCCCTCGAGCTTCAGGCCGCCGCGCGACACGAAGCGCGGCCGGGCGGCGTCGTCCACCAGCAGCTCGGCGTCGTCGGCCAGCGCGGCCGAGGGCTTGCGCAGCGGCTCGAGCCCGGCCGCCGTGCGCAGCCGCACAGCGCCCGCCTCGATCAGCTCGCGGGCGCGGGTGCGCGAGGCCGCCAGGCCCCGCGCCACCAGCAACTGGTCGGCGCGCACGACGCGGTCGCCGCGGTCAGGGGCCTGCCGCCGGGCCGCGATCAGTAGCGGTAGCTGTCGGGCTTGTACGGACCCTCGACCGGCACGCCGATGTAGCCGGCCTGCTCGGGAGTGAGCTCGGTGAGCATCGCGCCGAGCTTCTTCAGCTGCAGCCGGGCGACCTTCTCGTCGAGGTGCTTGGGCAGCACGTACACCTTGCCGCGCTCGTAGTAGTCGCGGTGGCCCCACAGCTCGATCTGCGCGATCACCTGGTTGGCGAAGGACGAGCTCATCACGTACGACGGGTGCCCGGTCGCGCAGCCCAGGTTCACCAGCCGGCCCTCGGCCAGCAGGATGATCCGCTTCTCGGGGCGGTCGCCCTCGGCGGGGAAGATCACGTGGTCGACCTGCGGCTTGATCTCCTCCCAGCGGCAGTTCTTCTTCAGCCCGGCGACGTCGATCTCGTTGTCGAAGTGGCCGATGTTGCAGACGATCGCCTGGTCCTTCATCCGCGCCATGTGCTCGTAGGTGATCACGTCGCGGTTGCCGGTGGCGGTCACGAAGATGTCGGCCTTGTCGGCGGCGTAGTCCATCGTGACCACGCGATAGCCTTCCATGGCCGCCTGCAGCGCGCAGATCGGGTCGCACTCGGTGATCCACACCTGCGCCGACAGCGCGCGCAGCGCCTGCGCCGAGCCCTTGCCCACGTCGCCGTAGCCGCAGACCACCGCGACCTTGCCGGCGATCATCACGTCGGTGGCGCGCTTGATGCCGTCGACCAGCGATTCGCGGCAGCCGTACAGGTTGTCGAACTTGCTCTTGGTGACCGAGTCGTTGACGTTGATCGCGCGGAAGGCCAGCTCGCCCTTCGCGGACATCTGGTACAGGCGCTTGACGCCGGTGGTGGTCTCCTCGGTGACGCCGACGATCGCGTTCAGCTGGCGCTCGTACCAGCCGGCATCCTTCGCGAGCTGGCGGCGGATCGACTCGAACAGCTCGACCTCTTCCTCGCTGCCCGGGTTCGAGAGGATCGACGGGTCCTTCGCGGCCTTCGAGCCGAGGTGGATCAGCAGCGTGGCGTCGCCGCCGTCGTCGAGGATCATGTTCGAGGGCTGGCCGTCTGCCCAGTCGAAGATCCGGTGGGTGTAGTCCCAGTACTCGGCGAGCGTCTCGCCCTTGTGCGCGAACACCGGGATGCCCGCGGCGGCGATCGCGGCGGCGGCGTGGTCCTGCGTGGAGAAGATGTTGCACGAGGCCCAGCGCACCTGCGCGCCGAGCGCGGTCAGCGTCTCGATCAGCACGGCGGTCTGGATCGTCATGTGCAGCGAGCCGGTGATGCGCGCGCCTTTCAGCGGCTGGCTGGCGGCGTATTCCTCGCGGATCGCCATCAGGCCGGGCATCTCGGTCTCGGCGATGCGGATTTCCTTGCGGCCCCAGTCGGCCAGGGACAGGTCGGCGACCCGGAAGTCGTTGCCGGCGGCAGCGCCGGCTTTCGTTTGGAGAACGGCGGACATGATCACTCCATCTGGGTGATCCGTGTCGCGGGCGGGGGGATGGGGCCGGAAGCTTCCGGGCCGGGCCCGTCTGCCCGTGACGGATCACGGTTAGACGAGCGCCGTTGCGGGAACGATCCCGAGCCTGGCGGCGGCCGGAATGCCGGCCGCCGTTGCAGCGCTCCTCGGGAAGCGAAAATTATATCGCGAGCAGGTGATAGTCGCGCAGCTGCAGGCCGTAGGCGCCGGCCGGCAGGCCGCGCGAGATCCGTACCCGCAGGCCGCGATAGATCTCGTCGGGGCCGCGCTCGCCCGTCGGGTCGCCGCGAAGTGGCCCCTTGTCGGGGCCGGTCAGGACGACGAGCCTCGGGCGCATGAACGCTCCGGGACTGCGGTCCACGACGGCCGCGACCTCACCGGACGAGAGCTCCACCAGCGAGCCGACCGGGAAGGGGCCCACCATGGCGACGAAGCGCTCGACGAGTTCGCGGCAGAAGAGCCTGCCGGACCAGCCGAGCAGCGCGGCCAGCGCATCCTCGGCGGACAAGGCGTTCGCATAGGGCCGCGACGTGGTCAGTGCCGCGTAGGTGTCGACGATGGCCGCCATCCGGCCGAACTGGCCGATCGCGCTGCCTTCGAGCCCGGCCGGATAGCCGGTGCCGTCGAGCCGCTCGTGGTGCTCCGCGATCCCGCGCATCGCGTTCGGGGGCACGCCGCCGGCGCGTTCGAGCAGGTCGAGCGCGATCGACACGTGCTGCTTGACCAGCGCGAAGTCGACCGCGTTCAGGACGCCGGGGTGCTCGAGCAGGTCGCGCGGCAGCAGCGACTTGCCGATGTCCGCCAGCAGACCGATCGTCGCGAGTTCCAGCAGGGACTCGCGCGGCATGCCCAGGTGCCGGCCGAATTCCGCCAGCAGCAGCGCGTCGACGATCGCCGGCTCCCAGCGGCCGGCGCGGCTCGAGTGGACGGCGGCCAGCCAGCGCCCCGCGTCCGGGCAGGCGATCACGATCGACACGACCGCGTCGGCAGCGGCGAGGATCGCCGCGACGTCGAGGGTGCGCCCCTGTCGGGGCGCCGCGAGCACTGTCGACAGGTCCTGCGCCACGCGCAGGAAGGCCGGCCGGATGGCGGGCAGCGAATCGCCGAGCGTCGACGGATCGGGCCAGCGGAACGCGGCGGCCGACGGATCGCCGGCGTCGTGGCGATCGCCCGGGGCGAGCCGTGCCGGCACGGCCGGCCTGCCCGCGATCCGCGACAGCCACCGCTGCAGCAAGCGTTCGCCGCCGGCGGGAGACGCCCCGGCGAGCGAGCCCGGCCCTCCGCCGGGCAGGCGTCCGTCCTCGAGGAGCCCGGCGATCTGCCTGACACGATCGCGGCCGCCCAGGGGCAGCCTGACATCGTTCCGGGCCGGGCTGCCGCGCCTCCGCCAGCCCGCTTCGATGCCGGCGGGGACGTTGCCGGTCGGAGCGCCGGCGGCCGGGCCATCATCGCCTGCCGAGGCAGCAGCGAGAATCTGCCCGACAGCCCTGATGTCGGAGAGTCGCGCGTCGACAAGGACTTCGCGGCAATGCTCGCGCAGCGCCTCGAGGTGCGCGTCGCTTTCGATCAGCAGGCCGGCGTCGGGCAAGGGCGTGTCGGTCCAGGGGCGATCGAGTTCGGCCACGAACATGCCGATCGCGAGCCGGCGCGCCGGAATCCAGGCGAGGCTGCCGATCGAGTCGGGCACGGCCAACTCGATGGGTTCCTGGGCGGCATCGAGCGTGGGAGCAGGCATTGCGGGGGCGCTCAGGGAGCCGGTGGACTGACTTGCCCCGAGCCTATCCCGCCTGCGCCCCGCGATCGGCGTGGCCGGGCCGGCGACCCGCCGAGCGGCGGCAAGGCCGGGGCCGAATGGTCTGCCGGCCGTTGTCGTCGGGCGACTGCCGCGACGATGCCGCCGGCCCGCGGCGCGAAGCCGGGTCCTTACTTCTGCCGCGCGATGATCCGGTCGGTGATCTCGTCGTAGACCGACTGCGGAACGATGCCGCGCCGGACCAGTTCGTCCTTGCCGCGGTAGGGGCGGCCCTTGACGATCGCGGCTGCGCGCACCGGCCCGATGCCCTTCAGCGTCTGCAGTTCCTCGACGCTCGCGCTGTTCAGGTCGATCTTCGAGGCGGCGGGCGCCTGCGCCGCGGCCGGCTTCGGGTCGGCGGCCTTGCCGGTGCCCTGGGCGAGGGCGAGGCCGGAGGACAGCAGCAGTCCGGCGAAGGTCGCGGCCAGCATCCGCGACAGCGCTTTCTTCATTCGAGTTCTCCTGGAGGGATCGGGCGTTCCGCCCGCCATGTCTTCCGGGCGGAACGCCCTGACCGACCGGCACGCAGCGCTCGGCGCTACACTCGCAACATGAAGCGAATCTCCGATCTGCGCAAGAGCTACGAGCGCGGCGAGCTCGACGAGGCGCACGCGGCCGACGACCCGCTGCGGCAGTTCCAGGCCTGGCTGCACGAGGCGATCGAGGCGGGCGTGCCGGAGCCGAACGCGATGACGGTCGCCACGGTCGGCCCCGACGGCCGGCCGTCCACCCGCGTCGTGCTGATCAAGCAGGCCGACGAGCAGGGCATCGTCTGGTACACGAACTACGAGAGCCGCAAGGGGCGCGAGCTGGCCGGCAACCCGTTCGCCGCGCTGCAGTTCCACTGGGTCGAGCTCGAGCGCGTGGTGCGCATCGAGGGGCCGGTCACGAAGGTCGAGGGTCCCGAGGCCGACGAGTACTTCGCGTCGCGCCCGCTCGCGTCGCGCATCGGCGCCTGGGCCTCGGAGCAGAGCCGGCCGATCTCGTCGCGCGCGGTGCTGGTCAAGCGTGCGGCGGAGTTCGGCCTCAAGTTCGGCACGCATCCGCCGCGTCCGCCGCACTGGGGCGGCTTCAGGCTGGCGCCCGATCGCTGGGAGTTCTGGCAGGGCCGGCCGTCCCGGCTTCACGACCGGCTGGTCTATCGCCGCGCCGACGGCGGCGGCTGGCTCAAGGAGCGGCTGGCGCCCTGACCTGCAAGGCGGGGTCGCGGCTGGAAGGCGGCTGTCGCTGCGTGCGCCGGCCGTCGCCCGGCGGTTTTCAGTGCAGTCGGGCCCGCAGCAACTCCAGCAGGGCCTGCGGCAGGATCACCAACGGATTGTTCTCGCGCCGCATGTCGGTGACCAGGTCCCGAAGCTGGGGCGCGAGGTCGACGAGGCCGGCCATGGCCTCTTCGTCGCTGGCCGCGGCGAGCCGCTCGAGCCGCCGCGCGATCAGCGGCGCGCAGAGGGTGCAGGCATCCCGCGGCGGGCTCGTCGGTTCCGGCTGCGAGCAGCGGGTGGCCAGCCCGACCAGCGCGAGTCGCGTCGCAATCTTGATTCTCGGCTCGTCGGCCAGCGTTTCGGTGAGCTCGTCCGCCGGCAGCACTTCGGGCAGGCCGGGACAGCGCTCGAGCAGGCGGGACACCGCGAGGAGAACGGGATTCATCGCCGCATTGAACCCCGGCGATCCGCTCCGGGGTTTGATCGTCATCATCCCGGGCGGCAAATGCCCACGAAATCTGGGGGAATCCTTGATCCGGCGCGTTCGCGCCCGGATGATCCGCGCTTTCCCTCAAGGGGAGTAGCTACGGACCGGAGTTCACCGGTCCGCGGTCGATCCGGTCAATCCGGGCGGAGCCCTCCGCCCTCGGATCGCACCCGGTGAAACGCGTTCCGCCGCAGGAGCGCGTCCCGCTGGCAAGACCTTGAAGACGTGGGTCGGCTTCGGCCGGCTGCGGGCCATCGCGTGGGGGCCCGGCGTCTTTACGGGTCGGCTTGCCCGCGCTGGTTCCTGTCGATGCCAACTCCCGATCCCGCTTTCGGGCCGGCCAGTGCGTGTGTGCGCTCCGGTCTCCCTTCTTCGCGAAGCCCGCGGCGCCTCGGCTTCCGCCTTTCCCTGGTCCTGTTCGCCGGCGCGCTCGGCTGGGGCGGCGCGCAGGCCCAGGAAGCCCGCTTCGGCCTCGACCAGCTGATCGAGCGCGCGCGGGCCGAGAGCCCGACGATGGCGGCGGTGCGCGCCGAAGCGCTCGCCGCGCGCGCCGGGGTGGCCACTGCGCGCGCCTATCCGAATCCGGAGCTGCAGGCGGGCGGGTCGAACTCGAGCGCGCGGATCGCCGGCGCGCCCGCCGGCAGCGGCAATTCGATCGCGATCACGCAGCGCATCGAATCCCCGACTCTTCGCGAGGCCCGGGGCCGCGGCTCGGAGGCGGCGGCGCAGGCCGCCGGGCACGCGGTGCAGGCCACCGAGCAGGCGCTGGTGGCCAACGTGCGCATCCGCTTCTTCGACCTGCTGCGAGCCCGCGAGCTGGTGACGGCCGCGCGCCAGGACCTCGGCCTCGCCGAGCTGATCCGCGATCGCGTGGCCGTGCGGGTCTCGACCGGCGAGGCGCCGCGCTTCGACCTGATCCGGGCGGAGACCGAAGCGGCCCGAGCGCGAACCGCGCTGGCGCAGCGCCAGGGCGAGCTCGCCGCCGCGCGCGCCCGGCTGCGCGAGCTGGTCGCGCCCTCCCTGCCCGAGTCCTTCGACGTGGACGGCGACTTCCAGGCTTCGCTGCCGCCCGCCGATCCGGGGCTGCTCGGAGACGGCGTGATTGCGGTCCACCCCGAGCTTCGGCTCGCCGAGGCGGAGCGCGAGCGGGCGCGCTGGCAGGTGCAGGTCGAGCGCGCGAACCTGATGCCCGGCGTCGATCTCTTCCTCGCCCGCGAGCGGACCCCGGACCTCGACACGACGCGCGCCGGGATCGGCGTCCGGATCCCGCTGTTCGACCGGCGCGCCGGCCCGATCGAGGAGGCGCGACAGCGCCAGGCCCGGGCCGACGCGATCGCCGAGCAGCGGGCCTTCGAACTGCGCCAGCGCCTGGAGGCGGCCTGGCATCGCTACGAGGCGGCCCGTTCCACCGTGGCCGCGCTCGAGAACGGCGTGCTCGAGAAGGCGGAGGCGGCGCTCGGCGTCGCCGAGGCCGCCTATCGCTTCGGCGAGCGCGGGATCCTCGATTACCTCGACGCGCAGCGGCAGTACCGCCAGCTGCGGATCGAACTCATCGGCAGCCGCTTCGAGGCCTTCGCCGCCCAGGCGGAGCTCGAGCAACTCGCTTCTTCCTTCTTCCGTGGGAACTGACATGAACAAGCGCTTTCTCGTTCGTTCCGGGGGCTCGATCCTCGCCGCGCTGGCGATTGCCGGCTGCACCGGGGGCGAGCCCGCCACCGACGCCAGGTCCCAGGCAGCGGATCCGGCGCCACCGGTCGCCTCGACGCCCGACCTGGTCCGCCCCTCGGAGGGCGCGGCGCGCTATCTCGAGACCGGGCAGCCCGACGAGCGGGTGGTCCGCGAAATGCTGCGCATTCCCGGCCGGATCGAGGCCAACGAGGACCGCACCGCCAGGATCGGCGCGCCGATCACCGGCCGGGTGACCGCGATCCACGCGGTGGTCGGACAGCAGGTCCGCAAGGGCGACCTGCTGGCGGAAATCAGCAGCCCCGAGCTGTCGACCGCTCAGCTCGCCTTCCTGAAGGCGCACTCCGCCGAGAACCTCGCGCAGCGCGCCGCCGAGCGCGCCCGCCTGCTGCTCGACGCCGGCGTGATCGGCTCGGCCGAGCTGCAGCGGCGCGAGAGCGAGCTCGCGATCTCGCGCGCCGAGACCCGCGCGGCCCGCGACCAGCTGCGAACGCTCGGCCTGTCGGCCGGCGCGATCGACCGGCTGCAGGGCACCGGCCAGATCCTCGCGGCCGCGCCGATCACCGCGACCAAGAGCGGCACGGTGATCGCGCGCCGGGCCGCGCTGGGCCAGGTCGCGGAACCCGCCGACGAGCTCTTCACGATCACCGACCTGCGCGCGCTGTGGGCGGTCGCCGACGTGCCCGAGAAGGACGTCCGGTACGTGGGCCTCGGCCAGCGGGTCGTGCTGGAGGTGCCGGCGCTCGGCGAGCGCGAGATCGAGGGAGACGTGTCGCACGTGGCCGACCTGGTCGACCCGCAGACGCGGACGGTCAGGGTCCGCATGGAGCTGGCCAATCCGTCCGGCGAGTTCAAGCCGGCGATGCTCGCGTCGATGCGGCTGGCGGGCGAGGCGCGTCGCCAGGTCGTCGTGCCGAAGGCGGCGCTGGTCAGGGACGGCAATCGCGATCACGTCTTCGTGGCGGACGAGGCCGGCGCGTTCCGGCTGCGGTCGGTCACGATCGGGCCCGAGGACGGCGACAACCGGGTCGTGCTCGACGGGCTGAAGGCGGGGGAGACGATCGCGATCGCGGGCGCCTTCCACCTGAACAACGAGCGCCGCCAGCTCGCGAACGGGGGGCGCTGACCGATGCTCGCTTCCCTTGTGCGCGCCGCGATCCGGCAGCGCATGATCGTCGTCGTCGTCGCGATGGTGCTGCTGGCCTTCGGGGTCGACGCCGCCCGCAGGCTGTCGGTCGACGCCTTCCCCGACGTGACCAACGTGCAGGTCCAGATCGCGACCGAGGCGCACGGCCGCTCGCCCGAGGAGGTCGAGCGCTTCGTGACCGTGCCGCTGGAGATCGCGATGACCGGCCTCCCCGGCCTCGAGGAGATGCGCTCGCTGAACAAGCCCGGCCTGTCTCTGATCACGCTGGTCTTCACCGACGACACCGACGTCTACTTCGCCCGCCAGCTGGTCATGGAGCGGATGATGGAGGTCGGGTCCCGGCTGCCGCCCGGCGTGATGCCGGTGCTGGGCCCGGTGTCCACCGCGCTCGGCGAGGTCTACCAGTACACGCTCGAGCGTCCCGACGACGGCGAGCGGGCGCTCACGCAGGAGGAGCTGACCGAGCGACGGACCGCGCAGGACTGGGTGGTCCGTCCGCTGCTGCGGTCGATCCCGGGCGTGGCCGAGATCAACTCGACCGGCGGCTTCGTGCGGCAGTACCAGGTGCTCGCCGACCCGGACCGGCTGCGCTATTACGGCCTGGACCTGAAGGACGTGCACCGCGCGCTGGCCAGCAACAACGCCAACTCGGGCGGCGGGATCCTGGTGCAGGGCGCCGAGCAGTACCTGGTGCGCGGCGTCGGCCTGATCGGCGGCCTGCAGGACATCGAGGCGATCGTCATCAAGGAGTCGGGCGGGACGCCGGTCTACCTGCGCGACGTGGCGCAGGTCCGCTTCGGCGAAGAGGTCCGCTACGGCGCGATGATCAAGGACGGCTACACCGAGGCGGTCGGCGGCATCGTGATGATGATTCGCGGGGGCAACGCCAAGGACGTCGTCGAGCGCGTCAAGCAGCGGGTCGCCGAGATCAACGACCGCGGCATGCTGCCCGGCGGGCTCAAGATCGTCCCGTACTACGACCGATCCGAGCTGGTCGACGCCGCGCTGTGGACCGTCACCAAGGTGCTGCTCGAGGGCGTCGTGTTCGTCACGATCGTGCTGTTCCTGTTCCTCGGCGACCTGCGCTCCAGCCTGATCGTTATCGCAACGCTGGCGCTGGTGCCGCTTGCCACCTTCATCGTGATGAACCAGGTCGGGCTGTCGGCCAACCTGATGTCGCTGGGAGGCATGGCGATCGCGATCGGCCTGATGATCGACGGCTCGGTGGTCGTGGTCGAGAACGCGCACGCGAGGATGGCGATGCGCCCGGGCGAGAACCGCGCGCGCGTGGTGCTGGACGCGGTGCGCGAGGTGGCGACGCCGGTCGTCTTCGGCATCGGCATCATCATCCTGGTATTCCTGCCGCTGATGACGCTGCAGGGCATGGAAGGCAAGATGTTCGCGCCGCTCGCCTACACGATCGCTATCGCGCTGGGCATCTCGCTGCTGGTCGCGCTCACGCTGACGCCGGCGCTCTCCTCCTACCTGCTGCGCGCGCCCGCCGGTCACGGCGACCACGACACCTGGCTGGTCGCCTTCCTGAAGCGCCGCTACCTGCGCCTGCTCGACCGGGCTCTCTCGCGCCAGCGCACCACGCTGGCGCTGGCGGTCGCCGCCTTCGCCGGCGCCCTCGCCCTGCTGCCGATGCTGGGCACCTCGTTCATCCCGGAGATGAAGGAAGGCTCGGTCTCGCCGAACATGGACCGGGTGCCGAACATCTCGCTGAACGAGTCGCTCGCGATGGAGATGGAGGCCATGCGGATGATCCGCGAGGTGCCGGGCGTGAAGACGGTCGTGTCGCGGCTGGGCCGCGGCGACAGCCCGGCCGATCCGGCCGGCCCGAACGAGGCCGACGTGATCGCCACGCTGCTGCCGAGGGACCAGTGGCCCGATGGCTGGACGCAGGACGACATCGCGAACGAGATGCGCGAGCGACTGATCGGCTTCCCCGGCGTGCAGGTCGCGATGGCCCAGCCGATTTCGGACCGGGTCGACGAGATGGTCACCGGCGTGCGCTCCGACGTCGCGGTGAAGATCTTCGGCGACGACATGGACGCGCTGCTGGAGAAGGCCGAGGAGATCGCCCGGATCGCCGCGACCGTGCCGGGCATGCGCGACCAGCGCGTCGAGCGGGTCGGCGGCCAGCAGTACCTGACGCTGGCGATCGACCGGCAGGCGATCGCGCGCGCCGGGCTCAACGCCTCGGACGTGCACGAGGTGATCGAGATGGCGATCGGCGGCAAGGTGGCCACCGAAGTCTACGAGGGCGAGCGCCGCTTCCAGGCGATCGTGCGCCTGCCCGAGGCGGTGCGCGACTCGGTCGACGACATCCGCCGGATCACGCTGGCGGCCCCCAACGGCGCGCTGGTCCGGCTCGACAGCCTTGCCCGGATCGAGGTGGTGGACGGCCCGGCGCAGGTCAGCCGGGAAGGGGGCAAGCGGCGTATCGTGGTCGCGATCAACGTGCAGGACCGCGACCTGGGCGGCTTCGTCGCCGACCTGCGCGAGCGCGTCGAGAGCGAGGTCGAGCTGCCGGAGGGCTACTACTTCGAGTGGGGCGGCACCTTCCAGAACATGGAGCGCGCGCTCGGCCACCTGACGATCATCGTGCCGGTCACGGTCGCGGCGATCTTCTTCCTGCTGTTCGTGCTGTTCGACTCGGTGCGTTTCGCGGCGCTGATCATCACGGTGCTGCCGTTCGCGTCGATCGGCGGCGTGGTGGGGCTCTACCTGACCGGCGAGTACCTGTCGGTGCCGGCCTCGGTGGGCTTCATCGCGCTGTGGGGCATCGCGGTGCTCAACGGCGTGGTGCTGGTGAGCTTCATCCGCAAGCTCAGGGCCGAGGGCCGCAGCGTGGCGCAGGCGGTCACCGAAGGCGCCGCCGCGCGGTTCAGGCCGGTGATGATGACCGCGATCGTCGCGATGCTGGGCCTGGTGCCCTTCCTGTTCGCGACCGGGCCCGGCTCCGAGGTGCAGCGGCCGCTCGCGATCGTCGTGATCGGCGGCCTGATCACGTCGACGCTGCTGACGCTGGTGGTGCTGCCGCTGCTCTACCGTTGGGTGGACCGGCAGCGCGCGGTGGAGGTCTGAGGCCGGGCGGGCGCCGGCAAGCTGCTCGGGCGGGCCGGCGGGCCCGCCCGTCAAGGGGGAGCCGGGGCGGCCACCGGGAGCCTCGCGCCCCGGTCGTCCGCCCCGCGCGACTTGCTCAGATGCCGGCCTTCGCCCTCAGCTCGGCGACCTTGTCGGTGCGCTCCCAGCTGAACTCGGGCTCGTCGCGGCCGAAGTGCCCGTAGGCGGCGGTCTTCTCGTAGACCGGACGCAGCAGGTCGAGCATCTTCACGATGCCCTTGGGCCGCAGGTCGAAGACCTCCTGGACGATCCGCGAGATCGTCGCGTCGTCGACCTTGCCGGTGCCCTGCGTGGTCACCATCACCGACGTGGGCCGCGCGATGCCGATCGCGTACGAGACCTGCACCAGGCACTTGCTGGCAAGGCCGGCGGCCACGACGTTCTTCGCCACGTAGCGGGCGGCGTAGGCGGCCGAGCGGTCCACCTTCGACGGGTCCTTGCCGGAGAACGCGCCGCCGCCGTGCGGCGCCGCGCCGCCGTAGGTGTCGACGATGATCTTGCGGCCGGTCAGGCCGCAGTCGCCCTGCGGGCCGCCGATGACGAAGCGGCCGGTCGGGTTGATCAGGTAGCGGACCTCGCCCTTCAGCAGTTCCTTCGGGATGACCGGCTTGATGATCTCCTCGATCACCGCCTCGCGGATCATCGCCTGGCTGATGTCGGGCGAGTGCTGGGTCGACAGCACGACCGTGTCGACCGCCGCCGGCCGGCCGTCGACGTAGCGCAGCGTGACCTGCGACTTCGCGTCCGGGCGCAGCCAGGCTAGCTTGCCGCTGTTGCGAAGCTGCGACTGGCGCTCGACCAGCCGGTGCGAGTAGTAGATCGCCGCCGGCATCAGCTCGGGGGTCTCGTCGCAGGCGTAGCCGAACATCAGGCCCTGGTCGCCGGCGCCCTGGTCGAGGTTGTCGTCGCCGGCCTTGTCGACGCCCTGCGCGATGTCGGGAGACTGCTTGTCGTAGGCCACGAGCACCGCGCAGCCCTTGTAGTCGATGCCGTACTCGGTGTTGTCGTAGCCGATGCGCTTGAGCGTGTCGCGCGCGACCTTGATGTAGTCGACGTTGCCCTGGCTGGTGATCTCGCCGGCGAGCACGACCAGGCCGGTGTTGCACAGGGTTTCGGCGGCGACGCGCGAGTGCGGATCCTGCGCGAGCAGCGCGTCGAGGATCGCGTCGGAAATCTGGTCGGCGACCTTGTCCGGATGGCCTTCGGAAACCGACTCGGAGGTGAACAGGAACTCGTTTGCCAAGACACTTCTCCAGAGGGACTCGGACGGTGGGCCCTCGCCCGGCGGGCGCGGCCCGCTCGGCGTAGCCGACTTGCGGAGAAGCGGCGACGCTTTAGCGGTATTTCCCCGGAGCCTCAGGCCCCGGGCGTCGCCCCGCAAGTTGTCCATTAAACCGGCGACGCGCGGATTATATAGGCGCAGGGATAATCGCGGTGTGAACGAATCCCAGACTTCGCCGATCCGCAAGCCGACGATGCCGCCGCCCGACGACGGTGCGCCGGCCGCCGACGGGGCCGCCGCCCGACTGCTGGCCGCCGGCTTCGGGCTGCTCGGGCGCCTGCCGCTCGGAGCGCTGCGCGCGCTGGGCGCGGTCGCGGGCCTGCTCGTGTTCGCGGCTTCGGGCGCCTACCGGCGCAAGCTCGTCGCCAACCTGCGGCGGGCCGGTTACCCGGGCTCGGGGCCGGCGCTGCGCGCCGCGGCGGGCGCGGGCCGGATGGCCCTCGAACTGCCGTGGATATGGCGCCGTCCGCCGGCCGCGCTCGCCGGCCGGGTGGCCTGCGCCGATCTCGCGGTCCTGGACGCGGTCGAGGCCGAGGGGCGCGGCGTCCTGTTCCTGACGCCGCACCTGGGCGCCTTCGAGGTGACCGCGCGCTGGTACGCGCTGCGCGCGCCGATCACCGTGCTGTTCAGGGAACCGCACAAGGCGCTGATGCGCCCGCTGGTGCGGCAGGCGCGCAACACTTCGTCGATCCGCGCGGTGCCCGCGGCGATGGCCGGGGTGCGATCGCTGCTGCGCGCGCTGCGCGCGGGCGAGGCGGTGGGTATCCTTCCGGACCAGGTTCCGGGGCAAGGCGAGGGCGAGTGGGCGCCCTTCTTCGGCGAGCCGGCGTGGACGATGACGCTGCCGCTGCGGCTCGCCGAGGCGACCGGCGCCGCCGTGGTGCTCGCGGTCGGGGAGCGGGTGCCGGGCGGTTGGCGGCTGCACCTGGAGCGGATGGCCGAGGCTCCGACCCCGGAAGCGCTGAACGCGCGGATGGAGGGACTGGTCCGGCGCTGGCCCGACCAGTACCTGTGGGGTTACAACCGCTACAAGGCGCCCGGCCAGGGCGCCGGGAAGGCGCGCCAGTCAGCGCGCCGGTGAACGGCGCCAGTGAACGGCGCCAGGAAAGGAAACGGCAAGGATGGGGGAAAGACTCGAACGATTCGGTCTCGCGGCGCTGCGCGCGGTTTCGCGCCTGCCGTATCCGGTGCTGCGCCGGATCGGGGAAGCCGTCGGCACGGCGGCGTGGTGGCTGGCGGCGCCGCGCCGGCGCGTCGCGCTGACCAACCTCCGGCTGTGCTTTCCCGACTGGACCGAGGCGAAGCGCAGGCAGGTGGCCCGCGAGCACTTCCGCTTCTTCGTGCGCAGCTTCCTCGAGCGCTTCGTGTTCTGGTACGGATCGCCCGAGCGGATCCGGGCGCTGTGCCGCGTGGAAGGCATCGAGAATCTCGAGGCGCATCACGGCAAGCCGATGATCCTGCTGGCGCCGCACTTCGTGGGGCTGGACGCCGGCGGCACCCGGCTGCAGGCCGACCGGCCGGTCGCGTCGATGTACGCGGCGCAGAAGAGCCGGGTGCTGACCGAGGCGATGACCCAGGGCCGCTCGCGCTTCCACCCGGAGGCCTCGACGATGATCCTGCGCACCGAGGGGCTGCGGGCCGCGCTGCGGCCGATCCGCGACGGCGTGCCCTTCTATTTCCTGCCCGACATGGACCTCGGGCCGCGCGACGCGGTCTTCGTGCCCTTCTTCGGCGTGCCCGCCGCCACGGTCACCTCGATGGCCCGACTGGCGAAGATCACCGGCGCCGTCGTCGTGCCCTGCGTGACCCGGATGACGCCCGACGGTTACGTGGTGCGCGTGCATCCGGCGTGGGACGGCTATCCGTCGGGCGATGCCGAGGCCGACGCGCGCAGGATGAACGCCTTCATCGAGGAGCGGGTGCTCGAGATGCCCGCGCAGTACCTGTGGACGCACAAGCGCTTCAAGACCCGGCCGCCCGGCGAGCCGGGTTTCTACGGCCGCCGGAACTGAGCCGGCGATCGGCGATAATCGGGCGATGAAGCTGCGGTTCACCAAGATGCATGGCGCGGGCAACGATTTCGTCGTGGTCGACGGCGTTCGCCAGCGCGTCGAGCTGCGCCCGGAACAGTGGCGGGCGCTGGCCGACCGGCATTTCGGCGTCGGCGCCGACCAGATACTTCTAGTCGAGCCCGCGCCCGACCTGCCGGACGTCGACTTCCGCTACCGGATCTTCAACGCCGACGGCGGCGAGGTCGAGCAGTGCGGCAACGGCGCGCGCTGCTTCGTGCGCTTCGTCGTCGACCACGGGCTCACCGACAAGCGGGCGATCCGGGTGGCCACGATGTCGGGCGTGATCGAGCCCAGGCTCGAGGACGACGGCCGGGTCACGGTCGACATGGGGCCCCCGGCCTTCGAGCCCGACCGGATCCCGTTCGACGCGTCGGGGCTCGCGCCGCGCGCCGAGGGCCGCGACACGGTCTGGCCGCTCGACGTGGACGGCGCCACGCGCTGGATCTCGGTGGTCTCGATGGGCAATCCGCACGCGGTGCAGTTCGTCGACGACGTCGACGCCGCGCCGGTCGCGCTCGAGGGGCAGCGCATCGAGAATTCGCCGCGCTTTCCGGCCCGGGTGAACGCCGGCTTCGCGCAGCCGGTGCCGGGCGGCCTGAAGCTGCGGGTCTGGGAGCGGGGCGCCGGTGAGACCCTCGCCTGCGGCACCGGCGCCTGCGCGGCCGCGGTGGCCGCGATCCGGCGCGGCCTGGCCGCTTCGCCGGTCGCGGTGCACACGCGCGGCGGCCTGCTGACCATCGCCTGGGAGGGCGGCAACGTGCTGATGACCGGGCCGGCCGCCACCGTTTTCGAGGGCGAGATCGATCTCGCCGCCATCCTTCCATCGGACACCGAATGACCGACACTGCCATCGGCGCCGACGAGGTCGCGCGCTACCTGCACGACCACCCCGAGTTCTTCGAGCAGCACGCCGAGCTGCTCGGCACGATCACGCTGCCGCATCCGCACGGCGGCCGCGCGATCTCGCTGCAGGAGCGCCAGCTCGAGGTGCTGCGCGAGCGGCACCGGCTGCTCGAGCTCAAGCTCGCCGAGCTGATCCGCATCGGCGAGGAGAACGACGCGATCGGCGCCAGGCTGCAGAAGTGGACGCGCCAGCTGCTGCTCGCCGGCGATCCGGACCAGCTGCCCGATCTCGTCGTCGACGGACTCGGCACGATCTTCTCGGTGCCCCAGGTGGCGCTTCGGCTCTGGGGCCTGCGCGACCAATGGGCCGGGCTAGAGTGCGCGCAGCCGGTGCCGGTCGACGTGATCACGCTGACCAACAGCATGACGCAGCCCTTCTGCGGCCCGAACTCCGATTTCCAGGCGGCCACCTGGCTGCCCGATGGCGGGCGCGAGACCCGCTCGATCGCGCTGCTGCCGCTGCGCAAGGGAGTCGACCCGAAGGCCTTCGGCCTGCTGGTGCTCGGCTCGGCCGATCCCGATCGCTTCCGCAGCGGCATGGGCACCGCCTATCTCGAGCGGATCGGCGAGATGGCGAGCGCGGCCCTCTCCCGGCTGGCCGACTGAGGCCGCAGCGGCGACCGGTGGCGCCGTGAGCCAGGTCGAGCGCTACCTGCAGCGCCTGGCCACGCAGCGCGGCTGCTCGCCGCGCACGATCGCCGGCTACCGGGCCGACCTGGGCATCCTCGCGCGGCTGGCCGGCGGCGGCGAGGCGCCGGACTGGGCCGCGCTGACCGAGCATGCGGTCAGGCGCTGGGTCGCGGCCGAGTCGCGCGCCGGGCGGGCGCCGAAGTCGATCGCGCGCAGGCTCTCGGCCTGGCGGGGCTTCTACGACTGGCTGTCCGACGAAGGCCTGGCCGTCGCCAATCCCGCCCGCGGGGTGCGCGCGCCGCGCGCGTCGAAGCGCTTGCCCAAGGCCCTGTCGCCGGACCAGGCCGCGAGCCTGATGGCGGGCGGCGACGACGGCGGCTTCGAATCGCTGCGCGACGCGGCGATGCTCGAGCTGTTCTATTCGTCGGGCCTGCGGCTGTCGGAGCTGACCTCGCTCGACGTCCGCTATTTCGACGCAAGCTCCGGCGACGGCGGGGCGCCGGCCTCGGCCAGCTGGTATTCGGCGGGCGAATCCGAGGTGACCGTCACCGGCAAGGGCGGCCGGCGCCGCACGGTGCCGGTCGGCGGGCCGGCGCGCGAGGCGCTGTCGCGCTGGCTCTCGGCGCGGGACGGCTTCCTGGCCGCGCATCCCGGCGCGGATTCCCGGCCGCTGTTCCTGGCCGCCAGCGGGCGGCGGCTCGCGAACCGGACGGTGCAGGCGCGGCTTCGCCGGCTCGCGATCGAGCGGGGCATCCCGGCGAACGTGCATCCGCACGTGCTGAGGCACTCGTTCGCCAGCCACCTGCTGCAGTCCAGCGGCGACCTGCGCGCCGTCCAGGAGCTGCTCGGGCATGCCAGCATCGCGACCACCCAGATCTACACCTCGCTCGATTTCCAGCGGCTGGCCGCTGTGTACGACGCCGCGCACCCGAGGGCCAAGAGACGCTGATCCGCCGGGCGGCTGTAAACTTCGCCAGGGCTTTCGGACAAATGCAATCGAATGTCATGAAAAGGGCGGCGAGCGACCGATGAGCCAGGCGATCGAGCAGGCGCCCGAGGAGCGCGCCCGCCGGATGATCCGGCGAGTCGGCGCGCGGCTGACCGGCCCTCGGCTCAGGGTGCTCAGCGAGCTGCTGCGTGCCGACCAGGCGCTCACGCACCTGGACCTGCAGCGCCGGGTCGAGGACGGCGCCGAGGCGATCGACCGGGTCACGCTGTACCGGGTGCTCGACTGGCTCGCGGACAGCGGGCTCGCCCACCGGGTGGCGGGACCGGACCGGGTCTTCCGGTTCTCGGCCCAGTCGACCGAAACGCCGCACGGGCACTTCCGTTGCGTGCGTTGCGGCCGCATGTATTGCCTGGGCGGCTCGGCCGAGCTCGAGCGCAGCGTGCGCGCCACGCTGCCCGAGGGCTTCACCGAGGAGCGGGTCGAAGTGACGGTATCGGGCCAGTGCGCGGAGTGCGCGGCGGCCGACTGAAGTAACGGAGCAGGAAAGAAATGGCGGGTACTCAGGTTCCGGTGACCATCCTCACCGGGTTTCTCGGGAGCGGCAAGACCACGCTGCTCAACCGGATCCTCAAGGAAGACCACGGCCACCGCATCGCGGTGATCGAGAACGAATTCGGCGAGGAAGGGGTCGACAACGACCTGCTGCTGCAGGAACGCGACGAGCAGATCGTCGAGATGAACAACGGCTGCATCTGCTGCACGGTGCGGGGCGACCTGATCCGGATCCTCGGCGACCTGGCCGAGCGGCGCGAGGCGGGCGAGATCTCTTTCGACCGGGTGATCATCGAGACCACCGGCATGGCCGACCCGGGCCCGGTGGCCCAGACCTTCTTCATCGACGACGAGATCGCCGACCGCTACCTGCTCGACGCGGTGATCACCGTGGTCGACGCGGTGCACGGCGACAAGCAACTCGACGAGCACACCGAGGCGCAGGAGCAGGTCGGTTTCGCCGACCGGATCCTGATGTCCAAGGTCGACCTGGCCGATCAGGCGAGCCAGGAACGGTTGCGCGAGCGGCTGATGCGCATCAACCCGCGCGCGCCGATCAAGCCCGTGAATTTCGGCAATGCGCCGATCGCCGAGATCCTGGACATTCGGGGTTTCAACCTGAACGCGATCCTGGAGATCGATCCGGAGTTCCTGACCAGCGACGAGCACGAGCACAACGACGCGGTCAAGTCCTTCGTCTTCCGCTCGAAGAAGCCTTTCGACCCCGTCAAGCTGGAGGACTTCCTGTCCGGCGTGATCCAGGTTTACGGCCCAGACCTCTTGCGGTATAAAGGCGTGCTTTTCATGAAGGGGTCCGACCGCCAGACCGTCTTCCAGGGCGTTCACATGATGATGGGCGCGGACACCGGGCGCCGCTGGCAGCCGGGCGAGAAGCCGTCGAGCAAGATGGTCTTCATCGGCCGGAACCTTCCCCGGGAAATGATCGTGAAGGGTCTGGAGCAGTGCCTGGCCTGACCGGCCGGCGCGATCGAGCCCCTGTGGGCTTCCCTTTATCCGTAGTCAGTCACCGGTAACTCAGATGGCCGCAACGAAAGAACAGAAGATGCTGACCGAGGCAGAGCTGCTGAAGATGCCCGAGTCGGCCTACATGAACGAGGCCCAGCTGGCCTTCTTCCGTGCGCGCCTGCAGCAGATGGAGAAGGAGATCCTCGCCAATGCCGGCGAGACCACCGAGCACCTGCGCGAGACCGTCATCGTTCCCGATCCTGCCGACCGGGCCACGATCGAGGAAGAGCACGCGCTCGAGCTGCGCACCCGCGATCGCGAGCGCAAGCTGCTGAAGAAGATCCAGCAGGCGCTGGCCAGCATCGAGTCAGGCGACTACGGCTACTGTGAAGAAACCGGCGAGCCGATCGGCATTCCGCGCCTGCTCGCCCGGCCGACCGCCACGCTGTCGCTCGAGGCCCAGCAGCGGCGCGAGCTGCGCCAGAAGCTGTACGGCGACTGAACGGCGACCTGGGCGCCGACGACAGGCGCCCCGGGACGGATCCACGGTCGCCCCGGCAGGGCTGCCCCTTAGGGGTACGTGCTAGACTGGCCCGCTCCGAGCCATCGCGAGCAGCGCGCCCGATCCGTGGTCTTCTCGATCTTCAGCCGGAAGGACAAGTCCCCGTCGCGACGCGACAAGCCGGACGCTGCGCGCGCGCCGGACGGGGCTGCCGCTCCCGCAGGCGGCCGGCAGTCGGCGCCCGACACGCTGGCGGCCCGGCGCGAGGCCGCGAGGCTGACCGCCGAGAAGATCGACCGGATCGAGTCCGAGATGATCGCCGACGGCTCCAGGCCGGCGCCCGCTTCCACGATGCGCCTGCGGGCCGACACGGTTCCCGCGGCCGTCGTGGCGCCGCCGTCGCGGCCGGTCACCGACCTGCTGCAGGGCTCGACCTCGCTCGCGCTCGGCGACCCGTCGATGGCCATGGCGATCGACATCAACGCGTCGTCGCTGCCCGGCGCCCTGGAAGAGGGCGCGATCCTCTACGCGAACGGTCAGCCCGATGCGGCCGCGGCCGCGCTGAAGCAGGCCCTGTCCGAGTTCGACCTCGGGGGGTACCAGCAGCTCGGCTGGCTGATGCTGCTCGACCTGCACCAGCTCTCCGGCGACAAGGCGGCCTTCGAGTCGCTGGCGCTCGACTACGCGGCTCGCTTCGAATCGTCGCCGCCGGCCTGGACCGAATCCGAGGACCCGGCAGCCGACGCGCGCCAGCCCGCCGGCTCGGTGGTGGCGTTGCCCGCGAATCTCGACGCATCGGTCGGCGGGCGCGTCGACCTGATCGTTCGCGGCATGGACCGCCGGCGCGAGACAGTGATCGACTGCGGCCCGCTGCAATCCGCCGACGCCGCCGGCGCCGCGCGGCTGATGGCGCTGTTCGGCCAGGTCGGCAAAGTGCCGGCGAGCCGGCACCAGCTGGTGGTGCGCGGCGCGCAGCGGCTGTTCGACGTGGCGCGCGCCGCGATCGAGCCGGGCCGGCGCGACGACAGCGACGCCTGCTGGATGCTTGCGCTGTTCGCGCTGCGGCTGCTCGGCGACCAGCAGGCCTTCGAGGACCTCGGCATCGAGTACTGCGTGACCTTCGAGGTGTCGCCGCCTTCCTGGGAGCCGCTGCCGGCGTCGATCCGCAACGCGTCCGCCGCCGGAGCCGCGGCGGCGCCCGGCGCCGCGCAGGCCGCAGGCTCTCCGCCCGCCGAACCGAATGCCTTCGTTCTCTCGGGCGAGGTCACCGGCCGCGCGGCCGCAGAGATCCGCGCCCTGCGGGCCTTCGCCACCGGGCGCGCCGATGTCGTCATCGATTGCCGGAAGCTGCGCCGGCTCGAGTTCGTGGCGGTCGGTGAACTGCTCAACGAGATCGTCAATCTGCGCTCGGCCGGCAAGCAGGTGCTGTTCGCCGAGCCCAACCGGCTCGTCTACGCGCTGATGCTGGTGATGGGGCTGCAGGAACTGGCCGAGATCCGCAAGCGACGGATCTGAGTCCTCGCGGATCCCGCGCCGCGCCGACGGCCGCCCGGGCCTGCCGATCGCGCTTGGTGACAATCGTCAGCAATCGCGGTGAATCCGCTTGATCCGCCTCAAGCGCATTTCCTGGGCGTCCCCTAGGATTTTTCCTGGAATGACCCAGGTTTTCCGAAAATTCTCACGTTCCGAGGCAAGGAGTCCGGCAATGCAGGCATGGTGGGCGGCGCACGCGAGGCGCCTTTCGATCTGGAGCGTCGTCACCGCGACGACGCTTGGCTTCCTGGCCGCCTGCGGCGGCGGCGACGACGCCGCCATCGTGGTACCGGTCGTGCCGACCGAGCCCCAGTCGGTCGCGGCCGTGGCGACGCCCACGACGGTGAAGTCGGTCACGGTCAGCTGGACCGCGCCGGCGGCCGGCCAGCCGATCACGTCGTACAACCTGTATCGGAGCATCACGCCGGACATCGCTTCCGACCCGACCGCCGCGCAGAAGTTCGAGAACGTCACCTCGCCGTACGTCGACAGCGTGCCCGCCGGCGGCGTTCCCTTCTACTACGTGGTGCAGGCGGTCAACGCGGTCGGCGAGGGCCCCCTGTCGGCCGAGGCCTCGGCCACGCCGACGGTTCCCGCGAGCGGCGACAGCGGCTTCGGCAACAACCTGTCGGTGCCGCTCGTCTTCGCCGACGGACTGGGGCTGTTCGGCGACGCGATCACCGGCGCGGACAGCGACTACCTTGACCGGGCGACCGGCCTGCGGCCGACGCTGACCGACACGGTCGATCCGTTCCCGTTCCTGAGGGTGGAAGACGTGCTGAAGTCCGGGGGCGTCGACTACTACGTGCAGAAGAACCCGAGCTCCTGGCAGGCGAGCTGGAAGAACGGGGCCGCGACACCGCAGAGCGTCGTCGTCGACTGGGGCGACAACCTCACCAGCGCGAGCATCACGACCGACCTGTCCATCATCCGCGTGGAGACCAACCTGCTTCAGGACAAGGGCGTGCCGGCGGCCGAAGGTCTCGAGCCGGCCTGGCCCGACACCGAGAGCATGCTGCGCTACCCGATGAAGCTGCTCGCCGGCCAGGGCGCCACCGAAGTCCAGGGCACGACCGGGGTGGCCGAGGAGGCCACGCAGCGCCGCGTGTTCACGGTCAACGCGCGGCTGACGATCCAGCGGCTCGACGATGCGGGCCAGGTCGATCCGGCCTTCCCGAACGGCTGCCTGTTCGACAAGTCGATCGCCGAGAGCTACGCGCTGCCCGACAACCAGCAGGCGCTGAAGTACTCGACGGAGATCAACGTGGCCGGCGCGATCACCTACGGCTACAACTGGCGGCTGAACTCCTGCGGCTTGCCGCCGGAACAGAGGGCAGGCAAGTACCGGATCACCTTCTCGCTGGACACCAGTTCGAACATCGGCGGCGTCGACTATCCGAACAATGTGTCGCTGGATGCGCTCGACGCGGGCGACCTGGCCGGTGGCAAGGCGGTCCTGGTGGACAGCCAGACCAGCTACATCGACGTGGTGGTGACCCAGCCGTAAGCAAGTGGCCGGCTTCGGTCGGGCTCACGAGCCCGGCCGCGAACGGCAGTCTGAAAAGCCCGGCCCCGTGCCGGGCTTTTCGCTTGGCGGGCGGGCGTAGAATCCGGACATCCGGCGCGTGGCGTGCCCGCGCCGCCTTCCGACCCGCGCGCCGCGCCCCGCGGCGCCCTTGCGCCAGCGATAACCGGCCTCATATCCCGACCATGGAACAGTTTCACGGAACCACGATCGTGTCGGTCCGGCGCGGCGATTCGGTCGCGCTCGGCGGCGACGGCCAGGTGACCCTCGGCTCGATCGTCATCAAGGCGGGCGCGCGCAAGGTGCGCAGGCTCTATCACGACCGGGTGCTGGCCGGCTTCGCCGGCGGCACCGCGGATGCCTTCACGCTGTTCGAGCGCTTCGAGGCCAAGCTCGACAAGCACTCGGGCCACCTGGTGCGCGCGGCGGTCGAGCTCGCGAAGGACTGGCGCACCGACCGGATGCTGCGCCGGCTCGAGGCGATGCTCGCGGTGGCCGACCGCGAGGCCTCGCTGGTGATCACCGGCAACGGCGACGTGCTCGAGCCCGAGCACGGGCTGATCGCGATCGGCAGCGGCGGCGCCTACGCGCAGGCGGCGGCGCGCGCGCTGCTCGACAATACCGATCTCGACGCGCAGACCATCGTTCGCAAGTCGCTGGCGATCGCCGGCGACATCTGCATCTACACCAACCACCAGCACACGGTCGAGACCCTCTGAGCGCCGCGGCCCTGGCCCGGCGCCGGCGAGCGGCGGCCGCAGGACGAACATGACCTGGATGACCCCCGAAGAGATCGTCTCCGAGCTCGACAAGCACATCGTCGGCCAGGAGGCGGCCAAGCGCGCGGTGGCGATCGCGCTGCGCAACCGCTGGCGCCGCCAGCAGGTGGCCGAGCCGCTGCGCAACGAGATCACCCCGAAGAACATCCTGATGATCGGGCCGACCGGCGTCGGCAAGACCGAGATCGCGCGCCGGCTGGCGCGGCTCGCCAACGCGCCCTTCATCAAGGTGGAGGCGACCAAGTTCACCGAGGTCGGCTACGTCGGCCGCGACGTGGACACGATCGTCCGCGACCTGGCCGAGGTGGCGGTCAAGCAGACCCGCGAGCAGGAGAAGAAGAAGGTCGAGCAGCGCGCGCTCGACGCGGCCGAGGACCGCGTGCTCGACGCGCTGCTGCCGCCGCCGCGCAACGTCGGCTTCTCCGACGCCGGCGGCGAGAGCGCCGATTCGGCCACCCGCCAGAAGTTCCGCAAGAAGCTGCGCGAGGGCGAGCTCGACGACAAGGAGATCGAGATCGAAATCGCTTCGCCGATGCCGGCCATGGAGCTGGCGGGCCCGGCCGGCATGGAGGAGATGACGCAGCAGCTGCAGTCGCTGTTCTCGAACATGCCGGGCCGCAAGCGCGAGCGCAAGCTGAAGATACGCGACGCGATGAAGCTGCTGACCGACGAGGAGGCGGCGAAGCTGGTCAACGACGAGGAGATCAAGGCGAAGGCGCTCGCCTCGGTCGAGCAGAACGGCATCGTGTTCATCGACGAGATCGACAAGGTCGCCACGCGCAGCGACAGCCACGGCGCCGACGTGTCCCGGCAGGGCGTGCAGCGCGACCTGCTGCCGCTGGTCGAGGGCACTACTGTCAATACCCGCTATGGCGTGGTGCGCACCGACCACATCCTGTTCGTCGCGTCGGGCGCCTTCCACCTGTCGCGCCCGTCGGACCTGATCCCGGAGCTGCAGGGCCGCCTGCCGATCCGGGTCGAGCTCGACTCGCTGACGGCCGACGACTTCGTGCGCATCCTGTCCGACACCGACGCGAGCCTGGTCAAGCAGTACCAGGCGCTGTTCGCCACCGAAGGGGTCGGGCTCGAGTTCACCGAGGACGGCATCCGCAGGCTCGCCGAGACGGCCTTCTCGGTCAACGAGAAGACCGAGAACATCGGGGCGAGGCGCCTGTCCACCGTGATGGAGCGGCTGCTCGAGGAGGTCTCATTCGGCGCCTCGCGCCGCTCGGGGCAGACGGTGCGCGTCGACGCGGCCTTCGTCGACGAGCGGCTGGGCACGCTGGCGCGCAGCGAGGACCTGTCGCGCTACATCCTCTGACGCGGGGCCGCTGCCGCTTTTCGGCGGCCCTGCGGGCATTCTGCGGCGGCCTTCCGGGCATTCGATAGAATGCCCGCTTTGGCAGCCAGCCTCCCCGCCCCCGATGCCAGCCGACACGCCTGCCCGTTCGCGCGCGAGCTTCGATTTCAAGCGCACGACATTCCCGCTGATCTCGCTCGTGCTGCGCACGCCGGACCTGGACGAGCTGCAGCGCGACCTGCAGGCGCGCCTCGGCGAGTCGCCGGACTTCTTCGACCAGGACCTGCTGGTCGTGAACCTCTCCGCGCTGCGCGACGAGGAGTCGCCGATCGATTTTCGCGCGCTCGCGGGCTTGCTCAGGAAGTACCGGGTGCAGCCGATCGGCGTGCACGGCGGAAGCCCCGCGCAGATGCAGGCGGCCTTCGAGGCGGGCTTGGTGGCCACGCCGGAAGTGTCGGCGGCGAGTTCGATGGCGAAGGCCGCGCCGCCGCCCAGGCCGGCGGCCGCGCAGTCGGCGCCGCCCCCGGCCGCAACCGCGACGAAGTCGGTCGTCATCGACAAGCCGTTGCGCTCCGGCCAGCGGGTCTACGCGAAGGGCGCCGACCTGATCGTGCTGGAGCTGGTCAGCTTCGGCGCAGAGGTCTTCGCCGACGGCAACATTCACGTCTACGCGCCGCTGCGCGGCCGGGCGGTGGCCGGCGCGCGCGGCAACGCCGACGCCCGCATCTTCAGCACCTGCCTGGAGCCCCAGCTGGTCGCGATCGCCGGCGTCTACCGCACGATCGAGACCCCGCTGCCGGCCGACGTGGCAGGCAAGCCCGCGCAGGTGCGCCGAGTCGGCGACAGCCTGCTCATCGAACCCCTCTGAAACTCCGGTGACCGAAGGAAACCCCATGACAAGAATCGTCGTCGTGACGTCCGGCAAGGGCGGCGTCGGCAAGACCACGACCAGCGCCAGCTTCGCCTCGGGCCTCGCGCTGCGCGGCTTCAAGACCGCCGTGATCGACTTCGACGTCGGCCTGCGCAACCTCGACCTGATCATGGGCTGCGAGCGCCGCGTGGTCTACGACCTGATCAACGTGATCCACAAGGAAGCCACGCTGAACCAGGCGCTGATCCGCGACAAGCAGTGCGAGAACCTGTTCGTGCTGGCCGCGTCGCAGACCCGCGACAAGGAGGCGCTCACGATGGAGGGCGTCGAGCGGGTGCTCAAGGAGCTCTCCGAGATGGGCTTCGAGTACATCGTGTGCGACTCGCCGGCCGGCATCGAGACCGGCGCGCTCACCGCGATGCACTTCGCCGACGAGGCGCTGGTCGTCACCAACCCCGAGGTCTCCTCGGTGCGCGACTCCGACCGGATCCTCGGCATGCTCGGCTCGAAGACCAAGCGCGCGATCGAGGGCGGCGAGCCGATCAAGGAGCACCTGCTGATCACCCGCTACAACCCGAACCGGGTCGAGGACGGGCAGATGCTGTCGCTCAAGGACATCCAGGACATCCTGCGGATCAAGCTGATCGGCGTGATCCCGGAGTCCGAGACGGTGCTGCAGGCCTCGAACCAGGGCGTGCCGGCGATCCACATGAAGGGCACCGACGTGGCCGAGGCCTACGCCGACGTGATCGCGCGCTTCCTCGGCGAGGACCGCCCGCTGCGCTTCACCGACGCGCAAAAGCCGGGCTTCTTCAAGCGCCTGTTCGGCGGGAGATGACGCGATGTCCTTGCTGTCGTTCTTTCTCGGCGAGAAGAAGAAGTCGGCCCACGTCGCCAAGGAGCGGCTCCAGATCATCCTGGCGCACGAGCGCGCCGGGCGCGGCGAGGGCAGGCCCGACTACCTGCCCCAGCTGCAGCGCGAGCTGGTCGCGGTGATCTCGAAGTACGTGTCGGTGCGTCCCGACGACATCAAGGTCAACTTCGAGCGCCAGGACGACCTGGAGGTTCTCGAGGTGAAGATCGAGCTGCCGGAGCGCGCCGCGGCGCGCTGAGGTCAGAGGGGCGCGGAGTCGGTCGGCTTCGCGTCCTTCTCGAACGGGTACAGCGGCTTCGGCCTGCGCTTGTAGTCGAACAGCGCGATGTCCGAGGCGGTCACGCCCAGCCCCTGGCACTCGACGATCTGCCGGGCGATCGGCTCGAAGCCGGCGCGGAAGTGCTGGCGCGACTTGATCAGCACGTAGCGCTTCTGGCGCGGGTCGATCCCGCAGTGGGTGAACACGCCGAGGTCGAAGGGCTCGGCGCGGCCTTCCGACACCACCACCTGGACCCGGCCGGTGTCCAGCACCGCGGTGCGCCCCATCCGGATTCGCGCGCCGGTGGCCATCGGTCCGGTCACGACGAACTCGCCGTCGGTGATCGCGCGCACCTTGCCCTGCAGCTGCATCGGCCTGCCCTTCAGGTTCAGCGCCGGCATGTCGACGCGCCCGCCGACCTCGATGTTCACGTTCGCGCCGATGCCCGCGTCGATCATCCGGGCCACGGCCTGCGGATCGCAGAAGGGCCCGGCGACCACGTCGTCGAGCTGCTGCCTGACCACCTCCTCGAGCACGCTCATCACGTCCTGCGTGCCGCCCGACGCGGTGTTGTCGCCGTGGTCGACCAGGATGACCGGGCCCTCGGTCATCTGGCGGGCGCGCGCGATCGAGTCGGCCAGCGGCTCGCCGCGGTACATGAAGTCCTCGCGGCGCTCCCAGGCCTGGTCGAGCAGCGCGTCGCGCAGCGCCCGGCCCGCGGCCTCGCCGCCCTCCTTGGCGACGTCGACGACGATGACCGCCGACAGGCCGAGGTGCGGAATGTCGGCCTGCGGGAAGCCCCCGAACACCGAGGCGTTGAGCACCTCGGCGGCGGCTTCGGCGGCGATCGCCCGGTCCATCACGTCCTTCATCGGGTTGCGCGACGGCGTGTGCGACAGCGTGCTGCTCAGGATCGGCCGGCGCCCCCACAGGATGCGCGGCTTCACCTCGCCGGCCATCGCCCGGAGCAGCGTGCGGCCGGCGCGCTCGCCGGTGAGCCGCATGTCCACGTGCGGGTAGGTGCGGTAGCCGGTGATCACGGTGGCGTTGTCGACCATCCGGTTCGTCATCTGCGCGTGGAAGTCGAGCGCGACCGCGATCGGCATGCCGGGCGCGATCGCCCGGATCCGCGCCAGCAGCTCGCCCTCGCCGTCGTCGAGGTGCTCGCAGACCATCGCGCCGTGCAGGTCCAGCATCACCGCGTCGCAGCCCTTGCGGACCGCGTCGAGGATCGCCGCGCTCATCTCCTCGTAGGCGTCGCGGGTCACCAGTCCCGACGGATTGGCGCTGGCGGCCAGCGGCACCGCGAACTCGGCGCCCGCCTCGCGCGCCAGGCCGATGAAGCCGCCGATCGCGTAGTTGGTGTCGGCCAGCTCGGCGATCGCCTGCTCGCCGCGCAGCGGGCCGCCCGGGCCGAAGGAGCCGATCGGCGTGGGCAGCGGCGAGAAGGTGTTGGTCTCGTGAAGCATCGAGGCGATGACGAACTTGCGGGCCATGCGGGGGGTCTCCGGGGGGATTTCGGGTCAGGATGCGGTGTCGGGGCGCGCGGCGATCGCGTCGCCGACGGCGGCGAGGCAGGCCGGGCACAGGCATGACGCGGGCAGCTCCCCGTTCGGCAGGCCGAGCGCCTCGCGCGCGGCGCCCGAAAGGCCGGCGAGCCGCGCCGGGTCGAGCGACGGCAGCGCGGTGCACCAGCATCGGTCGGTGCCGGCGCCGCAGCCGAAGCGCGCGCCGCATCGGAAGCAGCGGGTGTCGGCGTCTGTCGGCTCGGGCATCGTTTCGCGGCGAAGCGGGGGCAGGGAACGGGAGGGGCTCGGTTAAAATCGCGCCCAGAGCCGCAAGCTTAGTCCAATCAACCGCCCGCGCGCGCGGCGCGCCGGCCCGAGGGTTCCAATGAGCGCAGCTTCCGCCGAAACGACCGTCCGGATCTCCCCCGCCCAGCAGGCCGCGATCCTCGCGGAGGCGATGCCCTACATCCGCCGGTTCCACGGCAAGATCGTCGTCGTCAAGTACGGCGGCAACGCGATGACCGACGAGAAGCTCAAGCAGAGCTTCGCGCGCGACGTGGTGCTGCTCAAGCTGGTCGGCCTGAAGCCGGTCGTCGTGCACGGCGGCGGGCCCCAGATCGAGCAGCTGCTCGCCAAGGTCGGCAAGAAGGGCGAGTTCATCCAGGGCATGAGGGTGACTGACGCCGAGACGATGGACATCGTCGAGATGGTGCTGGCGGGGCAGGTCAACAAGGAGATCGTCGAGCTGATCAACACCGCCGGCGGCCGCGCGGTGGGCCTCACCGGGCAGGACGGCGGGCTGATCCGCGCGCGCCGGCTCCGGATCTCGTCGAAGGACAAGCCCGACGAGCAGATCGACATCG
Source organism: Zeimonas sediminis (assembly GCF_023721795.1). Lineage (NCBI taxonomy): Bacteria > Pseudomonadati > Pseudomonadota > Betaproteobacteria > Burkholderiales > Burkholderiaceae > Zeimonas > Zeimonas sediminis. The sequence continues at coordinate 3,013,164 of NZ_JAMQYE010000001.1, forward strand.
GCCAGGTCGGCGAGATCGAGTCGATCGACCCGTCGATCATCGAGACCCTCACCTCCAGCGGCTTCATCCCGGTGATCGCGCCGATCGGCTCGGGCGCCGAGGGCGAGACCTACAACATCAATGCCGACGTGGTGGCCGGCAAGGTCGCCGAGGTGCTGAAGGCCGAAAAGCTGGTGCTGCTGACCAACACGCCCGGCGTGCTCGACAAGAGCGGCAAGCTGCTGACCGGCCTGTCGGCGCGCGAGATCGACGAGCTGTTCGCCGACGGCACGATCTCCGGCGGCATGCTGCCGAAGATCTCGTCGGCGCTCGATGCAGCGCGAGGCGGCGTCAATGCGGTGCACATCATCGACGGCCGCGTCGACCACTGCCTGCTGCTGGAGATCATGACCGACCACGGGGTCGGCACGATGATCCGGAGCCACTAGGCCTCGCGGCAACCGGCTACCAGGGCCGCTCGAAATGTCGGCGCGGGGCGAGGGCGGGGCGGCCGCGTGCCGGCACCCGGTGCTGCGGCCCCGCCTTCGGTGGGGCTTCCCTCGCCCACCTCGGAATTTCGCACCCGCCTCGCAGGGGGCTTCGCCCCGCGGCGAGCGGGTCCCGCGAAATTCCTTTCGGTGGCGCTCGGCTTGCACAGGGCGCCGGCACGCGGCCGCCCCGCCCTCGCCCAGTGGGCGGTCGTGGCCGGCCCTGCCAGCCGGCTGCCGCGAAGCGTGCCGCAGCACCGCGTGCCGAATCCGGGCACTCGGTCCTCGCCCCGTGCCGAAGCATCGACGGTCGCGGACCGTCGGAAGCCGCCAAGCGCGATGAGCACCGTCTGGCTCCTCGACCTCGACAACACGCTGCACGACGCGATGCCGGTCGTGTTTCCGCGCATCAACCTCGCGATGACCGAGTACGTGGCGCGGACGCTGAACCTGCCGCACGAGGAAGCCAGCGAGCTGCGCGTGCACTACTGGCGGCGCTACGGCGCCACGCTGCTCGGCATGGTGCGGCATCACGGCGTGGACCCGCACGACTTCCTGCGCGAGACGCATCCGTTCCCGGACATCCACCGGATCGTGAGGCGCGACCACCGGCTGATGGCGGCGGTGAAGCGGCTCAAGGGGCAGCGGGTGATCGTGACCAACGCGCCGATGCACTATGCGGCGCGGGTGGTCGATGCGCTCGGCATCGGTCCGCTGGTCGACGGCATCGTGACGATCGAGTCGATGAAGTTCGCGGGCCGGATCCAGCCCAAGCCCTCGAAGGCGATGCTGCGGCGGCTGGCCGCGAAGCTCCGGGTGCCGGCGCACCGCTGCGTGCTGGTCGAGGATTCGGTCGAGAACCTCGACAGCGCGCGCGCGGTCGGGATGCGCACCGTGCTGGTCACCGGCATCGGCCACGGGCACCGGCATCCGGCCGCGCGGCCGCGGGCCGGGCTCGGCCGGCGCGTCGACGTTCAAGTACAATCGTTCGAGCACCTGCCGCGCAAGGCTGTCCGGACGCCGCACCGAGCCCGATGAACGATCCGACGACTCCCGAAGCATCGATGCCCGCAGCCCACGCGCAGGACGACGCGCCCGCGCGCCGGCCGCCCCGCCCCAAGCCGGGCGAGCGGCGCCTGCAGATCCTGCAGACCCTCGCCTCGATGCTCCAGGAGCCCGACGGCGAACGGGTGACCACCGCCGCGCTGGCCGGCCGGCTGCAGGTTTCCGAGGCCGCGCTTTACCGGCATTTCGCGAGCAAGGCCCAGATGTTCGAGGGCCTGATCGAGTTCATCGAGTCCACCGTCTTCGGCCTGATCAACCAGATCACCAGCCAGCACGACGACGGCCTGCGCCAGCTGCGCGGCATCCTCGCGATGCTGCTGTCCTTCGCGGAGAAGAATCCCGGCATGACGCGGGTGCTGATCGGCGATGCGCTGGTCACCGAGGACGACCGCCTGCAGGCGCGCATCAACCAGCTGGTCGACCGGATCGAGGCGTCGGTCCGCCAGGCCTTCCGCACGGCGGTCGCGCAGGGTTCGCTGCCTGCCGACACCGATTCGTCGGCACGGGCCGGCATCGTGCTCGCCTACGTGCAGGGCCGCTGGTTGCGGTTCGCGAAGAGCGGTTTCCGCAGGTCCCCCAGCGAGATGTTCGACCAGCAGATCGCGCTGCTGATCGCCTGAGGGCGGGGCGCGCGAACGGGATCGACAGCGGGGGCCGGCTCGCGTATCATTGTGCAATGCATCAAGCGAGGCGATCGAAGCCTCGAGTGCATGGCGGCGTCGACAGCCAGTCTCTGCGTCGCATCTTCCCGGCATCCGCCGGTCTCGAAGTCAATCCCCTGATTCGTCTGCCCGCGACTGGCGTCGCAACCGGATGCGCAAGCGCGCCCCGGTGACCGAGGCCGATGTCGCTGGAGTTCCATGTCCTTTGCTTCCCTTGGCCTTTCCGAGGCCATCGTCCGTGCCGTTTCCGAGCGCGGCTATTCCGAACCCACCCCGATCCAGTTGCAGGCCATCCCGGCGGTGCTGTCCGGCGGCGACCTGCTCGCCGGCGCGCAGACCGGCACCGGCAAGACCGCCGGCTTCGTGCTGCCGATCCTGCAGCGCCTGTCGACCACGCAGCCCCAGCGCCCCGCGCAGGCCGGCAAGCGCCCGATCCGCACGCTGATCCTGACGCCCACCCGCGAGCTCGCGGCGCAGGTCGAGGAGAGCGTGCGCGACTACTCGAAGCACCTGAAGGTCTCGTCGACCACGATCTTCGGCGGCGTCAACATCAATCCGCAGATCGAGCGCCTGCGCCGCGGCGTCGACATCCTGGTCGCCACGCCGGGCCGCCTGCTCGACCACGCGCAGCAGCGCACCGTGGACCTGTCGACGGTCGAGGTCCTGGTCCTCGACGAGGCCGACCGGATGCTCGACATGGGCTTCATCCACGACATCAAGCGCGTGCTGAAGCTGCTGCCACAGAAGCGCCAGAACCTGCTGTTCTCGGCGACCTTCTCCGACGAGATCAAGGCGCTGGCCGACGGCCTGCTCGACAACCCGAAGCTGATCGAGGTTGCCCGGCGCAACACCACGGCCGAGCTCGTCGCGCAGCGCGTGATCGAGGTCGATCGCGGCCGCAAGCGCGAGCTGCTGTCGAAACTGATCCGCGACAACGCGTGGTTCCAGGTGCTGGTGTTCACCCGCACCAAGCACGGCGCGAACCGGCTCGCCGAGCAGCTGGTCAAGGACGGCATCCCGGCGCTCGCGATCCACGGCAACAAGAGCCAGAACGCGCGCACCCGCGCGCTGGCCGAGTTCAAGAGCGGCGAGCTGCAGGCGCTGGTGGCCACCGACATCGCGGCCCGCGGGCTGGACATCGTCGAGCTGCCGCACGTGGTCAACTTCGACCTGCCGAACGTGCCCGAGGACTACGTGCACCGGATCGGCCGCACCGGCCGGGCAGGCGCCACCGGCGAGGCGCTGTCGCTGCTGTCCGCGGACGAGCGGGGCCTGATGCGCGACATCGAGCGGCTGATCAGGAAGCAGCTGCCGCGCGAGCGGATCCCCGGCTTCGAGCCGGATCCGAACGCGCGCAACGAGCCCGAGGTCGACGACCGTCCGCCGCGCCAGCCGCGCGGTGGGCGCGGCGGTGCCAGGCAGGGACAGGGCGGTGCCCGTTCCGGTCAGCCCGTGGCGCGCGGAGCGTCTTCCGGCGCCCGTCCGGCCCAACCCGCGGCGCGCTCGCCGCAGCCGGCCGCCCGTCCGGCCCAGCAGCCCGCCGGCGCCACGCAGGGGCGCACCGGCTTCGGCCCGTCGCCGGCCGGCCGGACCAGCGCGACCTCGCGCGGCTTCGGCGGCAGCAATGCCGCCGGCTTCAGGAGCCGGGCGCCGCGATCAGGTCGATGATCGCCTGACCCCAGGCCTCGAGCTTGCGCTGGCCGACGCCCGACACGGCGGCCAGCGCATCGAGCGAGCCGGGCCGCGCCAGCGCGATCTCGCGCAGCGTGGCGTCGTGGAAGATCACGTAGGGCGGCAACTGGCGCTCCGACGCGACGGTGCGCCGCCATGCCCGCAGCCGCTCGAACAGCGCCTCGGCTGCCGGGTCGAGGCTGGTGTCGCCGCCGGCGGCGCTGCCGCGTTCGCGTTCGAGTCCCGCCGCGCCCGTCCCGCTGGTCGCCTTTCCTTTCGCGCCGCGCCCGCGTCTCGCCGCACGGGCAGCTGGTCGCGGGCGCCGCATTCGCAGCGAGCGCTCGCCGCGCAGCAGCGCCCGGCTCTCGGGCGCGAGCGCCAGGACCTGGTGCCGCGCGTGGTCGACCACGACCAGCCCCTGCGCGATCAGCTGGCGAAGCACCGCGCGCCACTCGGCCTCGCCCAGGTCGGCGCCGATCCCGAAAGTGCTGAGCTTCTCGTGGCCGTACTGCCGGATCTTCGGCCCGTCCTGGCCGCGCAGCACCGCGATCACGTGCTGCGAGCCGAAGCCGAAGCCGGTCGATTCGCGGATCCGCCAGATGCAGGAGAGCAGCTTGCGCGCCGCCTCGGTGGCGTCCCAGGGCTCGGGCGGCTCCAGGCAGTTGTCGCAGTTGCCGCAGGCGGTGCTGGCCTCGCCGAAATAGGCGAGCAGCCGCACGCGCCGGCACTCGATCGTTTCGGCCAGCCCCAGCATCGCGTCGAGCTTGGCGGTCGAGACGCGCTTGTGCGCCTCGTCGCCTTCCGACTGCTCGATGAAGCGGCGCTGCTGCACGACGTCGGCCAGGCCGTAGGCCATCCAGGCCTCGGCGGGCAGGCCGTCGCGGCCGGCGCGGCCGGTCTCCTGGTAGTAGCCCTCGACGCTGCGCGGCATGTCCAGGTGCGCGACGAAGCGCACGTCGGGCTTGTCGATGCCCATGCCGAAGGCGATCGTTGCCACCATCACCAGGCCGTCCTCGCGCAGGAAGCGCGCCTGGTTGGCGGCCCGCGTCGCCGCGTCCATGCCGGCGTGGTAGGGCAGCGCGGGCACGCCGTGGGCCGCCAGCCACTCGGCGGTCTCCTCGACCTTCGCGCGCGAGGCGCAGTAGACGATGCCGGCCTCGCCGGCGTGCGCGCCCTCGACGAACTCGAGCAGCTGCCGGCGCGGCTCGGTCTTTTCGACGATCCGGTAGCGTATGTTCGGGCGATCGAAGCTCGACACGAAGCGGCGCGCGTCGCGCAGCGCCAGCCGCTCGACGATCTCCTCGCGGGTCTGCGCGTCGGCGGTCGCGGTGAGCGCGATCCTCGGCACGCGGGGAAAGCGCTCGTGGAGGATCGCCAGCTGCAGGTACTCGGGGCGGAAATCGTGGCCCCACTGCGACACGCAGTGCGCCTCGTCGATCGCGAACAGCGCGATCCGCGCGCGCTCGAGCAGGGCCAGGCAGCGCTCGGTGACCAGCCGCTCGGGCGCCACGTACAGCAGGTCGAGCTCGCCGGCGGCCACCTGCCGCTCGACCTCGCGCGCTTGGCGCGCGTCGAGCGTGGAGTTCAGGAAGGCCGCGCGCACGCCGAGCTCGCGCAGCGCGTCGACCTGGTCCTGCATCAGCGCGATCAGCGGCGAGACGACGACGCCCACGCCCTCGCGAAGCAGCGCGGGCACCTGGTAGCAGAGGGACTTGCCCGCGCCGGTGGGCATCAGCACCAGCGCGTCGCCGCCGGCGGCGACTTGCTCGACGACGCCGGCCTGCAGCCCGCGGAACGCGTCGTAGCCGAAGACGCGCCCCAGGACCTCGAGCGCACGCTCGGCGAGCGTGCCCTCCGGCGCCTCGCTGCCGGTCGCGGCCAGGCCCACGGTCACCGGCGGTGGCCGCAGACCGGGCAGTCGGGGTCGCGCGGCACGCTGATCGAGTGCCACTGCATCTCGCGCGCGTCGAGCAGCAGCAGCTTGCCGACGAGCGGCGTGCCGAAGCCGCCGGCCAGCTTCAGCGCCTCGGCCGCCTGCATCGTGCCGATGATGCCTGTCAGCGGCGCGAACACGCCCATCGTGGCGCAGCGGACCTCCTCGACGTCCTGGCCCTCGGGAAAGAGGCAGTGATAGCAGGGCGACTCGGGCCGGCGCGGATCGAAGGCCGCGAGCTGACCGTCGAAGCGGATCGCGGCGCCCGACACCAGCGGGACGCCCGCCTCGAAGCAGGCGCGGTTGACCGCATGGCGGGTCGCGAAGTTGTCGCAGCAGTCGAGCACCACCTGCGAGGCGGCCACCGCCTCGCGCAGCGCGTCGCCCTCGAGCCGCTGGCGCAGCGCGACCACCTCGATGCCCGGGTTGATCTCGAGCAGGCTGCGCCGGCCGGACTCGGCCTTGGGCTCGCCGATGCGGTCCTGCCGGTGCAGGATCTGGCGCTGCAGGTTGGTCAGGTCGACCGCGTCGTCGTCGGCCAGCACGATCCGGCCGACCCCGGCCGCGGCCAGGTACATCGACGCCGGCGAGCCGAGACCGCCAGCCCCGACGACCAGCATCGACGACGCGAGCAGGCGCTCCTGCGCCTCGACGCCCATCTCGTCGAGCAGCAGGTGCCGGCTGTAGCGAAGGAGCTGTTCGTCGTTCAAAGGCTTACTTGGCGGCCTTGTCCTGACCGTTCTTCGCGTCGCCGGCCGCCTCGTCCTTCGCCTTGGCGACGACCACCGGCTGGCCCTTCAGGAAGTTCAGCGCCTGCTGCAGCTGGTGGTCCTCGGCCGAGCCGAACTCGACCGGCTTGCGGTCGCGCAGCTTCGGGTCGAGCTCGTCCTGCACGCGCGGCGCGGCGGGCTTCGGCTGCTCGGCCTCGCGGCCGTTGCTCAGGTGCCGGCTCAGGTCGGCCTCGCGCACGCGGAACGCGTTCAGGTCGCCCTCGGGCGTCTCCTCGACCAGGTAGTCGGGCGTGATGCCCTTGGCCTGGATCGAGCGTCCGCTCGGCGTGTAGTAACGGGCCGTGGTCAGCTTGATCGCGGTCGTGTTCGACAGCGGCAGGATCGACTGCACCGAGCCCTTGCCGAAGGTCTGCGTGCCGATCACCACCGCGCGCTTGTGGTCCTGCAGCGCCCCGGCGACGATCTCGGAGGCCGAGGCCGAGCCGCCGTTGACCAGCACCACCATGGGCACCGTGCGGATGGCCGCGGGAAGCCGCTGCAGGACGTCGTCGCGGGTGCCGCGCAGGTAGTCCTCGGGGCTCGCGTAGTACTTTCGGCTCGCGTCCTCGGTTCGCCCGTCGGTGCTGACGACCAGGGTGCGCGGCGGCAGGAAGGCCGCGGACACGCCGACTGCGCCGTGCAGCAGGCCGCCCGGGTCGTTGCGCAGGTCGAGCACGAAGCCCTTGACCGGGCCTTGCTGCCACAGCCTCTCGATGTGGCGCGCCAGGTTCTCGACCGTGTGCTCCTGGAACTGCGTGATCCGGACCCAGGCGTAGCCGGGCTCGACCATCTTCGACTTGACCGACTGAACCCGGATCACGTCGCGGACGATCGGGATCACCAGCGGCTGGGCCTCCCCCTTGCGCGAGATGGTGAGGACGATCTTCGTCTTGGGCTTGCCGCGCATCAGCTTGACCGCCTCGCTGAGCGACATGCCCTTCGTGGGCTTCTCGTCGATCTTGATGATCAGGTCGCCGGCCTTCACGCCGGCGCGGGCGGCGGGCGTGTCCTCGATCGGGGACACCACCTTGACGAAGCCGTCCTCGGTGCCGACCTCGATGCCGAGGCCGCCGAACTCGCCCTGGGTGCCGACCTGCAGTTCCCTGAACGCGTCGGCGTCGAGATAGGCGGAGTGCGGGTCGAGGCCCGACAGCATCCCGCTGATCGCCTCGGTGATCAGCTTCTTGTCCTCGACCGGCTCGACGTAGTTTGCCTTGATCGCGCCGAACACGTCGGTGAACTGGCGCAGTTCGTCGAGCGGCAGCGTGGAGCGCGTCTCGCGCTGGGCGACCGCCGTCAGCCCGAGGCTGACCAGGATGCCTGCGATCGCGCCTGCCGACACCAGGCCGAATGATTTGAGCTTGCCCATCTTCGAGAAATCCTGTGGGGAGCCAGCAGCCCACACGGACGATCCGTGGGGCTCAACCCCTGTCGGGCCAGTATAAACCGCGGCCGTGCCGGAAACGGTGCGAAAACTCGCGCCCCTGCCGGACATTGAGACGGGCGGCGGCGCCACGGCGGCTGGCCGGCCCGGCGCCCGGCCTTCAGCGGGCGCGACCCTGGGCGGCCACCGCGGCCTTGGCGGCCTCGATCTCGGCGGCGTCGCCGAGGTAGTAGTTGCGGATCGGCTTCAGCGAGTCGTCGAGCTCGTAGACGAGCGGCCGGGCGGTGGGGATGTTCAGGTGCACGATCTCGTCGTCGCCGATGCCGTCGAGGTGCTTGACCAGCGCCCTCAGCGAGTTGCCGTGGGCGGCCACGACGACCCGCCGGCCCGAGCGGATCGCCGGCGCGATCGCGTCGTTCCAGAACGGCACCACCCGGGCGACGGTGTCCTTCAGGCACTCGGTGCGCGGGATTTCGTTCGGGGCCAGGCCGGCGTAGCGCGGGTCGCCGTTCGCCTCGCGCGGGTCTCCCGGCGGGAGCGGATCGGGGGCGATCGCGTAGGCCCGGCGCCAGACCAGCACCTGGTCGTCGCCGAACCTGCGCGCGGTCTCGGCCTTGTCCAGCCCCTGCAGCGCGCCGTAGTGGCGCTCGTTGAGGCGCCACGAGTGGACGACCGGCAGCCACATCCGGTCCATCTCGTCGAGCACCGTCCAGAGCGTGCGGATCGCGCGCTTGAGCACCGAGGTGAAGGCCAGGTCGAAGTCGAAGCCCTCGGCCTTCAGCAGCTCGCCGGCGCGCCGCGCCTCGACGAGCCCGTTGGGCGTCAGGTCGACGTCGGTCCAGCCGGTGAACCGGTTCTCGAGGTTCCACTGGCTTTCGCCGTGGCGCAGCAGTACGAGCTTGTGGGTCATGTCCGAGGGGGCAAGGCCGCGGGGGAAAGGGGAAGGCCGCTATTCTATAATTCTGCGTTTCCCAGACGGATCCTGCCGTGGATTTCATCACCGAGAACATCGTCCTGATCGCGATCGCGTTCGCCTCCGGCGCGATGCTGCTGTGGCCGCTGGTCGCCCGCACCACGTCGGGGCCCGCGCTGGACACGCTGGGCGCCACCCGGCTGATCAACGATGCCGACGCGCTCGTCGTCGACGTCCGCACGACGGCGGAGTTCGCGGCGGGGCACCTGCCGCGCGCGGTCAACATCCCGCTGGCCGAGCTGGACAAGCGGGTCGGCGAGCTGCCGGCCGGCAAGCCGGTCATCGTCTGCTGCAACAGCGGCGGCACCTCGGGCCGGGCCACCTCGCTGCTGCGCCGCGCCGGCAGGCAGGACGTCTTCAACCTCGCCGGCGGCCTCCAGGCCTGGCTGCAGGCCGGCCTGCCGGTCGTCAAGTGAACGCAGGGCCGGGCCGATGCGTTCGGCCGGCCGCAAAGGAGCCTGAATGAGCACCAACGTCGTCATGTACACCACCGCGGTGTGCCCGTACTGCCAGCGCGCGGAAATGCTGCTCAAGGCGCGCGGCGTCGACGCGATCGAGAAGATCCGCATCGACCTCGACCCGGCGCGCCGCGACGAGATGATCGAGAAGACCGGCCGGCGCACCGTGCCGCAGATCTTCATCGGCGAGCGCCACGTCGGCGGATTCGACGACCTGGCCGCGCTCGACCGCGAAGGCGGACTGGTTCCGCTGCTGAACAACTGATCCCACGTTCCAAGGACATTTCATGGCCGAGCAGGCGCAAGCCCCCGTCTTCGCGATCCAGCGCATGTACCTGAAGGATCTCTCGCTCGAGATCCCCCACGCGCCGCAGATCTTCCTCGAGTCCAAGCAGCCGACCGTCGAGGTCGGGCTGGACGTGACCGGCCAGCAGGTGGCCGACGGCATCTTCGAGAGCACCGTCACGATCACGGTCACGACCAAGATCGAGGAGAAGGTCGCGTTCCTGGTCGAGGCCAAGCAGGCAGGCATCTTCGAGATCCGCAACCTGCCCGACGACCAGATGCATCTGCTGATGAACGTCGTCTGCCCGAACATCATCTATCCCTACCTGCGCGCGAACATCGCCGACGCGGTCCAGCGCACCGGCTTCCCGCCGATCCACCTCGCAGAGATCAACTTCGAGGCGCTGTACCAGCAGCGGCTGGCGCAGCAGCAGGAAGAAGCGCAGCAGCAGCAGGGCTCCGGCATCATCGTGCCGGGCGCGCACTGACGATGCGCGCGCTGGCGCCCTTCGCCCTGGCGGCGCTGCTGGCGCCGGCGCAGCTCGCGCTGGCGCAGGAATTCCGCGAGGTCGGCGCCGGCGCGGCGGTGTTGTACGACGGCCCCTCGGAGAGGGCCGCCAAGCGCTTCATCGTCGTGCGCGGCACGCCGCTCGAGGTGGTTTCCCAGCTCGGCGCGTGGGTCAAGGTGCGCGACTACGCCGGCGACGTCCTCTGGATCGCTCAGGCCGACCTCGCCGCGCAGTCGCGCAGCGTGGTCGTTTCGCGGGCGCTCGCCTCGGTGCGCCGCTCGCCGCGCGACGTCGGCGAGCTGCTGTTCCAGGCCGAGCGCGGCGTGCTGCTCGAGGTCGTCGACGACTCGGCCCCGGAGGGCTGGCTCAGGGTGCGGCATCGCGACGGCACCGCCGGCTTCGTGAGCGCCGGCGAGGTCTGGGGCCGCTGAGCGCCGCGATGCGGATCGCGGTCTTCGGCGCCGGCGCCTGGGGCACCGCGCTGGCGATACACGCCGCGCGCCGGCACTCGGTCACGCTCTGGACGCGCGACCCGGCGCATGCGCAGGCGATGCTCGCGCAGCGCGCCAACGAACGCTACCTTCCCGGAGCCGCGCTGCCGCCGGCGATCGACGCGACCGCCGACCTCGACCGGGCCTGCGACTGGCTCGGCGAGGGCCCCGACGCGCTCGCGGTGCTCGCCACCTCGGTGGCCGGCATGCGGCCAGTGCTGGGCGCGCTGTCGGGCCGGCTGCGCCCCGGTTCGGCCGGGCTCGTGTGGCTGTGCAAGGGCATCGAGCGCGACACCGGCGCGTTGCCCCACATGATCGCGGCCGAGGCGCTTCCGGGCCACGGCCACGCGGTGCTCTCCGGCCCTTCCTTCGCGCAGGAGGTGGCCGCCGGGCTGCCGGTAGCGCTGACCGTGGCATCGCGGGTCGACTTCCTTCGCCGCGCGGTGCAGCAGGCCCTCCATCATGGCGCGGCGCGCATCTACGGCAGCGACGACGTGGTCGGCGTCGAGCTCGGCGGGGCGCTGAAGAACGTGATGGCGATCGCCGCCGGCGCCTGCGACGGCCTGAAGCTCGGGCACAACGCTCGCGCGGCGCTGATCACGCGCGGGCTCGCCGAGACCGCGCGGCTCGGCGTGGCGCTGGGCGCGCGGGCGAGCACGTTCACCGGGCTGACCGGCCTGGGCGATCTGGTCCTCACCTGCACCGGCGACCTGTCGCGCAACCGCCGGGTCGGCCTGGCGCTCGCCGAGGGCCGTCCGCTGCAGGACATCGTGACGCAACTCGGCCACGTGGCCGAGGGCGTGCCCTGCGCGGCCGCCGCGCTGATGCTGGCCGAGCGCCACCGGGTCGAACTGCCGATCGTGGCCGCGGTGCAGGCGGTGCTCGATGGCCGCCGCACGCCGGCCGACGCGGTGCGCGAGCTGCTGTCGCGCGAGCCCCGCGACGAGGACGAGAATGCCTGAGCCCACAGCGCCGGAAACGGTCCGACCCGCGATCTGCGTCTTCTGCGGAGCCAAGCCCGGCTTCGACCAGAAGTGGGTCGCCGGCGCCCGCGCGACGGGTCGGGCGATCGCCGAGCGCGGCTGGCGGCTCGTCTACGGCGGCGGCCGGGTCGGCCTGATGGGCGAGCTGGCCGACGCGGCGCTCGCGGCCGGCGGCGAGGTGGTCGGCATCATCCCGCAGGCCCTGCTGGCGCGCGAGGTCGGCCATCGCGGCCTGACCCGGCTCGAGGTGGTGCCCGACATGGCGGTGCGAAAGGTCCGGATGGTCGAGATCTCGGACGCCTTCGTGGCGCTGCCCGGCGGGCTCGGCACCCTCGACGAGCTGTTCGAGGTGCTCACGCTGCGCCAGACCCGGTATCACGACAAGCCGATGGGCCTGCTGAACCAGGACGACTACTGGATGCCGCTGCTCGACGCCTGCCGGCGCATGGTCGATGCGGGCTTCGTCGCGGCGCCCGACCTCGACTGCCTGAAGGTCGACGGCCGGATCGACGGCCTGCTCGACTCGCTGCTGGAGTGAGGCTCAGCCCGGCGCCGGCGCGGCGCCTTCGAAGCCGAACTGCCGCCAGGCCTCGAACACGGTGACCGCCACCGCGTTCGAAAGGTTCAGGCTGCGGTTGCCAGGCCGCATCGGCAGCCGCAGCCGGCTTTCAGGCGCGAACCCGGCGAGAAGCGCCTCGGGCAGGCCGCGGGTCTCGCATCCGAAGACCAGCCAGTCGCCGCGCTCGAAGCGGGTCTCGTAGGGGCTGGCCCGGCCGCCGGTCGTCAGAGCGAACATCCGCCCCGGGGCTTCCGAGGCGAGCAGCGCCTCCCACGACGCATGCACCCGGACCCGCGCGTACTCGTGGTAGTCGAGGCCGGCGCGGCGCAGCTTCGCGGCGTCGAGCGAGAAGCCCAGCGGCTCGACCAGGTGCAGCGCCGCGCCGGTGTTGGCGCACAGGCGGATCACGTTGCCGGTGTTCGGCGGGATCTCGGGATTCACCAGGACGACGTTCAGCATGCTCGGGGCCGGTTGGCACTACGATCGTCCCCGCGCCGAGGCGGGGCGGGTCCGCGCCGCGTCGTCGGGGGCGACAGTGTCGCGCAGATCGGCGCCGGGCGCCGGCGTGCGCGCGGCCACGCAGGCGACCACTTGGGTGGCGCCGGCCGCCTTCAGCGCCAGCGCCGCGGCCTGCAGCGTGGCGCCGGTGGTCATCACGTCGTCGACGACGAGCACCGCGGCGCCGGCCGGCAGGCCGCGTGCCGCGAAGGCGTGGGCCAGCGCGCCGCGACGCTGCGAGGCGCCCAGCGACGAGGCCGGCGCGCCCTGGCGCACGCGTTCGAGCAGGCCGCGGCGGGGCCGGGTGCCGAACGCCGCGGCCACCGGCCGCGCCAGCAACAGCGCCTGGTTGAAGCCGCGGCCGGCGAGCCGCGCCGGCGCCATCGGGACCGCGACGATCGCGTCGGGCGGCCGGTCGGAGAACTCGGGCCAGCGCAGGGCGGCGGCGCGGGCCAGCAGGCGGCCGAGCGGCTCCGCCAGCGCGGACCTGCCGCCGAACTTGATCGCCTGGATCAGGTGGTCGAGCGGCGGCGCGTAGTCGGCGAGCACGATCGCGTGCTCGAAGGCAGGCGGTGCGGCGCGGCAGCGCGCGCAGGCCGGGTCCGGGCCGGGACCGCTCGCGCGCTCGCCGCAGGTCGGGCAGCGCGGCACGGCGGTCCCGGGAAGCGCCGCCACGCAGGCCGCGCACCAGCCCCTCGGCGAGGCCTGCCCGGGCGCCGGCAGGCCGGCGGGCAGCGGTCTCTCGCAGGCCGCGCAGATCGCCGGCAGGAGCCAGTCGAGAACGAGCGTGGAGCCGCGGCGCAGCGCGTCGGCGGCGCCCGCGAGCCGGCCGGAGGGCGGCGGGCGGTGGGCAAACGGGCGGGCCGGGGGGCTGCGGGTCGGTCCTTCCATGACCCGCATTGAACCGCAGTCGCGGCATATACTGCGCCGCGATGGCCCATCCCGACGACCTAGACCCGAAGGCCGTGCGGCGGCAGTTCGCGCGCCGCGCCGGCAACCTGCACCGCGCGGATTTCCTGCTGCGCGAAGCCGAGCGGCGCCTGCTCGACAGGCTCGAGATCGTCCGCCTGCGCCCCGCCTCGATCCTCGATGTCGGCTGCGGGCTCGGTCACGGTCTCGCGGCGCTCTCGCAGCGCTACCCCGAGGCCGCGGTGCGCGGCTGCGACCTGGCCTGGCAGGTCGCCGCGCAGGCCCGGCGCAGGCTGGTGCCCGAGGCGCGCGGCCTGCTCGCCCGGCTGCGGCGCGGTGCGGCCAGGCCGGTCGCCTCGGTCTTCGCGGCCGATGCCCAGGCGCTGCCGCTGCCCGACTCGAGCGTCGACCTGATCTGGTCGAACCTGGCCTTCCACTGGTTCGCCGAGCCGGCGCGGGCGGTCGACGAATGGCACCGCGTGATCCGTCCCGAGGGCCTGCTCACCTTCACCGTGCTGGGCGTCGACAGCCTGGCTGAGCTGCGGGCCGCCGGCGCGCGGATGATGCGATTTCCGGACATGCACGATATCGGCGACCTGCTGGCCGGCGCCGGCTTCGCCGAGCCGGTGATGGACGTGGAGCGCATCGCGCTGACCTACCGCGATCCGGCCGCGATGCTCGCCGACGCGCGCGCGCTCGGCGGCAACGCGCTGACCGGGCGATTCCGCGGCCTGCTCGGGCGGGGCCATCGGCGCGAGTGGCTCGCGGCGCTGGAGCGCGGCCGCGGCGCCGACGGCATGCTGCGGCTGACCGTGGAACTGATCTTCGGCCATGCCTGGTGCCCGGCGAAGAAGAGGCTGCCGCGCGGGCTCGCGCGGGTCGAGTTCCTGCCGAAGCGCAAGCATTGAATTCCCGGTCGATTTGCTGGCTCGCGCCGGCGCCGCCTATAATCGTTGAGTTGAAGCAAATCCGCTTCGGAAAGACGCCGGTCCGCTACGAACGGCGCCAGTTCGCATGCAGTACCGGTGGAGCTACGCGGCAGACGATGACCGACACCAATGGGTGATGAAGCGCAATTGCGCGCTGTCGCCCGGGCAGCTCGGTTGCTGGTTCGGTTCGCTGGCGGCGGTCTCATTGCTGCTGGCAACGTTCTTCGCGGCCAAGGGTGCCTGGCTGGTCGTCCCGTTCACGCTGATCGAGATCGCCGCGCTGGGAGCGGCTTTCGTCTGGTGGAGCAGGCACGCGACCGACTACGAGCGCATCGTCGTCGGGGCGGACATGCTGTGCATCGAGACTTCGAGCGGGGAGCGCCTGCGCAGGGTCGAGCGTCGGCCGGCGTGGGTGAGGGTGGAATACGGCGGTGCGCGGCGCGATCCGATCCGGATCGTGTCGTCGGGCGAGGCGATCGAGATCGGGGGGCTGGTTCCCGAGGATCGCCGCGCTGCACTGGCGAGGGAGTTGAGAGGCGCGCTCGCGTCGCATCGCGCGGCCGGCGGCGTCCAGGGTTGACGAAGAACGACTACGGATGGGCAGCATGAAACTGAAGCGTGCGGCGGGCGCACTGGCGGCGGCGGTTCTGGGCGGGTGGCTCTCGGTGGCCAACGCGGTGGGCGACATGCCGGGCGGGCCCAAGGTCAACGGCCTCAACCTGCAGGATCCGGTCACCAAGATCGCCGCGGACCAGCACTGGATCCACTGGTTCCTGATCTGGATCTGCGTCGGCATCTTCATCGTCGTGTTCGGCGTGATGTTCTACTCGGTGTGGGCGCACCGGAAGTCCAAGGGCCACAAGCCCGCGAGCTTCCACGAGAGCACCGCGGTCGAGGTCGCCTGGACCATCGTTCCCTTCCTGATCGTGGTCGCGATGGCGATCCCGGCCACCCGCATGGTCGTCGAGCAGAAGGACACCTCGAACGCCGACATCACGGTCAAGGTCACCGGGTACCAGTGGAAGTGGGGTTACGACTACCTGAAGGGCGAGGGCGAGGGCATCTCGTTCCTGTCCACGCTGTCCACGCCGCGCGCCCAGATCGAGGGCCGCGAGGAGAAGTCGGTCACCTACCTGATGGAGGTCGACAACCCGATGGTCGTGCCGGTCGGCCAGAAGGTCCGGGTCGTGCTCACCGCCAACGACGTCATCCACTCCTGGATGGTCCCGGCCTTCGGCGTCAAGCAGGACGCGATCCCCGGCTTCGTGCGCGATACCTGGTTCCGGGCCGAGAAGGTCGGCGTGTACCGTGGCCAGTGCGCCGAGCTCTGCGGAAAGGACCACGCCTTCATGCCGATCGTCGTCGAGGTCAAGTCGAAGGAAGACTACGCGAAGTGGGTCGACGAGCAGAAGAAGGCGATGCTCGCGAAGATGGACGACCCGAACAAGGAGTGGGCCCAGCCCGACCTGATGGCCCGAGGCGAGAAGGTCTACCAGGCCAACTGCGTGGCCTGCCACCAAGCCAACGGCAAGGGCGTGCCGCCCGCGTTCCCGGCGCTCGAGGGCTCCAAGCTGGTGCTCGGCCCGCAGGCGCCGCAGGTCGACATCGTGCTGAACGGCAAGCAGGGCACCGCGATGGCCTCGTTCAAGCAGCTGTCCGACGTCGAGATCGCGGCGGTCATCACCTACACCCGCAACGCCTGGGGCAACAAGGCCGAGGACGGCATCGTGCAGCCGTCGGAAGTGAAGGCCGCCCGCAAGTGATCCGGATGCAACGCAAGTCCGGACAGCACACCGAAGGAATGCAGAGAGTTCGCAGGAGCCAAGGCAAATGAGCGCAGTACTCGACCATCACGGCGACCACGCCCACGACCACGCGCACGACCACCCCACGGGCTGGCGCCGCTGGGTCTTCGCCACCAACCACAAGGACATCGGCACGCTGTACCTGTGGTTCTCGCTCGCGATGTTCTTCGTGGGCGGCATCAACGCGCTGCTGCTGCGCTCCGAGCTGTTCCAGCCGGGCCTCCAGGTCATGCAGCCGGAGTTCTTCAATCAGCTCACCACGATGCACGGGCTGATCATGGTGTTCGGCGCGATCATGCCGGCCTTCGTCGGTTTCGCGAACTGGCAGCTGCCGATGATGGTCGGCGCTTCCGACATGGCCTTCGCGCGGATGAACAACTTCAGCTTCTGGCTGCTGCCGCCGGCGGCGCTGTTGCTGGTGGTCTCGTACTTCGTGCCGGGCGGCGCCACCGCCGCCGGCTGGACCCTGTACGCGCCGCTGTCCACCCAGATGGGCCCGGGCATGGACCTCGCGATCTTCGCGGTCCACATCCTCGGCGCCTCGTCGATCATGGGCTCGATCAACATCATCACGACCATCCTGAACATGCGCGCGCCGGGCATGTCGCTGATGAAGATGCCGATGTTCGCCTGGACCTGGCTGATCACCGCCTACCTGCTGATCGCGGTCATGCCGGTGCTCGCGGGCGCGATCACGATGCTGCTCACCGATCGGCATTTCGGCACCGCGTTCTTCAACGCGGCCGCCGGCGGCGACCCGGTCATGTACCAGCACATCTTCTGGTTCTTCGGGCACCCCGAGGTCTACATCATGATCCTGCCGGCCTTCGGCATCGTGAGCGAGATCATCCCGGCCTTCGCCCGCAAGAAGCTGTTCGGCTACAGCTCGATGGTCTACGCGACCGCGTCGATCGCCATCCTGTCCTTCATCGTGTGGGCGCACCACATGTTCACCACCGGCATGCCGGTGACCGGCCAGCTGTTCTTCATGTACGCGACGATGCTGATCGCGGTGCCCACGGGCGTGAAGATCTTCAACTGGGTGGCCACGATGTGGAAGGGCTCGATGACCTTCGAGACCCCGATGCTGTTCGCGATCGGCTTCATCTTCGTGTTCACGATGGGCGGCTTCACCGGCGTGATCCTGGCCGTGGCCCCGCTCGACATCCAGCTGCACGACACCTACTACGTGGTGGCCCACTTCCACTACGTGCTGGTCGCGGGCTCGCTGTTCGCGCTGTTCGCCGGCGCCTATTACTGGCTGCCCAAGTGGACCGGCCACATGTACGACGAGAAGCTCGGCAAGGCGCACTTCTGGCTGTCGCTGATCACCTTCAACATCACCTTCTTCCCGATGCACTTCCTCGGTCTGGCCGGCATGCCGCGCCGCTATGCCGACTACCCGATGCAGTTCGCCGACTTCAACGCGCTGGTCACCGTGGGGGCCTTCGGCTTCGGCCTCTCGCAGCTGATCTTCGTGTGGGCCGTCGTCAAGTGCATCAAGGGCGGCGAGAAGGCGGCCGACAAGCCCTGGGAGGGCGCCGAGGGCCTCGAGTGGACGCTGCCGTCGCCCGCGCCGTGGCACTCGTTCGAGACGCCGCCGGTCGTCAAGTGACGCTTGCCCGCTGACAGGAGCGAGAGGAACACGATGAGCGGCCCGGACAAGTCCAGGAACCTGCGCACCGCGCTGATCCTGCTGTCGATCGCCCTCGTGTTCTTCCTCGGCGTCATCGTCAATCGCTGGCTGTTCGGAAACGGCTGACATGTCGGAATCGCCCCGAGAGCAAGAGCCCGGACACCTGCAGAACCTGCGGATGTTCGGCAAGCTGATCGTCGTCACCGCGGTGATGTTCGGGTTCGGCTTCGCGCTCGTGCCGCTTTACGAGAAGATCTGCGAGGTCACCGGGATCAACCAGCTGACCAAGCGCGACCGCGGCGCGGCGGAATTCGCCCGCAACACCCAGGTCGACACGAGCCGGAAGATCTCGGTGGTCTTCGACGCGAACGGACGGGGCGCCTGGCAGTTCCGCCCCGAGACCAATGCGCTCGAGGTCCATCCCGGCGAGCTGGTCACGGTGGTCTACGACCTGGTCAACACCAAGGACGTGCCGACGGCCGGCCAGGCGATCCCGAGCTACCTGCCGCAGGTTTCGGCGCAGTACTTCCACAAGCTGGAATGCTTCTGCTTCGAGCAGCAGGAGCTCGCAAGCGGCGAGACCCGCAAGTTCCCGGTCGTGTTCGTCGTCGATCCCAAGCTTCCGAAAGACGTGCACACGATCACGCTGTCGTACACGTTCTTCGAGGTCGCCGGCAAGGGCGCGTCTGCCGCGCCGGCGGCCAGCGGCGAGCGAGGGAGCTGATGGCCGGGCTTCAGGAAGCCAGTCGCCGCAGGGGGTCCTTCCTGGACACCGTCAAGGCGATCGGCTGGGCGTTCTTCGGAGTGCGCGGCGGGCGCGAGCACGAACGGGACATCTCCCGGCTCAACCCGCTGCATGTCATCATCGTTGGGGTGGTCCTGGCAGCGATCTTCGTGGTCTCGCTGGTGCTGATCGCCAACTGGGTCGTGGGCTGACGCACGAAAATATCTTAGGGAGAGAGAAAAACATGGCTTCGGGTGCGCGCGCTCATGCGCCTTACTACTTCGTGCCGGGTCCGTCGAAGTGGCCGCTGGTCGGAGGGATCGCGCTGACCTTCTTCGGCTTCGGCATGGCGAGCTGGTTCAACGGCGCCGCCTTCGGCCCGTGGCTGTTCGCGATCTTCCTCGCGATCCTCGTCTACATGATGGTCGGCTGGTTCTCCGAGGTGGCCCGCGAGTCCGAGGGGGGCCTATACAGCGAGCGGGTGGACGTGTCCTTCCGCTGGTCGATGGGCTGGTTCATCTTCTCCGAGGTGATGTTCTTCGCGGCCTTCTTCGGTGCGCTGTTCTACGCGCGCACGATCACGATGCCGTGGCTGGGCGACCTCGACCACCGCAGCATCCTGTGGCCCGACTTCCAGGCGGTCTGGCCGCACTCGGGTCCGGCCGGCGTCGTCGACGAGTTCCAGACGATCGGTCCGTGGCCGATCCCGACGATCAACACGCTTCTGCTGCTGACCTCGGGCGTCACCCTCACGATCGCGCACCACGCGCTGAAGGACAACAAGCGCGGCCCGCTCACGTTCTGGCTGTTCGCCACCGTGCTGCTCGGCGCGATCTTCCTCGGGTTCCAGGCCTACGAGTACCTGCACGCCTACAGGGACCTGAACCTGCGGCTCGACTCGGGCATCTTCGGCTCGACCTTCTTCATGCTGACCGGCTTCCACGGCTTCCACGTCTGCGTGGGCGCGATCATGCTGTCGGTCGTGCTGTTCAGGATCCTGAAAGGGCACTTCAACGCGGAGAACCACTTCGCGTTCGAGGCGGCGGCCTGGTACTGGCACTTCGTCGACGTGGTCTGGCTGGGCCTGTACGTCGTCGTCTACTGGCTGTGATTCGGGCGTGCCGCCGGCCCCGGTGGCCGGCGGCGGCCGGGGCCCGTGAACAGGCCCCAACGCAAAGGGGCCGCGCAACCGCGCGGCCCCTTTGCGTTGTCGAGCGCCCGCTGCCGTGGTGGGCGGGTGGCCGCGCCCGTCAGCGCGGCGCGGTCCGGCTCATCGGCACGCCGGTGCTCTGGATCCAGCCCATCTGGTGGGCGAACAGGATCAGCAGGAACAGGGCGATCGAGAAGCCCACCCGGAAGCCCAGCGCCCGGGCGGTGTTGCGGGTGCGGCCGCGATCGCGGATCAGGAAGAACAGCGCCGAGGCGAGACTTCCGATGATCAGCACGAAGGCGACGAGAATGATCCACTTCAAGGGCTTCTCCGGCGACGGGGCGCGACGAGACGAGGCCCGGATTGTATTCCTCGTCGCCGCCGACCGGGCGCGCGGACGATGAGGCCACTGCTTCGCACGGCGTTGCCGACGGTGGCCGCGCTGGCGGTCCTCGTCCTCACCGTGTCGCTCGGCAACTGGCAGCTGCGGCGCGCCGACGAGAAGCTCGCCCTGCACGCGCAAAGCGAAGCGGCCGACCGGCAGCCGCCGGTGGCGATCGCGCAGCAGGCGCTCGCCGAAGCCGATGCGCGGGGGCTGGAAGGGCGCAGGGTCGAGGCCTCCGGCCGCCTGCTGCCGGAGCGCAGCATCTTCATCGACAATCGCACGCACAAGGGCATTGCCGGGTTCCACGTCGTCACACCGCTTAGAATCGAGGGTTCGGAACGAAACGGCGCTCAGCCGCTGCACGTGCTGGTCCTCAGGGGCTGGGCTCCCCGCGATCCCCGCGAGCGAACCCGTCTGCCCGAGGTGCCGGCGCCCGAAGGGCCGGTCACGGTGACCGGCTACGCGCAGCGGGAGCTGGCGCAGACGCTGGAGCTGGCCGAGTCGGCGCCGCCGGGGCCGGACGACCGGATCTGGCAGAACCTGCGGCTCGATGCCTATCGCCAATGGTCGGGCCTGGCGCTGCAGCCACTGCTGATCCGGCAGATCGGCCCGGTCGGCGGGGCCGGGCCGGGCTTCGACGACCGACTCGTTCGGGAGTGGCCGCAGCCGGGTTCCGATGTCGACAAGCACCGGGGCTATGCCTTCCAGTGGTATTCGCTGGCGGCGGCAACCGCGGCCTTGTGGTTCTGGTTCGTCGTCTGGCGACCGCTGAAGCGGCGTGGCGGCAGGCCTGTTGAGTGAACGGAAGATGAGCGCCTCGATCGTGTCAGAAAGCCTTTCGCCGGACGAGCTTCGGCAGCGCACCCGCCGCGGCCGGCTCAAGATGCTGGCCATCCTGCTGGTCTGCGCCGCGCCGGTGATCGCCTCGTATTTCACCTATTACGTGATCCGGCCCGAGGGGCGGACCAACTACGGGACCCTGCTGCAGCCGATGCCCGACGTGACCGGCCTGTCGGGCAGCGGCGCGGACGGCGCGCCCGCCGCGCTGTCTCAGTTCCGGGGCAAGTGGCTGCTGCTCACCGGCGCCGGCGCGAGTTGCGACGCCGCCTGCGAGCGTCGCCTGTACGTGATCCGGCAGCTTCGGCTGATCGCCGGCAAGGATCGCGACCGGGTCGAGCGCGCGTGGATCGTCGGGCCGGGTACCGAGCTGCCGGCGCCGCTGCTCGCCGAGCACGATGGGCTGGTCGTGATCCGCGCTGCGGCCGGTGCCATGCTGGCGGCCGGTTTCCCGGTCGAGGCCGGTGGCCGGCCCGAGGATCACATCTGGATCGTCGATCCGCTCGGCAATCTCGTCCTCCGTTATCCGCTCGACGCGGATCCGAGCCGGATGAAGAAGGATCTGCTCAAACTGCTGAAAGCCTCGAGGATCGGCTGACATGCCCAGCGACTTCCCCGCCCCCACCCCGATTCCCGCACGCTCGCCGCTCTGGTTCCGCCGGCTCGTCGGCTTCACCGTCGTGCTCACGCTGTGCCTGATCATGCTCGGCGCCTACGTGCGACTCACCGACGCGGGGCTCGGCTGCCCGGACTGGCCGGGCTGCTACGGCAAGCTGTTCCCGACCCAGGCCAAGGAGCAGATCGCGCAGGCGGTCGCCGAGCAGGGCGGTGAGCACGGCCCGGTGTCCATGGGCAAGGCCTGGCGGGAGATGATCCACCGCTACATCGCCAAGATCCTCGGCCTGCTGATCATCGCGATCGCCGTCATCGCCTGGCGCAAGCGCGAGGCCTTCGGGCAGTCGCCTGCGCTGCCGATCTGGCTGGTCGGCGTCGTTATCCTGCAGGGCCTGTTCGGCATGTGGACCGTGACCCTGCTGCTCAAGCCCGCCATCGTCACCGGGCACCTGCTGGGCGGCCTGATCACCTTCTCTCTGCTGTTGTGGCTCTGGTTGCGCCAGTTGCCGCAACCCCGCTACCCCGATCCCGAGCAGGTGGCGGCCATGGCGGGGCCGGCACTGCTAGGGCTGGCGCTGCTGGCGGGCCAGATCTTCCTCGGCGGCTGGACCAGCACCAACTACGCGGCGCTGGCGTGCACCGACCTGCCGACCTGCCAGGGCAAGTGGTGGCCCGACGCGAACTTCGCCGACGCCTTCCACATCTTCAGGGAGCTGGGCAAGACCGGCGACGGCGAGAACCTGCCGATGCAGGCGCTGACGGCGATCCACCTGATGCACCGGATCGGCGCGGTCGTCGTGCTGCTGTTTCTCGGCTGGCTCGGGCTCAAGCTGACCAAGGTCGAGGGCCTGGGCGGCCTGGGCGCCGCGATCCTGGGGGCGCTCGCCGTGCAGTGGGCGCTCGGCCTGTCGAACGTCTACTGGAGCCTGCCGCTGTCGGTGGCCGTCGCGCACAACGGCGGCGCCGCGGTTCTGCTGGCGCTGCTCGTGGTGCTAAACTTCCGCGCTCGTCGCGCCCGACTGCAGATCTGAGGGCATGCAAGCTTCCCGTCTCGAATCGCCCGCTACGGGCTGGCGGCACCTGGCCGCCCAGTACCTCGCGCTGACCAAGCCGAGGATCGTCCTGCTGGCCGCTTTCTGCGCGCTGATCGGCATGCTGCTGGCATCCGATGGCTGGGTGTCGCCGGTCACGATGGTCGCGGGGCTCTCCGGCATCTCGCTGCTCGCGGCTGCCGGGTTCGCGTTCAACTGCCTGATCGAGCGCGGCATCGACTCGCGCATGGCGCGCACCCGCGCCCGGCCGCTGGCACGCGGCGAGATCGGCGCCACCGGCACGATCGTCTTCGCCGGGCTGCTGGGCGGCGCGGGCGCCGCGCTGCTCTATGCCTTCGTCAATCCGCTCACCATGTGGCTGACGCTGGCGACCTTCGTCGGCTACGCGGTGGTCTACACGGTGCTGCTCAAGCCGGCCACGCCGCAGAACATCGTGATCGGCGGTGCGACCGGCGCGATGCCGCCGGTGCTCGGCTGGACCGCGGTCGCCGGCGAGGTGAGCCCCGAGGCGCTGGTGCTGTTCCTGATCATCTTCGTCTGGACGCCGCCGCATTTCTGGGCGCTCGCGCTCTACCGGATCGAGGACTATCGCCGCTCCGGCCTGCCGATGCTGCCGGTCACCCACGGCCCCGAGTTCACCCGCCTCAACGTGTTCCTGTACACGCTGCTGCTGGTCGCCACGTCGCTGCTGCCCTTCCTGATCCGGATGAGCGGCTGGATCTACCTGGTCGGCGCCGTCGTGCTGGGCGGGGTGTTCCTCGGCTATGCGTGGCGGCTGTGGCGCAACTACTCCGACGCGCTCGCGCGCCGCACCTTCGGGTACTCGATCTTCTACCTCGCGGCGCTCTTTGGCGCGCTGCTGGTCGATCACTACCTGGGCTGAGGGTCCGATGCCAGCGAAGACGCCAGTGGCGTCCGCCGGCCGGCGCCGGGCAATGCGCTCGGTCGGCGCGCTGGCCGCCGCGGCCCTGCTGGTCGCCGGCCTGGCCGGCTGCGACCGGGGCGGTCCCAAGTTCCACAATACCGACGTCACCGGCTCCGGCATCGCGAAGGACGGCTTCACGCTGACCGACCACACCGGCGCCACGCGCACGCTTGCCGACTACCGCGGCAAGGTCGTAGTGATGTTCTTCGGCTTCACGCACTGCCCCGACGTCTGCCCGACCACGATGGTCGAGACCGCCGAGGCGATGAAGCTTCTCGGGCCGAAGGCCGAGCGCGTGCAGGTGCTGTTCGTGACCGTGGATCCCGAGCGGGACACGCCCGAGATGCTGGCGAAGTACGTGCCCGCCTTCCACCCGCGCTTCGTCGGCCTGTGGGGCGATCCGGAGACGATCGCCCGCACCGCGAAGGACTTCAAGGTGTTCTACCAGAAGGGCCAGCAGTCCTCGAGCGGCTCTTATTCGATCGACCACACGGCCGGCAGCTACGTGTTCGACACCGAGGGCAGGCTCAGGCTGTTCACCCGCTACGGCGTCGGCGCCCAGGCGCTCGCCGACGACATCAGCCAGCTGCTGGACTGATCCGCCGGCGGCGCGGCATCGCGGCAAGCGCCGCTGCCACCACGATCAGCGTGCCGCCGGCCAGCGTGCGCGCGGTCAGGGACTCGCCGCCGAGCCACACCGAGGTCAGCGCGGCGAACACGATCTCCGAAAGCATCACCAGCGCCGTCACCGAGGCGGGCAGCCGGGCCGCCGCGTATTGCAGCGCCAGGTTGCCGGCCAGCAGCGCGAGGGCCAGCCCGACGGTGCCTGCGATCCACAACGGCGCGGGCGCCGGCGGGGCGGCGATCGTGCCGGCGCCGGCCAGCAGGGCCGCCAGGCCGAGCGCGACCACCCCGCCGCCCACGAAGAGCGCCAGCGCGCGGGCCTCGTCGGTCGAGTCGGCATTTCGGCGCAGCAGCACGTTGACTGCCGCGAAGGCGACGCCGCCGGCCAGGCCGAGCCAGTCGGCCAGGCTCGCGGGCACCGGCACGCCGATGCCGGGCTGGTACAGCACGATCGCCGCGCCGGCGAGCGCCAGGGCCATCCGCGCCATGATCGCCGCGGTGATCCGTTCGCCGAGCAGCCAGCGCGCCAGCAGGGCCGCCCAGACCGGCATCAGGTAGAAGAGCAGGACCACCCGGACCACCTCGCCGATCATCACGCCCCAGTTGAACGCGACGTTGGTCGCGCCCGAGGCGAGCACCAGCCACACCAGCGCGGGCCTGGTCGCCAGCGCCCGCCAGGCCCGCGGCCGCCAGAGCGTGATCAGCGCCGTGGCGAGCGCGAAGGACAGGCCGGTCGCCCACAGGCTGTGCAGGCCCAGGGCGTTCAGCTGCCTGAACGGCCACCAGGACACGCCCCAGACGAAGGCGTTGAAGAGCAGCAGGGCGACGGGCAAAAAGAATGCCGCCTCGGGTTTCCCGTCGGCGGCCAAGAGGAGGGAGGAAAGGGGGATCGAGATTCGGGGGCGCCGAAGCGCCGCCCGAGTCCCTTAGGCGTAAGACGCGAGCAGACCTTTCATCTTCTGCAGCGCTTTCGCCTCGATCTGCCGGATCCGCTCCGCCGAGACGCCGAACTCGGCGGCCAGCTCGTGCAGGGTCAGGGTGCCGCCCTCGGATTCGTCGCGCAGCCAGCGCGCCTCGACGATCCGGCGGCTGCGCGGGTCGAGCTCCTCGAGCGCCTGGGCCAGCCCTTCGCCTTGCAGCCGGTCGCGCTGCCGGGCCTCGAGGACCTGGGTCGGATCGGCCTGCGGCGCGGCGAGCCAGGCGATCGGCGAATACTGCTCCTCGCCGTCGTCCGACTGCAGGTCGAGCGCCATGTCCTGGCCCGACAGCCGGGTTTCCATCTCGACGACGTCCTTTTCGCGAACGTTCAGCTCGCGGGCGATCGCGTCCACCTCGCCGGCGCTGAGCGTGCCCGGGCCCGATTTCATCGAGCGCAGGTTGAAGAAGAGCTTGCGCTGGGCCTTGGTGGTGCCCACCTTGACCATCCGCCAGTTCTTCAGGATGTACTCGTGGATCTCGGCCTTGATCCAGTGAAGCGCGAAGGAAACGAGCCGCACGCCCCGCTCGGGATCGAAGCGCTTGACCGCCTTCATCAGGCCGATGTTGCCTTCCTGGATCAGGTCGGCGTGGGGCAGGCCGTAGCCGAGGTACTGTCGGGAGATCGAAACGACCAGCCTCAGGTGCGAGAGCACCAGCTCCTTTGCGGCGTCCAGGTCCTGGCGCTCACGAAAGTTTCTTGCGAGCTCGGTTTCGCGCTCGGCCGACAGCATCGGCAGGCGGTTGACGGCCGAGATGTACGCATCGATGTTTCCGACGGCAGGCACCGCCAGCATCGACATCGAGGCGGTGGCAGGAACGATCGCGGTCGAAATCTGCTTGGACATTGGCGTTCGTTTCTCCAGATGTCCGGGGAGGCTGCCGCGTCTAAATGACCGATCGGTCAGTTCCGGACTTTTCATAAGATTAGCACTCTCGGGCCGAGAGTGCCAGACCCGGTCGTCGGGGCCGACTGATGCTAGATTCCCGGCGATCGGCCGCGGACCCCCACACACCCTGCCCGGGAGAAGACGATGCTGAAGCTCTATACCTATTTCCGCAGCTCGGCCGCGTTCCGCGTCCGGATCGCGCTGAACCTCAAGGGACTGCCGTGGGAGCCGGAGGTGATCTGGCTCCCCGAGGGCCAGCACAAGGGCGAGCCGTACATCGGGGTGAACCCGCAGGCCCTGGTCCCCACGCTGGTCGACGGGCCGCTGCACCTGAACCAGTCGCTCGCGATCATGGAGTACCTCGACGAGACCAAGCCCGGCCCGAAGCTGCTGCCCACCGACCCGGTCGACAGGGCGAGGGTACGATCGCTGTCGCTGCTGATCGCCGCCGAGATCCACCCGCTGAACAACCTGCGGGTGCTCAAGTACCTCAAGCGCGAGCTCGGCCGGGACGACGACCAGATCGGCGTCTGGTACCGGCACTGGTGCGACGAAGGCCTGGCCGCCTTCGAGCGCCAGCTCGCCGACGGCGGCGCGGGCCGCTTCTGTCACGGCGACTCGGTCACGATGGCCGACGTCTGCCTGGTGCCCCAGATCTTCAACGCGCGGCGCTACGAGACGAAGCTGGAGCGCTATCCGCGCACGATGCGGATCTTCGACGAGTGCATGACGCTCGACGCCTTCAAGCGGGCCGAGCCCGCGGCCCAGGCCGAGGCCGCGCGCGCGGGCTGACCGCGGCCTGCGCGCCCGCGCCGGTCACGCCCGGCCCGGCCACGCAGTTCCTGCCCCGGGCCTTGGCCTGGTAGACCGCGTCGTCGGCGATCGCCAGCAGTTCGTCGAAACGCAGGTCGCCGCGCTGCACCGCCAGACCGATGCTGACGGTCAGCCTGATCTGGCGCTTGCCGACCGTGACCGGCTGTGCCGACAGCGCAAGGCGGACCCGTTCCGCCGCCGCCGCGGCATCGGCCTCGCTGTGCACCGGCACGACTGCGCAGAACTCCTCGCCGCCGTAGCGCGCCAGCAGGGAGTCCGCGCGCAGGGCCCTGCGCATCGTCAGCGCCGCGCGCCGCAGTACCAGGTCGCCGGCGCGATGGCCGTGGTCGTCGTTGATGCGCTTGAAGTGGTCGAGGTCGAGCATCATCACCGCGCCGCGACGCCGCTGCGCGCGCTGGCGCGCCAGCATGCGCGGCGCTTCGTCGAGCAGGTGCCGGCGGGTGTGGACCCCGGTAAGTTCGTCGGTGAGCGCTTGCTCCAGGAGCTTTCTCGACATCCGGGCGTTCAGCATGCCTAGAACCGTCAGGGCGGTCAGCAGCGGCGACAGGGCCCAGACCAGCGCCGCGGCTTCGTGCAGGGGCGTCTCGGTGTAGACGCCGCGGGGCGCGCCCTCGATGCCGCCCGCGAGCACGTCCGCGACCCGCGCCACGGTCAGCAGCGCGAGCAGGCCGTACAGCGAGCCGAAGCCGATGCGGAAGCTTCGGCCGGTCCGCTCGCGGGCGCGCAGCGCGTGGAAGGCCGCCAGGCCGCAAAAGCCGGCGTGCAGGCCGGCGATCAGCAGGAAGCTCGCGGGCGGCGGCCAGGCCAGCAGGGTGGCCGCGTAGGCGGGCGCCGCTGCGGCAAGCAGGATCGGCGTCAGCCAGGCCGGCTGACGGCCGCCGAACAGGCCGAGGCAGCCCTGCAGCAGCAGCGCCGCCTGGCCCAGGGCCAGGATGCCCGCAACCGGCACCGGACCGGCGGCGGCATCCCTGCTCTCGAGCCACAGGACGAACATCGACGCGGCGCCGAGCGCCATCGACCAGCCGATCGGCCTGACGCCGGGCTGCTCGCGGCCGGCGGCGCTGCCCGGGACCAGCAGGATCAGCGCCGCAAGCAGGCCGGCCATCGAACCGGCGAAGAAGAGGGTAGGGAGCGCGAGGCTCAGCGGATCGGGCATGCTCGGCGACGGGCGGTCTTTGGGGGATTTCCCGAGGGATGTCGCCGCAAAGAGTAGGGGCCGCACCCTTCCGGGGCAGCGAACCGGGAACCGAAGGGGCCGGCCGGCCGACGAAAGGCGAGGGGCCCGTGATGCCGTTCACGGCGGCTGCGCCGCCGCTCGTCAGTCGAGCAGCGCCGAGGCGAACTCGTCGGCGGAGAAGCCCTGCAGGTCGTCGATGCCCTCGCCGACGCCGATGAAGCAGACCGGGATCGGCTTGTCGCGGCGCGTCCAGGCCAGCGCCGCCAGCGTGCCGCCCTTGGCCGTGCCGTCGAGCTTGGTGACGATCAGTCCGGTCACGCCGATCGCCTCGTCGAAGGCCCGCACCTGCGCGAGCATGTTCTGGCCGGTGTTCCCGTCGAGCACCACCAGCACCTCGTGCGGCGCGCCCGGCATCGCCTTGCCGATCACCCGGTGGATCTTCTTCAGCTCGTCCATCAGGTGGAGCTGGGTCGGCAGGCGGCCGGCGGTGTCGATCATCACGACGCCGGCGCCGCGGGCCCGCCCGGCGTTGACCGCATCGAAGGCGACGGCCGCGGGGTCGCCGCCCTGCTGCGAGATGACCTGCACGCCGTTGCGCGAGCCCCATTCGACCAGCTGCTCGCGCGCCGCCGCGCGGAAGGTGTCGCCGGCGGCGAGCAGGACGGTCTTGCCCTCGCGCTGCAAGTGCCGGGCGAGCTTGCCGATCGAGGTCGTCTTGCCCGCCCCGTTGACGCCGGCGATCATCATCACCAGCGGTTCGGCGGCGTCGATGTCGATCGGGCGCTCGAGCGGGCGCAGCAGGTCGGCCAGCAGCCCGCGCAGCGCCTTGCGCACGCCTTCGGCATCCTCGATCCGCTCGCGACGCACCTTCTGCCGCAGCGATTCGAGCAGGTGCTGGGTGGTCTCGACCCCGGCGTCGCTCATCAGCAGCGCGGTCTCGAGCTCCTCGTAGAGCGCTTCGTCGATCCTCGCGCCGCTGAAGATGCCGGCCAGGTTGCCGCGGGTCTTCGACAGGCCCTGCTTGAGCCGCGAAAGCCAGCCGGCGCGGGCGGGCGCCGCGGTCGCCGACGACGGCTCCTCGGCGGCGGGGGCTTCCACACCGGGGAGCGGCCTTCCGCCGACGGACGGCTCGGCGCCGGCCAGCGCGGGTTCCGGCGGAGAAGCCGACGCGGCCGGCGATACCGGGACGGACGACGACCCCGGGGCCTTCGCCTCCGGGACGCGCGACGGCGCGGCGGCAAGCGGCGACGCCTCTGCAGGCTGCGCCGGCTCGGGCGCCGATCGCTCCGCCTGCCCGGCGAACGGCGGCTGCTCCGCCGCGGTCTCGGGGACCCCGGTCGGCTGGGCGGGTTTTTTTCGACGAAGGAATCCGAACATGGCTACACTCAGCGCCCCGGATTCTACCTGTGCACACGATGCCCCATCGGATCGCTCGCCCGCTCGTCGCCGCGGCGATGCTGGCACTGTCCCCGCTGCTGCCGGCCAGGGAGGTCGTGGCGCCGGCCGTCGCGCCGACGCCCGCGGCATCTTCGACGACGGCCGCCGCCGTCACGTTCGAGCGCACGCTGCCCAACGGCATGAAGGTGCTGGTGCGCGAGGACCGCCGCGCGCCGACCGTCGTGCACCTGGTGCTCTACCGGATCGGCTCGATCGACGAGCTCAACGGGCTCACCGGCATCTCGCACGTGCTCGAGCACATGATGTTCAAGGGCACGAAGTCGCTCGCGGTCGGCGAGTTCTCGCGGCGGGTGGCCGAGCGCGGCGGGCGGGAGAACGCCTTCACCTCGCGCGACTACACCGGCTATTTCCAGCAGATCCACCGCTCGCACCTGGCCGAGATGATGCGGCTCGAGGCCGACCGGATGGCGAACCTGGTCGTCGACGACGAGGAGTTCGCCCGCGAGATCAGGGTGGTGATGGAAGAGCGCCGCTGGCGCACCGAGGACCGCGCCTCCGCGCTGGTCTACGAGCAACTGATGGCCGGCGCGTTCGTGGCCTCGCCCTACCGCAAGCCGGTCGTCGGCTGGATGAGCGACCTCGAGTCGATGACCGCCGCCGACGTGCGCGACTGGTACGCGCAGTGGTACACGCCCTCGAACGCGGTGCTGGTGGTCGCCGGCGACGTCTCGGCCGACGAGGTCTGGGCGCTCGCCGAGCAGACCTACGGCCGCATCGACGCGAAGCCGGTGCCGCCGCGCAAGCCGCAGGACGAGCCCGCCCAGCGCGGGATCCGGCGGCTCGCGGTCGAGGCGCCGGCAGAGAACCCCTACCTGATGATGGGCTACAAGGTTCCGCGCCTGGCCGACGTGGAGAACGAGGCCGAGCCCTATGCGCTGGAGATGCTGGCCGCAGTGCTCGACGGCGACGAGAACGGCCGGCTCACGCGCAACCTGGTGCGCGGCTCCCGCGTGGCCAGCGAGGTCGGCGCGAGCTACGGCCTGACCGGCCGCGGGCCGGCGCTGTTCCTGCTCGACGGCACGCCGTCCGAGGGCCAGGACACCGCGTCGCTCGAGCGCGCGCTGCGGGCCGAGATCGCCCGGATCGCGGACGAGGGCGTACGCGAGGACGAGCTGCAGCGGATCCGCGCGCAGTACGTCGCCGGCCAGATCTACAAGCGCGATTCGGTGATGGCCCAGGCGATGGAGATCGGCGGCCTCGAGGTTTCCGGCTATTCGCATCGCGACGCCGACCGGATTCTCGACAAGGTCCGCGCGGTGACCGCTGCCGACGTTCAGGCCGTCGCGCGGAAGTATTTCGGCGACGACGCGCTCACCGTGGTCACGCTGAAGCCGCAGCCGATCGATCCGAAGGCGCAGCGCAGGCCGCCGCCGGCCGGGCGGCACTGAGCGAGGGGCGACGATGCTGAAGACGATTCTGCGCATGCGCGCGCGGGTGCTGGCGGCGCTGGCGCTGGCGCTGCTGGCCGGCGCCGCCCAGGCGGCCCTGCCGATCCAGCACTGGACCGCCTCGTCGGGAGCGCGGGTCTATTTCGTGCGGGCAGACGCGATCCCGATGCTCGACCTGAGCGTCGAGTTCGACGCCGGCGGCCGCTACGACCCGGCCGGCAAGACCGGCCTCGCGTCGCTGACCAACGCGATGCTGGCGCGCGGCACCGACGGCGACCGGCCGATGGGCGAGGCCGAGATCGCCGAGCGCTTCGCGCGGATCGGCGCCCAGCGCGGCGGGGGGGCCGGCGACGACCGGGCAGGCGTGAGCCTGCGCACGCTGACCGGCAAGGCCGAGCTCGACGAGTCCGTGTCGCTGCTCGCCCGGATCCTGGCCGCGCCGAGCTTTCCCGAAGCGGTGCTCGAGCGCGAGCGCCAGCGCTGGATCCTGTCGATCCGCGAGGCGGGCACCAAGCCCGAGACGATCGCGCGTCGCAGCTTCGGCGAACTGCTCTACGGCGATCACCCCTACGGCCGCGAGGCCGCCGAAGCCACCGTCGCGGCGATCGCCCGCGAAGACCTGGTCCGCTTCCACCGCGACCACTACGACGCGCGCCGCGCGGTCGTCGCGATGATCGGCGCGATCACCCGCGAGCAGGCCGAGGCGATCGCCGAGCGGCTCACGAAGGACCTGCCGGCGGGCGCGGACCGGCCCGGGCTGCCCAAGGTCCGGCGGCTCGGCGAGGCGGTCGAGCGCCGGATCGCACACCCCGCCTCCCAGAGCCACATCCTGATCGGCGCGCCGGCGATCGAGCGGGGCCACCCGGACTTCTTCCCGCTGTTCGTCGGCAACTACGTGCTGGGCGGCGGCGGCTTCGTGTCGCGCCTGTACAGCGAGGTGCGCGAGAAGCGCGGGCTGGCCTACAGCGTGTACTCGTATTTTTCGCCGCAACTGCAGCCCGGGCCCTTCACGATCGGCCTGCAGACGCAGAAGGCCCAGACCGGCGAGGCGCTGAAGGTGGTCCGCGAGACCCTCGAGCGCTTCGTGCGCGAAGGGCCGACCGAAAAGGAGCTCGCCGCGGCCAAGGACAACCTGGTCGGCGGCTTCGCGCTGCGGATCGACTCCAACCGCAAGATCCTCGACAACCTCGCGATGATCGGCTTCTACCGGCTGCCGCTCGACTACCTCGAGCGCTGGACCGACCGCGTGTCGGCGGTCACGCTCGAGCAGGTTCGCGATGCCTTCGCGCGCAACGTGGACCCCGCGGCGCTGGCGACGGTCGTGGTCGGCGACGGTGAGCCGGGGCCGCGCTGACGCGGCCGGCGCGCGGCGCGCCGGCGGCCACCGGCCGCGGGGGGCCGAGGCCCCGCATCGCGTGCGGATCGTCGGCGGCGACTGGAAGCGCACGCCCTTGCGGGTGCCCGACGTGCCGGGCCTGCGGCCGACGCCGGACCGGGTGCGCGAGACGCTTTTCAACTGGCTGGGCCAGTCTCTGGCGGGACTGCGCTGCCTCGACGCCTTCGCGGGCAGCGGCGCGCTGGGGCTGGAGGCCGCATCGCGCGGGGCGTCCCGCGTGCTGATGATCGAGCGTGATAGGGCCGCGCTCGCGGCGATCCGCGACACGATCGCCCGGCTCGGCGCGGGCGATCGCATCGAGCTGGTCGCGGGCGATGCCCTCGCCGAGATCGACCGGCGAGCGGCCGCAGGCGAGCGCTTCGACCTGGTCTTCCTCGATCCGCCCTTCGGCGGCGGCCTGGCGGCCAGGGCGCTGGCCCGGCTGGCCCCGCTGCTGGCGCCCGGCGCCAGCGTCTACGTGGAGAGCGAGGCGCCGGTCGAGCCGCCCGAGGGCATGGCGCTCGCGCGCTCGGGCCGCGCGGGTCAAGTCCATTATCATCTGTTCGTCGAGGCGGCCGGCGAGGGCCGCGCCGGCCCCGAGGCCGGCGAACAGGGAGAGAACGAATGACCAGGGCGATCTATCCGGGCACCTTCGACCCGCTCACGCGCGGGCACGAGGACCTGGTCCGGCGAGCGTCGAAGCTCTTCGACACGGTCGTCGTGGCCGTGGCCGACAGCCGCGGCAAGCGGCCGATCTTCACGCTCGAGGAGCGGATCGCGATCGCGCGCGAGGTGCTCGCGCCGTATCCGAACGTGGAGGTCGTCGGCTTCTCGGGCCTGCTGGTCAAGTTCGTCAAGGCCCAGAACGGCGACGTGGTGCTGCGCGGCCTGCGCGCGCTCAGCGACTTCGAGTACGAGTTCCAGCTGGCCGGCATGAACCGCCACCTGATGCCCGAGGTCGAGACGATCTTCATGACGCCCACCGACCAGTACCAGTTCATCTCTGGCACGCTGGTGCGCGAGATCGCGCTGATGGGCGGCGAGGTCGAGAAGTTCGTCGCGCCGCAGGTGCAGGCCTGGCTGCGCCGCAAGCTGGTCCAGCTCGGCGCCGCCGAGGCCGGCGACGAAGCGGCGTCATGACCGGCTCGTCGGCGCGACGAACCTTCCTGCGGAGCGAGCGGAGGCCGACCACATGGCCTTGATGATCACCGACGAGTGCATCAACTGCGACGTTTGCGAGCCCGAGTGCCCGAACGACGCGATCTTCATGGGCCCGGAGATCTACCAGATCGATCCGGACAAGTGCACCGAGTGCGTCGGCCACCACGACGAGCCGCAGTGCGTGCAGGTCTGTCCGGTGTCCTGCATTCCGAAGGACCCGTCGCGTCCCGAGACGCACGACCAGCTGTTCGCGAAGTACCTGCGGCTGCAGGCGCAGGAGAAGGCGGCCTCGAAGGCCTGAGCGGCCGGCGCGCGGGGCCATCGGACCGGGCGCGGCCGGCGGCCGTCATCGAACCGTCACCGCCCGGCGCGACTATCCCGGTTTTCCGGAGCCCGAAATGGACCTGATCCTCTGGCGGCATGCCGATGCCGGCGACGCGGTCGACGATCCGAAGGTCGACCTCGAGCGACGCCTGACCGACCGCGGCCGAAAGCAGGCCGACCGGGTGGCGCGCTGGCTGCTCGCGCGGCTGCCCGAGCGCTACCTGGTGCTGGCCAGCCCGGCGGCGCGGGCCCGCGAGACCGCCGCGGCGCTCGGCGTGAAGGCCCGCACCGAGCCGAGGATCGCGCCCGGGCTGGACGTGGCCGATCACCTGGCCGCGCTGAACTGGCCCGAGGGGCCCGAGGGCCGGACCCGCTACGTCGTCCTCGTCGGCCACCAGCCGGCGCTCGGGCGCCTGGCCAGCCTGCTGCTGTCCGGCGCCGAGGCCGACTGGAGCGTGAAGAAGGGCGCGGCCTGGTGGCTGTCGACCCGCGAGCGCGAGGGCAGGGCGCAGATCGTGCTGCGCGCGGTGATCGGGCCCGACCTGGTCTGACGCCTTCCCGCGTGGCCGCCGGCTCCAACCGCAGTCCGGCGATCGCTCGCCGTCCGCCGGCCGGCGGGCTTCACCGAAGCTTCATCGATCCGTCACGCGGCTGCAAAGCCGGCCGGTCAGGCTGTTCTCCGAACAGGCAACGGAGAACAGCCTTGTCGGCAATACTCGAAAGACCGGATGCACAGGCGCGCGCCGTCCGCCCCTTCGGCGGTGTCGCGGACGCGCATCGCGCGCGCGCCGGCGCGGCGCGGGCCCCGCTCGCCGTCGCGGGAAACCTCGAAGTGCGGCTCGCCCGCGACCAGGCGGAAGTCGAGCGCGCGATGCGGCTGCGCTGGCAGGTCTTCGCGGGCGAGATGGGCGCCGCGCTGCAGTCGCCCGAGGGCATCGACCGCGACGTCTTCGACCCCTTCTGCGAGCACCTCGTCGTCGTCGAGCGCGACACCGGCGACGTGGTCGGCACCTACCGCCTGCTGATGCCGGGCGCCGCCCGCCGGCTCGGCTGCCTGTACGCCGACGGCGAGTTCTGGCTGACGCGGCTCGCGCCGCTGCGCGAGCGGATGGTCGAGCTCGGTCGCAGTTGCGTGCGCGCCGACCATCGCTCCGGCGGCGTGATGATGCTGCTCTGGTCGGGGCTGGGCGCGCTGCTCGCGCGTTCCGAGGTCCGCTACCTGATCGGTTGCGTCAGCGTGCCGATGGACGACGGCGGCGGCTTCGCGGCGAACCTGTACCGCGAGCTGGCGGCGCGCCACCTGGCCGACGACACGCTGCGCGTCTGGCCGCGCAAGCGGCTGGAGGCCGAGCGCCATGCGCCGCTCGCCGGCGTGGTGCCGCCGCCGCTGGTCAAGGGCTACCTGCGCGCCGGCGCCTGCCTGCTCGGCGAGCCGCACGTGGACGCGCAGTTCAATTGCGCAGACTTTCCGATGATGCTCGACCTGGACGGGCTGAAGGCGCGCTACCGGAGCCGCTTCGTCGGCGGGCGGGGCTGAGGGGAGCGGTGTCGCGCAGGCGGCTGGCCGGAGATCCGGTGCCGCGGCGCGTTCAGATCGTCTGGTAGGCGAAGCGCCCGAACACCTTCGCCTCGTTCCACAGCGCCGCTTCGTCGACCAGGCTCGCGTGGGCCAGCGGCTGGCGCGCGGCCCAGTCGCGCGGCACTTCGAGGCGCAGCCCGCCCCGCTTGAAGAAGAGCGCGGGCAGCGGCACCTCGTCGCCGTCGCGCGCCCGGTGCAGGATGCGCGCGACCCGCAGCGCCACCACCATCAGCCAGCCCAGCTCGTCCTCGATCCGGCCGCGCAGCTTGCGCAGCCCGCCGACCTGCGCGAGCGCGAGCAGGGCCAGCGTCTCCTGCTCGGGGCGCGAGAAGCCGGGCATGTCGGCCCAGCTGAGGATGTAGGCCGAATGCTTGTGGAAGCCCTCGTGCGAGATGCTCATTCCGCACTCGGCGAGCAGCGCGGCCCACTCGAGCAGCCTGCGGCGGGCCTGGAGTTCCTCCTTCGACGCGCGGGCCCCCTGGTCGAACAGCGCGAGCGCGGTGTCGCGCACGCGGGCCGCGTGGCGCGCGTCGATTCCGTGCCGCTCGATCATCCGCCTGACCGTCAGCACGCGCGGGTCGGCGCCCTCGGCGCGGCCCACCAGGTCGTGCAGCACCCCGTGGCGCAGGGCGCCGCCGCAGTAGTCGAGCGACTCGATGCCGAACTCGTCGAAGGCGGCCAGCATCACGGCCAGGCCCCCTGCCAGCACCGGCCTGCGATCCGTCTTCAGGCCCTGCAATTCGAGCGCGTCGGCGCTGCCGGCCTGGAGCAGCGCGTCCCGGATCAGGGCGAGCCCCTCGCGATCGAGCGCGGGCCGGCCGAACTCGAGACGGGCGATCTGCACGAGCGCCTTGGCCGTCCCGGAAGTGCCGACCGCGTAATCCCAGCCCGCTTCCAGGAAGGGTTGCGAGAGTTCCTCGAAGCGCGCCCTCGCCACCGCGTAGGCGTGGCCGAAGCTCTCCTCGCCGACCGTCGCGTCGGCGAAGAAGCGGCGCGTCAGCGCCACGCAGCCGACGCCGGCCGAGTCGAGGATCCCGGGCTCGAAATCGCTGCCCACGATGCACTCGGTCGAGCCGCCGCCGATGTCGATCACCAGCCGGTTCAGGCCGTCGCGAGGCAGCGCGTGCGCCGCGCCCAGGTAGATCAGGCGGGCCTCCTCGTGGCCGGAGATCACCTCGATCGGGAAGCCGAGCGCCGCCTCGGCGGTGGCCAGGAAGTGCGCGGCGTTGCTCGCCACGCGCAAGGTGTTGGTGGCCACCGCGCGCACCGCGTGAGGCGCGAACGAGCGCAGCCGCTCGCCGAAGCGCGCCAGCGCCTCGACGCCGCGGGTCTGCGCGTCGGCGTCGAGCGAGCCGTCGTCGCGCAGGCCGGCCGCCAGCCGCACGGTCCGCTTCAGGTTGTCGATCGGGTCGATCCGGTGGGCGCCGGCCTCGGGCGCGACGCGCCCGATCATCAGCCTGAAGCTGTTCGACCCGAGGTCGACTGCGGCGAGCAACTGTTCTTCCGGCATGCGTGGGCTTGTGGCATCTTCGAATCTGGCTCGACAGTATGGCAAATCCGTGTCACCTCGCCCTTCCGTAACCAGATCGTCACGAAAGCGGGGCAAGATTCGCGCGATGAACGACGCGGCCTCCGCAGGCCCCCACCTGCTCAATCGGGAGCTCGGCATCCTCGCCTTCAACGAGCGGGTGCTCGCGCAGGCCGAGGACCCGGCGATGCCGCTGCTCGAGCGGCTGCGATTCCTCACGATCGTCAGCAACAACCTCGACGAGTTCTTCGAGATCCGGATCGCCGAGCTCAAGCAGCTCAGGCTGCGCGGGCGCGAGCCGGCGGATGCCCGGGCGGCGCGCGACGAGATCGTCGACCGGGCGCGCAAGCTGGTCGAGCGCCAGTACGCGCTGCTCAACGGCACGATCCTGCCGGCGCTCGCCGCGCACGGCGTGGTCATCCACCTGAGCGGCACCTGGACCGAGGCGCAGCGCGCCTGGGCCGAGCGCTACTTCGATTCCGAGGTCGAGCCGCTGCTCACGCCGATCGCGCTCGACCCCTCGCACCCGTTCCCGCGCATCCTGAACAAGAGCCTGAACTTCATCGTCGAGCTGCAGGGCCAGGACGCCTTCGGCCGCCGGGCAGGCGTGGCCGTCGTGCAGGCGCCGCGCGTGCTGCCCCGGGTGCTGAAGGTGCCGCCCGAGGTCTCGGGGGCGCCGCACGGCGTGATGCTGCTGTCCTCGATCGTGCAGGGCTTCGTCGACCGGCTCTTCCCCGGCATGACGGTGCGTTCGGTGCACCAGTTCCGGCTCACCCGCGACAGCGACCTGTTCGTCGACGACGAGGAGGTCACCGACCTGCGCGAGGCGCTGCAGGGCGAGCTGTCGCAGCGCCACTACGGCGACGAGGTGCGGCTCGAGGTGTCGGCCGGCATCCCCGATTCGCTGGTAGCGCTGCTGCTGCGCGAGTTCGAGCTCGACGAGCACGACTGCTACCGGGTGGCGGGGCCGGTCAACCTGGTCCGCCTGCAGCAGGTGATCGACCTGGTCGACCTGCCCGAGCTCAAGTTCCCGCCCTTCGAGCCGGCGGTGCCGGCGCCGCTTCGCAACAAGGACCTGTTCGCGGCGATCCGCAAGCACGACATCCTGCTGCACCACCCCTACGAGTCGTTCGCGCCGGTGATGGAGTTCCTGGTCAGCGCCGCGCGCGACCCGAAGGTGGTGGCGATCAAGCAGACCGTGTACCGCACCGGCGCCGACTCGGCGCTGATGCAGGCGCTGATCGACGCGGCCCAGTCGGGCAAGGAGGTCACCGTCGTCGTCGAGCTGATGGCCCGCTTCGACGAGGAGACCAACATCAACTGGGCCGACAAGCTCGAGCGGGCCGGCGCGCACGTGGTGTACGGAGTGGTCGGCCACAAGACCCACGCGAAGATGGCGATGGTGCTGCGTCGCGAAGAAGGGAAGGGCGGCACCCGGCTGCGCCGCTACGCGCACCTGGGCACCGGCAACTACCACCCGAAGACCGCCAGGCTCTACGAGGACTTCGGCCTGTTCACCGCGAACGAGGACATCTGCAGCGACGTGCACGAGGTGTTCCGGCGGCTCACCGGGCTCGGCCAGCGCGGCACGCTCAGGCAGCTCGCGCAGGCGCCTTTCACGCTGCACGAGATGCTGATCGCATCGATCCGGCGCGAGGCCGCCAACGCCCGGGCGGGGCGCAAGGCGCGGATCGCCGCCAAGGTCAACGCGCTGCTCGAGCCCACGGTGATCGAGGCGCTCTACGACGCCAGCAATGCCGGCGTGAAGGTCGACCTGATCGTTCGCGGCGTGTGCGCGCTGCGACCCGGCGTGCCCGGGCTGTCGGAGAACATCCGGGTGCGCTCGATCGTGGGCCGCTTCCTCGAGCACAGCCGCGTCTACTACTTCTGGAACGGCGGCAAGAAGGACGTCTGGCTGTCGTCGGCCGACTGGATGGACCGCAACCTGTTCAGGCGGGTCGAGGTGGCCTTCCCGGTGCGCGACCGCAAGCTGCGCGACCGGGTGATCGAGGAGGCAATCGAGGTCCACCTGGCCGACAACCTGAACGCCTGGGTGATGGACTCCGACGGGCGCTATGCGCAGCGCAAGGCGCGCAGGGGTGCGAAGCGGCGGCAGGCGCAGGTGGAGTTGCTGGGGGGGTTGGCGGGGGGGTGAGTCGCACCAGAAGCAGGGCGCAGGCCACGGCGCTCGCCGCATGCCGGATTCCCCTGCCGGGTTTGCCGCACCCCTGCCGTCGGGGCCTTCGGGCGTGGTCGGGGGCAGGCTATCCGGGGGGCCGCGTGTCGAACAGCGGCCGCCCGTCGTAGTGCCCGGGTAGCGGGTGGTCCATCATCCGCAGGATCGTCGCCGCGAGATCCGCGGCCTCGGACTCCGGGAGGCGCATGCCCGCCGGGATCCCGCGTCCAGTGGCAGCGACGAAGCCCCGATTCCAGTGGCCGCCGGCCCGGAAATGCGGAACAGGGCCGATCCGGCCTATGTCCGGGCTGTCGACGACATCGGTGATGTGCTCCTCCCACAGAACGTCGAGGTCGAACGCGGGCAACCCAGGCAAGTCCCCCAGGTCGTCCGCACGGGTCCTGTAGACCTCCTTGACGAGCGGACGGCCGGACCGGCCATCCGTCAAGCGGCGGAGAATCCGCGTGACTTCGTCGCACACGCGGTGATACTCGCCCGGCGCAACGATGCCATCGCGATCGCGCCCCTGGAGATTGATCCGGATCCGTCCCTTCGTGAACCCGGGCAGGGCAAAGGCCTTCATCCGCGGCCAGAGCGGGCGATACCACATCGACGGATGCCACAGCATGGCATTGGCCTGCGCTTCGCCCGAGAACGGCGACGCCAGGCCGTTGAACGATGCCTTCAGGAGCCGGCCCGGCAGGCACGACCGGACGAAGCGGATCGGCCAGGGGGCGTTGTTGTACCGCGACCATAGCTCCCCGACCCACGAGTCTCGCCGGGCGGACGTGAGGATCTCGCCGGGCGGGCTCCCCTCCTTCCCGGGGCCCAGCGCGATCGATCCGGGAAAGCACCACCTGTACAAGGTCTCCGACAGGACGACCGAACTCAGCAGGTCGCTGTAGTTGGGACCCATGCCGTGGAGGGAGAAGCACACGAAGAACGCGTCGGCCGGTGCCGCGGCCATGAGCTTGCCGATCGCGCGGTCCACGTCCTCGTAGACCTTTCGCAGCGGGTCCCCGGCGCCCTCTCCCCCTGTCAGGGGGGCGTTGAGGGGATGGTCCGGCTGGCTGTAGCAGTAGACGTCGTGGCCGGCGCTGTGGGTTTCGGAGAAGACCGCGAGGAAGAGGTCCCACTCGTCTCGCGCGAGCAGATCCTCGCAAACACCGACTCGCGCGTCGACGCTCTCCGCGAGTGCCTCGTCCAGCCACTTCACGTAGCGCCGGTCCCACCAGATGCCCGTGTCGTTGTGGAGGACCGGGTTGCGGCCGTGCCTTGCGACGATCTCGCCGAGGAGCCCGTCGGGGAGGGACCTGCTCTCCGTGTGAGGGAAGTGCCCGCCCCAGCCGAGGACCTGGAGGCCCTTCACGCGGTCGGAAAGCCGCGCCATCGGGACGTCGAGCACGGCGACCTTCTTCGACTCGCCCAAAGCGTAGAACGGATCGAAGTCATCGAAGGCGGGAGATCCTTCGTCCAGATTCCGGATCTGGTACCGGTCTGGAAAGTACTCCATCGAGTCCCACGCGCCCGTCTTGGTCGGCTTGCAGCCGGTGGCGAACTCAACCCACAGCGGCTCGGTGGAGAAGGCCTCCATGCGCTGCCCGTGCAGCTCGACCGTGCTCCGCAGCCGGCCGTATGCACCCTCGGCCTGCATTCGAGCGAGGTTCGGAAGGCGCCCCTCGGCGATCCACTTCTCCACGAGCACGGGATCGGCGCCGTCGAGCCCTATGGCCATCACCCTGCTGCCCTTCTTCTGCATCTCGGGGTCCGTCACGATATCTGACAATTCTTTCATGACAGGCGTCGCGGGCGGGTGACCGTTTTCACGGCTCTGCGTGAGGCCGGCCATCGGGATCGGAGATACCCGCGAGAACGCGCGCGCTGCCCGCCCGAAGGCGACCGCGACAGCGTAACCCGCCCGGGACGCGCGGCCTTCGAAAGTGCGGTTCGCTGGCGGGGCTTGCGGCCGTGAATGCGGTCACTGCGGCATTCCTGGCCGTGTCGCTGTGGCGATCCCGGTGCGCGTGCGCGATGTCCCGGCCCGTCCGCCCCGGGGCGGGGCCGGCCGCGAAGCCGGGTATGATCGGGTTTCACGGCCGCGCGGGGCGCAGGCCGTACGGCCGTCGGCCAGCCCCCGCCGGGGGCGCTCCGCGGGACATGTTGCGCGCGCGAGGCCACCGGTTCCGGGTGAGTCCTCCATCGGATGCCGAATTCCGCACGGTCCCGCCCGCGGTATCGTGGAAGACTTGCGCCGGTGCAACATTCGGCAGGGAGCGGTAGATCCATATGCTCAAGACTGGCAAGTCCGGCCCCGGCTCGGCGGCGCCGGCGTTGGCGGCCGGCCAGCTGGACGCCGAGACTGCGCCCAGGCAGGGCGCCCGGCTGCGGGTGCTCTTCGCGCCCGCCGAGGCGCATCCGACCTACCGCCCCGATGTGAGCCTCCTGTTCGGCCGCTTCCTGCCGGCGCAGGGCGTGGATGTCGACCTCGTGGCAGTTTCTCCCGCTTCTGCAAGCGATGCCCCGTGGGAGGGAGGTGCCGCCCACATCAGACGCTTCGGCGGAAAGCTGTCCTTCGCGTGGAGCGACCTGCTGCAGCAGCTTTCCCTGCTTCGCCTGGCGCGCATGGGCTACGACGCGCTGGTCGTGAGGGACAAGCCGCTGCTGGGCCTGGTCGGGCTGGTCGCGGCAAAGCTGGCCGGGATTCCGTTCGTCTACTGGATGTCGTTTCCGATGGCCGAGACGTACATCGTGATCGCGAGGAACGACGACGGCGGAGAGAGCTTCGTCCGCCGGGCCTACGCCTGGCTTCGCGGGCACGCCAGTTCGGTCGCTCTGTACCGGGTGATGCTTCCGCTTGCGGAGTACGTCTTCGTGCAGTCGCCGGCGATGCTGGAGTACGTTCGCGCCCGGGGGCTCCGACACGAGAGGGTTTCCGCGGTGCCGATGGGGGTGGACACGTCGCGCATGCCGGACGCCTCGAAGGCCGGAGACATCGCCTCCCGGCCGGGCGGGCGCGCGGCCGTCTACCTCGGAACGCTCGAACGTCTCCGGCGCCGCGAACTCGAGGCGATGGTCGACGCCGCTCGGGAGGTTGCGGAATCGGTGCCCGATTTCACGCTGCTGGTGATCGGGGAGGCGGAGTCGCCGGACGAACGGGGCTGGCTGAAGGCTTACGCCGAGGCGCAGGGCGCGTCGCATTGCACGCGCTTCTTCGGCTGGCTGCCCCATCAGGAAGGGCTTGCGATCGCGGCGACCGCCACGTTAGGCTTGTCACCGATTCCCCGCGACGAGCTCTTCGACATGGGATCGCCGACCAAGGCCGTGGAGTACCTGGCCCTGGGACTTCCCGTGGTCTGCAACGACCAGCCGGACCAGGACCAGGTCGTCCGGGAGAGCGGTGGCGGATACTCGGTTCCGATGACCTCCGGCGCCTTCGCCGGGGCCATCCTCAGCGTGTTGCGGGACCAGGCGCGGGCCGCGGAGATGGGGCGGCAGGGCAGGGCCTGGGTGGCGAGGCATCGTGACTACCGCTGGATCGCGGCCGACGTGGCCAGGGCGCTCAAGGGCGCGTGCGGAGGGCGGTCCTTCGCGGAAGACCCTGCCGCCGCAAGGGACTCGCAGCGGGTGGAAGGCGAGGGCCGGCGCCGTGATTAAATGCCTTCCCTCTGGGCAAGGTCCGGTCAGAATCGCGGCTGCGGCCGGCAGTTCGACCTCGTGCGCAAAGCGGACATCAACATGAATCTCGGGCTCCTCCTTCGAATCCTGAAATCGCGGCTCGGCCTGATCGCGCTGATCCTCGCGGTCACCCTCGGTGCAGTGGGCACGGCAAGTTTCCTGATGCCGAAGGTCTACAGTTCCTCCACGGTGGTCTTCGTCGACGTCAAGTCCCTCGACCCCGTCCTCGGAAGCACGGTGCCGTCGCCGCAGACCGTTCGGGGCCTGCTGGCCACGCAAAGGGAGATCGTCGAGAGCGACCGGGTGGTGCACGCCGTCATCCGCGAGATCGGCCTCGACAAGGATCCGGAGACCGTCGCAGCGTGGCAGCAGGACACCGGCGGCACCGGCGACATCCTGACCTGGCTCAGCACCGGGATGCTCAAGAGCCTCAGCGTCACACCGTCGAACGAAGGCACGACGCTGACCATCACCTACGAAGCCAGGAATCCCAAGACCGCCGCCGACCTGGCCAACGCATTCGCCCGACAGTACGTGCAGGCTATCCTGGCTCTGCGGGCCGAGCCCGCCAAGCAGAGCGCGGACTACTTCGAGGAGCAGGTCGCCGCCTACCGCAAGAGGCTGCGCGAGGCGCAGGCGAAGATGTCCGCCTTCCAGCAGTCCAGCGGCATCGTCGCCACCGACGAGCGCCTGGACATCGAGAACCAGCGCCTTCAGGAGCTCTCGACCCAACTGGTGGCCGTCCAGGGGATGGCGGCCGAAAGCCGTGCGCGGCGTGCAGCGATCGATCGAGACGGCCGGGAAGCGCTGCCGGAAGTCGTGAGCAGCCCGCTGGTCCAGGCGCTCAAGACGGAGCTCGGGCGCGCCGAGGCAAGGCTCCAGGAGATGTCCGCGCGCCTGGGCGTGAATCACCCCCAGTACGTCAGCACCAGGGCCGAGGTTGCGGCGCTGTCTTCCAGGCTGAACGCCGAGATCGAGAAAGTCTCGCGGAGCGTCGCCGCTGCTGCATCGACGAACGTGCAGCGCGAGGCGGAGATACGAGCAGCCCTCGACGCGCAGAGAGAGAAGGTGCTTCGCCTCAGGAAGGACCGAGACCAGTTGCTCGCCATGGAACGCGAGGTCGCGGATGCCCAGCGGGCTCTCGATCTCGTTGCGCAGCGGTTGACGCAGACGAACCTCGAGAGCCTGTCGCCGCAGTCCAACCTCAGCATCCTTTCGCCGGCCCTGGTGCCCGCGGAACCCGCCCGGCCGCAGCCCTTGCTCAACATGATCGTGGGCGCGTTCGTGGGTCTCCTGCTGGGCCTGCTGGCGGCGCTTTCCATCGAGGCGCTCAAACGGCCGGTGCGGACCGCCGAGGACCTGCTCCAGGCCGTGGAGATCCCCGTGCTCGCCGTGCTTCCGCCGTCCAGTACACGCCGCGCTCAGCGACTGATCGGAAGCACGGGGCCGTCCGTGGCGCCGCCGAGCCTGCGGCTGGGCAACTGAGCGGCAGGCTTCGATTTCGGGGTTTCAGATGAAAGAGATGGGCAAGCTTCAGCAGGTTGTTCCGCTGTCCGACAATGCGGGCGGCGCGTCGGCAGCGCCGTCCACTGCGATCGCGACGGCGACGACGACGCTCAAGATCGGTGAGATCCTGGTCTCGTGGGGGCGGCTCACCAGGGAGCAGGTCGAGAAGGTGCTTCAGGCCCAGCGATCCAGCAACCTCAGGTTCGGCGAGCAGGCGATCAAGCTCGGCTTCGCCAAGCGAGCCGATGTCGATCGCGCGCTGGCCTTGCAGTTCGGCTATGCCGTGGGCGACGAGTCGGGCGCGAAGGCGTCGACGGGCCTCGTGACCGC
Organism: Zeimonas sediminis; assembly: GCF_023721795.1. Classification (NCBI taxonomy): domain Bacteria; kingdom Pseudomonadati; phylum Pseudomonadota; class Betaproteobacteria; order Burkholderiales; family Burkholderiaceae; genus Zeimonas; species Zeimonas sediminis. The sequence goes on from NZ_JAMQYE010000001.1 coordinate 3,057,839, forward strand.
GGACAACCCCGCTTCGCCCTTCGCCGAAGCGCTTCGCGGCCTGCGAAGTCAGTTGATGCTTCGCTGGTTCGACGGAACGCCCGGGCAGACCACGCTGGCCGTGACCAGCGTCGACCGCGGCGACGGCAAGAGCTTCGTCACGGCGAACCTCGGGGTGGTGTTCGCCCAATTGGGCGAGCGCACGCTGATCATAGACGCCGACCTGCGCCACTCCTCGCAGTACGCGCTCTTCGGCCTGCAGAACAGGATGGGCTTGTCGGGCATCCTGAGCGGGCGTGCCGGCCTCGAGGAGATCATCGAGATCGAGCGCGTCCAGAATCTCGCGGTGCTGCCCTCCGGGCCGCAGCCGCCGAACCCCCTCGAACTGCTTGGTCGCGCGGAGTTCGGCATGCTGTTGAACGAGTTGTCGAGGCAGTTCGATGCGATCCTGATCGATACGCCCTCGGCCCAGCAGGCGGCCGATGCGCAAGTCATCGCGCAACGCGCCCGCGGCGCCGTGATCGTCGGCCGCAAGGACCACACGAAGAGTTCCGAGATCGGCCAGCTCGCCTCGATTCTCGCCAGTTCGGGCGTCACGCTGCTTGGCACCATGCTGAACGACTACTGAGCCGGTGCAGTGGCGATGTCGTACCGGTTCGTAGATCGGCGCCTCGAGCGCCTGCACCCGGACAGCCTCGCCGCCGCGGCGATCGTCGCCGGCTTCGCGCTCGCCGCAGTCCTCATCGGCTACATCGTGGCGATGGGCCGCCCGGTGCCGATCGCCCTGGCGCTCGGAGCGGTGCTGGGTCTGGCGCTCCTCGCGGCCATTCCGTTCGTCGTCTGGACGATCCTGGTCGGGGTGCTCCTGATCAGCGGTCCGCTGTTCATGTTCGTGCCAGCGCTGGAGAAGGCGGGCTGGCTCTTCTCGCTGCTCGGCTTTTTCCTGTCCGGCGCGGCCTTCCTGTACGCCTCGATCGGCAAGCTGCGCTTCAAGGCGCCCGCGCCGGCCTTCGTGCTGGTGGCCGTCGCGTTCGCGGTGTTCGGCGTGCTCTCCCTGCTCTATTCCGACGGCCCGCTCGCCGAGGGGGTCCGCGCGTCGAAGCGTTATTTCCAGTTCATGGGGCTTCTCTTCATCCTTGCGGTCGTCCCCTTCCCGCCGACGCTGGTCAGGCGGTGGTGGACGTTCCTGGTGGGGCTCGCGGCCGTGCAGCTTCCGTTCGCGGCCTTCCAGCGGGTGGCGCTCGTTCCCACCCTCGAGGGCAGGCCGGGCGTGATCCCGATCGACATCGTGGTCGGCACGATGGAGGGTTCGCTGTTCGGCGGCGGAAGCAGCGCGGTCATGGCCCTCTTGCTGATCTTCGTCCTCGCCTACCTGCTCGCCGCGCTCCGCGACGGGGCGATAGCTCCCAGGAACTTCTTCGTCCTGGCGCTGCTGGCGATCACGCCGCTGACGCTCGGGGACGTCACGCTGATCCTGGTGCTGATGCCGCTGGCCCTGCTTGCGACCTACGCCGACGTGATCGTCAGGCACCCGGTCCGCTTCGTGCTCGGGCTGTTGCTCGCCGCTCCCGTTGCCGCGCTCGCCGGCTGGGTGTACCTGCTGCTCAACGCCGAGCCCGGGCAGACGGTCGCAACCATGATCGAGGGCGTGATCGAGTACAACTTCGGGGACCGCCCGTACTACAGCCACGGCCTGAACCGGCTCACCGCCCACACGTACTGGTTCGAGAACCACGGCCTTGCCGACCCGGTGAGCCTGCTCTTCGGCCACGGCCTGGGCAGCTCGTTCGGCGGGCTGGGCGAGCCGGAGCCCGGCCACATGGAGCAGCTGCACGGGCGGATCTACCTCGGCCTGACGGCAACGTCGTCGATACTCTGGGATCTCGGGCTCGTCGGGACCGCCCTGTTCATGGGGATCTTCGTGCTCGCGGCCGCGGAGGCGACCCGCCTGATCCGGATCGCGCACCCGGGTTTCGACAGGGCCTTCTGCCGCTCGCTGCGCGCGATGGCCGTGATGCTCGCGGTGATGCCGCTGTATTCCGGCGCGCCGATCTCGGTGCCGAGCCTGCAGGTCCTGTCGGCGGTCACGCTGGGCCTCATTGCCTGGCGACGTCGGATGGAACGGGGAGGGACCGCGCCGTCCGATGCCCAGCGTGGGCGATAGCCGGCTGACGCGCCCACCGGTGTCGGGCGATCCCGCGTCCAGCAGCGACGCGGACGATCCGTACAGCGCCTCGCGGATCGTCCGCGGCCTCGCCTACCTCGTCGGCGGGAAGGCGCTGACGTCGGTGGCCGGGATCGGCACCTTCGTGCTCCTCGTGCGCGAGTTGCCGGTCGCGCAGTTCGCCGCCTATTCGATCCTGTTCGCGCTGGTCCAGCTGGCCGATGCGACGACCGATATCGGGATCGGCCAGGTCCTGTCCCGATTCGTCCCGGTGCTGCACGTCGGGCACCGCGCCCGCGAGTTGCGGCGCCTCGTCGCGATCGGGCTTTGCTGCCGCGTCGCGGTGCTCTCCACCTTCCTCGCCCTGATCTGGCTGCTCACCCCGCTGATCGCGCCACTCGTGAGCCTCGAGAGCTGGGAGTGGGCGCTGAAGCTGTACCTGCTGGTGATCCTGTTCCGGGTGATGGCGATGGCGCTCTTCACCGTGCTTGAGTCGATGCTCCACCAGCCGATCGCGCAGCTCGGCTTCGGCGCGGTCACCGTCGTGCGGTTCCTGCTGCTCTCGACGGTCGCATGGCGGGGCGAACTGGACCTCGAAGCGGTGATCCTCATCGAGCTGGCCACCGACGCGATAGGGTGCGTCATCATGCTGGCCGGCCTGTACGGCAGGGCCCTGCGCGACGGCCGGACCGGCGAGGAAGGCGGCGCCGACTGGATACGCGACAACGCCAGGCGGATGATCCGGTTCGGCCTGAAGGGCTATGTCCAGCACATGCTCATCATGCCGTACGGCGGCGGCACCAATCGCCTGCTTGTGGGCGGGACGCTGTCGGGGATGGAGATGGCGCTGTTCGGCTTCGCACAGTCCGTCGCCGATCTCATGCAGCGATACCTGCCTGTCCAGTTGCTCGCGGGCGTGATCCGGCCGGTGCTCACCGCTCGCTACGTTCGCGACAACCGCTTCGAGGACCTCGCTTTCGCGGCCAACGTGATCTTCAAGACCAACGCGGTCGCGGTGTGCCTCGCGGCTGCCGTCGTTGCCGGTGGCGGCGGCGAGATGCTCGCGTTCGTGAGCGCCGGCAAGTACGGCGACGGCGCGGTGGGCCTGCTGCTGCTCATGTGCGCGCTCGTGCTGCTCTCTTCCCTGAGGCACATGCTCGATCACGTCAGCCACGCCGTCGAGCGAAACGGACCGCTGATCTGGTCCAACGCGTTGATCGCCCTGTCGATGCTGCCGGGCATTGCGCTGCTGCCCGCGCTCGGCGTCTATGCGCTCCCGGCCGCGAACCTGGTCGGCCTGGCGGCGGGGTGCGTGCTGCTCGGCCTTCTGCTGCGCCGGGACGGCTTCGACTACCGTCACGACCTGCTCGGTCTCGCCTGGATTGTCGCCGCGGCGGCGATGGGCGCCGCGGCAGGCAGGGGCCTCGCGCTGCTCCATGCCCACTGGGCCGTCTGTGCGGGGGCGAGCATCGCGGCATTCCTGCTGGCGGTCGTCGCATCCCGCGCCTGGAGTGCTCGCGAGCGGGCTCTCCTGGCCGATCTGGTGCGGAAGCTCAGGCGCCGGGGCTAGGCCGGGCAGCTCGGCCGGCAGGGGCGCCAGCCCGCCGCTTCCCGTGAACCGCATCGTTCGCCGACCCGTTCCGGCACCGCGACCGGCGCAAGCCTGCCGCTCGTCCGCCGAAAGCCGCCGCTCGATTCTGTCCGTCGGCCTCAGCCCCCCGGCGATCGGCCGCGAATTCCGCGCGAATCCCACCCTCGCCACCCTTGTGCGTGAAAAAAGTCACGCACTCCGGGCGCGTGGCTGTTCCCGGGGCGCCTGGCTCCGGGGTGGCGTGGATCGATCGAGGAGTTCGCGATGCTGTGCTGGACAGACTCTCAGGACGCAAGGCGTGGGTACAATTCCGCTGGGTCCCGGATTCGAGGAAAGCTGACGATGTTCGCCGCGTGCATGCTTGCTTTGGGGCTCTCCGCCTGTGGCTCCGGTGGCGACCCGGGCATGGGAGACCTTGCCTACGATTCCGTTGCGGACGTGTCGCTGAGCCGGTCCCCGCAGAGCCGGGGAAAGAATCCGGTCAAGACGTCGAGCACGGAAACGGTCGTGATCACCGGGAGCGCCGACCCGGTCTCCACGATGACCACCTCGGACACGAGCGGTACCACGAGCACGAGCGGTACCACGAGCACGAGCGGGACTACGAGCACGAGCGGGACCACGCAGGACGGCACGACCGTCCTGCTGGCAGCGAGCAGCCAGACCTCGTCGACCAGCAGCGCATCGACCCCCGCCCCGGCGGCCTCGGCCTGGCTGGACGTCGCGGTGCGGGACATGCGCGCGGCCGACGGCTCCTACGCGGCCAACGACGACCGCCTCCTGCATCGCAGCGCGGCCTCCTACTCGTCGCAGGCTGACCGCGCCGTGCTCGCCATGGGCCGCTACGCGACCTCCGCCGCCTTCACGACCGAGAACCCGGACTACCAGGCCCAGTTGTCCTATCTGAGCATGTCCGATCCGATGCGCTACATCCAGAGCTGGCCCCGGGTCCATCTCTGGGACCAGGTCTACCTGGGCGAGCGCTACGGCGCGAACCACGCGCCCGGCTACACCGGCAACTCGCGGGTGCGCACCTGGGGCTACGAACTGTGGATCAAGTCCAAGTCCGGCGTCTGGCGCAGGCTGTTCCAGCGCGACGACAAGTCCGCCGAGGCCTGGCGGCCCACCTTCCGCGGCTCGGCGAACTTCGAGTCCTACGCTCTGGACCTGCGCAAGGAGTCCGACGGCTCGACCTCGGTCAGGCCCATGCCGGTGCGCGGGCTGGATTCCTCGGGCACTTACTGGGTGCCGCACGGCTACACCGGCGGGGTGATCGACATCGATCCCTACGACGTCGCCGAAGTGCTGGTGCTGTGCTACTCGCAGCTGGTGCTCAACGACCCCAACGGGGTGGACGACCGGCAGTACGCGCGCTTCCTGCTGGGCATCGGCGCCGACTGGTACCCGCCCAAGGGCGTGTCGGTGTCCTACTACCCGGGCATCGGCACCTCGCGGCACAAGTACGTGACCGTCGAGCCGCAGCTGCACGTCATGCACACCATGAGCGAGGCCGTGCTGCGCGCCAATCCGCCGCCCCGCTGAGTCCGGACGGCCGGCTTGCGCCGGCCGCCCCGCCCGGCGCCCGTCGGCGACGGGCGCCAGACAGGGCGTTCGTGCGATCGTTCCGCGTCGGCCGGAATTCCTTTCGCGTAGACTTCCGCGCACTCTCCTCTCGAATGCAGGCCGTATTCCCGCCCGATGCCAGAATCGCCACATCGCCCCAACGATGCGGAAAATCCGGTGCGACTTCGCATCGGCCTGGTCGTCGATTCGGCGCTGCAGGGCTGGAACGTTCACGCACTGCTCGACTGGGCGGCCGCGCGGGATGACCTGGCCATCACGCACCTGCTCGTCGATCGCGGACGCGACACCGGCGGCAGCGCGAGCGGCGAAGGGCCCGGGCGGCTAGCCGCCGCTTCCGGAGGCGGTTTCCCGAGCGTCCTGAGCAAGAGGACCTTTCCGTTCCTGGCGAAGGCGGAATCGCTGCTGGCCGGCCGCGCGGCCCGCGAGAGCCTCGAGAAGCGCGACGTGAGCGGGAAGGTGCCCGCCGTGATCGACCTGGATTCCGGCAGCTCCGCGGCACGGCTGAGCGAGTCAGGCGTGGACCTGCTGGTCGTGTTCGGGTCGTGGCGTCCCCGCGCCGAGGCGCTGGCGTCGACGAGGCTCGGCCTGGTTTCGGTCGAGCACGAGGGCGAGATCGCCGGATCGCCCGAGACCGCAGGCTTCTGGCAGACCTTTTTCGGCCGCGACTCGACCGGCTACGCGATCCTCGCGCGGGGGCGCGAGTCCGGGGGGGAGGCGGTCCTGGCGAGCGGCCGCGTGTGGAACCGCGTCTCTTTCGTATCGAATCGGCTCGTCGCGCAGCGCAAGAGCCTTCACCGGTTGCGCGTCGTGCTCGCCGGGATCGCGGCAACGCGCCGCATGCCGGAGGCGCCTGCCCGAGCGCATTGGTCGAATCCGCCGCAGGGGGGGCCCGGCATCGGCGCGCAGGCCGCCTATCTCGGTGTCCTCCTGCGCAGACTGGCCGGGAAGGCGATTCGCAGGCACGTGTCGGGAAGGGCGCCCCGCTGGAGCGTCTTCCTGGCCCGTGGCGACTGGCCGCGGCTCGACGCGCGCGCGGCGACCAGGATCGAGAACCCGAAGGGCGGATTCCTGGCGGATCCGTTCCTGCTCGACGAGGGCGGGCGCACATACTGCTTCGTGGAGGAGCTCCACTTCAGCGACCAGCGCGGGTTCATCTCGGCGTACGAGATCGGCGAGTCCGGTGCCACCCGCATCGGGAAGGTCATCGCCGAGCCGTTCCACATGTCCTTTCCGTACGTCTTCCGGCATGGATCGAGGATCTTCATGGTTCCGGAGACCAGCGAGAACCGGGACGTCCGCCTGTACGAATGCGTGCGCGTGCCCGACCGCTGGGAGCTGAGGAAGATCCTGATGAGCGGCGTGTCGACCGTCGACACGATGATCTTCGAGCGCGGCGGCCGCTGGTGGATGTTCACGAACCTCGATGAGCCGGACGCGGGCGACCTCTGCTCCGAGCTGCACATTTTCTACGCGGACGATCCGCTGTCGGACCGCTGGATTCCCCACCGCATGAACCCGGTCTCGCTGGATGCCTCGAGGGCGCGGAACGGCGGGATCCTCCTGCGCGAGGGCGCGATCTACCGCGTATCCCAGCGGCAGGGCTTCGACACTCATGGCTACGGCGAGGATTTCTCGATCAACCGGATCGACGTCCTGACGCCCGATGACTACGCGGAAACGGAAGTCCTCGACGTTCGCCCCACGGGCCTCGAGAACCCCGCCCGGATCCATCACATTCAGAGCAATGGCCGGTTCTCGGTGTTCGATCGGTGCCGGATGGAGAGCGTCAGGACATGAAGCGAGGCGACGGCGAACGCATCACGGTGATGGTGCTCGGGCTTCGGGCGGTGCCCGGCGTACCCGGCGGCATCGAGACTCACTGCGAGCATCTCTATCCGCGCATCGTCGAGTCGGGAATCGAGGTCGAGATGGTCGTCCGAAGCCCGTACGCGAATCCGGCGTCGGGGCGCCGCTGGCAGGGCATCACGCTGCATCGCCTGTGGTCGCCGCGAAGCACCGGCATCGAGACGATCGTGCACACGCTGTTCGGGATCGCCTACGCGGCAGTGCGGCGCCCAGATGTGCTGCACCTGCACGCCATCGGCCCGGCGATCTACACCCCGCTGGCCAGGCTCCTGGGCCTGCGCGTGGTGGTGACGCACCACGGCTCCGACTACGAGCGCGAGAAATGGGGCGCCGCCGGCAAGTGGATCCTCAGGACCGGCGAGCGCATGGCCATGCGATTCGCGAACGCCGTCGTCAGCGTTTCCCGCTCCAAGGCGGCGCAGCTCGCGGGGCAATACGGACGCGAGCCGATCGCGATCCCCAATGGGGTGCCCGCGATCGACCCTCCCGAAGACCGGAGCGTGCTCGGCGAGCTGGGGCTGGAGCCGGGCCGCTACGTGGTGCACATTGGCCGCTCGGCGCCGGAGAAGAAGCAGGACGACCTCGTGCTGGCGTTCGCGAAGGCCGATCTGCCGGGCTGGAAACTGGCCATCGTGGGAGACATGTCGGGCAGCGACAGGCACAGCGCCCGGGTGCGCGCCCTCGCGGACGGCAACCCTGCGGTCGTGCTCGCAGGCCCTCGCACCGGCAAGGCGCTTCATTCGCTGCTGTGCAATGCGGGCCTGTTCGCCCTGCCATCGACGATCGAGGGCTTCTCGATCGCGCTGCTCGAGGCGCTGAGCGCCGGCTGCGCGGTGGTGGCGAGCGACATTCCCGCGAACCACGAGGTCGAGCTGCCGGCCGGCTGCTACGTGAAGGTGGGCGACATCGACGGCCTTGCCGCAGCGATGTCCGCGGTGCCGGCCTCGGTGCCCCGCGAGACCTGGGCGGATCTCCAGCAGCAGATCCGCAGGCAGTACGACTGGGGCGCGATCGCCGAGCGCACCGCGCAACTTTACCGCTCGGTCTGCCGCGGCGCTTGAAGCCGGGCCGCGGCGCCGGCACCACGCCAGCGCCCTCGCGTCAGCGGGCCAGCGACTCGTGCACGCACCGCTCGATGGCGTGCAGGCGCGCGGCAGATCCCGGATCGTCGGGGAACTTCCTCGCGAAGAAGCGTCCGCTCGCGACCAGCCGCTCGCACGACCTCTCGTCGATCCAGCAGGGGTGCCCGTCCTCGTCGAACGGGCTGATGACGTGATTCGACGGGCCGAGCCTGAAGCCCGAGTTCGCGAGCAACGTGGGAAAGATCGCCTCGTCGACGTTGTTGAGGCCGCTGAAGAACTCGATGAGCCGCCCATCGCGGCCGGCTTCCACCAGGTACTCGCAGACGCGCCGGCGAGATCCGAACCAGACGCTGCCCACGACAGGCCGGAAGGCGGCCGAAAACGGGTGGGGCCCGAGGCGCCCCGCGGCGGCCAGCCGGGTGAGCGCGAGCGCGAGGCGGCCCTTGACCGGCAATCGCCTGTCGGCGGCGCGCGGGCCGCTCCTGAAGATCGACAGGGAGCGGGTCTGCACCAGTTCCGGCTCGCTTCCGAAATACCAGCGGCGGGCCCTGCGCAGCAGCCTGTATCGCAGCGTGTCGCCGGCCAGGTAGCTGCGGTAGCCGAAGGTCATCAGCACGTCCTCGTCGCTCTCAACGTCGATCAGGTCGACATGGGCGTCGGCCGGATCCGAGGCGACGAAGTCCTCGAACTCCTCGATCGGGCGAATCGGCAGGCAGGTGGGGCTGAGCAGCTGGAAGTACTCGAAGTCGTGGCGCTCCAGCGCCGAGCGCATCGTGTGCAGGATCGCGTCGGCGAATCCCCAGGTGCCCCAGCCGGTCGGTCGCGGGTCCTCGATCAGCTCGATGTTCGGGCCCGACAGCCCGAAATCCGCCCGCTTCGTGAAATCGTGGTGAACGAGCACCTTGTGCGGCTCCAGCAAGCCGGCGAGCTGGCGCACTACGGATGCCGACTGGGTGGCCGACATCACCGCAAACAGAATCCGCCCACTGGAAGGCCGCATCCTCGTCCTCGTCCCCGCTGCTCGCCCTTGCGCCGTCAACCCTTCGCGTCCGCCGTCCGCCGTCGACCGCCTTCCGTCTCGATGACGGCGGCAGCCTCGCTCGCGGCCGGATCGAAAGCAGTGTACGACGGGCGACGGCGGCGTCGTGTGAAGAAAGCCACTCGGCGAACGCTGACGGCTGCCGGGGCCGTGCGCTGACGGCTGCCGGGTGCCGTGCGCTGGCGGCTAGCGCGAGGACACGCGCTCTATCGCCGACAGGCGGGACGGCGCGGCCGGGTCGTCGGGAAACTTGCGGGCGAAGAAGCGGCCGGAGGCGAACATCCGCTCGAGCTCGTCGGGGCGGATCAGTTGGGTGTGGCCCGACCGGCTGAATCGGCTGATCGCGTGATTCGACCTGCCGAGCCGGAAGTGCGAATTGCGCAGGATGGTCTGCAGGAACTGTTCGTCGGGTATCGCCTGGCGCGCGAAGAACGCGCGCAGGCTCGGCTCGTGCGCACGGGCGACGAGGTGCTCGCAGACCTCGCGCCTGGCGCCGAACCAGGTGCTGCCCACCGCGGGCCGGAAGTCGGCCGAGTAGACGTGCGCGCAGAACGGCCTTGCGCACATCGCGCGGGTGATCGCCAGCGCGGCCTTGCGCCGCAGGGACGAGAACACCTTGCCGCCGCTCGTCGGCCGAAGCACGACGAGAGACTGGCGCTCGACCCACTGCGCGTCGTCGCCGAAGTACCACGACCGGAGCTTCTGGGCGACCCTGTAGCGGAGGCTGCCGGCGGGCAAGTACGCGCGGGACGCATACGTCATCCAGGTGTCGGGATCGGATTCGATGTCGATGATGTCCGCGTTCGCATCGGCGTTGCCGCCGGCGACATGCTCTTCGAATTCGCGCAATGGACGAATCGGGAGACAGGCCTCGCTGAGAAGCTGCAGGTAGTCGAACTCGCAGTTGTCCAGACCGAACCTGATGGAGTGGACGATCGCCTCGCAGAGCCCCCAGGTGCCCCAGCCGGTCAGGCAGGGGTCGGGTATCAGCCGGGCGTTCGGGCGGTCGACCCGGAAATCCGCCGCCTTGCTGAAATCGTGATGTATCACGACCTGGTGCGGAGAAAGCATGTCCACGAGTTGTTCGACGGCTCCCGTCGCGCGCCTCGAGGACAAGATCACGAAGAGGATTCTGGGCGCCATTCGCGGCATGCTATCGCGGCGGCAGGTTTCGCGCTGGCACCGGCGCGCCCCAAGGCGCCGCTGTCCTCACTGCGCAACGGCCCCGGGACACTCGACCAGGGGGCGGTCGGTCGAGTAGCTGCGCCGGCCGTAGAGGGCCGCCCCGTTATCCGGCCGGCGCGGAGCGTGAAGCAGCCACTCCTTGAGACGATGGCGCAGGCCGTACGGAACCAGGGCCGGTCCGTCGCCGGCGGCGTTCCCTTCGATGACCAGTTCTATGCGACCCGTCTCCCGGGTGCCGGACACCGTCCATCCGATCGCATCGTTGGTCAGCCTGAAATCGCCTCGCTCCACCGGCAGCGGCTCGCGCTCCGCGGCAAACAGGCCCAGCTCGCGGTCGAGGGCGAAAGCGACGACGAGCGACCGGAGGGACCAAAGGCAGCTGGCCGGGCCCGAATACTGCGCGAGCGTGGAGAGGTCGGGCCCGCAGAATCCCTGCGTCACGTTCCCGTCGGCGAGGGCGCCGCGGGAAATGAACACGGACCACGTCAGGTCCAGAGCGCGCATGGCCTGTCCGCGCGATATCGCGCCCGGCGCCAGCGCCAGCGACGTCAGCAGGGGGGCCGGCGCCGCCATCCTGTAGCAGACGCTGCGCCCCATCAGCGGTTGCCCCTGCGGACCGAACAGGTGGCTGTAGAAACGGACGAAGTCGTGCTGCGCGCTCCGGAGGAAATCCGGCTCGAAGGTCGGGTCGATGCGGTTCAGCCAGAACAGCGAATAGTGGACCGACCAGGCGTTGTAGTAGTCGAAGCCGCGGTGGGGCTCGAAGAACCAGCCTTCGCCCCGGTGAGAGCTCTTGAAGTACTCCCAGTTGCTCTCGATGCGGGCGTCCCAGCGGCTCACGTCTATCCCCAGCCCCTTCAGCACCCGGTGCACCACCATAGGGAACATCTGCCAGTTGCCGTCGTAGGTCTGGCTCTCGAGCGCCCCCCGCAGCCACTCGATCACCCGCTGCTTCGTCGCCGCATCGAGCCGCGACCAGACCGATTCCCGCGAAAGCCACAGGCCGAGCGCGACGTCCGCCGACTCGACGAGTTGGGGGCTGTAATCGCCGATCGCTCCCCAGTACGCGTGCCCATCCGGATCCGTGCCGTTGGCCAGCCCTTCGGAGAAGGCCTTTGCCAGGTCGAGGGTGCCCGACGCAGTGTCGATCGTCGCCGGCCTCCCGCTCGCGAGCCAGGCCGCCGCCAAGGGGAATACGCGGGAAAAGCCTTCGACGCCGTCGGCGAGCCGGCCCGAGAAGCTGGGTTCGCCGGGGTAGTAAGCCCGCTCGCTGCCGGGCGTGCGATACGAGGCCCAGCCCTCGAGGAAGTACCTCGCCAGGGAGTCGTAGGCCTGCGGTCCCGGAGCCGGCCCCGAACGCGGGAACAGGCCGCGCACCAGCGCATCCGTCGTCACGGTGTTGGGCCGGGCCACCGCGCGCTCGTTCCAGCCTTCGACGCCCGTGCGCAGCGGCAACAGGAGCACCGCCGCGGCGGCGGCCAGCGCGGCCAGGCCGAGCGCGACCCAAGCGACAAGGGTCCAGGCCGAGCGGGATCGCTGCTTCATCGCCGCGTCAGGCGCCGATGCCGGCGGCAAGAGGGCGGTCTCGCCGGGCCACTGCGGCAGGCGGCCTTTCCGCGAGGTGGTCCGCCAGCCGGAGCGCGAGCTGCAGGATGGTGAACGTAGGGTTCGACGCCCCGGCGCTCGGGAACACCGACGACCCGGCGACGTAGAGATTCGACAGGCCGTGGACGCGGCAGTCGGCGTCCACGACGCCGTGCGCCGGGTCCCGGCTCATCCGCGTCCCTCCCATGTGGTGGTTGCCCTTGACCTCGTCGTCGGCCGGGAAGGTGCCGTTCCCGAGCACCCACGGATCCAGCCGTACCCGCCCGTAGTTCCGCCGCAGGACTTCTTCGGCGAAGAGGGTCGCTGCTGACAGGACGGTCCTGCGATCGAAATCGCTCAAGCGCCAGTGCAGTTCGGCGCGCGGCACGCCGTGGCGGTCCCGATCCTTCGAGAGCACGACGCGGTTCCAGGGCTGCGGGGCCTGTTCCCACGAAGCCCGCAGCATGACACCGCAGACGAGCCGGCGGCGGAACTTCGCAAGGGCCCAGCGACCGAGCTCCGGCGCCAGGCAGGCGAGATCGGCGATGATCTGGCGCGTCGCTTCCCGGTTCCGGCGGGTGAGGCGCAGGCCCACGTTGAGCATGCCCAGCCGGCGCATGGCCGCGGCGGTCGGCGCCGCCCAGGCGATGGACCACCGGTCGTAGACGAAGGGGGCGGAATCGTCGAGCAGGGCCTCCCCGATCGTGAAGTGCGGATGCTCCATCCAATAGCGTCCGAGCGTGCGCGCGTCGCGGACGATCCGGCCGCCGTTGCGGTGATTGGCCCAGAGAAGAAGGCGGCTGTTCTCGATGCCGCCCGCGCAGAGAACGAAGCGCCGGGCGCGCACGAGGTGCCTGTTGCCGTCGGGCTGGCTGACCTCGAGCGACACGATCTCGCCTCCTCGCTCCTGCATGTCGACCACGCAGGCATCGAGCGCCACGGCCACGTTCGGGAGCCGCTCGAGCGCCGGCCGGAACTTGATCCCGAAGTTCACCGGCGGCGAGTAGCGCATGTGGGTCAGCCGAAGGTCGGCCCCGAACGGCGTTTCCGGTTGCGCCGCAGGCAGCTCGGCGATCTCGGCGGCGCGCGCCAGGTAGGGGTCGAGGTCCGTTCGCCTTATCGGCCACTCGGTGTCGAGGCCGGGAACCTTGGTTTCGAAGTCGACTTCGTCGAGCGGCTGGCAGAAACCTCCCCAGTGATTCGAGCTTCCCCCGAAATACCGGAGCCGGCTCGTTTCCAGGGAAAACTTGAGCGGACCGACGACCTCGCCTTCGAACATCGCCTGGGACGATTCGTCGTACTGCCCGCCGCCCGCCTCCAGCAGCAACACCGACAAGCCGCGCCCGCCGAGCTCGTTCGCGAGCGTGATGCCGGCCGGCCCGGAACCGACCAGGCAGACGTCGAAGACCCGCCCCCCGGACGAGACGGCCTCGAGATTCTCGGCGAACATCAGCGATCGAGGGCGTCGAGCAGCCAGCCGCCGCGCTCGATCATGCGGGGTGGGCCGAGCTGCGGCTGACCGGGGCCCAGCAGCAGAGGCGACAGTGCTGCAAGGGGGAGCGGCGACAGCGCTGCAAGGAATCTCCTGCGCGGGCCAGCCGCCTCGGGCCGAGGCGTCCCGCCGGGCGCGTGCCCTTCGACACGCCGTCGTGGCGCTCTGGTCGGGCGATCAATCATCTGCATGCTACACGTGTGGTCGAAACGGCAACGCGCGCCCTCTCGCCGGGCGATGAGCCCGACCGATGCCCCGGGCGCAGTGCCCGGGACAGCCTGCGGCGAGGGCGCACGACCCCCGCCCTTCGTCAGAACAGGCTCTCGCGCACGAAGATCAGGTCGCCCGGCATGACGGGATCGTCGAGCTTGGGCTCCAGGACCTGTACCGTGCGATCGCCGTAGCGGCGGTGGACGCGCACGTTCTTGTCCGTGCCTCGCAAGGTGAGGCCGCCGCCCTTGGCGATGGCCTGGGCAACCGTCAGGCCTCGGTCGACCGCGTACATTCCGGGCCTCTGGACCTGCCCGTACACGTAGTACTGGGCAGCACGGTTGACGTAGATGACGTCGCCGGCCACGAGCGTCATGTCGTTCTCGAGGTTGCCGGAAGCGAACATCTCGACCAGATCGATCTCGTATCGCTGCATCCGGCCGTTGCGCGAGCTCATGAGGATCACCTGGTCGGCGCCTTCGACCGTGACGCCGCCGGCCTGAGCCAGCACCTCGGACAGTCGCATCCCCGTGGTTTCCAGCGGGTATCGTCCCGGCGTGCGCACGTTGCCGAGCACCGACACCTGCTGGCTGCGGAACTGCAGGACGTTCAGGGTCACCTGCGGGTTCTGCAGGAAGCCGCCTTCGCGCAGCCGGCGGGCGATCAACTGCTCCACCGCCGTGGGCGCCATCCCGGCGACCTTGACGACGCCGGCCAGCGGAAAAGAGATGACCCCGCTCTCGGAAACCCTCGCTTCGGTGGTCAGCTCCGGGTTCTGGAAGACCTGGATCCGGATGACGTCGCCCGCCCCCAGGAGATAGTCGCCGCTGGATCCCGCTCCGCCCTGGGCGTGAGCGCCGGCCATCAACAGCGTCGACCACAGGACCAGCGCGAAACGAAGTAGGGACTTGTAGGTCATCGGGCTAGCGTTCGTTCGGGTTGAGGTACGCAATAATCATAGACCGCGCAGCTGCGTCACGCCGTGACGGATTGCGCGGCCGTGATCCGGGGGGTCACCCCCCGCAATCGAGCGTCGGCCGCCAGGCGCACGCCTGACAGGCCGAGCGCGGCCCGTTCAGAATCGCGCCAGCACGTTGGCCAGCAGCATCGTGTCGGAGTACTCGTAGGTCGAGTAGTTGGAGTCGCGGTTGGTCTGGCGCGCCTCCAGGTTGACCGTGATGTTGCGTGCGTACTCGTAGCCCAGGCCGATCCCGAAGATCCTGATGTCGTCCTTGCGCGGGCTGCCGGCAAGCACGAACCCGGGGTCGCCTTCGTAGGAGGCGCGGGAGAGGATCGCCCTGCCGAAGAGGGTCACCTTGCCGGTCAGCCGCAGCGACGGCGTGAGCCTCAGCGAGGTCAGGTCCACGTAGCTGGCCGTGAGCAGTTCCTCCGACTGGATGTCGCGAATCAGCTCGACGCGCATCGTGAAGGCCCCGCTCGGCATCCAGTCGAGGTTCAGCCCCGCCGTGACGCCGCTGAAGTCGCGCTGCGACAGGTTCTCGAACTCGCGGCTGGTGAAGCCTATGCGACCGGCGATGCGACTGTCGTCGGAAGGCCTGACCTGCAGTCGGGCAAGCAGAGAATTCTGCGTGAACTCGTTGTCGACCGCGCCGGGCAGCAGGTTGCCCAGTTCGTCGACGACCTGCCGGTTCGGATACTCCCCGCTGGTCCGGCGCCAGACGAAGTCGACCTCGGTGCCCGTGCCCGGGGCGTAGCGCAGGCCGGTCTCCGTGCTGACGAACCGAAAGTCGGCCGCGTCCACGCCGCTGAAGGAGTTGTCGAGGGTCTCGGTATCGAGCCCCACGAACGCCGCCCAGCGCGGCGTGAAGCGGAAGCCGGCGCTCCCGTACACCCTCGCGCGCCGTTCGAGGTTCTTGCTGGACACGAAATAGGTGCCGAAGGGCGTGAGCGTGCTGGTCAGCCGCGCACCGAGCGTTCCGAACCACGGGCGCCCGACCGCCCAGTCCCAGTGCCCGCCCAGCGAGTAGCCGACGTTGTCGAAGTTCGAATACTCGACGAACTTGACCGGCAGGGCGTAAGCGTCGAGCCTGAAGCGCTGGAGGCTGACCTGGCGGTCGAAGGAGATCCCGACGAGGCCGCGGAAGACGGTGTCCGAGCGGCTCGTGTTGCCATAGGACGACAGCGGGCTCACGCCGTCAGGCAGCGCGAAGACGTTGCTGTGCCTCTCGACCTCCGCGCCCGCGAACAGCTGAAGGACGTCACGATCGGAAGCGTAAACCTCGAGCGGGGCGATGCCGTACCCTGGCACGTATGGCCGACTGAACTCGGTCAGAGTCACCTGGGCAGATGCCGCAACGGGCACGGATCCCAGCAGGCAGGCTGCCAGGCAAGCCCCGGCCTTCTTCGTGACGATCCGCATCTCCACCCCTCTGACTTTGAGAAATAATGCCTTCCAGCGACCGCCCGGAAACCGTGACCATCGAGGTGCCGTCGACCACGAAAGTTCACGGAACGGCTCTAGAGTCCGGTACCGGCCCTTTCTCGGGACGGTCGCGCGGGCAGCCGCCGGAGCAGTCAGAAATTATCAGCTTTGGGCGGATTTTTCCATCGACGACGGCTACCGCTCGAAGCTCGGGATGAATTCATGGTGGACCCACAATCCGGGCTCATGATCTCGGCCAGACCACTCGTTCGTACCGGCAGCCGCAGCTTGCTGACCTTCGGCGGCTCTCTCGTGGATCCGGCGCTCGCGGTGGTTTGTCTGCTGGGCGCCTCCGCCGCATGGGGGCAGCCGATCGGGCCGGCCGAGAGCCTGCTCTCGGTGATCGCCTTCCTGCTCGTCTATCCGTTCGAGATACCCTTCCGTCAGCGGGTGCCGGCCCTCATCCGCCAGATCGCGGCCCGCTGGGGGCTGATACTGGCGGTCATGCTGACTCTCGGGCTGTCGCTCGACATGCTCCGGCTCTTCGATCACAACGTTCTCGCGACCTGGGCGATCGCCACGCCGCTGTCGCAGGTTGCGGTGCACTGGTTCAGCCCCATCGTCCTGCCCAGGCTGGTCGCCATGCGCGGCGAGCAGGTGGCGATCGTGATCGGCGCGAACAAACTGGGCCGGACGCTGGCGCGCCGGTTGTCGGACGACCCCTTCGCCCAGACTCGGGTCGCGGCCTTCTTCGATGACCGCGGCCTGGACCGGCTCGGCGAGGTGCCCGAGGCGCCGATCAGTGGCAGGATCGACCGGGTCGCGGACTACGTGAGGTCCAACCGCATCCACCAGATCTACATCGCGCTGCCCATGGCCTCGCAGCCCCGGATCCTGCAACTGCTGGACTCGCTGCGCGACACCACGGCCTCGATCTACTTCGTGCCCGACGTCTTCATGCTCGACATCATCCAGGGGCGGGTCGACACGGTCGAGGGGTTGCCGGTCGTGGCGGTCTGCGAGACACCCTTCCACGGCACGACCGGTGTCATCAAACGGCTGTCCGACCTGTGCATCGCTTCGGCCGCCCTTCTGCTCACCGCGCCGGTCATGTTGGCCGTGGCGGTCGCGATCAAGGTCACGATGCCGGGGCCGGTGATGTTCAAGCAGCGCCGCTACGGTCTGGACGGACACGAGATCATCGTCTGGAAGTTCCGGACGATGAAGGTCCAGGAGGACGGCGCCGTCGTGAGGCAGGCCACGAAGGACGACGACCGGATCACGCCGCTCGGGCGCTTCCTGCGCCGCACCTCTCTCGACGAGCTGCCGCAGTTCTTCAACGTGCTGCAGGGGAGCATGAGCGTGGTCGGGCCGCGGCCGCACGCCGTTTCGCACAACGAGATGTACCGCAAGCTGATCAAGGGCTACATGGTCCGCCACAAGGTCAAGCCGGGTATCACCGGGCTCGCGCAGATCAGCGGCGCCCGGGGAGAGACCGATACCCTCGACAAGATGGAGATGCGAATCCGGTACGATCTGGAGTACCTTCGCAACTGGTCCCTGCGTCTCGACCTGTGGATCATCTACCGGACTGTCATGCAGGCATTCCGGGACCCGAACGCCTACTGATCGATCGTCCAGATGCCCATCGTCCTCGAAGCCACCGGCGCCAGCGGCGACGTACAGCGAATCCCACTCTCTGGCGGCGCCAACAGCGTGCGGGCGCTGCCGGGCCTGAAGTACAGGCTCGTGGACAGCGAGGGCGGGCGCGTTGCGGAAACCGCACTCGTCAAGCGCATCGGCGACGACCTGGTCATCGAAGGCCTGGCCGACGGCGCGAGCGTTTCGCTGGAGGGCTTCTTCACCCGATGCGCGCCCGGCGACGCCTGCTCGCTGTCGATGGAGAACATCGGGGGTTCCGCGGCCGAAGCCATCCTTCCTTCCACCCAGCCGGTCGCTGCGCTGTCGGAGGGCGGCTTCCTGATGTACGCATCGGGGGCGGCCGCGCCGCCGCTGCCGACGGCACCCGAGGCGGAGACCGACTACAAGCCCGCCCTTGCCGGTCTCGCAGGCCTCGCCGTGGTGGGGGCCGGGGGCGGCGGTGGCGGAGACACTTCCTCGGACACTACGCCGCCGCCGGCGCCGGTCATCACGTCGGGCACGTACACGAACAAGACCAAGCCGGTCATCGCCGGCACTGCCGAGGCCGGGTCGACGGTGACCGTGACGCTCGACGCGGGCAGCGACGGCACGAGCGACGTCAGCTATTCGGTGGTGACCGATTCGAGCGGCCTCTGGTCGGTCGACACCGCCACCGCCGCCCCCATCTCCGGGGCGCTGCCCGCGCTGGCCGAAGGGGTGCCCACGGAGATCCGCGCGCTTGCCAGGGATGCGGCGGGCAACGCGAGTGGCGTCACGGTCGGCTCGCTGATTCTCGACACGATCCCCCCCGGCCAGCCGACCATCACCAGCGCCCTCCTCACCAACGATCCGACTCCGCGAATCGGCGGCGCCGCCGATGCCGGCTCGATCGTCACGGTCGGCGTGGACCTCGATCGGAACGGCTCGATCGATGTCAGTTGGAGGACTGCGGCCACGGCCCTCGGAACGTATTTCGTGGACCTGGGAAACACGCCGGCCAGCGGCACCCTGCCTGGCGGCGCGCTCGGCGACGTCAGCACGACGAACCTCGTCGTCGTCGCGTCCGACCTGGCCGGCAACGTCAGCCCGCCGGCGACCGCCGTGCTCAACGTCGACACGCGACTGCCCGACGCGCCGCTGATCAACACGATTGCCGGCGACAACGCGGTCAACGCGCTCGAGGCGGCCTCTTCGATCACGATCAGCGGCACGATCTCCGAGGCGGATCGACCGGTCACGCTGCAGTGGGGATCGCTGACCCGCACGTTCACGTCCACCGGCACGACCTGGTCGGTCACGCTGTCGTCGGCCGAGATTCCGGCAGACGGCCTGCAGACCGTCACGGTCACCTACGTGGGCGCGGCGGGCTCGACCAGCGTTGCCGGAACGCAGGACGTGCTCATCGACCGGGTGGCGCCGGGGGCGCCTGCGGTGGCGCTCAACCCGATCAGCGACACGGGCGCGCTCGGCGACGGGATCACCAGCGACGACACGCCGACGATCCGGGTTACGCTGACTGCCACGGGCGCCGCCGCTGGTGACACGGTCATCCTGTTCTCGGGCGGGACTGCGGTCGGCTCGGCGCCGCTGGACGACTCGGACATCTCGGCCGGTTTCGTCGACGTCGTCCCCGCCTCGCTCGGCGCGGACGGCGTCAAGACGCTGACCGCCACGATCACCGACGCGGTCGGGAACGTCTCGGGCGCATCCGCGCCGCTGCCGGTGACGATCGACCGCACCGCGCCGACGCTCGCGATCACCGACGACGCGCCCGGCACGGCGACCGGCCCGGTCACCTTCACCTTCACCTTCAGCGAGCCGGTGTCCGGGTTCGATGCGAGCGACGTCGTGGTGGGCGGCGGCACCAAGGGCGCCTTCACCGCCGTCAGTGCCACGGTCTACCGCCTC
The DNA here is from genome assembly GCF_023721795.1 of Zeimonas sediminis. Lineage (NCBI taxonomy): Bacteria > Pseudomonadati > Pseudomonadota > Betaproteobacteria > Burkholderiales > Burkholderiaceae > Zeimonas > Zeimonas sediminis. The sequence goes on from NZ_JAMQYE010000001.1 coordinate 3,077,547, forward strand.
GTCGTCACGCCGACACCCGACACCGACGGGCAGATCACCGTCGACGTGCCGGCCGGCGCAGCGATCGACGTGGCGGGCACGCCGAACGTGGCCGCACCGCAGGCGGTGCAGCCCTACACGCTGGCCGTCGCGCCGGCGCTCACGATCACGGACAATGTTCCCGGCACGGCCACCGGCCCGATCACCTACACCTTCACCTTCAGCGAGCCGGTCACCGGCTTCGACGCCAACGACGTCGCCGTCAGCACCGGAACCAAGGGCGCGTTCACCGCGGTCAGCACTTCCGTCTACACGCTGGTCGTCAACCCGCCCTTGAACAGCACCGGCACGATCGACGTCTCGGTCGCCGCCGGCGCGGCCAACGACCTGTCGGGCAACGCGAGCCTTGCTGCCAGCGCCTCGGCGCAGCCGTTCGACACCGCGGCGCCTGCGCTGGCGATCACCGACAACGTGGCCGGCACCGCCACCGGCCCGGTCACCTACACTTTCAGCTTCAGCGAGCCGGTCACCGGCTTCACCGCCGACGACGTCACCGTCACCGGCGGCACGAAGGGCGCCTTCGGCGGCAGCGGCGCGACCTACACACTGGTCGTCAACCCGCCGGCCGACACCACCGGCACGATCGGCGTGTCGGTCGCCGCCGGCGTGGCCGCCGACCTCGCGGGCAACCCCAACACCGCCGCGGTCGCTGATCCGCAGGCCTTCGACACGGCCGTCGCGCCCTCGCTGGCGATCACCGACAACGTCCCCGGCACCGCGACCGGCGCGATCACGTACACCTTCACCTTCAGCGAACCGGTCACCGGCTTCGACGCCAACGACGTCGCCATCAGCGCCGGGACCAAGGGCGCGTTCACGGCTGTCAGCACCTCCGTGTACACGCTGGTCGTCAACCCGCCGGCCGACACCACCGGCACGATCGGCGTGTCGGTCGCCGCCGGCGTGGCCGCCGACCTCTCGGGCAACCTCAACACCGCCGCGGTCGCTGATCCGCAGGCCTTCGACACGGCCGTCGCGCCCTCGCTTGCGATCACCGACGACGTTCCCGGCACCGCCGCCGGCCCGGTCACCTACACCTTCAGCTTCAGCGAGCCGGTCACCGGCTTCACCGCCGACGACGTCACCGTTACCGGCGGCACGAAGGGCGCCTTCGGCGGCAGCGGCGCGACCTACACGCTGGTCGTCAACCCGCCGGCCGACACCACCGGCACGATCGGCGTGTCGGTCGCCGCCGGCGTGGCCGCCGACCTCTCGGGCAACCTCAATACCGCCGCGGTCGCTGATCCGCAGCCCTTCAACACGGCCGTCGCGCCCTCGCTTGCGATCACCGACGACGTTCCCGGCACCGCCGCCGGCCCGGTCACCTACACCTTCAGCTTCAGCGAGCCGGTCACCGGCTTCACCGTCGACGACGTCACCGTCACCGGCGGCACGAAAGGCACCCTCAGCGGCAGCGGCTCGACCTACACGCTCGTCGTCACCCCGCCGGCCGACACCACCGGCACGATCGCCGTTTCGGTCGCCGCCGGCGTGGCCGCCGACCTCTCGGGCAACCCCAACACCGCCGCCAGCGCCAATCCGCAGGCCTTCGACACCGCGGCCCCGACGGTCGCGATCACCGACGTCGTCGATGATTTCGGGATCGATACCGGTTCGCTCGCAAGCGGCGGCACGACCGACGACAGCACGCCGACGCTCACGATCGGTTTCGGGGAGGTGTTCGACGCGAATCACACCGTCGAGATCCTGCGAAACGGCAGCGTGATCCAGACGCTTGCGCCCACCGGCACGACGTCGGCCCAGTTTTCCGACCAGCTTCTCGTCGACGACTCCTACACCTACACGGCCCGGATGACCGATGCGGCAGGGAACGTCGGGACCAGCGGTTCGTTCCTGCTGATCTTCGAGTCCCCGCCGCTGCCCTGAGTTCGCCATGACGGCGATCCTCGAAGTCGTTTCGGCGGCCGGCGGCATCGAGAGCCTTCCACTCACCGATCGAGCGCCGGCACTGCAGGCGCAGCCCGGGGCCCGCTATCGGATCGCGCTGGAGGCCGACGCGTCCCTTCCGGTGGCCCCGACGGTCAAGCGCCTCGGCGACGACCTGGTCGTCGAGGGCCTTCCCGAGGGCCGCAGCCTCACCCTCGAGGGCTTCTTCGTTCGCTGCCCGCCCGACGCCCCCTGCTCGATGTCGCTCGAAAACCTCGGCGGCACCGCGGCCGACGCGATCACCCCGACGACCCGGCCTGTGGCCGCGATGGCAGACGGCAGTTTCCTGATGTACGCGTCCGGGCCCCTGGCCGCGGCCGTGCCCGCGCCGCCCGAGGCCGAAGCCTCCTACAAGCCCGCGCTGGCCGGCTTCGCGGGCCTGGCCGTGGTGGGCGGAGGGGGAGGCGGCAGCAGCGGGGCGGCGGACACGACGCCGCCGGCCGCCCCGACGGTCGACCTGGCCGCTTTCACGAACAAGGCCCGCCCGGTGTTCGGCGGATCCGCCGAGCCGGGCGCGCTAGTCACCCTGACCGTCTTCTCCGACGCCACCGCCACCTGGGAGACCCGGGCCGGCGCTGACGGCGCCTGGCGGGTCGATACCGCGACGGACGCCCCTCGCCTCGGCCAGGCCTTCGACCTGGTCGAGGGCATCCCGGTCCGCTACTCGGTCGTCGCCGCCGACGATGCCGGCAACCGCAGCGCGCTCGCCACCGGCAGCCTCACGCTCGATACGCTGGCCCTGCCCGCGCCGGTGATCACCAGCCCCCTGGTCACCAGCGACACGACCCCCACGGTGCGAGGCGTGGCGGAACCGGGCTCGCGGGTGCGGCTCACGGTCGACGTCGACGGCGACGGCGGTTTCGAGGCCGCGTGGGAAACCATCGCCGCCGGCTCGGGCGCGTGGGCGATCGACCTGGGAAGCGCGCCCGCCTCGGGCGCGTTGCCGGGCGGCGCGCTGGCCGCGGGCAGCATCGTGGCGCTGGTCGCAGTGGCGTCCGACGGCGCCGGCAACACCAGCCCTGCCACGACCGCCACCCTGCGCGTGGACCCCGGCCTGGCGCCGCCGCCGACGATCGACCCGGTGGCCGGCGACGACGCGGTCAACGCGCTGGAGGCCGGCGGGTCGATCGCGGTCACCGGCACGCTGCCCGTCGCCGACCGGCCGGTGCTCGTCAGCTGGGGAAGCGCGACGCTGGCCGCCACGGTCAGCGGCAACCGGTGGAGCGTCGTGTTCGACGCCTCGCAGGTCCCGCCCGACGGCACGCAGCCGATCCGGGCGAGCTACACCACATCCGCCGGAGTCGGGAGCGACGAGGCCTCGCGCGACGTGCTGGTCGACCGGCTGGCGCCCGAGGCGCCGCAGATCGCGTCGGTGCCCGACAACGACGGCGGCGGCATAAACGCAAGTGAGGCGGCCGACGGTGCCACGGTCCGGGTCGACCTGGCGGGCACCGGCGCCGCGGCGGGCGACCGGGTACTGGTGCGGGCCGGCGACACGCTGATCGCCGAGCACCTGATCTCCGGCGCCGAGATCGGCGGCAGCGTGGCCTCGGTGGAAATCTCCGCCGCGGCGCTCGCAGCGCTGGGCGACGGCAGCTTCGCGCTCAGCGCCTCTGTCGTCGACTACTCGGGGAACCAGGGTGCGGCGAGCGGCCCGTTCGCCCTCACGATCGACACCGCGCCGCCCGTTGCCGCGCTGCTGTCGGCGACGATCGTCGACGACCGGCGCCCCGGCACCGGCACCGTGGAAGACGGCGGGCAGACGAACGACCGCACGCCGACGCTGCTGCTGACGCTGGACAGCGTGCTGGCCGACGGGGAAACGCTTCAGGTCCTGCGCGACTCGGGCGACGGCCCGGTGCTAGCCGGCGAGGCCAGCCCGCTGACTGATTCGGTCTACGAGTTCACCGATTCGGTGGACGGGCGGGAAACCTATGCCTACTCGGCCCGGGTGGTCGACGCGGCCGGCAACGCGACGCTGCTGCCGCTTGAGTACACGATCAGGGTGACGTGAACCGGCCGGAGCGTGCAGCCGGAACGGTGGCTCGACCGGGTGGGCGCGCCTGGCGCGCCGGCACGACCTGTTACCATCTCCGCGACCGGACATCGGCCGTCGACGGCCGTGCGAACGAGGCAGGCTGCGGGGGACCCGGGCCGCGAGCATGCTCCGCTCGATGAGCACCGCGACCCGCCCACCCGAGGCGCCGCCCGCCCCAGGAGCAGATGCGCATTTCCTTTCGTTGGCCCCCGTCGGTCGTGAAGGCCGTTGCCGCGGTTTCAGCGTCCTGCCTTGCCGTGCCGTGGGGCGCGGCATCGGCGGCCTCCATCGCTGACGTCGTGCGAACAGCGCTCGACTCGTACCCGGCCGTTCTCTTCGCACGGGCCAACCGAAGCGTCGCCCAGTACGACGTCAACCGCGCACGGTCGCTGCACTACCCCACCGTCGACCTGCTCGGCACCCGCAGGCTCGCCGGCAGCGCCAGCAACCTCGCCCAGCCGAGATTGCGCCTGAACGTCTGGGCTTCGGGCGGCATCGACGCCACGATCGAGCGAGAAACGCTGCGAGAGAGCGCGCTGGCCAGCCGCGAGCTGGAGACGCGCGAGGACGTCGCCTTCGAGGCCGCGCAGGCCTACCTGCGGTTGCTGCGCGGCGTTCGCACGCTCGAAGCCACCCGGCGCAACCTGCAGCGGCACGAGGCGCTGGTCGCCGACTTCGAGGCGATCGCCGCGATCGACGTCGGCCGGCGCTACGACCTGGTGCAGGCGCGCACGCGACTCGAGCAGGTGCGCCTGCAGATCGCCGAGCGCGAAGCCGAGATCGCGTCGGCCCGGGAGGTGCTCGCCCGCTATTACCCGAGGCCGGTGCCCGTCGACACGCTGAAGATGCCGCCGACCCTTTCCGAGCCCTCTCGGGAAGCGATGCAGGCGGCGCTGGAGGGCCATCCGTCGATCGAGGCCGCGCGCCGCACGGTGGAGGTGGCCGAGGCGGACACCAGGGTTGCCCGGGCGGAGCGCATGCCACGCGTCGACATCGAGTCCACCGTCGGCAAGGAGAGCGCCACGCAGCTGATCGTGTCGCTGCCCGTCTTCGACCTGGGCCGCGAGGCAGCGGAGCAAGCCGCGCAGGCCGCCGTCATCGGCGCCCGCGCCCAGCTCGAGGAGCGCGAGCGCATCATCGAAGAGCGGCGGCGCTCGGCGTTCCAGGACTACCTCGCCGCGCAGCGCCGCGAGAGCGTGTCGCGGGGACAGATCGGCATGGCCGAGGAGCTCGTCTCGGTCTATCGCGAGCAGTTCCGGATCGGTCGGCGCAACCTGCTCGACCTGCTCAACGCCTTCACCGAGCTGTCCAGCGCCGAGGTGACCTACGAAGCCTCGCGGGTCGATCGGACACTCGCACGCTACCGAATCGAGTACGCCGCCGGCAGGCTGGCTCTCCTGTTCGATCGGGGGCCCCGATGAACGCGCCGGAGCCTCTCCGCGCCGATGCGCCTCAGGCGGACGACCTGCTGGATTCGCTCGCCCGGCTCGCCCGGCTCAAGGGCAAGCCGCTGTCGCCGACGGCCCTGCGTGCGCAGTGCACGCGGGACCGGGCCGGCCGGCTGAACCAGGAATCCGTGCGCGCCACGCTGGCCGCCGCAGGCCTCGACATGCAGCGGATGCAGGGAAGCCTTCGCCAGCTCGAGCGCGCCGGGCTCCCGGCGCTGGTGACGACGCGGGACGGGCACCGGTTGCTGATCGATCGGGCCGAGCTGCGCTCGCCCGAGCTGCAGGCAGCCTTCGCGGGCCACTGGTACACGCTGACGCCGCGGCCCGACCCCGACATGCGCTCCGAGATCCCGGCCAGGCGCAACGCCCGCGCCTGGTTCTGGCGCGTGCTGTGGGGCCTGCGCGCCTACTACGCACACGTGGCGCTGGCCACGCTGTTGGTCAACCTGCTGTCGATCGCGGTGTCGCTTTACGTTATGAACGTGTACGACCGCGTGGTGCCCAACCGCACCTACGAGACCTTGTGGGTGCTCACGATCGGCACCGCGGGCGCGCTGCTGTTCGACTTCGCGGCGCGAATGCTGCGCGGCTGGCTGGTCGACACCGCCGGCAAGCGCGCCGACATGGAGATCAGCGCCGGGCTGTTCGAGCGCCTGCTGGGCATCCAGCTGATCCAGAAGCCGGCCTCGTCGGGCGCCTTCGTCAGCAACCTGCGCGACTTCGAGGCGATCCGCGAGGTGCTCACCTCGGCCACCCTCACCGCGCTGATCGACCTGCCCTTCTTCCTGCTGTTCGTGGCGGTCATCGCATCGATCGCGCCGCCGCTGGCGATCGTGCCGCTCATCGCGATCGTGCTGGTGGTGGTGGTGGGAGCGCTGGTGCAGGCGCCGCTGGCGCGCAGCATCCGCGACTCGATGAAGGAGGCGTCGCAGCGCCAGGGGCTGGCGGTGGAAACCGTGGAGGGCCTCGAGACGCTGAAGGTCAACAACGCCCAGGCCCACGCGCAGCAGCGCTGGGAGTGGTACACGGAGACGGTGGCGCTGGCCTCGATGAAGGCGCGCAACCTGTCCAACCTGGTGATCAACGCCACCGCCACGCTGCAGCAGCTGGCCACGGTGGCCACCGTGGTCGTCGGCGTCTACCTGATCCACGACGCGAAGCTCTCGATGGGCGGCCTGATCGGGGCGGTGATCCTGTGCGGCAGGGCGATCGCGCCGCTGGCGCAGGTGGCCGGCCTCGCGGTGCGGATCCAGCAGGCGCGCACCGCCTTCGACGGCCTGCAGGCGCTGGTCGACAAGACCAGCGAGCGCGACCCGGAGCGCAGCTACCTGAGCCTGCAGAACGTGCGCGGCGACCTCGCCCTGTCGGGCGTGGACTTCAGCCACGACCCGCAGGGCCCCACCTTGTTCCGCGGCCTGAACCTGTCGATCCGCGCCGGCGAGCGGGTGGCGATCCTGGGGCGCACCGGCAGCGGCAAGTCCACGCTGCTGCGGCTGGCCGCGGGCCTGTACGCGCCGAACGCCGGCCTGGTCACGCTGGACGGCGTCGACCTTCGGCAGATCGATCCGGCCGACCTGCGCGCGGCGATCGGGCTGCTGCCGCAGGACGCCCGCCTGTTCCTCGGCACGCTGCGCGAGAACCTCGACATGGCCCGCAGCGACCGCGAGCGCGACGACGACCGCCTGGTGGCGGTGCTGCGGCAGTTCGGCCTGGACCAGTTCATCGCGCGCCACCCGCGCGGTCTCGACATGCCGCTGGGCGAGGACGGCCTCGGCCTGTCGGGCGGCCAGAAGCGTCTCGCCTGCCTGGCGCGGCTCGCGCTGCGCGACCCGGCCGTCGCGCTGCTGGACGAGCCGACCAGCGGGCTGGACCCCGGCACCGAGAAGCAGATCCTGCAGGCGATCGGCCAGTGGGCCAGCGCCGGCCGCCAGCGAACGCTGGTCGTCGTGACGCACCGGCCGCAGGTACTCGAGATCGTCGACCGGGTCGTCGTCCTGGAGGCCGGCAGGGTCGTGGTCGACGGGCCGCGCGCCGAGGTGGTCGAGCGCCTGCAGAAGGGGATCGCGGTGCCGGCACGGGGAGGCGGATCGTGAGCCGCGGCGCGCTAGGGGGGCACCCCCGCCTGGCCTTCGCGTCGATCGCGCTGATGCTCGCGGCGATCGGCGCCTTCCTGTGGTGGGCCGCCACCTCGGAGCTGGAGGAGGTGACCCGCGGGCAGGGGCGCGTGGTGCCGTCCAGCAAGGAGCAGGTGATACAGAGCCTTGACCCCGGCGTGCTCACCGAAATGCTGGTGCGCGAGGGCGACGCCGTTGCCAAGGACCAGGTGCTGCTGCGGATCGACGACACCCGCGCCACCGCGTTGCTGCGCGAACTCGAGGCCAAGACCCACGCGCTGTCGGCCTCGGCCGCGCGCGCCCGCGCCGAGGCCTACGGCGGCGGGCTGGAGTTCCCCGCCGAGCTGAAGGCGTCCCCGGAGCTGATCCGACGGGAGACCCGGGCATACAACGCGCGCAGGCGCGCGCTCGACGAGAGCGTGGCCGCGCTGCGCAACGGCATGGCGCTGCTCGACCGCGAGATCGAGATAACCGAGCCGCTGGTGGGCCGGGGACTGGTGTCCGAGGTCGAGCTGCTGCGGCTCAAGCGCCAGCGCAACGACCTTTCGCTGCAGGTCGCCGACCGGCAGAACAAGTTCGCGACCGAGGCCGCCGCCGACCTTGTCAAGTTCGAGGCCGAGCTGGCGCAGGCGCGCGAAACGCTGGTCGCCCGGGCCGACGCCGCCCGCCGAACCGAGATCCGCTCGCCGATGAAGGGCACGGTCAAGAGCATCCGGGTCAGCACGATCGGCGGGGTGATCCAGGCCGGCCAGGAGATCATGACGATCGTGCCGACCGAGGACACGCTGGTCGTGGAGGCCTACGTGCGGCCGGCCGACGTGGCCTTCCTGCACCCGGGCCAGAAGGCGGTGGTGAAGATCAGCGCCTACGACTACGCGATCTACGGCGGCCTGGACGGCGTGGTGGAGAACATCAGTCCCGACACCTTGCGCGACGAGCGTCGCGCAGGCACGCCGGTGGCCGACGTGGCGGACGAGGCCAATGCCTACTACCGGGTGCTGGTCCGAACGAAGGCCGCCGCCCTGACCGCGCCGAACGGCCAGGTGCTGCCGATCATCCCCGGCATGACGGCCAGCGTGGAGATGCTGACCGGGCGGAAGACGGTGCTGCAGTACCTGGTGAAGCCGCTGAACCGGGCGGGGGAGGCAATGAGGGAGCGGTGATGTGCCACCGAGGCGGCCGGCGCAAGCCGGCCGTCCGGACTCAGCGGGGCGGCGGATTGGCGCGCAGCACGGCCTCGCTCATGGTGTGCATGACGTGCAGCTGCGGCTCGACGGTCACGTACTTGTGCCGCGAGGTGCCGATGCCCGGGTAGTAGGACACCGACACGCCCTTGGGCGGGTACCAGTCGGCGCCGATACCCAGCAGGAAGCGCGCGTACTGCCGGTCGTCCACCCCGTTGGGGTCGTTGAGCACCAGCTGCGAGTAGCACAGCACCAGCACTTCGGCGACGTCGTAGGGATCGATGTCGATCACCCCGCCGGTGTAGCCGTGCGGCACCCAGTAAGTGCCCGAGGAATCCAGCCCGCGCACCGGCATGGGCCTGACCGAGGTCGAGCCGTCGGACTCCTTGCGCAGGTCCAGAGCGTAGGACTCGAAGTTCGCCGAGCCGCGGAAGGTGGGCCGCCAGGCCTCGGCGGACTTGTCGTCGCGCTGGAACAGCCTGCGCCAGACGCCGGACTTGGACTTGATCCACAGCTCGTAGCCCCAGGTGCGCACCCGCGAGTTGCCGGTGTAGCCGGGCGCGTGGTTCGCGCCGTAGCGCTCGCCCAGGTAGACCTGGTCCCAGAGGTTGATCCGAGGCCAGCTCTGGATGTAGCGCATCGGATCGGACGAGCTCAGGTAGGCGAGTTGCTCCTGATAATCGGGGTTCTGTGTGGTGAAGGCGGCCGAAGTCGCGTACCGGCCCATGATGAGCACCGCGCGATCGGTCTGGGTCGAATACGAGACGGCACTGCGATGCAGGAGGCGGTCGTCGTTGGCTGCGTAGGAGCCGTCGGCCGCGCGCATGTCTCGCACCGCGACTTCTACCCACGAGGCGGCGGTCGAGGGCTTGGTCGCCGTCTTGACGGGCGTCGCGGTGGTCGAATCGGTCGCGGACGGACTCCTCACATCGCTCTCGGTCGGGCTCTTGAGGTCCGTGCTGGTCACCGTGGAACTCTGGGCGCTCTCGCCGGCGGTGGTCTGATCCGGAAGCGCTTGACCGTCCTGCGCGGTCGCGACGTTCGCCTCGGCGACGAGCGATTCGTCGAGCGTGCCGCCGCCGCTGCAGGCGGCGAGCATCAAGGATACGACCGCGGCGGCCAATCCGGTCCAGAGGCGACGCGAACCGGCGTTGGGTGAAACTCGGTCTGTCTGAAAGGGTTGGTGCTTCATATGGTGCTCTTGGAACGAACTTCGATGGGCCCAGGCTGCGGCCGGATGCCGAACGGCGACGCATCGTCTCGTCGGACGACGAAATCAGTCATCTGCCTGGTAATGCGTCGGATCGCCGGAAGGGCCGGCCCGTCACCGCCAGTGTCTGTTCCCGACGTTTGGCGGCGACCTGGGAACGGGGGAACTCTAGGTGCGGATTCGGGTCAGAATGTGGCGGCCGTGCGATAGTTCCAAGGCGGGAACGGCCGATCGCATGACTGCTTCCCAGCGGTCGTTCGGCGCACTCCAGCGGCGCCGGGGTGGTATAAGGATTCTTCTCGTCGTCGGGCAGAAAGTGCCTGACAAGGCCGGCGCGATGACTTGACCGTCAGCTTCCTGGCGATAGCTCTGCTGGACCCTACCGATGCCGAAAATCCTTCTCGTCAACAACTATCACTATCGGCGCGGCGGGGCCGACGTCGTGTACCTCGAGCAGGGACGACTCCTCCGAAAGATGGGGTGGAGCGTCGTCGAGCTCGCGATGAACCACCCGAAGAATGATCCGTCCGACTTCTCCCCGTACTTCACCGAGGAGATCGAGTTCGGCCACGACTACAGCGCGCTGACGAAGCTCCGGCACGCGGCCAAGATCATCTACTCGGCCGAAGCCGCGAAGAAGGTCAAGGAACTGATACGGGCCGAGCGCCCGGATCTCGTGCACGCGCACAACGTGTACCACCATCTGTCGCCGTCGGTGCTGCGGGCCGCCAGGCAGTGCGGCGTCCCCGTGTTCCTGACGACGCACGACCTGAAGCTGCTATGCCCGGCGTTCAGCATGCTCTCCGATGGACAGGTCTGCGAGGAGTGCCGGACGCGCGGCCGGTTCTCGGTCGTCCGCAAGCGTTGCCTGAAGGACTCGCTCGCGCTGAGCTCCCTCGTGTTCGTCGAGTCGGGGCTGCACGCGCTCTCGGGCATCTACCGCGACTCGATCGACCGGATGATCTCGCCGAGTCGTTTCTTCATCGACAAGTTCGGCGAGTGGGGCTGGGGCGGCGCGCCGTTCAGCTACGTGCCGAACTTCGTCGACGTCGAGGCGCTCCGGCCCTCGTACCCGCCGGGCGGCTACTTCCTGTACTTCGGGCGCTTGAGCAAGGAGAAGGGCCTGCATACCCTGGTTTCGGCAGCGGCGCTGGCCGGCGTCGAGCTCTGGCTCGTGGGAACCGGGCCGCTGGAAGCCGAACTGCGAGCGAGCGTCGAGATCTCGGGAGCGAACGTCAGGTTCTGCGGATTCCAGAGCGGCGAGGCGCTGTGGGACATCGTGCGGGGGAGCCGCGCAACGGTGCTGGCGTCGGAGTGCTACGAGAACGCTCCGCTATCGGTGCTCGAGGCCTATGCGTGCGGCAAGCCGGTCCTGGGCGCGCGAATCGGGGGCATACCCGAGCTGATCAGGCCCGGGCAGACCGGTGACCTGTTCGCGAGCGGCGACAGCGAGGGGCTTGCCGCACTCATGCGGCGATACGCCGAGATGTCGGCGGCCGAGATCGAAACGCAGGGCAGGGAAGCTCGCTCGTGGGTCGAGCAGGACTTCACGATCGAGCGGCACATCGCCAACGTGACCGGAGTCTACAGGCTGGCAGGCGCGGCGGTCTGAGCGACTCCCGGATGGCCCGCGCCGAGGGGCGCTCTCCGGGCGGGATGCGCGGCCAAGAAGAAGAACGGGGCCCTCGCAGGGCCCCGTAGCCACCGGTTCGCATCGCCCTGACGGACGATGCGGTGGTCGGATCAGGAGTCCGAGGTGTGGAACTCCCAGGTTCGGCTGACCGGGCGTCCGTTGACCGTCGCCTGGAAGGTCGCCCGGTACACCTTGTTCTCGCCCAGCGGCGCATTCGGGATCAGCGCCATCGAGGTCGGGAAGCGGAACACGTCGGATTCCTGCGCGGTCACGCCGCTCGCCAGCTGCATGCCGGCCGGCACCAGGATCGTGCCGGCGACGGGGCCCACGACGCTGCCGCCCGCGCCGTCGACCTCCTCGAGCCTGAACTGCTGGATCGTGATCGCGGAGGTCGCTATCGGAGCACCAGTGCCGGCGCCGGGAACCGCGTACGGCAGCGCATCGACGCTGGCCACGCTCACGAAGACCACGTGGCCGGGCTGATCGACGAAGCCGAGCGCCTCGTGGTCGCCCCAGTATCGGGTGAGAGTCTGGATCTTGCCGGGGTACGGATAGACCGAAGACGAGCCCGTCGGCGGCAGCTGCCAGATTCCGTCATCCTTCAGCGCGCCGATCATCACGCAGGAGTTCGTCGAGGTGTCGGGAACCAGCAGGCCCAGATCGCGCATGCCCGACGAGGCGAGTTCGACGCCGGGCAGCGAGCTGAAGATCGCCTTTGCGCAGAACTGGCCGGAAGGGATGTACGCGTAGGGGTTCGCGGCGAGGTCCGCCGAGATCGCCACCGAAACCTCGTAGCCGGCCTGGAGCAACTGCGAGGCGGCGTCGTCCTGCCACGCCTGGCGTTGCTGCGTCCGCTCGCCGGGATCGGTGCTCGGGGTGGGCAGCGAGTTGGCGAAGGAGCTCGCGAAGGCGTCGAGCGTGGTGTCCTGTGTCAGCAGTCCGACGCCGAAGGCGCCTTCCTCCTCGGTGCGCATCTGGCTGCGCCAGCTCTGGATCAGCTGGTAAGCGGTCAGGGCTGCGTTGGTGTAGGTCGAGCCCTCGTCCACGTTGTCGACGAGATTGGCGGCGGGAACCAGAGGCGCTGCCGGCAGCCCCGGGGTGATCGTTCCCACCTCATCGCTGTTGGTGCCGCTGCTGGTGCCGGGGGCCGCAGTCGGCGTGGAGGGGGTGGTCGGCGTGGTGGGGGCGACAGGGGTCGTCGTCGAATCGCCGCCGCCACCGCCGCAGCCGGCGAAGGCGGCCGAGATGGCGATGACGAGCAAACCGAGCTTGAACGAGGGCATTGGGTGCTTCTCCAAATTGAGTGGCGAGGAGTCTCTCGGGACTCTGGCCGAATCATATTTCATGGACTGCTTGGCCGAAGAGGCAATTCCGCACATTGGATGCGCGCGGCCCGAGGCGGCTTCGGCTGGCAGCCCGCCTTAAGAGGATCGCCTGCACTTGGAACTCGGTCGATCCGTGGTGTCCGCGCATCGTTCAGGGGGTATTCCCACTTGTCACTCCCCCCGTTCGAGGGGTAGGTTTCGCATCAGGAAATAGCCATCAGGCCATTTCAGAAGAATCAAGGGCTTGGGAGGGGACGTGATGGAATGGCTTCAGGTTGGAGCCACGTTCGCGCTCGTCGCAGTCTGGATCTCGGCCGTCGTCGCGGTGCTGGCGCTGTTGTCCGGCGGGAGGCGCGACGACGAAGAGGATCCCTTCGCCTCGACGCCTCCGGGAGGCCATCGAGCGTTGTCTGCGAACTTGCAGCCGCAGGCCGGGGAGCCCGGCGAGTGAGCGCCGCAACGGGCTAGTGCGCTGTACCGGTGGAGACGTGCTCGCCCCGCTCGAGCGCCCTTGCCGCTGCCGCCGCCGCGAGCCGGTGGCCGGTCGCGTTCCAGTGCCAGTCTTCGGGGGAGTGGTCGACCCGCTCCCGGGTCCTGGCGAAGTGCTCGGCAAACACATCGGCCATTCGCACCGTCTTCATGCCCGATGCGCGCGCCTCGCGGGCGAGCAGTTCGAGGGCCAGGCCATCCCGCGTTCGGCAGCTTCGCGGGCCCTCGCGTCCGGGGCCGGCGTAGATCGCCCGGCGTGCGGACTGCGAGTCGAACACGAGCACGATTCTTTCTGGCGACAGCCCTAACGCCTCCGGGAGCTTGTCCGAGAAGGCGCGAACCACGGCCTCGTCTCCGCTGGAGAGCCGATCGTCCGCGCATCCGACGCTCTCGTCGTGCAGGTGCGACTTGAACAGTGTGTTCAGGTTCAGCTTGAGATTGCCCCGCGCGTAACGAAAGAGCGCCAGCTCCCGCAGGGTCTTCTTGAGCGGGCTGCGCAACTCGTCGGGCTGGAGCGCCACGGCCTCATCGGCCCTATCGGGCGTCCAGAAGAAGTGGCCCGGATGCCCGAAGAAGCCCTCGACGAAGTCCCCCTCGCTGACGACGACCACGGCCCCTTCCACCTTGTAGCGGTCGGCAACCAGCCTGGCCACGCCGAGGTAGTCGGGCAACGCGGAACTCCCGATCCCGAAGTTGTAGACGGCGACGCCTTCGCGCACGCGCTTCGCGAGCTGGGCCTGGATCGTCGCCGGGTAGGGATTCATCAGCGACTCGACGTAGCTGTCGCCGAGCACGGCGACGATCGGCGTGCCGGCCACGTAGTCGAAGGGCGCCACATAGCCGGAGGAGTTCGTGTGGCTGTACGTCCGGTGGGTCATGTCCCAGCCGGCGGACCATGTCAGGTCGGTGTTGGGAACGAGGTGATGCACCGGCCAGGCTTCGTCGGGATCGGCCGCGCGAATCCCGTTCTGGATCGGCAGGATCCGCAGAACGGCCTCGAGCACGGCCAGTGCCGCGACGAAGCCGATCGCCGTGCCGGCGAGCATGCGGAAGTATCGACGCAGCTTCATCAGAAGTTGAAGTAGATGAACTCGGTGACGTCGCGCGACGCCGAGATCAGCGCGAGCATCACGATCGCCACGGTCGATGCACCCACGGTTGCGCCGAACGCGAGGTCGCCGACGCGAGACGCCGCGAGCCGCTCGACGTGCGGGCGGAGCCGTCGATCGACCAGCTCCTGCGAATTCGGCGCGATCAGGGTCGCCGCAAGGGCCGCCAGGAGCAGGAACCACGTCGAAGCGACGGGCGGGGGAATCGCCGGCGACTGCGCGGCTTCCTGAAGGCCGCCCATCGCGAGGAGGACGTTCGTGGCGTCGGCAAAGCTGGATGCCCGGAAGAAGACCCACGCGATCATCACGCAGAGCAGCGTGAGTGCCGTCGATGCGACTGCGCCGCACCGCCTGGCCGCAGGCGACGCGGCGAAGCGGGCCCGCGGCAGGAAGCGCTCGCTCGCGTGGCGCCATCCGTGATTGAGGACCAGGAACGCCCCGTGCAAGGCGCCCCACGCCACGAAGGTCCAGGAAGCGCCGTGCCACAGGCCGCCCAGAAGCATCGTGATGGCCAGGTTCACGTAGCGGCGCACGACGCCCCGCCGGTTTCCGCCCAGGGCCACGTACAGGTAGTCGCGCAGGAACCGCGAGAGCGTCATGTGCCAGCGCCGCCAGAAGTCGACGATGCTGCGCGCCTTGTAAGGGGAATTGAAGTTGTAGGGGAGCCTGACGCCGAAGAGCAGCGACAGGCCGATTGCCATGTCCGAGTAGCCGGAGAAGTCGTAGTAGATCTGGACCGTGTAAGCCAGGATGCCCTCCCACGCGGTCGCGAAGCCCAGGGGCCCCGCATTCGCCGCGTCGAAGACGCCGTTCGCTATCGGCGCCGCGCTGTCCGCGACGAGGACCTTCTTGGCGAGCCCTATGCCGAGGAAGGCGAGCCCGAGCACGATGTTGGTCACGTCGGGCCGGTAGGTCTCCCTTCGCGCGAACTGCGGCATCATCTCCGCGTGGTGCAGGACCGGGCCTGCGATAAGGTGCGGAAAGTAGGTCACGAACAGCGCGTAATGGAGCGGATTGCGCTCACGGACCTTGCCGGCGTAGGAGTCGACCAGGTAGGCGATCTGGGTGAACGTGAAAAACGAGATCCCGATCGGCAGGGCGACGTCGACGGGTTGGATCGACAGATTGGCGATCGCGGAAACGGTCCCGAGCAGGAAGTTCGCGTACTTGTAGTACGCGAGCAGGCCGAGGTTGACTGCAACCGCCCCGGCCAGCAGGCGCTTCCTGGTCAGGACGGAGTCGTCGGTCGCGCTTTGGATTGCGCGTCCGGCAATGTAGTTGAACGTGATCGACCCCATCAGCAGGGGCAGGTCCTGAAGCCTCCAGAAGCCGTAGAAGAAGAGTGAGGCCAGGGTCAGCCACGCCGCCGCGAACCCGGCCCCAAGGAAGCGGGCGACCAGGAAGAAGCCGGCCAGCACGATCGGCAGGTACAGGAAGAGGAACTCGCCTGAAGAGAAGAGCATTCTTTAGCGGGGCCGGCCGTTGTCCGAAGCCTCGAGGGTGGCGTGGGGGTTGCCTGTGCAGACTCACGCTCATTCTAGGGTCGCCGCCGCCCGCCGCGTGTGCGAAATCTCAATGATCGGCCTGGCGAGCAGGGGCGCGCCGCCGGGCCGGCCGCAATCCTTCCGTAACCGATCGGAAACCGATTCTTCGCGGAACCGTCATCGCCGCTCCCTAGCATCCGTGCAGGTTCATCCAACCGGCCACGGAGCAGGAACATGCACTTCGACAACGACGACATCCCGAGCAACCCGTCCTCCAACCCCAGCCTGCAACAACTCGTCCAGCGCGCGATCTCGCGCCGGACGGTCCTGAAGTCCGGCCTCGGCATCGCGGCGCTGCCCTTCTTCGGCGGCCTGGCGGCCTGCGGCAGCGGCGGCGATTCCGGCACGCCGGCCGCCGTCGTCGAGCAGCTCAAGCCGCTGAAGAACGCGTTCGTGCCGCTGCCCGCGTCCAGCGGCCACGAGGTCGTCGTACCCGAGGGCTACGTGGCCGACGTGCTCTATCGCTGGGGCGATCCGCTGAAGAGCTCGGCCGCCTACACGTGGCGGGGCGACGCCACGGAGGGCTGGATCGAGCAGGAAAACCAGGCGGGCGACAACCACGACGGGATGAGCTACTTCCCGCTAGCGAAGAACGCCGACGGGGCCAGCGAGTCGGGACTGCTGGTCATGAACCACGAGTACGTCAACTACGAGTACTTCTTCGCGCCCGACACCGATCCGGCCAACTGGCTCGAGCCCTGGAACGCAGACAAGGCGAAGAAGGCGCAGGCCGCCCACGGCGTCTCGGTCGTCGAGGTGCGCCGTGCCCGGGACGGCCGCATGTCGTACGTGCCCGACTCGCAGTACAACCGCCGGATCACCGGCTACACCGAGATCGACATCACCGGACCCGCGGCAGGTGCCGACGCGCTGCGCACCTCGGCCGACCCGACCGGCACTCGGGTGCTCGGCACGCTGAACAACTGCGCCAACGGCAAGACGCCTTGGGGCACCTACCTGACCTGCGAGGAGAACTTCAACGGCTACTTCGGCTCGACCGATCCGGCCTACGCGCGGACCGACCTCGAGAGGCGCTACGGCGTGAGCACGTCGAGCGGCTATCGCTGGCACGAGGTCGACGAGCGCTTCGACATCAGCAAGAACCCGAACGAGCCGAACCGCTTCGGCTGGATCGTCGAGATCGACCCCTACGACCCGGAGAGCAAGCCGCGCAAGCGCACCGCGCTGGGCCGCTTCAAGCACGAGAACGCCGAGGTCGTCGTCGCGAAGGACGGGCGCGTCGTCGTGTACATGGGCGACGACCAGGCGAACGACTACATCTACAAGTTCGTCTCGGACGGCAAGTACGACCCGTCGGGCACGAGCTTCGACAGCAACCTGCTCGACTCCGGAACGCTGTACGTGGCCAGGTTCGACGCAGGCGATGTGACCGGCGACTTCAAGGGGACAGGCGAGTGGCTTCCCCTGGTCCAGGGCCGGGGCCCGCTGACCGACGCCAACGGCTTCGCGACCCAGGCCGACGTGCTGATCAACGCCCGCGGGGCCGCGGACCTGCTCGGCGCGACCAAGATGGACCGGCCGGAGTGGATCGCGGCGAACCCGAGGTCGCTCGGCGAGGTCTTCTGCACGCTGACCAACAACAGCGGCCGCACCGCCACCGACGACGCCAACCCGCGCGCGGCCAACCGCTTCGGCCAGATCGTCCGCTGGAACGAGGCGGGCGGCGATCCGACCGCCACGAGCTTCGAGTGGGACCTGTTCCTGATCGCTGGCAACCCGATCGCATTCCCCGACCGCAGCGACCTGAACTCGGGCTCTGCGATCATCACCGCCGAGAACACGTTCAACAGCCCCGACGGGCTGGCCTTCGACTACGACGGCAGGCTGTGGATCCAGACCGACGGGAATTTCTCGAACACCGGTCGCCACGAGGGGCAGGGCAACAACCAGATGCTGGTCGCCGACCTGAAGACCGGGGAGCTCCAGCGCTTCCTGGTCGGTCCCAGCGGCTGCGAGGTGACTGGCCTGGCATTCACGCCCGACATGCGGACGATGTTCGTGAACATCCAGCACCCGGGCGAGATCGGCAGCCATCCGGATGCGCCGAAGAAGCCGGACGGCAGCGTCTACGGCGACAACGACATCGCGCGCGACCCGACGGCGTTCACCAGATGGCCGGACGGCGCCACGGCAGGCCGGCCGCGCTCGGCGACGGTGGTCGTTCGCCGCGCGGATGGTCGGAAGCTGCTGGGCTGAGCGCCTGCGGGCCCCGGCGCCCCGGGGCATTCGCCCGGGGCAGCTCGGGGAACCGCATTGTCGTGACGCGGGCTGCGGGCCTTCGGGCCTTGCCGCCCGTCTTCGTCTGCGCGCGGCCTCAGCGGGCGGGACGGTTGGCCTGCAGCCAGTCCTCGATTCTCGCGAGTTCGGCCGGCGCCAGCCGCAAGCCGAGCTTCGTCCGCCTCCAGGCGACGTCCTCGGCGCTGCGGGCCCACTCCTCGCGCACCAGGTAGCGAAGCTCGACTTCGTAGAGGCCGGGCGCGACCTCGCTGCCCAGGCCTTCGAGCGACCTCGCGTCGCCGACGATCCGGTCGAGCCGCGAGCCGTACAGCCGCGCCCAGCGCTGCAGCAAGGGCGCGGGCAGCCACGGCAGTAGCGCGGCCTTCGCCAGCGCGAAGCTCGCGAAGTCGCGCTCCGGCTGCCCGGTCTCGCGGATCGAACCCGATAGGTCGCCGCCCGGAAGCTTCGCGCCGCCGGTCCACCCCGGCGCGTGCGTGCCGAGTTCCGGCGCCAGCAGGTCGACCGCTTCCTCGGCCAGCTTGCGGAAGGTCGTGATCTTGCCGCCCCACACGGTCAGCAGCGGCGCGGGCACGCGTTCGAGCTCGAGCAGGTAGTCTCGGGTCACCGCCGACGGGTCGCCCGCCTCGTCGTCGAGCAGCGGGCGCACGCCCGAGTAGCTCCAGACCACGTCCGACGGGGAGACTTCTGCCTTGAAGCAGCGCCCGGCGAGCTCGCAGAGATAGGCGACCTCGGCCTGGTCGGCGCGAACGCGTCCCGGGTCTTCGTGATGCTCGACGTCGGTCGTGCCGATCAGCGTGAAGTCCTGCTCGTAGGGGATCGCGAACACGATCCGCTTGTCGGCGTTCTGGAAGATGTAGGCCATGTCGTGGTCGAACAGCCTCGGGACCACGATGTGGCTGCCGCGAATCAGGCGCAGGCCGCGCTTGCTGCGCCGGCCCAGGCCTTCGCTCAGGAACTGCATCGCCCACGGGCCGGCGGCGTTGACCAGCGCGCGCGCGTGGACCGTGCGCTCGACAGAGCCGCCGGCGCTCTTTCCCGCAGAGGGGCCGTCGGCTTCCTCGCGCCCGATCGGGGCGGCCGCGCTGTCGTCGCGCAGCCGAACCCGCCACCCCCCGGCGGCCGGCTCCGCGCCGGTCACCCGGGTTCGGGTCAGCACGGTGGCGCCGCGGTCGGCCGCGTCGCGCGCGGCGAGCACCACCAGCCGCGCGTCGTCAACCCAGCCGTCGGAATAGACGAAGGCCCTGGAGAAGCGCGGCTTCAGCGGCTCGCCGGCCGGGTGGCCGGCCAGGCGGATCGCCTCGGAGGCCGGCAGCACCTCCCGGCGCGCCAGATGGTCGTAGAGCCAGATACCCAGCCGGATCATCGAGGCCGGTCGCATCGACGGATCGTGCGGCATCACGAAGCGCAGCGGCCACATGATGTGCGGGGCCGAGCGCAGCAGCACCTCGCGCTCGGCCAGCGCCTTGCGGACCAGGCCGAACTCGTAGTGCTCGAGGTAGCGCAGCCCGCCGTGGATCAGCTTGGTCGAGGCCGACGAGGTGTGCGCGGCGAGGTCGTCCTTCTCGGCCAGCACGACCGACAGCCCGCGGCCGGCCGCGTCGCGCGCGATGCCGGCGCCGTTCACGCCGCCGCCCACGACCAGCAGGTCGCAGCGCTGGGGCACATCGGAGGATGGAAGGGCGCTCGGCGGGGTGGCAGGCATGCAGGCTCGGCGGGTTCCGCGATTCGCTGGGCGGCGGTCCTGGCGGGTCCAGGGATTCTAGCCAGCGCCCGCGGGCGGCGCGAGTCGGTTCCTGGCCTGCGCGAAGCGAATTAAGATCGCGCGACGACGGCCGGCGGAAGCGGCCCGGGCGGCATCCGCCCGCGGCCTGACGCGCGCCCGTCGCGGGAGACCCTCGATGAGATACCTGCTCGCCCTCGACCAGGGCACCTCCAGTTCGCGCAGCATCGTCTTCGACGAGACCGGGCGGATCGTTTCGCAGGCGCAGCGCGAGTTCCGCCAGCACTATCCGCGGCCGGGCTGGGTCGAGCACGATCCGCTCGAGATCTGGACCACGCAGCTAGAGACCGCGCGCGAGGCGCTGGCGGCGGCGAAGCTGCGGGCCGGCGACGTGGCGGCGATGGGCATCGCCAACCAGCGCGAGACCACCGTTGTCTGGGAGCGCGCGACCGGCCGCCCGGTGCACCCGGCGATCGTCTGGCAGGACCGGCGCGGCGAGCCGGCCTGCGAGAGGCTCAGGCAGGCCGGGCTGGCACCGCTGATCGCCGAGCGCACCGGCCTGATCGTCGACTCCTATTTCTCCGGCACCAAGATCCAGTGGATCCTCGACGAGGTGCCCGGCGCGCGCGATGCCGCCGGGCGCGGCGAGCTGGCCTTCGGCACGATCGACAGCTGGCTGGTCTGGCAGCTCACCGGCGGGCGGCTGCACGTGACCGACGTCAGCAACGCATCGCGCACGATGCTCTACGACATCCGCCGCGGCGCCTGGGATGACGAGCTGCTCGCCGCGATGCGGGTGCCGCGCCAGATGCTGCCCGAGGTGCTGCCGTCGAGCCACGCGTTCGGCGAGACCGACGCCACGCTGCTCGGCGCGCCGGTGGCGATCGGCGGCATCGCCGGCGACCAGCAGGCGGCGCTGTTCGGCCAGGCTTGCTTCGAGGCCGGCATGGCCAAGAACACCTACGGCACCGGCTGCTTCATGCTGATGCACACCGGCGAGCGCTTCGAACCCTCGCGCAACGGCCTGGTCGCCACCGCGGCCGCGCAGCCCGCCGCGCAAAGGCAGTACGCGCTCGAGGGCAGCGTGTTCGTCGCCGGCGCCGTGGTCCAGTGGCTGCGCGACGGCCTGAAGGCGATCCAGAGCTCGTCCGACGTCGAGGCGCTGGCCGCCTCGGTGCCCGATTCCGGCGGCGTGGTGCTGGTGCCGGCCTTCACCGGCCTGGGCGCGCCCTACTGGCGCCCCGACGCCAGGGGGGCGATCACCGGGCTCACCCGCGGCAGCACGATCGCGCACGTGGCGCGCGCGGCGCTGGAGTCGATCGCCTTCCAGAGCGCCGCGCTGCTGCAGGCGATGCAGCGCGACAGCGGCGCGCCGATCACCGAGCTGCGGGTGGACGGCGGCGCCTGCGTCAACAACCTGCTGATGCAGTTCCAGGCCGACCTGCTCGGCATCCCGGTGGTGCGCCCCGGCGTGGTGGAAACGACCGCGCTGGGGGCCGCCTACCTCGCAGGGCTCGCGGCCGGCGTCTGGAGCGGATTGCCCGAGCTGTCGAGGCAGTGGCGCGAGGACCGGCGCTTCGTCCCGACGATGGACCGCGGGCGGGCCGCCGGGCTGATGCAGGCCTGGGAGCACGCGGTGCGGCAGGCCACCGCGGATTGAGCGATTCCGCCCGAGGCGGATAATGGCGGCCGACCAGAACAACGCACCCGCGGAGGACACGAATGAGCGCCGACATCGTCACCCTGACCCCTGCCGAGATCCTGCCCGACGACGGTTGCGCGGGCACGCTGGTCGGCCGCGCCTGGCTGCCGGCGGACCCGGCGGCGGGCGCGTCCCGGGCGGCGGCCGGGCCGGCGGTCGTCGCGATTCGCGCCGACGGCGTCTACGACCTGAGCGACACGGCGGCCACGATGTCCGGCCTGCTCGAGCGCGAGGACCCCGCGGCCGTCGTGCGGGCAGCGGCCGGCCGGCGCGTCGGCGGCCTGGACGAGATCCTCGCCAACACCGCGAAGGCCGCACCCGACCCGGCGCTGCCGCGCCTGCTCGCGCCCTGCGACCTGCAGGTGGTCAAGGCCGCCGGCGTCACCTTCGTCGACAGCATGCTCGAGCGCGTCATCGAGGAGCAGGCGCGCGGCGACGCGGCCCGCGCCGAGGCGGTCCGCGCCCGGGTGCGCTCGGTGATCGGCGACAACCTGTCGGCGGTGCGGCCCGGATCGGAGCAGGCCGCGAAGCTCAAGGCGGTGCTGATCGAGCAGGGCATGTGGTCGCAGTACCTGGAGGTGGGCATCGGCCCCGACGCCGAGGTCTTCACCAAGGCGCCGGTGCTGTCGGCGGTCGGGACCGGCGCCGAGATCGGCATCCACCCGAAGTCGGAGTGGAACAACCCGGAGCCCGAGGTGGTGCTGGCGGTGAACAGCCGCGGCCGCATCGTCGGCGCCTCGCTGGGCAACGACGTGAACCTGCGCGACTTCGAGGGCCGCAGCGCGCTGCTGCTCAGCAAGGCCAAGGACAACAACGCGTCCTGCGCGATCGGGCCCTTCATCCGCTTGTTCGACCAGACCTTCTCGCTCGACGACGTCCGGCGCGAGGACCTGGACCTGCGCGTCGAGGGCACCGACGGCTTCGTGCTGAGCGGCGCGAGCACGATGAAGCGGATCAGCCGCGACCCGGCCGACATCGCCGGCCAGACGCTGAACGAGAACCACCAGTACCCGGACGGCTTCATGCTGTTCCTGGGCACGCTGTTCGCGCCGACCGAGGACCGCGATGCGCCGGGCGCCGGCTTCACACACCACGTGGGCGACGTGGTCACGATCCGCAGCGCGCGGCTGGGCGCGCTGCGCAACCGGGTCACCACGTCGGATCGCGCGAGGCCCTGGGAGTTCGGGCTGCGCGCGCTGATCGCGAACCTGGCCGCGCGCGGGATGCTGGGCGAAGGGCGGGCCTGAGCGGCGGCGGCCGGACGGGATCGCCGGGCCGCCGCGGCGTTCAGCGCTCGAGCAGCACCGAGCCGCTGACGCCGACGCTGACCGTGGTGCGGCCCTCTGCCATCGGCATCGGTGCCGACTCTGCCACCTGGGCGCGCGCCATCGCCACGCGGGGAATCGGCTCGGGCCGCCCCGGCCCCGAGTCGCTGACCGACACCGCGCGCACCGCAAAGCCCTTGTAGCCGAGCGCCTGCGACGCGGCCTGCGCCTTGGCGCGGAAGGCTGCGACCGCGTCGGCGATCAGCTCTCGCTCGACCGCCTCGCGCGCCTCGCGGCTCAGGAAGTGGACGACCGACTCCACGTTCAGCGTGCCCGCCAGCTCTCCGACCAGCCGGTTGAAGTCCTCGGACGGCGCTGCGGTGACGCGGATCGCGCCGCGCGCGCGCCAGGCGACGATGCGCGAGTCCTTCCAGACCGGGTCGGTGCGGTAGCCGGCGCTCTGCACCTCGAGGTCCTTGCGGCCCTTCAGGCGCTCGAGCGCCGGGTTCAGCTGCTCGTTGACCCTGGCCTGCGCCTGGGCGGGCTGCGGCGCCTCGTGGTTCGCGTACAGCGTGACCGCCACGCGGTCCTGCGCGACCTCGCGCCAGGCTTCGGCGGACAGCGTGAGCTGCGGGAACTCGGGCATCGACGGCGCAGGCACGACGGCCACCGTCGGGGGCGAGGCGGCCTGCGCCGTGGCCGTCAGCGGCGCCCCGAGGGGCACGAGCAGGGCGGTAAGGGCGATTGCCCCCGCCAAGGATCCTCTTTGCATGTTCGGGCTCCGGTTCGATCCAGTTCGACGGTCCATTTCGATTCTCGGCGCAGTCCGTCGCCGGCGCTGGGCCGGCCTGCTCAGGATCCGCGGGTCAGCGTCACGCCGCCGTCGACGACCAGCGTCTCGCCGACCACGTAATCGCCGGCCCGCGAGGCCAGGTAGATCGCGGCGCCGGCCATGTCCTCGTCCTCGCCGACCCGGCGGGCGGGCACGCGCTTGGCGACGTCGTCGGCGTGGTCGCGCGCCTCGCGGTTCATCTCCGAGCGGAAGGGCCCCGGCGCGATCGCCGACATCACGATGTTGTCCTGCGCGAGCCGCAGCGACATCCGCTTGGTCAGGTGGATCAGGCCGGCCTTGCTGGCGGCGTACGAGTAGGTCTCCCAGGGGTTCACCGAGATGCCGTCGATCGAGGCGATGTTGATCACCTTGGCCGGGCGGGACTTCGCCGCGGCGCGCAGCTGCGGCGCGAGCGCCTGGGTCAGGAAGAAGGGCGACTTCAGGTTCAGGTCGACCACCTTGTCCCAGCCGCTCTCGGGGAACTCGTCGAAGGGCGCGCCCCAGGCGGCGCCGGCGTTGTTGACCAGCACGTCGAGCGCGGGCTCGCGCTTCGCGATTTCGGCGGCCAGCGCCTTGGCGCCTTCGACCGTGGACACGTCGGCCGGGATCGACACGCACTCGCCGAGCTTCGACAGCTCGGCAGCGGTGGCGTCGCAGGCCTCGGCCTTGCGCGACGAGATGTACACGCGCTTCGCGCCGGCGGCCAGGAAGCCGGTCGCGATCATCTTGCCGATGCCGCGCGAGCCGCCGGTGACCAGCGCGACGCGGCCGGCGAGGGAGAAAAGTTCGTGGGTGTTCATCGTGGTCTCCTTGGAGTCGTGGGATCGGAAAGCACCGTGCGGCGGTCGCGATGCGCGTCAGCCGCGATAGACCTCCCGGCGATGGCCGACGCGAATCACCTCGACCACGATCCGCTCGTCGTCGATCGAGTAGACGATCCGGTAGATGCCTTGCCGGACGCGGAAGAGCTCTGTGCCGCCGAGCCCCTGGCAGCCAGGCGGGCGCGGGTCGTCGCGCAGCGCCTCGATCCGGTCGAGGATTCGCCGGACGTCGGCCGCCGGCACGCCTCGCAGGTCCTTGCTGACCGACGCCTTGAACCGCAGTTCAAAGCGTGCCATCGGCCTTCAGTTTCTTCAGGAAGGCTTCGTAGGTGATCGTGGGCTCGGCCGCTCGGAGCTCGACGGCGGCCAGGTCCTCCTGGTCTTCGCGAAGCGATTCGCGCACCGCTTCGTTGACGAGTTCCGAGATCGAGCGGCCGGTGCTGGCCGCCTTCAGGCGGACGGCGCGATGCAGCTCCGAGTCGAGGTAGATCGTGGCCCGGGTGGTCGAGGTTTCCATCTGCATGGCCTGTCGGGTTCGATCGACCATTTTCGGTCGGCGGCGCTTTGACGTCAAGTCGTCATGACGCCTTGCCGTCGAGCGCAGGGCCGGTCGTCAGACGTTGAACCTGAAGTGCATCACGTCGCCGTCCTTGACGACGTAGTCCTTGCCCTCGAGCCGCATCTTGCCTTTCTCCTTCGCGCCGGACTCGCCGCCGCAGGCGACGAAGTCGTCGTAGGCGATGGTTTCGGCGCGGATGAAACCGCGCTCGAAGTCGGTGTGGATCACGCCGGCGGCCTGTGGGGCGGTGGCGCCGACCGGCACGGTCCAGGCGCGGACTTCCTTCTCGCCGGCGGTGAAGTAGGTCTGCAGGCCGAGCAGCGCGAAGGCCGCGCGGATCACCCGGTTCAGGCCCGGCTCGTCCATGCCCATGTCTTCCAGGAACACCGCCTTGTCCTCGTCGGACATGTCGGCGATCTCGGCCTCGATCGCCGCGCACACCGGCACCACGATCGAGTTCTCGGCCTCGGCGTGCTTGCGCACCGCATCCAGGTACGGGTTGTCCTCGAAGCCGCCCTCGCGCACGTTGGCCACGTACATCGTGGGCTTGGCGGTGATCAGGCAAAGCGGCCTGAGCACCGCCTTCTCTTCCTCGTACAGGTCGAGCGAGCGCACCGGCTTCGCCTCGTTGAGCACCGTCATGCACTTCTCGAGCACCGCCACCAGACGCTGCGCTTCCTTGTCGCCGCCGGCGCGCGCCTGCTTGCCGTAGCGGAGCAGCGCCTTCTCGACCGTGGCCATGTCGGCCAGCGCGAGCTCGGTGTTGATCACCTCGATGTCTGACAGCGGATCGATCTTCCCGCTCACGTGGACCACGTTCTCGTCCTCGAAGCAGCGAACCACGTGCACGATCGCGTCGGTCTCGCGGATGTTGGCCAGGAACTGGTTGCCCAGGCCCTCGCCCTTCGACGCGCCGGCCACCAGGCCCGCGATGTCGACGAATTCCACGGTGGCCGGCAGCACCCGCTGCGGCTTCACGATCCCGGCCAGCTTGTCGAGCCGCGGATCCGGCACCTCGACGATGCCCACGTTGGGCTCGATCGTGCAGAACGGATAGTTCTCGGCCGCGATGCCGGCCTTGGTCAGCGCATTGAACAGGGTCGACTTGCCGACGTTGGGCAGGCCGACGATGCCGCATTTCAGGGACATTGGGAAAGGCTCCAGGCGGGCCGCGAGCCGGCGCGCGGTCGTGCTGCGCGCCGAGCGGCCGAAATCGTCGAAACCGCGATTGTCTCAGGTTCGCGCAATGTGCCGGGTCGCGGGGGCGGGGCGGGCGGACCGACCCGCGCCGTGTCGGGTTTGAAGAGCTCGTCGGGCGGCGGTCGCGGCTTCCCGCGCCGTGTGCAAGCCGAGCGCCACCGAAAGAAATTTCGCGGGACCCGCTCGCCGCGGGGCGAAGCCCCCTGCGAGGCGGGTGCGAAATTTCGAGGTGGGCGAGGGAAGCCCCGCCGAAGGCGGGGCCGCAGCACCCGGCGCGGGAAGCCGCGACCGCCGCCCGACGAGCCCGCCCCGGCAGGTCGAGGCGCGGCTCAGTCCGCCCGCCCCGCTCCCGCGACCCGGCTGGCCCCATGCGCGCGCCACCAGTCGTGCAGCTGCGCCAGCGCGCAAGACACCAGCCGCGACCGTGCGTCGTCCGCCCGGCTGGTCAGCATCACCGGCACCTGCGCGCCGAGCACCAGCCCCGCCGCCTCGGCATGCGCGAGGAACACCAGCTCCTTGGCCAGCATGTTCCCGGATTCGAGGTTCGGCACGATCAGCACCTGCGCGCGGCCGGCCACCAGCGAGGCGATGCCCTTGGTGCGCGCGGCCCGCAGGTCAACCGCGTTGTCCATCGCCAGCGGGCCGTCGACAAGGCCGCCGGTGATCTGGCCGCGCTCGGCCATCTTCGACAGCACCGCCGCGTCGATCGTCGAAGGGATCGCCGGCGTGACCGTCTCGACCGCCGACAGCACGCCGACCCGCGGCTCGGCCAGGCCGCAGGCGCGCGCCAGGTCGATCGCGTTCTGCACGATGTCGACCTTCTCCTCGAGGCCGGGGGCGATGTTGATCGCCGCGTCGGAAACGAACAGCGGGTCGGCCATGCCGGGCAAGTCCAGCACGTAGACGTGGCTGATCCGGCGGTTGGTCCGCAGGCCGCCGGTGCGGCGTACCACCGCGGAGAGCAGCGCGTCGGTGTGCAGGTGCCCCTTCATCAGCGCGCGCACCCGGCCCTCGTGGACCAGCGCCACCGCGCGGGCGGCGGCCTCGTCGTCGTGCGCGACGTCGATGATGTCCACGCCTTCGAGATCGCGCCCAAGTCCAGCCGCGACTTCGCGGATCGCCGAAGCAGGGCCGACCAGCACTGGCGCGATCAGGCCGGCGTCGCGCGCCTGCAGCGCGCCCTCGAGCGAATCCGGATCGTCGGGACTCACGACCGCGGTCGGCAGCGCGGGCAGCCCCGCGCAGGCGGCGAGCAGCCGGTCGAAATGCTCGTGCCGGCGAACCAGCACGTCGGGCAGCTCGGCGTTCGCGATCTCGATCCGGCGTGCCGGCGCGAACACCTCGGCCTGCCCCTCGGCGATCGACTGCCCGCCGGAGGCGCCGCCCAGCCGTTCGATCCGGGTGTCGAGCAGCAGCAGCCGCGGCTCGCGCTTGTCGACCACGGTGACCGTGACCTGCAGCTCGTCGCCGACCCGCGCGCGATCGCGGAACACCAGGGTCTGGGCACGGTAGAGCGCGCCGGGGCCCGGCAGCCGCGTGCCGATCACGTTGCCGATCAGCGAGGCGAGCCACATCGACGGCGCGACCGCGCCGGTGCCAGGGTCGCCGTCGGTGTCGAAGCGCGCTTCCAGGTCGGGCAGGTTGGCCGGGTTCAGGTTGCCCGACACGTTGGCGAAGACGTACAGGTCGGACTCGGTGCAGACGCGGCGGATGCTCGCGCTGTCGCCGATCGCGATCTCGTCGAACAGGCGGTTGGTCAGCTTCATGGCGGCAATGCTACGCTTTCCGGATGCCCGCAAGCCTTGACGGAAAACTGGTCGTCGCGATCTCGTCGCGCGCTGTCTTCGACTTCGAGGAGGAGAACCGCGTCTTCGAGCGGGACGACGACGCCGCGTACATGGCGCTGCAGCGCGAGCGGCTCGACCTGCCGGCGCAGCCCGGCGTGGCCTGGGCGCTCGTGCGCAAGCTGCTGCAGTTCGACCCGCCCGACCGGCTCGAGCGCGACCGACGGGTCGAGGTGGTGGTCGTCTCTCGCAACGATCCGGTCAGCGGGCTGCGGGTGTTCCGCTCGGCGGCCAGCGCCGGGCTTCGGCTCGAACGGGGCGTGTTCACCCGCGGGCGCGCGCCCTGGCGCTACCTGGCGCCGCTGAAGGCCAACCTGTTCCTGTCGGCCAACTCCGACGACGTGCGCGCCGCGCTGGCCGCGGGGATCCCGGCCGCGCGGGTGTTCCCGGAGTCGGTGAAGGCGTCCGAGTCGCATCCCGACGAGATCCGGATCGCCTTCGACGGCGACGCGGTGCTGTTCTCCGACGAGTCCGAGCGCGTGTTCCAGGCAGGCGGGCTCGACGCCTTCCAGCGCCACGAGGCGGCGCACGCCGAGCTGCCGCTGCCGCCGGGTCCCTTCAAGCCGCTGCTCGAGGCGCTGCACAGGCTGCAGCGCGAGAGCGAGGTCGCGGACCCCGGCGTGGGCGCCGAGATGGCGGTGGTGGTGCCGATGCGCATTCGCACCGCGCTGGTCACCGCGCGCAGCGCGCCGGCGCACGAGCGCGCGATCCGCACACTGATGCACTGGGGCATCGAGGTCGACGAGGCGCTGTTCCTCGGCGGGCTGGCCAAGGGCCCGTTCCTGAAGGAGTTCGAGCCCGACTTCTTCTTCGACGACCAGACCGGCCACTGCGAGTCGGCGGCGCAGGTGGCGCCCGCGGGGCACGTGCCGGCGGGCGTGGCGAACGAGGGCCGAGAAGGCCAAGGCTGAAGCGTCGCGGACTTCAGTCCAGGCCGAAACCCTTCGCCCTCACGAACGCTCCCCAGTCCGCGCGCTGCGCAACCGAGTACTGCTTCGCCTTCTCGTCGGACCAGCGCGGGCCGACGGCCGGGACCGGGGCAGGCGGCGGCGCACTCGCAGGGCCCCCGCGCTGCGCGCGGGCCAGGGCCCAGCGCTCGTCGAACTCGTCGAGCAGCGCGTCGGTGTCCTCGTCGTCGAACCGGTCGATGTGGAAGCTCGCCTTCAGCGATAGCCGCGGGTTGACCGACAGCGCCGCCGCCGGGTAGCCGGCGCAAAGGCCAGCGACCGGAAATACGTGCTCGGGCAGTTCGAGGATCGCGGACAGCTCGGTAGCGCGGTCCCGCAGCACGCTGATCGGGCAGCAGGCCAGCCCCGCTGCCTCCGCGGCCCGGATGAAGTTCATCAGCACCAGAGCCGCGTCCACCGCCGGGTTGAAGAAGGCGTCGAGGTGCTCGTTCACGAAGGGCTGGCCGCGCCGCGCGAAGATCCGCCGGAAGCGCCGGCCGTCGCCGCAGAACACCAGGAAGGCTGGCGCGCCGCGGACCCACGGCATCTGCGGCACGAGCGCCGCGATCGCATCGAGCCGGGCCGGGTCGCGCACCTGGACGATGTCGGCCTGCTGCAGGTCGCTCTTGGACGGCGCGCTCAGCGCGCAGGCCGCCAGCAGCCGGACCAGGTCGTCGGGCACCGGACGATCGGCCCAGCGGCGGTGGGTGACGTGGGTCGCGATCCGGAGCAACTCGTCGAGTCCCGCGGTGGACGGGGGCACGTTGACGGTTTCGCCGAAGCGGCGGGCCAGCGCCCCAGCAACAGCGGATGCCGCGTCCGTCATCGCTGGCCCCGGAAATGCATGCGGCGCTGGCTCACTGCTTCTGCGCCCCGGAGAGCTCGAATGCCTTGGCCCACTTGTCGATTTCGCTCGTGATGCGCCGCGCGGTGCTCTCGGGGCTCGACTCGGCTATCGGCGTGATGCCGAGCTCGGTCAATCTCTTCTGGATGCCCGCCTCGCCGAGCACCGTGTTCACGGCGCGATTGAGCTTTTCCACGATCGGCTTCGGCGTTCCGGCGGGAGCCATCACGACGTTCCAGGTGCCTACCTCCAGGTTCGGAAGGCCCGCTTCGGCGAAGGTGGGGACGTCAGGCGCTGCGGCCAACCGGTTGACTCCCATCACCGCGATCGCTCGGAGCTTGCCCGCCTTCAGCAGGGGGGCTCCGGCTCCGATCGACGCCCCGGCGAACTGGACCTGTCCCGCGGCCAGATCTTGCAGGGCAGGTCCGGTTCCCTTGTAGGGGACGTGAACCGCGTTCACTGCGGCGACGTTCTTGTAGAGCTCGATGCCGAGATGGCTCGTGCTTGCTCCAGCCGCGCCGTAGGAGAACTTGCCCGGGTTCGCCTTGAGCATGGCCGTAAAGTCGCCGAGCTTCTCCGGCATGGACGGGTGAGTGAACAGCACGAGCGGCACGGAGCCGACGAAGGCGACCGGCTCGAAATCCTTCAGCGGGTGGTACGGCAGCGACTTGAAGACGGACATGTTCAGGGCATGTGTAGCCGCGGTGCCGAAAATCAGGGTGTAGCCATCGGGCGCGCTTCGCGCGACGAGTTCGCTGGCGACGATGCCGGTCGCGCCTGGCCTGTTCTCGACCACGACCGATTGGCCGAGCACCTCGCCAAGCCGTCCGGATATCGCCCGCGCGAAGATGTCGGTCTCGCCGCCCGGCGCGAAGGGGATGACCAGCCGGATCGGTCGGTTCGGGTAGTCGGCCTCGGCCGCGGCGGGCATCGCCATGGTGGCCGCAAGCGAGGCAGCAACGACGAGGAGTGCGCGGCGCGCAATCGCGAGACGGTGTTTCGTGGGTTGCATCTGGTCCTCCGGGTGTGGCGGCTATCGGGCGTTGCGGGCCTCAGTGGGCGAGTTCGGCGACGATCTCGTCGATGTCGAAGACGGGGGGGCGCGGGTTGCGCTGCCAGGCGATCATGTCCTCGTTCCGATCGGCGAAGGCCGGCGGCAGCGATGAAAAGCCAGGGGTTCGGAGCCAAAGGCGAAGCAGGTGCCTCTTGCGCTCCGGTTCGGGCCAGTCCTCGTAGTCGGCGCGCGAGTGCAGCGTCACGTAGTTGCAGATGAACTGCATGTCCCCAGGCTCGAATGCCATGTCCAGGTAGAACTCGGGGTCGTTGCAGAGGCTGTCCATCAGGTCGAGCGCCTCCACCTGGGCCGGAGTCAGGCGAGGCACCTCCGGAAAACGCTGCGCCGACTCGATGAAGGTCCGGTTGTAGCGGACGAACAGTCGCCCTTCGTGCCGAACGAAGCAGGGCGTCACGTACCAGGGCTTTTGCCCCGGGCTCTCTTCGCCCCTCCGGTCCACGCAGAAGGGCTCGTGCATGACCTGCCACAAGTCCGGGCGCCGCGCCAGGAACTCGTTGTGAATTGCCGTGGAGCTTACGATCCTGGATTGGCCTCCGGACTTGGCCTTCTGAAGGCAAAGCAGGCCCACGACGTCCGTCGAATCGTTGTGGAATGGCAGGTGCATGCGGGTCTGGTAGCCGCGTGCCTTCATGTCGGTCTTCCAGTCCGCGCCGAGGTCCCTGACGTGGCCCAGCATGTCTCCCTGGGCGTTCTGCGCGAAGGCCGGACCGAGGTGGGCGCCGATTCCCCAGTAGACGAGCGCAGCGTCGGCCTTGGAGTAGCGATCGATGGGGAGACCTCGCAGCAGCACGAAGCCGCGGCCGTCTTCGAGCTCGCTTCGAATCGCCGACAGTTTCGGGGCCAGGCGATCGAGCGGGAAATCGCCGCGGGATGTGCCGGGGATCCCGAGGCCGCGCTGCTTGGCGTGTCTCAGTGCCGCTTCCAGTTCCTCGACGTCTCCTTCATCGAGGCGAACCATCCAGTCATCTCGCAGCCGCATGTCCTCGCCTTTCCACGCGGACGGGCGCTGGCAGGCTCGTGGGTCCCTTTCCATGTTGGTCTCCTCCGTATTGGGTGCTGCGTTCAGCGCTTCGGGCGCCGCGCCTATCGCTTCGACTTGCCCATCGCCTCGATGAACTTCGTGGCCCGCGCGACCTCGTCGTCGAGGAAGGCCTGGAAAGCGGGGGTGTCGAGATAGGCGAGTTCCGCTCCGAGGGCGGCGATGCGTGCCTGTATCCGGGGATCGGCGGCGGCTTCGCTCACCGCCCGGGCCAGCTTCTGGATGACCGGTTTCGGCGTGCCGGCGGGAGCGTGGAACCCGAACCAGCTCACCGATGTCGCCTCGGGGAATCCGGATTCGGACATCGTGGGTACATCGGGCAACAGCGGCGATCGCTGAGGACCCGTATTCCCGATGGCGACGAGCTGGCCGTCCTTGACCAGCCGAAGAACGACGTTCATCGGCGACACCGACATCGCGAGCGTTCCGCTGAGCAGGTCGGGGATGAAGCTGACGCCGCCCTTGTATGCGACACCCAGCAGCTCGATGCCGGCTGCCTTCGCGAAGCTCTCGCGTGCGACCGACTGCGAGGAGCCGAGGCCGGTGACCGGGGTCGTGAGGCCGGGCTTGCTCCTGGCCAGGACGATGAAGTCCTGAAGGGTGTTCACCTTCATCGCGGGCGAGACCACGATCAGGTTCGGGGACTGCACCATCCTCGCGATCGGCGTGAAGCTGCTGGCGCTCCAGTCGATGTTCCTCTCGGTGAGCGGGTTGAACACCGTCGCGGTCGAACTGGCGAGCAGCGTGTAGCCGTCGGGAGATGCCTTGGCGACCAGCGAGGGTCCGATGTTGGCATTCGCACCGGGGCGGTTCTGGATCACGATCGGCTGGCCGAGGGTCTGCGACATGTGCTCGGCGAACACCCTGCCGATCACGTCGACCGCTCCGCCGGGTCCATATGGGACGACGACCTGTATTGGCCGGCTGGGGTAGTCAGGCGGTGCGGCGGCGACGTTGGCCGCCAGACAGACGAGCATGACTGCCAGCGTTCGAAGAGCTTTCATTCGAGTCTCCTGCGTTCCCGGTCATTGCCCCTTGATCATGCGCGCGAAACGCTCGGCCTTGCTCGTTTCGCCGGCGAGGAACTCGCCGAAGGCAGGCGTATCCAGGTAGGCGATCTCGGCGCCAGCGGCGGCGATGCGGGCCTGCACCTGGGGATCCTCGAGCGCGGCGCGAACCGCCTTCGAGAGCTGCTGGATCACCTCGGGCGGCGTTCCGGCGCGAGCGTGCAGGCCGTACCAGCTGACGGAGGTGGCGTCCGGATAGCCCGCCTCGGCGATCGTCGGCAGATCGGGGAGCATCGAAGAGCGGCGCTTGCTCGTGATCGCCAGCGCGTTCAGCTTCTGCTCCCGGACCAGGGTGAGCGCGACGTTCAACGGGGCAACCGACAAGGACAGCGTGCCGCTGATCAGGTCCGGGATGTAGCTGGTTCCTCCCTTGTACGCGACGTTCGTGAACTTGATGCCGGCCGCGTGGGCGAAGTACTCCCTTGCGATCGCCTGGCTGTTTCCGGCGCCCGAGACGTTGGTCGTGAGGCCCGGATTCGCGCGAGCGTGGGCGACGAAGTCGGCGAGGGTCGCGAACTTCGACGACGCCGGGACCACCAGAACGTTCGGCGCCTGGACGTAGCGAGCAACGGGTACGAAGTCGCTTACATTCCACTTGATGTTCGTGTCGAGGAACGGGTTGACGATCAAGGCGGCGGAACTCGCCAGCAGCGTGTAGCCGTCGGGCTGTGCTTCGGCAACGATGCCGGGGCCGATGTTCGCGTTGCCGCCCGGTCGGTTCAGGATCACGATCGGCTGGCCGAGCGTCTGGGCCATGTGCTCACCGATGATCCGGCCGAGAACGTCGACGGCGCCACCAGGGCCGTAGGGCACGACGACCTGGAT
The DNA here is from genome assembly GCF_023721795.1 of Zeimonas sediminis. Classification (NCBI taxonomy): domain Bacteria; kingdom Pseudomonadati; phylum Pseudomonadota; class Betaproteobacteria; order Burkholderiales; family Burkholderiaceae; genus Zeimonas; species Zeimonas sediminis. The sequence goes on from NZ_JAMQYE010000001.1 coordinate 3,111,626, forward strand.
CGGCCTGGCAGGGTAGCCGGAGGCGTGCGTCGCCGGCGAGAGCGCGCAGGCGATGACTGCGAGAAGGGATTTCAGGAACCTCATCCTCGGAGTCCTCCTCAGGCCGCGACGAGCGGCGCGACGAAGGGCACGCCCGGCACGCAGATCCCGTTTGGCCTGCCGCGAGCCGTCACGCCAAGCCGGGAAACCATGGAGGGCGGTAGCTCGGGCCCGTCGTCGCAGGCCAGCCAGAGGCGCAGCAGGTGTCTGCGCTTCTCGACCTCGGGCCAGTCCTCGTAGGCGGTCCGGGAGTGGAACACGAAGTGATTCGACAGAAGCTGGATGTCGCCGGGCTCGAAGCTCATGTCGAGGTGCAGCGTCGGGTCGGCAGCCAGGGCGTCCACGTGATCGAGCGCCTCGATCTGCTCGGCGCTCAGGCGGGGGACCTCGGGCATCGCCTGGGCCTTCATGATCGCGCTGCGCACGTACGAAGCGAACATCCGGCCCTTGTAGGGCGCGAAGATCGGGTTGGAGCCGTAGCCCTTCTTGTTCTCGGGAATCTCGCCCCAGCGTGTGCGATGGAATTCCCCGAGCAGGGTGCGCGCGTGGTCCGGGCGTCGACGCACCAGTTCGTTCCAGATGGTCGTTGAGCTGACGATGGACGAAAGGCCGCCGGCTTTCGCCGTGCGCAGGCACAGCAGGGCCACGATGTCCGAGGAATCGGTGTGGTAGTTCAGGCGGGCCGAGGTCTGGTAGCCGCGCACCTCGGGATCGGCATAGTTCAGGCCGAGATTCGTGACGTGGCCCAGAACGTGGCCCTTGCCGTTTTGCGAGACCGGCTCGCCGAGATGCAGTCCCAATCCCCAGTAGGCGATCGCGGATTGCCTGATCGTGAAGCGCTCGACCGGGATTCCGCGCAGCAGATGGAAGCCGCGCCCGTGCAGTACCTGCTTTCGCACTTCATCCAGCAGCGGCTGCAGGCCTGGCAACGGGAAGTCTGCGCGGCGCAGTTCCAGGATGTCCTTGCCGGTGGCGTCGGCAGCCCGGACCACCGCTTCGATCTCGGCAATCTCGGCCTCGGTGAGCCGGTGGACCCAGTCGATTCGTGCGGCCATCTCCGGCCCATACCAGGCCTGGGCGTTCTCGAAGATTGGCAGGTCGGTGCTGGCGACACCGACGGCAGGTTGCGCGGACATCTTCTCCTCCTCGTTTGCTTTTTGTTGATGAAAGTCAATCTAGAACTAGAATCGGGCAATGTCTATTCGATTATTTATCAACTTTATTCGATTGAATTCATGAATGTGACTCTGCGTCAGATGCGGCTGTTCTGCTCCGTGGCCCAGGAACTCAGTTTCACGGCCGCGGCGCAGCGGGCGAACATCACCCAGTCCGCGCTGACATCGGCGATCCGTTCGCTCGAGGCCGAGTTGGGCCTCAAGCTGTTCGACCGAACGACGCGGCGGGTCAGCCTCACGGTCGAGGGCGAGCACTTCCTGGCAACGGCCGAAAGGCTTCTCGGCGACATCGACGCGTCGCTCGAGAACGTACGGTCGGTCGCTGCGCGAACCCGGGGGCACGTCACGCTTTCATCCGCGTACTCGTTCCTCGGCTACGTTGCCTGCCCCGCCGTCGTGATCCTGTCGAAGACGCATCCCGGCGTCACGGTTCGGCTCGTGGAGAAGCGGGTCGACGAGGCGATCGCGGCCGTGCTCGGTGGCGAGCTCGACTTCGCGGTCTGTGGACTGGTTTCGCCGAACCCGGAGATTGCGAGCGTCACCGTCGTCCGAGACCGTTTCGGCATCGTGGCCACGCCGGAGGTCATGGCGCGTCATGGTGCCCGTCGATGGGCCGACCTCGATCCCGCGCACTACGTGGCGCTGGCCAGCACTTTCGGGATTCGCCAGCTGATCGACCGCCATCGCCCGCTGGGTGAGTATTTGCGCCAGCCCCATTACGAGGTCGCCTCCACGATCTCGCTGGGATTGCTGCTCAAGGAGGGGATCGGCTACGGCCTCGTTCCGGCGATGACCGCGCAGCCCTTTGTCGACCAGGGCCTCGTCTTCCAGCCCCTCGACGAGCCAGCGCTGTTTCGGGAACTGCACATCATCAAGCGAAGGAACCGCGGGCTCTCCCCGGCGGCGGCCGCGCTGGTCGAGCGATTCGCGCCGATCATGGCGTCGATTCCCAGGATCGACGGCGCGGAGATCATGCTCGACGAGGCTTCTTCGAAACGGTTCGTCGAGAGCTGAATGGCTTCGCCCGAGTGCGTCTGATAGCCTGATTCCGACTTCGCCGAAGCGGGGCAAATCAACAGGAGACGAGCGGAAGGGGTTGTCCGGCGGACGCGAGTGCCCGACGCACGAGCCTTCGCGGTCGCGGAATCCCTCGAGCACCGCGATGAATCTGCACAGCCACTTCTCGCGCATTGCGCAAAGGGTAGAAACCTGCCTCGTCGGCGCCGGCAGCTTCGGCCGCAGCTTCGTCGCCCAGGGCATGAAGACCCCGAAGATGTGCGCCCGGGTGGCGGTCGATGTCCGCATCGAGACTGTCGAGGCCTTGTACCGCGACCTCGGCGCGCCGGCCGACCGCATTCGCGCCTGCCGCACGGCGGACGAGGCGCGGGCGGCCTGGGAACAGGGCGCCTGGATCGCAGCCGAGGACCTGGCCGTGGTGCTGCCGCTGCCGATCGACGTTGTGGTCGAGGCGACCGGTCATCCCGAGGCGGGCGCGCGGCATTCGGAAATGGCGGTGCAGGCCGGCAAGCACCTGGTGCTCGTCAGCAAGGAGGTCGACAGCGTCGTCGGGCCGATCCTGTTCCATCTTGCCCGCGAGCGCGGTCGCACGGTCACGCCGGTCGACGGCGACCAGCCCAGCCTGCTGATCGGCCTGGTCACCTGGGCCGAGACCCTGGGCTTCGAGATCGTCGCGGCCGGCAAGTCGAGCGAATACGACTTCGTCTTCGATTCGGCCACCGGGATGCTGGAGAGCAACGGCCGCGAGATCCACGCGCCGGGCTTCGCGGGCCTGATGGCCGCCGGCGAGCGCGACATGGCGACGTTGCTGGCCGAGCGCTCGCGACTGGCGGCCGAACTTCCCCAGCGCACGGTGCCCGACCTGTGCGAGATGCTGGTGGTGGGCAACGCCACCGGCCTGGTCCCCGACACGCCGGCCTTCCACTCGCCCATCCTGCGCATCGACGAGGCGCCCACCGTCTTCACCACCCGCGACGACGGCGGCCTGCTCTCCGGCACGCGGCGGCTGGACGTCTTCAACTGCCTGCGAACGCCGGGCGAGCTCAGCTTCGCCGGCGGGGTGTTCGTGGTCGTGCGCTGCGACGACCCGGTCACCTGGCAGATGCTCGCCGAGAAGGGCCACGTGCTCGGCCGCAATCGCAACACGGCCCTGCTCTGGCTGCCGCGCCACCTGCTGGGGCTCGAGGCCGCCACCAGCGTGCTGGGCGCGGCGATCGGCGAGCCGACCGGCGGCGTGGAGCCGGCGCACCGGCTCGACCTGGTGGCGGTCGCAAGCCGCGACCTGGACGAAGGCACGATGCTCGACGCGGTCGGCCACCATCACTCGATAGCCGGCGTGGGGGCCGAGCTGCGGCGCGCCGGCCCGCTGGCGCCCGGCGCGCCGATGCCGTACTACCTGGTGGCGAATCGCAGGCTGCTGCGGCCGGTTGCCCGCGGACAGGCGATCTCGGTCGGCGACGTCGAGCTCGATCCGGGCTCGCGCCTGGTCGCGCTGCGGGCCTTGCAGGACGAGATCTTCTTCGGCAAGGACGAGCCCGCAAGGAAGGCATGAGCATGGACCGACCCACGATCGCCGGACGCTGGAACGACGACCCCGAGGCCGTCACCCTGATCGACGCCCACCACCACATCTGGGACCTGAAGGCCAACCGCTATCCGTGGCTGGCCGACGAGCCCGAGCACCACTTCTTCATGGGCGACTACTCGCCGCTCAAGCGCGACTACCTGCCCGACGACTACAAGCGCGACGCGCAGGGGCACAACGTGCTGGCCACGGTGCACGTCGAGGCCGAGATGGACCGCAGCCGCCAGGTCGACGAGACCCGCTGGCTGACCGAGATGAACCGGCTGCACGGGATGCCGAACGCGATCGTCGCGCACGCCTGGTTCCACAAGGGCGACACCGACGAGATTCTCGCCCGGCACGCGGCCTTCCCGCTGGTGCGCGGCATCCGCTCCAAACCGGTGACCTCGCTTTCGCCGGACGTGTCGGTGGCCGGCCAGCCCGGCACGATGCAGGACCCGGCCTGGCTGCGCGGCTTCGCGCTGCTGGAGAAGCACGGCCTGTCGTGGGACCTGCGGGTGCCGTTCTGGCACCTGCCCGAGGCGGCCGAGGTGGCGCGCAGTTTCCCGCGGGTGCCGATCGTGCTGAACCACACCGGCTTTCCGTGGGACCGCAGCGAGGAAGGGCTGCGCGCCTGGCGCAAGGCGATGGAAGCGATCGCGCAGTGCCCGAACGTGCACCTGAAGGTGTCCGAGTTCGGGCTCAAGGACAAGCCGTGGGACTACGACTCCAACGCGCGGGTAGTGGCGGATGCGATCTCGATCTTCGGGATCGAACGCTGCATGTTCGCCAGCAACTTCCCGGTGGCGGGCCTGCGGATCGGCTACGACGCGCTGGTCCGCGCGATGAAGCGGATGCTCGCCGGCTTCTCGCCCGGGGACCAGGAGCGCTTCTTCTGGAGGAATGCGAAGGCGTTCTACCGGCTCTGATCGGCTGGCGCGATCGCGCTGGCGGCAAAGGGCACGGGCCGGCGACGAGGCGGGCAGCGCCGGCGGCCCTAGGCCCCGAGCCGCTCCCAGGCCGCGCGCACCGCGTCGGCCCCGTACGCCCGCTCCAGCCGCCGCACCGCGAAGTGCCCGCGGCTCATGTCCTGGAAGTGGTCGATGAACAGGTAGTTGACCGCAGCGCCGCCGGCCGCGCCGATCAGCGGCACGGCCCCGGCGGCCGCCTTCTGCGACACCTGCACCTTGAAGCGGGCCGCGACCAGCCCGATCAGGCGCACAAGCGCCGGGGCGCTCTCGCTGGCGACCGCCTGCGTCGCCACGTATTCCGCCGCCTCCGACACTGCCCGGGCGAGGGCCGCGCGGATCGCGAAGTAGGCGGTCTCGCTCGCGTCGTCGGCGCTCGAGGCGCCGCCCAGTGCGAACACCTCGATGCAGGCCATCCGGGCCTCGGCCGATGAGAGATCCTCGCCATTGGCGCGCGCGATGTCGGCGATCGAGCGGCAGATGATCGTGGTCGAGACCGGCAGCTCGATCGCGAGCGCCGGCAGGCCGAAGGCGCCGCCGGCCGCGCCGCTGGCGGTGGCGGCCAGCTTGTGCCAGAGCGGGCGAGAGGTCGCCTTCTCGACGTCCATCGAGGACAGGGCAAGCCTGAGCGCCAGGCCCAGCGCGTCGCGCGTGGCGACCATCACCTGCGTGCGCACCCGCTCGGGCAGCAGGTCGAAGCTCTTCTCGATCGGCTTGCCGAGAAGATTGGTCAGCTTGGCGGCCAGACCGGGGTTCTCGAGCAGCCGTTTCGCCTCGGCGAGCGCGGCGAGGTCTTCGTCACGTAGTGGCATGTCGCGGGCGGAGAACGTGTGCTTTCACGATTACACACGATTTCCACCCGGCGGTCCCTGCCTGGGCCGGGGCAGGCGGCGTCAGAGTTGCCTGCCCCCGAGGCCCACCTTGGCGTAGATCTCGTTGACGTGCCGCTTCACGTCTTCGGGGGTCGTGTCGTTCTCGGCCATGTGGGCCCAGCCGACCTTCTCGCGGGCGTAGCGGCCGATCACCTCGTCCTGGTCGCCCGTGGCGCCGCTGATGCCATAGGCGCCCACCATCTCGTCGCCCTTGAACACCGGCGCGCAGCCTCCCGACGCCACGATCTGGCCACCGGTGAAGACCGATGCGTTGATCAGCATCTGGGGGTTGCGCTCGCGGAACCACTGCTGGATGACGAGACCGTCCGGAAACCTCGGGCTCATGGACCGGAAGGCGGCCACCGTGTAGGCCTTCGCCTTCGCTGTGTCGGGCGTGATGAACCCCGCTTCGTCCATGCGCTCGAGCGCGATCAGGTGACCTTCGGCACTGACGATCGCCACCGAGACGGGCACGCCCATCTCAGCGGCCTTCTCGATGGCGGCGGCGATGAACGCCCTGCACTCGGCGAGGTAGAGCTTGGCCATGCGAACCCTCATTCTTGGCTTGCGTTGATCACTGCGGCTTGATGCCGGCGTCCTTCACCACCTGCGCCCACTTCCGCGTCTCGCTGGCGATGTAGCGGGAGAAGTCGCCCGGCCCGGCCTTCACCGTGTCGATGGCCTGGGCGGCGAACTGCTGGCGGATCTGCGGATCGTCGAGCGCCGCGCCCAGCAGCTCGGAGAGCCGCCTTACGACGTCGGCCGGCGTGTTCGCGGGGGCAACGAGACCGAACCAGACGGAGGTCTCGAAACCGGCGAGACCGAGCTCGGAAACGGTCGCAAGATCGGGAGCCGCCGCGCTGCGGCTCGCGCCGGTGGTCGCAAGCGCCCGAAGCTTGCCCGACCGGATGTGCGGCAGCACGGTCGAGGCAGGCGAGAACATTGCCTGGACCTGCCCGGCGAGCAGGTCGGTCACGGCGGGCGAGCTGCCGCGGTACGGCACGTGGACGAGCTTGATCCCCGCCATGGAGGCGAAGAGCTCGCCCGAAAGGTGCGGGGCGGTTCCGTTGCCCGACGATGCGTAGGTGATCTGTCCCGGCCGAGACTTCGCCTCGGCGATGAGCTCGGCCATCGACGAGGCCTTCATCGAAGGGTGGACGACCAGGAAATTGGGCACGCTGCCGATCATCCCGACCGGGGCGAAGTCCTTCGTGAAGTCGAAGGGGAGGCTTGCCTGGAAGCTCGGATTGATCGTGTTGGCGATCGTGCCAACCAGCAGGGTGTAGCCGTCGGCGGGCGCGCGGGCGACCTGCTCGGTTGCGATGTTGCTGCTCGCGCCGGGCCGGTTCTCGACGACGAACTGCTGTCCGGCGATGTCCGACATCTTCTGCGCCACCGCCCGGGCGGCGACGTCGGTCGAGGCTCCCGCGGGGAAGCCGACCACTATCCGGACCGGCCGCTCCGGGTAGGAGCCCTGGGCGGAGGCGGCGCACTGGAGGCCGGCCATGCCGAGCGAAATCAGACCGGCCGCGATGATGGATCTCGTCTTCATGGGTCTCCTCTGGTATTTCGGGGAATCTAGCCAATCGGCGATCCATCATGCAAACATATTATTTAAATACGTCCATCAGGAAATCTCATGAGCGTCACCTTCCGCCAGCTGCGGGCCTTCGTCCTGGTGGCCGAGTGGGGCAGCTTCACGAAGGCGGCCGCGGAGATGAACGTCACGCAGTCGGCACTCAGCCTGCTGGTCCGCAGCCTCGAGGACGCGATCGGGGTCCGCCTGATCGACCGGACGAGCCGGAGCGTCGCCCTGACCGCCGTGGGGCGGGAATTCCTCGCCAGTTCCGAACGAGTGCTGGGGGAGCTCGAGCAGTCGCTGAAGAGCGTGAACGAACTGGTCTCGAAGCGGCGTGGCCGGCTTGTCATCGCCGCACCGCTCGTTCTCGCGGGCACCTTCCTGCCGCCGGTCCTGGCGGAGTTCCGGGCGATGTACCCCGAGGTCGACCTGGTCCTGAAGGACACGCTCCCCGACCAGGTCCTGCCGCTCGTTCGAGGCGCGGCGGCCGACCTGGGGATCGGAACCTTCCACCGGAACGCCGACGACGTGCACTACCGGCTTCTGTTCCGGGAGTCCCTGGTGGCGGTCCTGCCCAGGTCGGATCCTCTCGCTTCGCGCAGCAAGGTCTCCTGGCGACAGGTCGCTTCCCGCCCGATCATGCTGCTGCCGCGCGGCAGCGTCTTCCGAACCCTGGCCGAGAGCGGCTTCGCGCAGGCAGGGGTTCAGGTCGAGCCGGCCTTCGAGGCCACCTACGTGGGGACCCTGATCGGCCTCGTCAGGGCAGGGCTCGGCGTGGCCGTCGTGCCGGGGTATGCGACGGCCCTCCTCGATCGCGACGCGGCGGTCGCCCGCAGGCTGGAGCGGCCGGCCGTGGACAGGGAGGTTTCGATGGTCTACCGAATCGGGGCCTCGATGTCGCCGGCGGCGATCGCGTTCTCCGAGCTGCTCGAGAAGGCGGCGCGGCGGGTCCGCCCGAGTTGAGCGAGGCCGGCCCAGGCAGGCGCGTCGGAGACCGGACCCGCAACTCGCCTCACTCCGCCTCGCCGCCCCCGGCGGCGACCTTCCCGCCTCGCGCCTCGTCGTACGCCGCCCCCTGCGCGAGCATCGACGCGATGTCGGCGTCGCCGAAACCGATCTCCGCGAGCACCTCGGCTGTGTGCTGGCCGAGCAGCGGCGCCGGCTTGCGGATCTCGGTGAGCTCGCCGGTCGACTTGATCGGAAGGCCGAGCGTCTTCATCCGGCCGATCCGTGGATGGTCGACTTCGACGACCATCTTGCGCGCCGCCACCTGCGGGTCGGCCAGCGTCTGCTCGAAGCTGTAGACCGGGCCGCCGGGCACGCCGGCAGCGTCCATCTTCTCGACCCAGTGCGCGGTGGGCGCGGTGGCGAACACCGCCTCGATGTCGCGCTCGAGCTCGTCGGCGTTCTTCAGCCGGTCGGCCGGCTTCGCGTAGCGCGGGTCGGTCAGCCACTCGGGCCTGTCGCAGACCAGCTTGCAGAAGTTCTGCCAGAGCTTCTCGTTGCCCGCGCCCACCGTGGCGTAGCCGTCCTGCGTGCGGTAGGCCTGGTAGGGCGCCGAGCGGCGGTGCCGCGTGCCGGTGGGCGTGGGGATCTCGCCGGCGCCGGCCCAGGCGCCGAACTCCCAGATGCTCCAGGCAAGCCCGGCCTCGAGCAGCGAGGTCTCCAGGTACTGGCCCTTGCCGCTGCGCAGCCTGCCGATGTAGGCGCCCAGGATGCCGTACAGCGCGGTGACGCCGCTGGCGATGTCGTTCATCGCGATGCCGACCTTGGCCGGCCGGCCGCCGGGGTAGCCGGTCATCATCATGATGCCCGACATGCCCTGCGCGATGATGTCGTAGCCGCCGCGCTTGCCGTACGGTCCGGTCTGGCCGAAGCCCGACATCGACGCGTAGACCAGGCCCGGGTTCGTCTTCGACAGGCTGTCGTAGTCGATGCCCAGCCGCTTGACCACGCCTGGGCGGAAGTTCTCCATGACGATGTCGGCGCCCGCGGCCAGCTTCAGGAAGGCCTCCTTGCCGCGCGGGTCCTTCAGGTCGAGCGCAACGCTGCGCTTGTTGCGGTTGAGCACCGCGAAGCAGTACGACTCGTCGTTCACCTTCGGGTCGAAGCGGCGCGAGGCGTCGCCGTCTGGAAAGCTCTCGACCTTGATGACATCGGCGCCGAGGTCCCCCAGCACCATCGCGCAGTAGGGGCCGGCCATCACGCTGGTCAGGTCGACCACGCGCACGCCTTCGAGCGGCAGCGACATTTCGGTGTTCTCCATTCAAGGGGGCGCCGCGCGGGCGGCCCCGTCTTCGTTCAAGGGCTTGCGGGCCTCACTCGATGACCGTGACCTGGGTCGCGTCGATCTCGGCGATCACGTCCTCGTGCATGTCGAAGACCTCCTGCGGGCGAGCGGTCACCCGCAGCGGCTCGGCCAGGCCCGGGATCCGGATCTGGTAGTCCCACGACTCGCCGAGGTAGGCGCGCTGGTCGATCTTCGCCGCCACGCAGTAGCGGCCGTCGCCGGCGGGCGGGGCGCTGCGGTGCAGGTGGATGCACTGCGGACGCACCGACACCTTGACCTGCTCGGACAGGCCCTCGCCGAGGGCCGCGGCCGGCAGCCCGAAGCCGCCGAAGTCGACCTGCCCGCCGTCCAGGCGCCCCTCGAGGAAGTTCGTCCGGCCGATGAAGCCGGCCACGAAGGCGGTCTTCGGCCTGCAGTAGAGCTCGAAGGGCTTGTCGATCTGCTCGATCTTCCCCTTGTTCATCACCGCGATCCGGTCCGAGGTGACCATCGCCTCGGCCTGGTCGTGGGTGACGTAGACCATCGTGATGTTGAACTCGTCGTGCAGCCGGCGGATCTCGAAGCGCATCTCCTCGCGCAGGTTCGCGTCGAGGTTCGACAGCGGCTCGTCGAGCAGCAGCACCGCGGGCTTCACGACGATCGAGCGGGCCAGCGACACGCGCTGCTGCTGGCCGCCGCTCAGCTCGGCCGGGTAGCGGTCGCGCAGGTGGCGCAGCTTGACAACGTCGAGGATCTCGTCGACCCGACGGGCGATCTCCGAAGACTCGATCTTGCGGATCTTCAGGCCGAAGCCGACGTTCTCGGCCACGGTCATGTTCGGCCAGATCGCGTAGCTCTGGAAGATCATCGACATGTTGCGCTTCTCGGGCGGCAGGCTGGAGCCCGGCGACGACACCACCTTGTCCGCGACCTCGATCGTGCCGCCGGTGGGCGACAGGAAGCCCGCCATCATCCGCAGCGTGGTCGTCTTGCCGCATCCCGACGGGCCGAGCAGCGAGACCAGCTCGCCCTCCTCGATCGTGAGGTTCAGGTTGTCGACGGCGACGTAGTCGCCGAAGGCGCGGGAAACGTTGCGAAGCACGAGCTTGCTCATGCGGAGGTTCTCCTGAGCATGAAGTCGCGGCCCATCAGGCGGAAGCCGATCAGGATCAGCGCGACGGTGATGAAGACGAGGATCAGGCCGATCGACGCGAGCATCTCGAAGTTTCCTTCGTCACTCTTGTCGAACAGCAGCACCGACAGCACCTGCGTGTCGATCGAGTACAGGAAGATCGCGGCGCTGAGCTCGCGCGTGGCCGGGATGAACACCAGGATGAAGGCGCCGGCCAGGCTGCGCTTGAGCAGCGGCATCACCACCCGCCAGATCGCGGTGAAGCGGCTGCCGCCGAGGATCCGCACCGCGTCCTCGAGCTCGGGGTTGATGCTGCGTATCGCCGCGCTGCTGTTCGTGTACGCGATCGGCAGGAAGCGGGTCGCGAACGCGAGGACCAGGATCCATGCGGTGCCGTACAGAGCGAACGGCGGGTTCGCGTAGGCCGCGTAGAAGCCGATCGCCAGCACGATGCCGGGGATCACGAAGGGCGCCATCGTGAGGAAGGACAGCGTGTTGCCCAGGCGCTTTCCGACCAGGTTGCGGTTGACCGCATAGGCGATGCACAGCGACAGCACGATCGCGATGATCGAGGCGCCGCCCGCGTACGTGAAGGTGTTGATCGTCGCGTCGCGGGTCAGGTTGTTCTCGAACATCGTGAAGTACAGGTTCTCGAGCGTGAAGTTGTCGAGCGAGAACCCGCGCCCCCACGCCTTCGCGGTGGCGGCCTGCACGATCACGACCATCGGCATGAAGAAGGACAGCGTGCAGACGGCCAGGCAGAAGCCCAGCATCGGCCAGCGCCACTTGCCGAGCGCCACCGGCCGGCGCTCGCCGCCCTTGCCGGTCAGCGACACGTAGCCCTTGCGGCTGATGATCCGGCGCTGCAGCCAGAACAGCAGGATCGTGATGCCGAGCAGAGGCATCGCGTAGGCCGAGGCCACCCCCACCCTGGGCGGGAACTCGAAGAACTGCCAGAGCTGGGTCGTCACCACGTGGAAGCGCCCGGGCAGCGCCAGCAGCGCGGGCGAGCCGAACAGCGCGATCGCCTCGAGGAACACCAGGATGAACGCGCCGATGATCGCCGGCAGCGCCAGCGGCAGCGTGATCGAGAACGTGGTCCGCAGGTTGCCGGCGCCGAGGATGTTCGCCGCGTCTTCCATCTCGGAGGACACCAGGTCGAGCGCGGACTTGGTGAACACGAACACGTAGGGGAAGCTGTAGCAGGCGATGACCAGCACCAGCCCGGTCATGCTGTAGATGTTGAACGGCCCGGAATCCGCCCCGGTCAGCGCCATGAAGGCCCGGTTCAGCCACCCCGCGTTGGGGCCGGCGAGCAGGATCCAGCCGACCGCGCCCAGGTAGGGCGGGATGATGAAGGTGCCCAGGATCGAGATCCAGATCAGCCCCTTGAACGGCATGTCGGTGCGCGACAGCGCCCAGGCCATCGGCACGCCGAAGATCACGCACAGCGTCGCCGAGGCCAGGCCCAGGGTCAGCGAGTTGAGCAGCGCGTCGATGTGGCGCGAGCGGCCGTAGGCCGACACGTAGTTGGCCAGCGTGAAGGCGCCGTCGGCGTCCTGGAAGCTGACCAGCAGCAGGCGGACGAGCGGGTTCACGACCAGCACGACCAGCACGGCGATCGCCAGCAGCCAGACCCAGTACGAGCGGTCGATGTGACGCAGTCGCTCGCCGAGCGAGGCGGGCCGGCCCGCCGCCGAGGCGGGTGGGTTTACGGTACTCATGTCGGGTGTCCCGGGCAGTCGAGGAAGGCCCGGGCGGGCCCTTGCAGGGCCCGCCGCGGGCGTGCGGAACCGGGTGTGCGGAGCCCGGTCCCGGCTCAGGCGGGAGTCGCGATCCGGGTCAGATCCCGAAGGTGTCGCGGAACTTCTCCTTCACCTCGGGGATGCCCTTGGCGATCTCGTCGGCGGTCGGGCGAGCGACCTTGATCTCCTCGAGCGGCTTCTTGCCCGGGCCCACCGCGACGCCCTTGACCACCGACAGCGCGTGGTTCTTGACCTGGGTCTCGGCGGCTTCCTTGCTGAGCAGGAACTCGATGTACAGCTTGCCGGCGTTCGGCGACGGGGCGTTCGCCAGCACCGAGCTCGGCGACACCATCAGCAGCGCGCCGTCGGTCGGGTAGATGACCGCCAGCGGGTTGCCCTTGTCGCGGCTCATCAGGGTGGTCGCCTCGGGGCCCGCGGCGACCCAGCGCTCCTTGGCGTTGAGCATCGTGACCGTGTCGTTGACCGAGCGGCCGATCTGCGGGTTGTTCTTCTCGAGCTTCTCGAAGTACTCCCAGCCGTACAGCTTGCGCATCAGCACGACCCAGGTGCCCACGTAGCCGCTGAAGGCCGGGTGCCCGATCGAGACCTTGTCCTTCCACTTCGGGTCGAGCAGGTCGGGCCAGTTCTTCGGCGCATCGGCTTCCGAGACCAGGCTGGTGTTGTAGGTGATCAGCATCAGCGCCGCGGCGGTGGTCACCGAGTAGTGCTCGGGGTCGCTGTACTCCTTCAGCGAATCGACCATCTTGTCCCAGTTGTTGGGCTTGTACTGCATCAGCGCGCCCATCTTGCGCAGCGCCGGGTAGTGGCTGACGTCGGTGCTGCTGAACACCGAGGCGACCGGCCGCTTGGCCTGCAGGTCCTGGTTCAGGCGCTGGAAGGCCACCTGCGCGGTGGTGCGAACGAAGTTGCACTTCACGCCCGGGTACTTCTTCTCGAAGGCGGCGCAGATGTTGGCCGCCTCCTCGGTGTTGTAGTGGGCCGTGTAGACGGTGAATTCCTTCTCCTTCTTGGCGGCCTCGTAGAGCTTGGCCTCCCACTCGGGCATCTGCGCGCTGGCGGTGCCGGCGGCAAGGCCGAAGGCCGCGCAGACCGACGCGAAAACGGTGCGGATTCGCAGTTTCATCGTGACTCCTCCAACTTGAAGTGGTGGGCGAAGCTCTGTGCGGCTTCTTCTCGCCCGGGTTTGCCCGGTATCGAATGCGCCGGCGGCTGGGCAGGCCGCCGGCGCGTGAGCACTTCAGCGGCCCCGGAACACCGGCGCGCGCTTCTCCATGAAGGCGCGGCGGCCTTCGACGTAGTCCTCGCTGTCGAAGCACTGGTCGACGACGCGGTCGCACAGCGCCTCGTCGCGCTTCGATTCGTCCTTCAGCGCCTCGCCGACGATCGTCTTGATCGACGCGACGGTCAAGGGCGCGTTGGCGGCGATCATCCGCGCGTAGTCGGCGACGTAGGCCTCGAGCTGGTCGTCGGCCACCATCCGGTTGATCAGGCCCATCTGAAGCGCCTCGGCCGCGCTGAACTGGCGGGCCGTGTAGAAGATCTCCTTGGCAAAGGCCGGGCCGACCACGTCGACCAGCTTGCGCACGCCGGGCAGCTCGTAACCGAGGCCGAGCTTCGCGGCCGGCACGCCGAAGCGCGAGCTCTCGCCGGCGATGCGCAGGTCGCAGGACAGCGCGAGCGAAACGCCGCCGCCGATGCAGAAGCCCTCGATCATCGCGATCGTCGGCTTGCCGACCAGGCGAAGCGCCTCGCCGCCGCGCTCGGAGATCCGGCGATAGGCCTCGGTGCTCTCGGGGGTGGAGCGCTTCTGCTCGAACTCGGAAATGTCGGCGCCCGACACGAAGGCCTTGCCGCCGGCGCCGCGCGCGACGATGACGCGGATCGCGTCGTCCTTCGCGTAGTCGTCGACGATCTCGGCGAGCGCCTCCCACATCTCGACCGACACCGCGTTGCGGCGAGCCGGGTTGTTGAAGACGATCCAGCCGACCGGACCGTCCTTGCGGGCGATCATCTTCTCGGTGCGTGACGGCGTCGCGGTGCCCATCGTTCGTGTCTCCCCTCTCGTTCGCTTCTTGTCTTCGCTCAGTCGAGCAGTTCCCTGGGCAGCTTCATCAGCAGGTCGGTGATCCACGGCGCGCCGCCCGGGTTCAGGTGGGCGAAGGCCGCCCTGCCTGCCGCCTCGCGGTCGTTGGCCAGGATGGCCGCGACGATCCCGGCGTGCCCGTCGAAGGACACCCGCAGCCGGACCACCGCGCTGAACGCGTGCTTCCGATAGGCCTGGGTGCGGGTGCGCATCCGCAGGATCTCCTGCCGCAGGTAGGGATTGCGCGCGCCGGCGTAGAGGATCTCGTGGAAGGCCTTGTTCGCGCGTTCCCAGCCGGCTTCGTCCTCGCGCTCGACCACGGCCTCGGACTCGCGGTGGGCGTCGGCCAGCGCCTGGCGTTCCGTTTTCGACATTCGCTCGCACGCATAACGCGCGGCGAGGCCCTCCAGCTCGGCGAGCAGTTCCCACATCGCGAACAGCTCGGGCACGTCCAGCTTGGAGACGACCATCCCGCCGCGCGGCAGGCTGGTCAGCAGCCCTTCGGCCTTCAGCTGCAGCATCGCTTCGCGAACCGGCGTGCGCGACACGCCGAAGTGCGCCATCAGCCGCTCCTCGTCGATCGGGTCGCCGGGCAACAGCGCGCCGTCGCGGATCTGCGATTCGATGCTGCCGTGGATGCGCTCGCTGGCTTTCACGCGAATTTTTTATTGGATCGAGCGCATATTGTCAATGCTCGAAAATATATTTATAAGTCGAGTGTGAATAAAAACGGAAGCGAGGAGACGATGCCGAAGATCACCGCGTCGGGCGCGCTGGCAGGGCTCAGGGTGCTCGACCTGTCGCGCGTTCGCGCTGGCCCGACCTGCGTGCGGATGCTCGCCGACTTCGGCGCCGACGTCGTCCGGATCGAGCCCCCGCCCGGCGTGGACCCTAACGAGGGCATGTTCGCCGGCAACCGTCTGGGCGGCGATTTCCAGAACCTGAACCGCAACAAGCGCGCGCTGACGCTGAACCTGAAGAAGCCCGAGGGGCTCGAAGTGTTCAAGAGGTTGGTGAAGGATGCCGACATCGTCGTCGAGAACTGGCGGCCCGACGTCAAGGCCAGGCTGGGCGTCGACTACGAGTCGCTGAAGGCGATCAATCCGCGGATCATCCTCGCCAGCATCTCCGGTTTCGGCCAGGACGGCCCGTACGCGAAGCGGCCCGGTTTCGACCAGATCGTGCAGGGCATGGGCGGGCTGATGTCGGTGACCGGGTTTCCCGAAACCGGACCGATCCGCGCCGGCATCGCGGTGGCCGACTCGAGCACCGGCCTGTACGCGGCGATCGGCATCCTGGTCGCGCTGCGCGAGCGGGAGAAGTCGGGCGAGGGCCAATGGGTCCACGCCTCGCTGCTCCACTCGCAGGTCGCGATGATGGACTTCCAGGTGGCGCGCTACCTGAACGAGGGCGAGGTGCCGGTGCCGGCCGGCAACGATCATCCGACCAGCTCGCCGATGGGCATGTTCCACGCCGCCGACGGCGCGCTGAACCTCGGCGCTTCGGGGCAGGGCACCTGGGTGCGGCTGTGCAAGGTGATCGGCCGCGAGGACTGGACAGCCGATCCCGACTGGGCGAACGAGAAGCTGCGCACGAAGAACCGGGCGCGGCTGAACGCCGCGCTCGAGGAGGTCTTCGCGACGAACACTGTGGCCCACTGGGTCGACACGCTGAACGCCGCCGGCGTGCCCTGCGGGCCGGTGTACACGGTGCCGCAGATGGTCGAGGACCCGCAGATCAGGCACCTGGGCGTGGTGAAGGAGACGCACACCACCGACGGCAAGCCGATCCGCGTGATCAGCCAGCCGGTGACGCTGTCGCGCACGCCCGCCGAGGTGGTGACCGCGGCGCCCTACTGGGGCGAGCAGACCGACGAGATCCTGCGCGAGGCCGGCTACGCCGATGCCGAGATCGCGAGGATGCGCGCCGACGGGATCGTCTGAACCCTTCCGAATCGAATCGACAACAGGAGAACACCATGCCCGAGATCATCGTACGGCGCGACGGCCCGATCGGCCGCATCATCATTTCGAATCCGGCCAAGTACAACGCGATGTCCAACGCCATGTGGGCGGCGCTGCCGCCCGCCCTGGAGCAGCACGACGCCGACCCCGAGGTCCGGCTGGTCGTGATCGAGGGCGAGGGCGACAAGGCCTTCGTGTCCGGCGCCGACATCTCGCAGTTCGAGACCGAGCGCACCGGCGCCGGCCGGCAGGACAAGTACGGCGATTCGGTCGAGGCCGCCTACGTGGCGCCGACCCGCTGCAGCAAGCCGGTGGTGGCGAAGATCCGCGGGATCTGCTTCGGCGGCGGCCTCGGGCTGGCCGCGGCCTGCGACATCCGCTTCGCGCGCGCCGACGCTCGCTTCCGGATGCCGGCCGGGCGGCTCGGCCTCGGCTACAACGCGATCGGCGTGCGCCGCTTCCTCCAGGTGTTCGGCGTGCAGAACACGATGGACATCTTCTTCTCGGCGCGCATCTTCGGCGCCGAGGAAGCTGCGCGGATGGGCTTCGTGAGCAAGGTGGCCGCGGCCGAGGACTTCGAGAAGATGGTCGACGACTGGTGCGCCACCGTTGCCGAGAACGCGCCGCTGACGCTGCGCGCGCTCAAGAAGACGGTCAACCAGCTGGTCCGCGATCCCGGCGACCGCGACATGGCCTCTGCCGAGGCGGCGATCCAGGCCTGCTTCGACAGCGACGACTATCGCGAGGGCGCCCGCGCGTTCATGGAGAAGCGCCCGCCCGTCTTCAAGGGGGCTTGACCGGATGAAGACCGCTTGCGTGCGGATCACCCGCTTCGGCCCGCCCGAGGTGCTCGAGCCCGGCGAGGTCGAGATCGCTGCGCCGGGGCCGGGCGAGGTGCTGGTTCGCCACACCGGCATCGGCGTGAACTTCGTCGACGTGTACCACCGGATCGGTCAGCTGCACGGCGACGGCCCGTTTCCGCCCTTCATACCCGGCGTGCAGGCCAATGGCGTGGTCGAGGCGATCGGTCCGGGCGTGCAGGGATTCGCGGTCGGCGACCGGGTCACGCACGCCAATGTCGGGATCGGCAGTTACGTCGCTCACCGCGTGCTGCCGGCCGACCGGCTGGTGCGGGTGCCCGACGCGCTCGACGACGACCTGGTCGCCGCGTCCTACCTGCGCGGGCTGACCTGCCACTACCTGCTCAAGCGGCTCTACGTGGTGAAGCCCGGCGACACGGTGCTCGTGCATGCCGCGGCCGGCGGCGTGGGCCAGCTGATGGTGCAGTGGGCCAGGCGGCTCGGCGCCACGGTGATCGGCACCGTGGGCAGCGAGGCGAAGGCCGAGTACGTGCGCGGCCTGGGCTGCGACCACCCGATCGTCTACACCCGCCAGGACTTCGTGAAGGAGACGATGCGCATCACCGGCGGCGAGGGCGTGCCGGTCGTCTACGACTCGGTGGGCCGCGACACCTTCATGGGCTCGCTCGATTGCCTGCGGCCGATGGGCATCGCGATCAATTACGGCACCGCGTCGGGGCAGGTCGAGCCCTTCCCGCTGCAGCGCCTGCACAGCAAGTCGCTGTCGGTGTGCCGCCCCACGCTGCGCACCTGGATCGCGAAGCGAGAGGACCTGGACCGCGCCTCGACCGAGTTCTTCGAGCTGCTCGCCGACCGGTCGCTGAAGATCGACATCGCGGCGAAGCTGCCGCTGAGCGAAGCCGCCCGCGCCCACGAGCTGATCGAAGGCCGGTCGATCAGCGGCGCGGTGCTCCTGCAACCCTGATCCCCGGTCCGTGGCGGCCGCCGGCCGCTACGCACCGCGGGGCAATCCCGTGAAACCTCCAAGGAGACAGAAGATGACCCAAACCTCGGGCGCCAACCGCCGGCGAGTGCTCGCCGCGGCGCTCGGCCTGCCGCTGGCAGGCGCGATCGGCCGGGCCTTTGCGCAGTCGCAGGGCTGGCCCGACAAGCCGGTCAGGATCGTGCTCGGCTACCCGCCCGGCGGCGCTGCCGACGGCACCGCCCGCCCGCTCGAGCCGAAGATGCAGGCGATGCTCGGCCAGCCGCTGCTGTTCGACTACAAGCCGGGGGCGGGTGCGACGATCGCCGCCGACTTCACCGCGAAGGCGCCGGCGGACGGCTACACGCTGCACTTCATCGACTCCGGGCCGATGACGATCCTGCCCAACGGCAAGAAGCTCGGCTACGACCCCTTCGCGAGCTTCACGCCGATCGGCATGGCCTGCGACGGCGGCACCTTGCTGGTCGCGCATCCGTCGGTGAAGGCGAGCACCGTGCAGGAGCTGATCGCCGAGGCGAAGGCCCGCCCAGGGTCCCTCAGCTACGGGACCTCGGGCATCGGTGGGGCGGGCCACCTTGCGGCCGAGCTGTTCCAGTCGATGACCGGCACGCAGATGACGCACGTGCCCTACAAGGGCGGCAGCCAGGCGGTGGCAGACCTGGTCGGCGGGCAGGTGCCCCTGCTGTTCTCGTCGATGGCCACCGCGATCCCGCACGTGAAGACCGGCAAGATCAAGGCGATCGCTGTCACGTCCACCGCGCGGGCCTCGGCCCTGCCGGAGGTGCCGACGGTGGCCGAGCAGGGCCTTGCAGGCTTCGAGGCGAGCGTGTGGTTCGCGCTGGTCGGGCCGGCGAAGCTGCCTGCCGAGATCGTCGCGAAGGCCAATGCGGCGCTGAACGCGGCGCTGGCCGAGCCGGCGGTGCAGGAGGCGATCCGCAAGCAGGGCTACGAGCCGGCCCCGGGCAGCGCGGAGGCCTTCGCCGCGCGGATCCGCGCCGACCACGAGAAGTGGGGGAAGGTGATACGCGACGCGAAGATCAGCTTCGCCTGATCACGGTTCGCCGAGCGCGGGCCGGGGCGGCGCTCCGGCCCGCGCGCCGTTCTTCCGCAAGGTGCCCACGCCGCCCGGCAGCGATCAGCCGCGCGTGTGCAGCTTCATCGTCGCGGCCTCGAAATGCCCGGCCACCGCGTCGGGCAGGCAGGCGAGGCCGCGGTCGATCTCGCCTTCGATCGCCTGCAGGTCCTCCCGGCTCGGCCGGTGCAGCACGAAGTCGGCGACCTGCTGGTTCAGCTGCAGCGTGCGCGGATGACCGATGCCCAGCCGCAGTCGCCAGAACCCCGGCCCGCCCAGCCTGGCCGTGATGTCCTTCAGTCCGTTGTGGCCGGCGCTGCCCCCGCCCTTCTTCAGCTTCGCCTGGCCCGGCAGAAGGTCGAGCTCGTCGTGCGCGACGAGGACCTGGTCGGGCGCGACGCGGTAGAAACCTGCCAGGGCGGCCACTGCCAGCCCCGAGCGGTTCATGTAGGTCGTGGGCTTGAGCAGCCAGACCTGCGCGTGCCCGATGCGAACCCGGGCGACCTCGCCGAAGAACTTCGCCTCCTTCGCGAAGCTTCCGCCGTGCGCGCGCGCGACGGCGTCGACGAACCAGAAACCGGCATTGTGCCGGTCGTGCTCGTGCTCGGGGCCCGGGTTGCCGAGGCCGACGATCAGTCCGATGCCATTCATCTGCGGTCGAAGACTAGTCCAGTCAAATCGAGGAAACGGCCGTTCGCAGGCTCCTGCCGGGATCGCGCGGCGCAGCGATCAGCCGTCGAAGCGTATCGTGTCGGGCCAGCGGTGGCGCAGCCACAGCCAGGCGCCGAGCCCCACGCCCAGCATCGCGAGAGACATCGCGGCCATCGCGACCGTGGACTGCATGACCAGCGGTGCGACGACGCCCGCCACGATACCGTTGGCGACGCTCGCCACGAAGGACTGCAGCGACGAGGCCATGCCCCGGCGCGCCGGATACAGGTCGAGCACCATCAGCGTGACCACCGGCACGTTCAGCGACCATCCGAACGCGAACAGCGCGATCGGGACCAGCGCCCACGAGGCGTGCGCGTCGAACAGGACGTTCGCCGCCAGGTTCACCGCGGCCATCGCGAACATGATCACGAAGCCATGGCGCACCTGCCGGCGGCGCGGGATCCGGCCCGCCATCCGGCCGCTGGTCCAGGCGCCCGCCATGATCCCGCCGATCGTCAGCACGAAGAACCAGAAGAACTGGGTCGGACCCAGCCCGAGGTGGCCGCCCAGGAAGGCGGGCGCCGACAGCACGTACAGGAACAGGCCGTTGAAGGGCACGCCGCTGGCCAGCGCCAGCAGCAGGAAGCGCGGATCGGCGCCGAGCTGCAGGTAGCCGCGGAACAGGTGCCCGGCCTCGAAGGGCTGCTTCTGAGTGACGTGCAGCGTCTCGGGCAGGAAGCGCCAGACCGACAGCCAGAGCGCAGCGGCGATCGCGGCCAGGAACCAGAAGATAGCGTGCCAGTCGGCGTGAACGAACAGCCAGCCGCCGATCATCGGCGCGACCGCGGGCGCGACCCCGAACCAGATCGTGACCTGCGACATCACGCGCTGCGCGTCGGCGGGCGGGAACATGTCGCGGATCACCGCGCGCGAAACCACCATTCCGGCGCCGGCGGACAGGCCCTGCAGCGTGCGGAACAGCACCAGTTGGCCGATCCCCTGGGCCAGCGCGCATCCGACCGACGCGGCAGCGAACACCGCCACCGCGACGAGAACCACCGGGCGCCGGCCGAAGCTGTCGGACAGCGCGCCGTGGAACAGGTTCATGAAGGCGAAGCCGAACAGGTAGGCCGACAGCGTCTGCTGCATCTCGACCGGCGTGGCGCCGATCGATGCGGCGATGCCGGAGAAGGCCGGCAGGTAGGTGTCGATCGAGAAAGGGCCGAGCATGCCCAGCGTGGCCAGCAGGGCAGCCAGCGCCCAACGGGGGCCGGGCCAGAGTCGATCGGCGTCGGGATTCATCGCGGCTCGGGTGCGCGCCCGGCTTTCGGTCCGGGAAAAAGGAAGGGCCCGGCGCTGGCCGGGCCCCGCGGCGCCGTCCCGTGCGGGACGCGGCGCTCGCCCGGGCGGGCCGGCACTTTCGCTGCCGACCCGCCGCGGGAGATCACTTCGCTTCGCCTTCCTCGCCGGCTTCCTCGCCCTTGCCGGCGGGCACCGTGACGGTCACGATCACCGGGTTCTCGGTGCCGTGCGCGGGCAGGCTGACGCCGGCCGGCAGCTTCAGGTCGTTCGCGTGGATCGTCTGGCTGGTCTCGAGATTGGCCAGGTCGACCTCGATGAAGCTCGGCAGGTCCTTCGGCAGGCAGCTGATCTCGATCTCGTTGACCACGTGACCGACGATCGCCGCGGAAAGCTTCACCGCCGGCGAGATTTCCTGGTTCACGAAGTGCAGCGGCACCTTGACGGTGATCTTCTCGTCGGCGGCGACGCGCTGGAAATCGATGTGCAGGACCTGCGGCTTGTACGGATGCCACTGGACGTCGCGCAGCAGGACCTGTTCGGTCTTGCCGTCGAGCTCCATGTCGAGGATCGACGAGTGGAAGGCCTCGACGCGCAGCGCGTGGTACAGCGGGTTGTGCTCGATCGCCACCGGAGTCGGCTCGACGCTTCCGCCGTATACGATTCCGGGGACCTGACCGGCACGGCGCAGGCGGCGGCTCGCACTCGAACCCTGCTCCTTGCGGGACATAGCAACGACTTTCATCGTCATTTCCTTTCAACGTTTGCCCCGGGTCCGCGACCAGAACGGCGGGGCGTCTTCAAATGTCCGGCAGCCGGCAGGCCCCGGACCCCAAAAAATCGAGAGATCGCCCGGCAGGCGGGCCGCCCTGCGACCCGTCGCGCGGACGTTTCGTCAGTCGACGAACAGCGACGAGACGGAGTCGGCGCGGTTGATCCGAAGGATCGTCTCGGCCATCAGCTGCGCGCACGAAAGCTGGCGGATCTTGCCGCACTCGCGAGCGGCCTCGGAAAGCGGGATCGTGTCGACGACGACCAGCTCGTCGAGCGCCGGATCGCCGATCCGGGCGATCGCGCCGCCGGACAGCACCGCGTGCGTGCAGTAGGCGATCACGCGCTTGGCGCCGTGCGCCTTGAGCGCGGCCGCGCCCTTGACCAGCGTGTTCGCGGTGTCGACGATGTCGTCCATGATCACGCAGGTGCGGCCCGAAACGTCGCCGATGATGTTCATCACCTCGGCCACATTCGCCTTCGGGCGGCGCTTGTCGATGATCGCGAGGTCGCAGTCGAGCCGCTTGGCCAGGGCCCGGGCCCGCACCACGCCGCCCACGTCGGGCGACACGACCAGCAGGTCGTCGAACTGCTGCTGGTGGACGTCGGCCAGCAGCAGCGGCGCCGCGTAGATGTTGTCGACCGGGATGTCGAAGAAACCCTGGATCTGGTCCGCGTGCAGGTCCATCGTGAGCACACGATCGACGCCGGCGGTTTCCAGCATGTTCGCGACGACCTTGGCGCTGATCGCCACCCGCATCGAGCGAACCCGGCGGTCCTGGCGGGCGTAGCCGAAGTAGGGCACCGCCGCGGTGATGCGCCCGGCCGACGAGCGCTTCAGCGCGTCGACCATCAGCATCAGTTCCATCAGGTTGTCGTTGGTCGGCGCGCAGGTGGGTTGCAGCACGAAGACGTCTTTGCCGCGAACGTTCTCGAGGATCTCGACGTTGACCTCGCCGTCGGAGAAGCGGGCGACCGTGGCGCGGCCGAGCTGCAGCTGCAGATGCTTCGCGACCTCGGCCGCCAGTTTCGGGTTGGCGTTGCCGGTGAAGATCATCAGACCTTCCGGACTCACGACGTCGGCGTTACGACGGTAACCGTGAAGCATGGTCGACTCGAGATTGGAAAAGGTGGCTGGGGAGGAAGGATTCGAACCCTCGCATGCCGGAATCAAAATCCGGTGCCTTAACCAACTTGGCTACTCCCCAGCATTCTGACCGCGCTCGCCCGACCAGACCGCAACCGGCCGGAATCAGGCGCCCGGGACAAAAGCCCAGTCGGAGAGAGGATGCCTGGCCAGCGACCGGGCGACGAAGACCTCGCCGACGGTTTCGGCCGAGCCGTTCCGGCGCCGCGACAGATCCTGCTGGATCGAGGTCGCGACCGATTCGTCGGGAACCGGAAGAAAGACACATGAACCCGAGCCTGTCATTCGCGCCGAATCGGCGTTCAGACCGGCCTGCCTGGCAGCCGATTTCAGGGCCGCAAGCGCCGACGCGACGGCCGGGTAGGCAGCGCAGACGACGGGTTCCAGGTCGTTTCTCCCGCGACGAGCGGAACTCTCTCGCGAAAGACCTGAGATTGTGAGTGGTTTCGTGTCCCTTGTCAAACCGGTTGAGGAGAAGACGACAGCGGTCGAGACCGGCACCGGCGGCGCCACCACGACGTAGGTCGCCGGCGGCAGGGGCAGGGCCTGCAGCTTCTCGCCGATGCCGGTGGCGTAGGCGGTGCGGCCGAACACGAAGAAGGGGACGTCGGCACCGAGCCGAAGCGCGAACCGCATCAGCTGGCGACGGGTCAGGCGCAGGTCCCACAGGCGGTTCAGGCCCAGCAGCATCGTCGCCGCGTCGGAGCTGCCGCCGCCCAGGCCTGCGCCCATCGGGATCCGCTTGTCGATCGCGATGTCCACCCCGAGCCGGCAGCCGGTCTCCTCGGCGAGCAAGCGGGCAGCGCGCACGGTGAGGTCCTGTTCGGGCGTGACGCCGGGCAGCGAGTCGCGCCGGATCAGCGCGCCGTCGTTGCGCACGCGCAGCGTGAGCCGGTCGCCGACGTCGATCAGGTCGAACACGGTTTCCAGCAGGTGATAGCCGTCGTTGCGGCGCCCGGTGACGTGCAGGAACAGGTTCAGCTTGGCCGGGGCAGGCAGGTTGCGGAGTTCTTCGATCATGGAAGGCCGCGTTCAGGAGACGTCGTCGACGATCAGCTTCAGCCTGACCTTGCGGTCGGTCGCCGCGGGGCGGTCAGGCCAGGCGAGGCTCAGCCGGACCGGGCCGTGGGAGCCCCAGTCCTCGAAGCGGATGGCCCAGCCGTGCTCGTTGCCGGCGACCGGCCTGCCGTCGCTGGACTCGGTCGGGCGCTCGAGGCGCCCGCGCAGCCAGCGCGGCAGGTCGCCGACCGGCATCGGCCAGCCGAGGACCTGCTCGGTGAGCGCCTCGGCCGAGTCGGCCTCGAAGCGCCGGCCCTCGGCGGTCAGCAGCTCGGCGCGCCCCGCCTGAAGCGACGCGGTGGCGACCGTCTGGCCGAACGGGGAGCGCAGTTCCAGAAGCGTCCCGCCGGGCACGGACTCGAGCACGAAACGCCCGCTGGTCCGCTCCTCGCGGGCCCCGGCGCCGGTGTCGATCATCGTGACCGCGAAGCGGCCGGCCCAGCGGCTCGGTTCGGCCCCGGCCGGCAGCGGCGCCGACGGCGCCCCGGGCGTCGCGCAGCCGGCCGCGATCAGCGGCAGCGCGGCGATCCCGAGCAGGGCAAGCCGCCGGCCGGTCATCGCGGGCCGCCGCTCACAGGTCCACCCCGAAACGCTCCAGCGTCTTGCGCAGCGTCTCGCTGCCCGGCTCCAGCCTGCGCGCCTCCCGCCACATGCGCCTGGCCTCGTCTCGCTCGCCGCTGGCCCAGAGCACCTCGCCCAGGTGGGTCGCGACCTCGGCCTCGGGGGTGGCCTTCCAGGCCTTGCGCAGATAGTCGAGGGCGCCGCGCAGGTCGCCGCGCCGATAGAGCACCCAGCCCATGCTGTCGAGGATGTGCCCGTCGTCGGGCCTGAGTTCGAGCGCCTTCGCGATCAGCTGCTGGGCTTCCTCGAGCCGGATGTTGCGGTCGGCGAAGGTGTAGCCGAGCGCGTTGTAGGCGTGCGCGTTGTCGGGGCGAAGCGAGATCAGCTTGCGCAGGCTCGCTTCCATCAGGTCGAGGCGGTCGACCCGCTCGGCCGCCATCGCGTGGTCGTAGAGCAGCTCCGGATTCTCGGGCAGGCGCTCGAGCGAGCGGGCGAGGAAGTCGAGGGCCTCGTCGAAGCGGCCGGCCTCGCGCAGGACCTGCGCCTCGACCGCGATCAGCTGCACGCGCTCGCGGTTGGTGGACACCGGCGTGTCGTGCAGGACCTTGCGCGCCTCGTCGACCCTGCCTTGCCTGGCGATCAGCAGGGCGCGGCGGCTCAGCGCGGGCAGGAACTGGTCCCCTCGCCCGACCTTGCCGTATCGCTCGATCGCCTCGTCGATCCGGCCGTCGGTTTCGGCGATCTGGCCGAGGAACAGCCAGGCCGGGCTGTCGTTGCGCTGAACGCTCGCCGGCAGCTCGACGTAGCGCCGCAGGTAGCCTTCGGCGGCCCGCGAGTCCTTGGCCTGCCAGGCGAGCTGCGCGAGCGAGAACAGGATCGTCGGGTCGTCGGGCCGCGCCTTGCGCGCGATCTCGAATTGGGCGCGCGCCTCGTCGATCCGCTCGGCCGAAGCGAGCAGCCGCGCCATCGCCAGGCGCGCCTCGATCGCGTCGGGCTGCCCGGCGAGGAAACGCTCGAGCAGCGCGATCGCTCCGTCGGGGCGGTCCTGGGCCGCCGCCACGTGCTGGGCGGCGGCCACGGCGACCTCCTCGTCGCCGGGCGCGAGCTCGATCGCGGCCGCCGCTTCGCGCGCCGCGCGCTCGCCGTCGCCCGCCGCAGCGGCTTGCGCGGCGAGCGCCAGTCGCGCCTGCGCCACCGCGGCGTCCGGGCCGGATATTCGCTCGAGCAGCGCGAGCGCGGCGGTCTTGTCGCTCGCCCGCGCAAGCATCCGCTGCAGGCCCGCGTAGGCCTCGGGCAGCTCGCCCTCGGCGCGCGCGCGCTCGAGCCGGGCGCGAAGCAGCGGCTCGGCCTCCTCGAGCTGGCCGGCGCTCAGCAGCAAGGCCTCCAGGGTCTGGGCAGCCAGTCCAGAGCGCGGCGCCAGCTCGTGCCACAGCCGGGCGGCCGGGAGCGCCCGCTCGAGCGAGCGTTCGGCCAGCGCGAGCTCGGCGGCCCGGCGCGCCAGCCGGGGGTCCCGCGTCTGGCGCGCCATCGACAGGTAGGTGCTCGACGCGCTCGCCAGTTCGCCGCGCTGGGCGGCGATCTCGGAGGCCAGCAGCTGGAACATCAACTGCGAGCTGAGCTCCACTTCCGGGAGCGGGCCGGTGTCGTCGTGGGTGCGGGCGGCCCGCGCGGCGCGGCGAGGCGGCTCCGGGGGCTCGTCGGTCGCAGCTTGCGAAGCCGGCGCGGCGGCCGGCGCCTGGGCCGGATCCGGCGCGGGCGTGCCCGCCGCCGGGGCGCCCGGCGCGGCCGGGGACGCGGCGCCAGGGGGGGCCTGCCGGGCGTCCGGCGAAGCGCTGGGAGACTGGGCCGCGCAGCCCGAGAGCAGAACGGCGAAGGGCAGCGCGAGCAGCGCGGCCGGGAGGCGCGGCACGAGCCGACAGAACAGGTTGCCGGAGCGAGCCGGAGCCAACGATTTCATGGGGCGATGTTAGGTTCAATTACACTGCCGGGCAAGGTTACCCGAGACTCAGCGACGCGCCGCCAGATGCCCGAATTGCCCGAGGTAGAAGTCGTCCGCCGCGGCCTGCAGGCCGGACTGACGCGCCGCACGGTCCGCCGGGTGGAGGTTCGCGATCACCGGCTGCGCTGGCCGGTGCCTGCCACGCTGGGCAGCGAGCTCGCCGGGCGTCGGCTCGAGTCGGTCGGCCGGCGCGGCAAGTACCTGCTGATGGACTTCGGCGGCGACACGCTGATCGTGCACCTGGGCATGTCCGGGAACCTGCGCATCCTCGATTCGGCGCCGCTGCCCGCCAGGCACGACCACGTCGACATCGACTTCGGCGGTCGCCTGCTGCGCTACCACGATCCGCGGCGCTTCGGCGCGATGCTCTGGCACCGGGCGGCCGACGGCCCGCTCGAGGCCCATTCGCTGCTCGCCGGGCTGGGCGTCGAGCCCTTCTCCGACGACTTCGATGGCGCCATGCTGTACCGCGCCACGCGCGGGCGGGCCCTGTCGATCAAGCAGTTGCTGCTTTCCGGAACGGTCGTGGTCGGCGTCGGCAACATCTACGCGTCCGAGAGCCTTTTCCGGGCCGGGATCCGACCGTCCACGCCGGCGCGGCGGGTCGGGCGCGAGCGCTGCGAGCGGCTGGCCCGGGCGATCCGCGAGACCCTGTCCGATGCGATAGGCCGCGGCGGCAGCTCGCTGAAGGACTTCGTCGGCAGCGACGGGCAGGGCGGCTACTTCCAGCTCGAATGCTTCGTCTACGGCCGCGCGGGCCTGCCCTGCCGGGTCTGCGGCACGCCGGTCGCGATGCGGCGAGACCAGGCGCGCGCGACCTTCTGGTGCCCGCGCTGCCAGAGCTAGCACGGGCAGCGCACGCTCGGGGAGGCCGGATGGAATCGCTCGAAAGGCAGATGGCGGACTTCGGTGGCTGGCGCGCCGAGCTGCGCGGCGCGATCGAGGTCTACGGCCGGCGGCTGGCCGCTGCCCGGCTGGTCGACGCCGACGTCCGCGAGCGCCTCGACGCGATGCTCGCGCGGCTCGCGGCCGAGCGCCTGTCCGTCGCGTTCGTGGCCGAGTTCTCGCGCGGGAAGTCCGAGCTGATCAACGCCCTGTTCTTCGGCGACGCCGGCCGTCGCATCGTTCCGTCGTCGGCAGGCCGGACCACGATGTGCCCGACCGAACTGCTCTGGGATCCGGCCCGTCCGCCGTCGGTGCGCCTGTTGCCGATCGAGACCCGGGCCGCCGACACGCCCTTGTCGGCGCTGCGCGACGACGCGTCGGCCTGGCACGAGATCGGCTTCGATCCGTCGGATCCGGCTTCGCTCGAGCGCGCGATCGCCAGCGTTTCCGAGACGATCGAGATGCCGGCCGCGCAGGCGGCCGAGCTGGGCTTTGCCGACGACGAGGCGGTCGCTGCCGCGTCGGCGTTCCGGGCCGCCGACGGCCGGCCGGCCGTCGGCGACGACGGCGCCCGGGCGCAGGCAGCCGGTGGACCGCAGCCGCACGCAGGCGGCGGCTCGCGGGAAGTCCTGGTCGAGGTGCCCCGCTGGCGCCACGCGATCGTCAACCATCCGCATCCGCTGCTGGCGCGCGGGCTGGTCATCATCGACACGCCGGGGCTCAATGCGATCGGCGCCGAGCCCGAGCTCACGCTGCGGCTGATTCCCGAGGCCGACGCGGTGCTGTTTCTGCTCGCCGCCGACGCCGGCGTGACGCGTTCGGACGTCGAGATCTGGCGGCGGCACGTCGACGGCAGCCACGGGCGCGGCCGCTTCGCGGTGTTGAACAAGATCGACGGGCTTTGGGACGGCCTGCGCGACGACGTCGAGATCGAGCTGGAGATCGCGCGCCAGGTCGGCAGCGTCTCGCGCACGCTCGACCTGCCGCCCGAGCGGATCTTCCCGGTGTCGGCCCAGAAGGCGCTGGTCGCGCGGCTGCGCGGGGACGCCGCGCTGCTGCGGCGCAGCCGCCTGCCCGAGCTCGAGCGCGCGCTCGGCGGCGAGCTGGTCGGCCAGCGCCGCGAGATCGTCCGCGAGCGGCTGCGGCGCGACTTCGACGCGCTGCATCGCAGGGCGTCGGCCGCGCTGGGCGCCCGCCGCCGGGCGCAGATCGAGCAGCAGATGGAGCTCGCATCGCTGCGCGGGCGCAACCGCGAGGCGATCGCCCGGATGGCCGCGCAGGTCCAGCGAGACCGGGAGGACTTCGCGCGCAGCCTTCGCCAGTTGCAGGCGCTGCGCGCGGTGCTCGGCAGGCACGCGCAGGCGGTCGGCGACGCGATCGGTCCGGACGTCGCCAGGCGCAACCTGCGCGACGTGCGCGACGCGATGCGCGGCAGCTACCTCTCCACCGGCCTGCGCGACGGCATGGTCTCGCTGGTCCGGGCGGCCCGCGCCGATTTCGACGAGGCGGCCCGTCACCTGGCCGAGATCTCCACGTTGATGAACGCGATGTACCGCAGCTTCAGCGCCGAGCACGGGCTGTCGCTGGGCAATCCCGCGCGCTTCTCGATGCGACGCCATCTCGCGGCCCTCGAGCGGATCGAGCAGCTCCAGCGGCGGCAATTCGGCGCGATGTCGCTGGTCGCCAACGAGAAGTACGCGCTGATGCGGAAGTTCTTCGAATCGGTCGCGCTGCGGACGTGCGAGCTCTACGAGCGGCTCGCGCGCGACTTCGCGAGCTGGCAGCGGGCGGTCATGGCGCCGATCGAGTCGCAGGTGCGCGAGCATCAGGCGCAGCTGCGCCGCCGCGCCGATTCGGTCCAGCGGGTGCTCGAGGCCAGCGACGGCCTGGAGGCCCGGATCGCCGAGGTCGAGTCGGCGCGCGCGGCGGTCGAGGAGCGCATCGCGGTCGTCGAGGCGGCCGCGCGCGAGGTGCGCGCGCTGCTGGAGGGGCTGGGGGCCGGCGAGGCGCTGGCGCCGTCGCCGTGAGCCGGGCGACGGGCAGCGCCGGCGGCGGCGCGGCGGGCAGGGGCGCGGCGGGCAGCGGGGCGAGCGGGGTGGGCGCCGCGAAGCCGGGTTTCGCCGAGGCGATCGTCGAGTGGCAGCGTCGCGCGGGGCGTCACGACCTGCCCTGGCAGGGCACCCGCGACGCCTACCGGATCTGGCTCTCCGAGGTCATGCTGCAGCAGACGCAGGTCTCGACCGTCGTGCCGTACTACCTGGGCTTCCTCGAGGCCTTTCCCGACGTGTCGGCGCTGGCCGGGGCGACACTTGACCGGGTGATGCAGCTGTGGAGCGGGCTCGGCTACTACAGCCGCGCGCGCAACCTGCACCGCTGCGCTCAGCAGGTGGTCGAGCGCCACGGTGGCCGCTTTCCGCGCGACGCCGCAACGCTGTCGACGCTGCCCGGCATCGGGCGCTCGACCGCGGCGGCGATAGCGGTATTCGCCGAAGGCGAGCGCGCCGCGATCCTGGACGGCAACGTGCGCCGGGTGCTTTGCCGCGTGTTCGGCGTCGAGGGCTGGCCGGGCGAGCGCGCGGTCGAGGCCAGGCTCTGGGCGCTCGCCGAGCGCGAGTTGCCGGCGCGCGGCGTCGAGTCCTACACGCAGGGGCTGATGGACCTCGGGGCCACGGTCTGCACGCGGGCTCGACCCGCTTGCGGCAGTTGCCCGGTGGCGGATCGCTGCGTCGCGCTCCGGGAGCAGCGCATCGCCGCGCTTCCTTCGCCACGCCCGGCGAGGGCGGTGCCGCTCAGGGCGTGCCGGATGCTGGCGGTTCGCCACGAGGGCGCCTGGCTGGTCGAGCGCCGGCCGGCCGCCGGAATATGGGGCGGCTTGTGGAGCCTGCCGCAGGAAGACCTGGCCGCAGCCGGCCCGCCGGCCGCCTTCGTCGACGAGGTCGGGCGCCGGCACGGGCTTGCGCTGGGCGCCCCGGTTGCTGCCGAGCCTTTCGTGCACGCGTTCACGCACTTCAGGTTGCGGATCGAGCCCTTCGTCTGCGAGGCGCGGTCGGCGCGCGGTGCGGCGGCGCCCGGCGCCGTCTGGCTGCCGGCTGCCGACGTGGCGGGCGCCGCGCTGCCCAGGCCGGTCAAGCGGCTGCTGCTCGCCCTGGCCTGACGGCGCCTTCCGGGTCTTCCATCCCGGGCGATAAAGATGTACGGTAAATACATCTTGCAATGCCCCGCGCGTCGCGCATTCGAACCGGAGGAGGCCATGTTCATCGTGGATGCCTGGAAGGGGAGCAAGCCGCTCTGGACCGTGTTCTGGCTGTACGGGGTACTGCCCAGCACGATCGCGACCGGCATCTTCCTCTGGCTCGTTTCGCAGGGCGCGCCGGGGTCCGGCCTGCGCCAGTTGCTGCTAGCCGCCTTCGCCCCGTACACGATCTGGGTGCTCGTGGCGATCTGGCGGGCCGCGGCGCATGCGCCGGACCCTCTGATGGGCGGGATGGCCCGCGGCCTGACCGTCGCCTGGGCGATCAACGCGACGATGCTGGTCGTTTTCGCCGAGATGGACTTCCCGATCTGAACTGCCCTCGGTGAACGGCCCTCAGATCACCCGGTGCTGCTCCAGGTAGCGGTGGATGACCGAGAGGCGGGTGAGCGGGTCGTCCAGTTCCATCAGCCGCTGCCTGGCCTTCGGCGAGATCGGCAGGAACTCGCACAGCCTGTTGCTTACCCAGGCGGCCGATTCGAGTCGATAGGGCGGCTCGATCATCCGCTTCATCGGGTCCGCCTCGCGCTCGACCAGGTCGTCGATCACGCGCGCGAGCAGGCCGACGCAGGCCGAGAATTCGCTCGGGATCTGCAGGTCGGGATCGTCGGCGATCGGCTCGACCCCGGCGCGGACCAGGCCGTCGGCCTGCACCCGGCGCGACTTCACGCGAAAGCGCTGTCCGCCGATCGCACGGACCTGCAGCAGGCCCAGTTGCTGCATGTCCCAGTCGGCGATCCGGGCCAGGCAGCCGACCGGCTCGTGCTCGGCCGCTTCGCCGACCTCGCCGCCCGAGGTGATCAGGCAGACCCCGAACGGCTCTTCGCGGGCCATGCAGTCGCGCGCCATGTCCATGTAGCGCGCCTCGAAGATACGCAGCGGCAACACGCCGCCGGGGAACAGGACGGTGTTCAGCGGAAAGATCGCGAGCTCGGTCCGCAATCTCGGCCTCAGGACCCGCCGGCCATCCGGCTGGCCAGCGATCGGTGCCTGACCAGCACGTGCTCGATGCGGCGGAACTCGCGCGCGAGCTCCTCGACGCAATAGACCGAGCGGTGCTGGCCGCCGGTGCAGCCGATCGCGACGGTAAGGTAGCTCCGGTTCTCGTGCAGATAGTGCGGCAACCAGGCGTGCAGGAAGCCGGAGATGTGCTCGATCAGCCTCTGGACCGAGGGAATGGCGCGCAGGTATTCGGCCACCGGCGGGTCGAGGCCGGTCATCGGCTTGAGCTCCGGCGTGTAGTAGGGGTTGGGCAGGCAGCGCGCGTCGAACACCAGGTCGGCGTCGAGCGGCACGCCGTGCTTGAACGCGAAGGACTCGAAGAGAAGCGTGATCGGCGCGCGCTCGGCGCCGATCACGTCGCGCACCCAGCCGCGCAGCACGTTCGGCGGCAGGTCGCTGGTGTCGATCGACACGCCGAGGTCCTCGATCACCGACATCAGCTCGCGTTCCAGCGCGATCGCCTCGATCAGCGTCGGCGCCTCGCCCTCGCGCGACAGGCGCAGCGACAGCGGGTGCCGGCGCCGGGTCTCCGAATAGCGCTGGACCAGGGCCTCGGTGCGCGCGTTCAGGAACAGCAGCTTGATGTCGTGGCAGCGCCTGGCGAGATGCCCCATCGACTCGCGCAGCCCCTCGACCGAGTCGCCGCTGCGCGCGTCGATCGCCACCGCGATCCGCTCGTGGCCGGCCTCGGCCAGCGCGCCGATCACGTCGTCGAGGAAGCGAACCGGCAGGTTGTCGATGCAGAAGAAGCCGTCGTCCTCGAGCACGTTGAGGGCGATCGACTTGCCCGAGCCGGAAATGCCTGTGATCAGGACCAGACGCATGCGGACATGGTAAGGCCGATCGCGTGCCGGCGGCGAACCCGGCCGTGCTTCCGGGCGGGAATTCGTTCCGCGCGCCGGCTCAGCCCTGCGATTCGATCAGCGCGCGCTGCCGCGCGACGAACTCGCCGGTCGTGTCGAAGCCGCGCAGCTGGAGGATCGTGCTTCGCACGGCGGCTTCGGTCAGCACGGCGAGGTTGCGCCCGGCGGCCACCGGGATCACCACCTTGCGGATCGGCAGGCCGAGCACGTCCTGGGTGAGCGCCTCGAGCGGCATCCGCTGGTATTCGTCTTCCATGGTGCGGGTGCGGACCAGGTGGACGATCAGGTTCAGCTTCATCTTCCGGCGCACCGCGGTCTCGCCGAAGATCGTGCGGATGTCGAGCAGCCCCAGGCCGCGCACCTCGAGGAGGTTCTGCAACAGCGGAGGGCAGCGTCCCTCGACGACGTGCGGGGCGATCCGGCTGAACTCGACGACGTCGTCGGCGACCAGGCCGTGCCCCCGGCTGATCAGCTCCAGCGCAAGCTCGCTCTTGCCGAGCCCGGACTCGCCGGAGATCAGCACGCCCATCCCGAGCACGTCCATGCAGACGCCGTGCATCGAGGTGGTGGGCGCGACCGCCTTGGCCAGCGAGACCCGCAGCGTCTCGATCACGCGGGCCGCGGACATCGGTGTCGTCATCAGCGGCAGGCCCGCGGCCTGCGCGCGCTCGGCCAGGTCGGGCAGGGGGTCGAGGCCGTCCGCGACGATGATCGCAGGCGGGCGGCCCGCGACCAGCTCGTCGAGGACGGCCTTGCCTCGCGCGGCGTCCAGGCGCAGCGTGTAAGCGCGCTCGGCCGCGCCGACGACGTGGATCCGGTTCGGGTGGATCAGGTTCAGGTAACCGATCAGGTCGGCGGGCTCGCTCGAGCCGTCGGCCGCAGGCCGGTCCGCGCCCTCCTGGCCGGCGGCCCAGGCGAGGTGCAGCTCCTCGCGATGCTGCTCGAACAGGGCGCGGATCGTGACCGTCATGCGCGCCCCTTGCGCTGGCTCGCGCCCGGCCTCAGGCCGCCGGGCGGCAGGGCTCCCAGCCCGAAAGGATCCGGTGCACTTCGGCCGGGTCGTCGGCGGTCGCCAGCGAGCCGCGGATCGATTCGTCGGACAGCAGCTCCGCCAGCTCCGACAGCAGCTCGAGGTGTTCCTCGGTCGCGTGCTCGGGAACCAGCAGGAAGACCAGCAGCTGGACCGGCTTGCCGTCGGGCGCGTCGAACGGGAGCGGCTCGGCGACGCGAACCACGGCCGCCACCGCTTCCTTCAGGCCCTTGATCCGGCCGTGGGGGATCGCGACGCCCTCGCCGAGGCCGGTGGAGCCGAGGCGTTCGCGGGCGAAGAGCGAATCGAACACCTTGCTGCGCTCGATTCCCTGGTTGTTCTCGAACAGGAGTCCGACCTGCTCGAACAACCGCTTCTTGCTGGTGACCGACAGGCCGATGACGACGTTGGTCGGGGCCAGCAATCTGGAGAGACGATTCATGGCACTGGCGCCCCAGGGGCTCGCCTTGACGCTTTGCAGCATCCGAAATCACCTCAGGGGCAGGTTCCGAGAATGCTGGATTATAAAGGCCGGTCCACGGAAGGGAATGAGGAATTTCCGCATTGCAACATCGAAAAGGCTCTCATTTCCCCCGGGCCGGCCGCGGGTCCCAACAGGCTCGTCAGGCTTCGACGACGCGGTACTTCAGCGCATCATGCTCGAAGCCGATGCGCTTGTCCTTGTATTTGATCACCTGCCTGTCCAGCTTGTCGACAAGCAGGTCGATCGCCGCGTACAGGTCCTGGTCGGTCGCCTCGGCGTACAGATCCTTGCCCCGCACCCGCAGCGTGATCTCGGCTTTCTGGATCAGCTTGTCCACCGACAGGCAGACGTTGACGTCGATGACCTTGTCGAAGTGCCGGCGTATCCGGTCGAGCTTGTCGACGACGTACTGGCGCAGGGCTGGGCTGATGCTGACGTGGTGACCGCTGATCGCGAGGTTCATGCGTCCTCCTTGAGCGACGCCGGCAGGCCGGCGTCGGTTCGACGGGGTGGGTTCGACCCGGCGAGGACCCCGCCCCGGGAGGCTGCGCGCTACAGCGCGCGGCGCTGGGCCACGGCAGGGATCCTGAGGGCTTCCCGGTACTTCGCGACCGTGCGCCGCGCGACCACGAAGCCCTGCTCGCCGAGCAGATCGGCTATCCGGTTGTCCGAAAGTGGCCTGGTGGGGTCCTCCGCTGCGACGAGTTGCTTGATCAGCGCGCGAATCGCCGTGCTCGACGCAGCGCCTCCGGAGTCGGTCGCCACGTGGCTGCCGAAGAAGTACTTGAGCTCGAAAGTCCCCAGCGGGGTGAGCATGTACTTCTGCGTCGTGACCCTGGAGACGGTCGATTCGTGCAAGCCCAAGGTGTCAGCGATTTCCCGCAGGACCAGCGGGCGCATGGCGACTTCGCCGTGCGAAAAGAACGCTCGCTGGCGGTTGACGATCGCCTGCGACACGCGCAGGATCGTGTCGAACCGCTGCTGGACATTCTTCACCAGCCAGCGGGCCTCCTGCAAGCGACCCGACAATTCCGAATGGCTTCCCCTGTTGCGGCGGAGGATGTCGGCGTACATTTCGTTGATTCGGAGCTTGGGCATCACGTCCGGGTTCAGCGCGGCGGTCCACCCTCCGCGCGTGCGTCGAACGATGACGTCCGGCACCACGTAGGCGGGCGCTTCCGCGGTGTAGTTCGCGGCCGGCCGGGGATTCAGCTGCCGGATCAGCGCCTGCGCGTCGCGCAGGGTCGGCTCGTCGCAGCGCAGCGCCCGTTTCAGGCGCGGATAGTCGCGGGCCGCGAGCGCTTCCAGGTGGCTGGACACGATCTCGCGGGCCGCCTTCCGCACCGCCGGCGGGCAGTGGCCCCCTGCGCCAGCGTCGATCTGCAGCAGCAGGCACTCGCGCAGGTCGCGGGCGCCGACCCCGGTCGGCTCGAAGCTCTGCAGCAGGCGAAGCGCGGCCGAGAGCTCCTCGGGCTCGATCTCGAGCTCGGCCGGCAGCGAGGCGGCGATCTCCTCCAGGCTCGCGTCGAGCAGGCCGTCGTCGTTCAGCTCGCCGATCAGCAGGTTCACCAGCGCGCGGTCCCGCGCCGACACGCGGGTCGCGGCCAGCTGCGAGGCCAGGTGCTCGCTCAGGTTCGTCTCGACGGCGGCTAGCTGCGGCCAGTCGCGCTCGTCGTTGTCGTCGTCGTTGCGGGTGCGCGGGCCGGCGTCGCCGCCCCAGTCGGCCGACGAGTCGCCGGAGCCGTCGTCCCAGTTGTCGGAGGACGATCCCTCGGCGGCTTCGGAGCCGCCGGGCGTGTCCTGGCCCGCGGGGGGCTCGCCATCCGCCTGGCGCGGGTCGGCCGCGGGCGCGGGGCCCGCCGCGCTGTCGAGACCGCCGTTCGGCGCGATCGACACGCAGGACTGCAGCGGATCGTCGAGACGCTCGAGCAGTGGGTTCTCGGAGAGGATCTGCTCGAGCTCCTGGTTCAGCTCCAGCGTCGAGAGCTGCAGCAGGCGGATCGACTGCTGCAGCTGGGGGGTCAGCGCCAGGTGCTGGGAGAGTCTGAGCTGGAGAGAGGGTTTCATCTGCCCGGGGGAAGCGGCCGCCTGCCCGGGCGGAACACCGGGGCGGATGCCCCCGGTCACATCGAGAAGTGCTCGCCCAGGTAGTAACGTCGGACGTCCTCGTTCTGGACGACCTCGTCGGGCCGGCCATAAGCAAGAACGGTACCAGCCCTGATGATATACGCCCGGTCGCAGATGCCAAGCGTCTCGCGGACGTTGTGGTCCGTAATCAGCACCCCGATCCGGCGCTCCTTGAGAAATCTCACGATCCGCTGGATCTCGATGACCGCGATAGGGTCCACGCCGGCGAACGGCTCGTCGAGCAGGATGAAGCGCGGCGAGCCCGCCAGCGCCCGGGCGATCTCGACCCGCCGCCGCTCGCCGCCGGACAGCGACTGCGCCGGGTTGGAGCGGATGTGCAGGATCTGCAGCTCGGTGAGCAGCGACTCGAGTCGTTCGCCGATCTCGGCGCGCGACAGCGGCCGGCCGCCGGGGCCTTGCTGCAGCTCGAGGACCGCGATGATGTTCTCCTCGACGGTCATCTTGCGGAAGACGGAGGCTTCCTGCGGGAGGTAGGACAGGCCGAGGCGGGCGCGACGGTGGATCGGCAGGCGGCCGATCGGCCGGTCGTCGAGCTCGATGACGCCGCCGTCGGAGGGCACCAGCCCGACGATCATGTAGAAGGTCGTGGTCTTGCCGGCGCCGTTCGGGCCCAGCAGGCCGACCACCTCGCCGCTGCGCACGTCGATGGAGACGTCCTGGACGACCTTGCGCCCGTGGTAGGCCTTCATCAGGTTGCGCACGACCAGGTGGCTGGCCGGCTGCGCTGCCGCCCCCGCGGGCGATGCCGTCGTGGAAGCCTCGGGCATCAGCGCGCGCCCGGCGAGAGCCGCTCGGCAGGCTTCAGCGGGGCCGGCTCGGACTTCGCCGGGCCGTCCGCGGCTCGCGGCTGGATCACCATCCGGACGCGGCCGGACGGATTCTCGGGCGTGGCCTCCTTGCCGGCGCCCCCCTGCACCGAGAAGACCTCGGTGCCGCTCTCGTAAAGGATGTCGCTGCCGTGGATCTCGTCGAGCACGCGGCTGCCGTCGGTGCGCTGCATCGTGGCCTGTTGCTGCAGCCGGACGGTTTCGCGCCGGCCGTCGTAGTCGATCCGGCGGCCGCGGCCCTCGATCCACTCGTCGACGCCCTCGCGCTTCTGCCGGAAGGTCGCCGGATCGCCCCAGGCCGTGCCGTACTGCCAGCCGGCGTCGTCCTGGCGGATCGTGAGCCGGTCGGCGCGGATCAGGATGGTCCCCTTGGTCAGCACGACGCGGCCGGTGAAGGTGCCGACCTGCTTGAGGTCGTCGTACTGCATCTGGTCGGACTCGACGGTCAGCGGCTGGTCGCGGTCCGCCTTCTCGGCAAGCGCCGCGACCGGCCAGCCCGACAGTGCGATCGCCACGACGCAGGCCGCCTGCGCGACCAGCGCGCCGACCGGCCGGGCGAGGATGCCCGCAGACCGGGCGCGGCCGCCGAGCGACCGGGACGGCAAAGAGGGGAGAGGGCGGGAATAGATCGCGGGCATCGCGGGTCCGATCAGCGGGTTTTCGGCGCAGGCTGCCAGGTGCCGCGCACCCGCGAGTCGACCGTCAGCGAGCGCGCCGAATTATCGAATTCCATGCCGACGCCGGTCAAGGTCGAGCCGCCGCGCTCGATGACGACCGGCCGATCCGTGCGCGCGATCTCGGTGTCGCTGTAGATGACGACGTGATCGGTGCGCACGGTCATCGCGGGGTCGCCGCCGCCCGCCGCGCGGGTCATGACCACGTTGCCTCGCAGGTGCGTCTCGACGCCGTCGGCGCTCGAGGTGCCGGTGTCGCCGACCAGTCGCAGCAGCGGCTTGGCCGGGTCGAGGCTGACCACCTCGGGGTTGCGGTACTCGGTCGACCGGTCGTCCGGGTAGTGCACCATGCGCTCGGCCGACAGCCGGAAGGCCGGGTCGCCCTCGGCGTTGACCCGCGTGAACACGAGCCGCTCGACGAAGTAGTCGGGCTCGTGCCGGAGCTCGGCGGGCGCAGGGCCGGTCGCGAGCCGGCGGGACATCTCGGCCAGGTAGTAGCTGCCGCCGGCGAGCACGGCCAGCAGCAGCAGCGAGAGCAGCGCGGCGAAGCGGTCCCAGGCGCGCGCGTTCACGACGCGCCGCCCTCGGCCGCCGGCGTGGAGGGGCGCGGCGCGAGCCGCCTGGCCAGCGCGGCGTCGAATTCGCCCCGAGCCCGCAGGATGAATTCGGCGAGCTCGCGGATCGCGCCGCTGCCGGCCGGGGCGGTGGAAACCCAGTGCGCCCGCGCCCGGACCTCCGCGGCGGCGTCGGCCACCGAGGCCGCGAAGCCGGCCGACAGCATCGCCGGCAGGTCCGGCCAGTCGTCGCCGACGAAGCCCGCCTCGGCCAGGCCCAGGCCGCGGTCGGCGCACAGCGCGGCCAGCGCCGCGGCCTTGTCGCCTACGCCCTGCCGAACCTCGTCGAACTTCAGCTCGCGGGCCCGGTGCTCGACGATCGCCGACTGGCGCGCGGTGATCACCGCGAGCCGGATGCCGGCCTCGCGCAGCAGCGTG
Source organism: Zeimonas sediminis (assembly GCF_023721795.1). Classification (NCBI taxonomy): domain Bacteria; kingdom Pseudomonadati; phylum Pseudomonadota; class Betaproteobacteria; order Burkholderiales; family Burkholderiaceae; genus Zeimonas; species Zeimonas sediminis. The sequence continues at coordinate 3,150,574 of NZ_JAMQYE010000001.1, forward strand.
AGGCCGAAGCCGTCGCGCACCGAGAAGGACTTCATCGCCTCGCCCTGCGGGCCGATATTGATGCGCCCGTCGGTCAGCGTGCCGTCGACGTCGAGCGCGAGCAGCCGGATCGCGGCGGCCCGGCGGCTTGCGTCGCCTGCGTCGGGCCGGGCCCCGTCGGTCGAGGTCATTGTCCGGGCCCCGCGCTCAGACGACCCGGGCGGCCAGCAGGTCGTGGATGCCGATGGCGCCGACGAGCCTGTCGTCGTCGACGACCAGCAGCTGGCTGATCCGGTGCTCTTCCATCAGGCGCACCGCTTCGGCCGCCAGCGCCTGGCTGCCGATCGTGCGCGGCGAGCGCGTCATGACTTCGTCGACCGTCAGGCCCTGGACCTCGCGGCCCTGCTCGAGCAGCCGCCTCAGGTCGCCGTCGGTGAAGATGCCGGCCATCCGCCCGTCGGCGCCGACCACTGCGGTCATTCCCATGCGCTTGCGGGTGATCTCGAGGATCGCGTCGACCAGCCGCGAGCCGGTCGGCACCTGCGGCAGCGCGGCGCCGGTGCGCATCACGTCGGCCACGCGCGTGAGCAGCCGGCGGCCGAGCGAGCCGCCCGGGTGCGAGCGCGCGAAGTCCATCGGGCCGAAGCCGCGCGCGTCGAGCAGGGCCACGGCCAGCGCGTCGCCGAGCGCCAGCGCCGCGGTCGTGCTGGCGGTCGGCGCCAGGTTCAGCGGGCAGGCCTCGCGCTCGACGCCGGCGTCGAGGTGGACGTCGGCCAGCCTCGCCAGCGCGGAATCGGGGTTGCCGGTGATCGCGACCAGCTTCGCGCCCTGCCGCTTGACGATCGGCACGATCGTCAGCAATTCCTCGGTGGCGCCGGAATTCGACATCGCGATGAAGACGTCGTCGCGGGTGACCATGCCGAGGTCGCCGTGGCTGGCCTCGGCAGGGTGCACGAAGAAGGCCGGGGTGCCGGTCGAGGCCAGCGTGGCCGCGGTCTTGCGGGCCACGTGGCCGGACTTGCCCATGCCGCTGACGACGACCCGGCCGGGGCAGGCCAGGATCAATGCGCAGGCCCGGGCGAACGGCTCGCCGACGCGCTCGGCGAGCCGCGCAACGGCCTCGGCCTCGATCCGCAGCACCTCGCGGGCCTGCGCGACCAGCCGCTGCGGGCTCGCTACGATCTCGTTCATGGGGCCGAGTATATGACGAGCGGCCCGCGGCAAACCGGGCGCCGCGTGGCGAGCGAGCCGCGGGAAAGCGGGCGGCGCGCCGCCGGGAAGCGACGGGCGCGCCGTCCCGGGCCCCCGTGCGGAGCGGTCCGCAGGGACCGCTCGTCGGGGTTGTCGGCGGCACTCCCTGACCGACCGTTTAGAATGTCGGGTTCGACTCTTCCTGGATTCCCCGTCTTGGACCGCGATTTCCTCGTTCTCGACCGGATCCGCTTCGGTTACCGCGAACGCGAGATCATCAAGGACGTCTCGCTGCGCTTCCAGCGCGGCAAGGTCGTCGCGATGATCGGCGGATCGGGCTGCGGAAAGACCACGATCCTGCGGCTGATCGGCGGCCAGTTGCGCCCGCAGCAGGGCAGCGTTCTGTTCGACGGCCAGGACGTCCACAAGCTCGACCGCGACGGCCTGTTCGCGCTCCGGCGGCGCATGGGCATGCTCTACCAGTTCGGCGCGCTGTTCACCGACCTCAACGCGTTCGACAACGTCGCCTTCCCGCTGCGCGAGCACACCGACCTGCCCGAGAGCATGATCCACGACCTGGTGCTGATGAAGCTCGAGGCGGTCGGGCTGCGCGGCGCGGCGCAGTTCGGGATATCGCAGCTGTCGGGCGGCATGGCGCGCCGGGTCGCGCTGGCGCGCGCGATCGCGCTGGACCCGCCGCTGATCATGTACGACGAGCCCTTCGCCGGCCTCGACCCGGTCGCGCTGGCCACCGTCGCCAACCTGATCCGCAGGCTCGGCGAGTCGCTGAACTGCGCGTCCATCCTGGTGTCGCACGACATCAAGGACGTCTTCGCGATCGCCGACTACGTGTACCTGCTGGCCGCGGGCCGCGTGGCCGCCGAGGGCACGCCGGACGAGCTGCGGGTTTCCGACGACCCGAACGTGCGGCAGTTCCTCGAGGGCGACATCGACGGGCCGATCGCCTTCCACTACCAGGCGCCGCCGCTCGCCGAGGACCTGGGGCTGAAGCGATGACGCGATCGATCCTCTCCCCGCTGCGCATGCTGGTCGACTTCGTCGTCGCGGTCGGGCAGGGAACCCGTTTCTTCCTGCGGCTTTGCGGGCTCGGCCTGCTCTCGCTGCGCCGCGCGCGGCTGGTGGTCGACCAGGTCCACTTCATCGGCAACTACTCGCTGTCGATCATCCTGGTGTCCGGCCTGCTGATCGGTTTCGTGCTGGGCCTGCAGGGCTATTACACGCTGCGCCGCTACGGCTCGGAAGAGGCGCTGGGCCTGCTGGTCACGCTGTCGCTGGTGCGCGAGCTCGGCCCGGTCGTGACCGCGCTGCTCTTCGCGGGACGCGCGGGCACCTCGCTGACCGCCGAGGTCGGGCTGATGAAGGCCGGCGAGCAACTCGACGCGATGGAGATGATGGCCGTCGATCCGGTCGCCCGGGTGCTCGCCCCGCGTTTCCTGGCCGCGGTGTTCTGCATGCCGCTGCTCGCGGCGCTGTTCTCGGCGCTGGGCGTGCTCGGCGGCTACCTAGTCGGCGTCGAGATGATCGGCGTCGATGCCGGCGCCTTCTGGTCGCAGATGCAGGACGGCGTCGACTGGCTCGACGATGTCGGCAACGGCGTGGTCAAGAGCGTCGTGTTCGGGTTCACCGTGGCCTTCGTCGCGCTGTTCGTCGGTTACAAGGCGCAGGCCACCCCGGAAGGCGTCGCGAGGGCCACCACGACGACCGTGGTCGCGGCGTCGCTCGCCATTCTCGCGCTCGACTTCATCATGACCGCGCTGATGTTCAACACCAACTGAGGCGCGACACGGTTGCCGCTCTGGAGATGATGCTATGAAACGCTCGGGAGTCGACCTGCTGGTCGGCCTGTTCGTGCTGCTGGGTTTCGCGGCGCTGGTCTTCCTGGCCCTGCGCGCGGGCAACATGAGCAGCGCGGTGGGGCTGGGGCCGACCTACGAGGCCACCGCCCAGTTCGACAACATCGGCGGGCTCAAGCCGCGGGCCGCGGTGCGCAGCGCCGGCGTCGTCGTCGGGCGGGTCGCGTCGATCCGTTTCGACGACCAGTCCTACCGGGCGACCGTGGTGCTCGCGCTCGACAGCCGCTACCAGTTCCCGAAGGACAGCTCGGTGAAGATCCTCACCTCGGGCCTGCTGGGCGAGCAGTACATCGGGCTCGAGCCCGGCGGCGACACCGAGATGCTGGCGGCCGGCGACACGATCAAGCTGACCCAGTCCGCCGTGGTGCTCGAGAACCTGATCGGCCAGTTCCTGTACGGCAAGGCCGCGGAGGGCGGCAAGTGATCCTGCCCCGGCGCGGACCGGCCGCCGGCCTGCGCGCGCTCGCGCTGGCCGCGGCGCTGTCGGCGCTGGCCGGCTGCGCGTCGGCGCCGGCCGGGGGCGGAACGGGCGGCGAGGCTGGCGCGGCCGCGCGGCCGGCCGACCCGGTCGCCAGGATCGATCCGCTCGAGCCGCTGAACCGGTCGATTTATGCGTTCAACGACGCGGTCGATCGCGCGGTGCTCAAGCCGGCCGCCAAGGGCTACGAGGCCGCGGTGCCGCGCACCTTCCGCGACATGACCGGCAACTTCTTCGGCAACCTGGCCGACCTCTGGACGGCGGTCAACCAGCTGCTGCAGGGCAAGCCCGCCGAGGCCTTCTCCGATCTGTCGCGCGTGGCGATCAACACCACCTTCGGATTCGGCGGGCTGGCCGACGTCGCCAGCGAGATGGGGCTCGAGAAGCACGACGAGGACCTCGGCCAGACGCTCGGCGCCTGGGGCGTGCCGCCGGGCCCCTACCTGGTACTGCCCTTCCTCGGCCCGTCGAGCTTTCGCGACGCGCCGGCGCGGGCGGTCGACATGGTGGCCGACCCGCTCGACGAACTGGGATCGCGCGGCCAGGCCAACAATCTCTGGCTGACCCGCCTGATCGACGGCCGCGCCCGGCTTTTCCCGGCAGAGCGCGTGCTCGAGGGCGCGGCGCTCGACAAGTACAGCTTCACCCGCGACGCCTGGCTTCAGCGCAGGCGCAACCAGGTCTACGACGGCAACCCGCCCCTCGAAGAAGAGGAAGAGCTGCCGCAGTGAGGCACGACAAGGAGCAAAGAACCATGCTGTACCGCAAATTCCTCTCCCTGCTGGCCATCGTCGCGACCGCCTTCGCGGGGTTCGGCGCCGCCCCGGCGCTCGCGTCCGGCACGCCCGACGCGCTGATCCAGAAGCTGGGCACCGAGATGATCGAGCGCATCAAGGCCGACAAGGCGATCCAGGGCGGCGACTTCGACAAGCTGTCCGCGCTGGTCGACGAGCTGGTGATGCCGCACGTGAACTTCCAGCGCATGACGGCGCTCGCCGCCGGCCGCTGGTGGCGGCAGGCCACGCCCGAGCAGCAGCAGCAGCTGATGACCGAGTTCCGCACGATGCTGCTGCGCACCTACTCGGGCGCGCTGGCCGCGGTCGAGGACCAGTCGATCCGGATGAAGCCGATGCGGGCGGCGGCCGACGCGAGCGACGTGATCGTGCGCAGCGAGATCGTCCAGCCGCGCGGCGAGCCGATCCAGCTCGACTACCGGATGCACAAGGTCGACGCCGCCTGGAAGATCTACGACGTCAACGTGCTTGGCGTCTGGCTGGTCGAGACCTACCGCACGCAGTTCGGCCAGGAGGCCTCGCGCTCGGGCGTCGACGGCCTGATCAAGAGCCTCGCCGACAAGAACCGCGAGTTCGCGCCGGGCAAGAAGTCCTGATGCCGGCCTACCGCTTCCCCGTCGAAGTCGACCACCGGGTCGCCAACGAGGTGCTGGCCGCCGCGCAGGGGCAGGCGGGGCCCGAGCGCGTCTACGACCTGTCGGGCTGCGAGCGCTTCGACTCTTCGCTGGTCGCGGTGCTGCTCGAGCTCGCGCGCCAGGCGCAGCGCTCGGGCGATTCGTTCCGCTTCGACGGCGCCAGCGAGAAGATGCTCAGGCTCGCCGGTCTGTACGGCGTCGGGACCATCCTCTTCGGTGACCGGGCGCTCAGGAACGTTCGCCCCGTCGTGCCGCACCCGCCTCCCTCGACCCCGGGGGCCGCGGCATGAGCGCCGCCATCGAGATCTCCTCGGTCGTCAAGCGCTACGGCAGCTTCGAGGCGCTGCGCGGTGTCTCGCTGTCGATCGGCCAGGGCGAGTTCTTCGGCCTGCTAGGCCCGAACGGCGCCGGCAAGACGACCCTGATCTCGATCGTGGCGGGCCTGAGCCGCCCCGATTCGGGCGAGGTGCGGATCATGGGCCACGACGTGTCGGGCGACTTCCGCGCCGCCAGGCGCGCGCTCGGCGTGGTGCCGCAGGAGCTCGTCTTCGATCCGTTCTTCACCGTCCGCGAGACGCTGCGCATCACGTCGGGCTACTACGGCATCCGCCGCAACGACGACTGGATCGACGAGATCCTCGCCCACCTCGACCTGAGCGCGAAGGCCGACTCCAACATGCGGGCGCTGTCGGGCGGCATGAAGCGCCGGGTGCTGGTCGCGCAGGCGCTGGTGCACCGGCCGCCGGTCATCGTGCTCGACGAGCCGACCGCCGGCGTCGACGTCGAGCTGCGCCAGACGCTGTGGCAGTTCATCAGGCGCCTGAACCGCGAGGGCCACACGATCGTGCTGACCACGCACTACCTCGAGGAGGCGCAGGAGCTCTGCGGGCGGATCGCGATGCTCAAGCAGGGGCAGGTGGTCGCGCTCGACGAGACCAGCGCGCTGCTGCGCCGCTTCGCCGGCGGCCGGCTCCGGCTCGCGCTGTCGGGCGCGCCGCTGCCGGTTGCGCTCGAGCCGCTGCGCCTCGACGAGTCCGCCGAGGGCGCGGCGCCTGCCGCCGCGCAGGCCGCGCCGGGCGCGGCGCAGCGCGCGGCGCTGCGGGTCGACGACTACGCCGCGATCGAGGGCATCCTCGCCGCGCTGCGCGAGGGCGGCTGCCGGATCGACGAGATGGAGCTGCAGCACGCCGACCTGGAAGACGTCTTCGTCCAGATCATGAAAGACAACCGCTGAAGGCCCGCGCCCGATGTCCACGGAACGCTTCTCCCTGGCCGGCTTCGCGACGCTGTTCCGCAAGGAGCTGCTTCGCTTCGTCAAGGTCAGCTTCCAGACGATCGCCTCGCCGGTCCTCACCTCGATGCTGTACCTGCTGATCTTCGGCCACGTGCTCGAGGACCGGGTGCAGGTATTCGACGGCGTCGGCTACACCTCGTTCCTGATCCCCGGCCTGGTGATGATGTCGGTGCTGCAGAACTCCTTCGCCAACACCTCGTCGTCGCTGATCCAGAGCAAGATCACCGGCAACATCGTGTTCGTGCTGCTGCCTCCGCTGTCGCACCTGGAGATCTTCTCGGCCTACGTGCTGGCCGCGATGGTGCGCGGCATGGTCGTCGGGCTCGGCGTGTTCGTCATCACCGCATGGTTCGCCGACCTGAGCTTCGCCGCGCCCGGCTGGATCCTGCTGTTCGCGCTGCTGGGCAGCGCGATCCTCGGTACAATGGGCCTGGTGGGCGGCATATGGGCCGACAAGTTCGACCAGATCGCCGCCTTCCAGAACTTCATCGTGATGCCGCTCACCTTCCTGGCCGGCGTCTTCTACTCGGTGAAGTCGCTGCCCGGGTTCTGGCAGACGGTCTCGCACCTGAACCCCTTCTTCTACATGGTCGACGGCTTTCGCTACGGTTTCTTCGGCGTGTCCGACGTGCCGCCCGGCGTCAGCTTCGCGATCGTGGCCGTCACGTTCGCAGCGGTGGCGGCGCTGGCGCTGCACCTGCTGCGCTCGGGCTACAAGCTGCGGCACTGAACGCTGATCACGGAACCGGACATGCCGACTCCCGAAGACATCCGCGGCTGGATCGCCGCCGGACTCGACTGCGAACGACTCGAAGTCAGCGGCGACGGCCGCCACTTCGAGGCGCTCATCGTCTCGCCCCTCTTCGAGGGCAAGCGGCCGGTGCAGCGCCACCAGCTCGTCTATCGCGCGCTGGGCGACCGGATGCGCGAGGAGGTCCACGCGCTGTCGATGAAGACGCTGACCCCCGAAGAGTACGCGCGGGGCGGCTGAAGATGGACCGCCTGCGAATCACCGGCGGCCTGCCGCTGCGCGGCGAGGTGCCGGTGTCCGGCGCCAAGAACGCCGCGCTGCCGATCCTGTGCTCGGCGCTGCTGGTCGCCGACACGCTCGAGCTCGGCAACGTGCCGCGCCTGCACGACGTGGCCACCACGCTGAAGCTGCTGGGCCTGATGGGCGCCCGCTGCGAGCGCGACGGCGACCGGGTGGCGATCGACGCGTCTGCGGTGGCCACGCCCGAGGCGCCCTACGAGCTGGTGCGCACGATGCGCGCGTCGATCCTGGTGCTGGGCCCGCTGCTGGCCCGGTTCGGCGAGGCCAGGGTGGCGCTGCCCGGCGGCTGCGCGATCGGCCAGCGGCCGGTGGACCAGCACATCAAGGGCCTGCAGGCGATGGGCGCGCAGATCGCGATCGAGCACGGCGACGTCGTCGCGCGGGCCCCGCGGCTGAAGGGCGCGCGGATCGTCACCGACATGGTCACGGTCACCGGCACCGAGAACCTGATGATGGCCGCCACGCTGGCCGACGGCGAGACGGTCATCGAGAACGCGGCGCGCGAGCCCGAGGTCGTCGACCTTGCCAATGCGCTGGTCGCGATGGGCGCGCGGATCGACGGGGCCGGCACCGACCGGATCGCGATCCGCGGCGTCGAGAAGCTGCACGGCGGCTCGCACCGCGTCATGGCCGACCGGATCGAGGCCGGGACCTTCCTGTGCGCGGCGGCCGCGACCGGTGGCGAGATCGTGCTGACCGGCGCCGAGCCAGACACGATGGACGCGACGCTCGAGAAGCTTCGCGAAGCCGGCGCGCGGGTCGAGTGCGGGCCCGGCACGATCCGGCTGCGAATGGACCGCCGCCCGCGCGCGGTCAACCTGCGCACCGCGCCGTATCCGGGCTTCGCCACCGACATGCAGGCGCAGTTCATGGCGGTGAACTGCATCGCCGAGGGAACCGGGGTCGTCACCGAGACGATCTTCGAGAACCGCTTCATGCACGTGCTGGAGCTGCAGCGCCTGGGCGCCGACATCACGATCGAGGGCAACACCGCGGTCGTTCGCGGCGTTCGCGGCCTGTCGGGCGCCTCGGTCATGGCGACCGACCTGCGCGCGTCGGCCGGCCTGGTGATCGCCGGGCTGGTGGCCGACGGCGAGACGATCGTCGACCGGATCTACCACCTCGATCGCGGCTACGAGCGGATGGAAGACAAGCTCGTGGCGCTCGGCGCGCGCATCGAGCGACTGAAATGAACCCCGCTGCCGGACTCGCCGCGACCCGCGCGGGCCGGGGGCGCAACGGAGAGCTGTCGTGATCACGCTGGCCTTGTCCAAGGGACGCATCTTCGACGAGACGCTGCCGCTGCTGGCCGCGGCCGGCATCGCGGTCGACCCGGCGATCATCGAGTCGCGCAAGCTGATCCTGCCCACCGGCGACCCTGGGCTGCGCCTGATCATCGTCCGCGCGACCGACGTGCCGACCTACGTCCAGTACGGCGCGGCCGACATCGGCGTGGCCGGCCGCGACGTGCTGCTCGAGCACGGCGGCGAGGGGCTCTACCAGCCGGTCGACCTGGGCATCGCCCGCTGCCGGCTCAGCGTGGCCGCGCCGGTGGGCTTCGACTACGCGGCGGCCGTGCGGCGCGGCTCGCGGCTGCGCGTGGCGACCAAGTACGTCGACTGCGCCCGCCAGCACTTCGCGGCCAAGGGCGTGCACGTAGACCTGATCAAGCTCTACGGCTCGATGGAGCTCGCGCCGCTGGTGGGCCTGGCCGACGCGATCGTCGACCTGGTCAGCACCGGCAGCACGCTGCGCGCCAACAACCTGATCGAGGTCGAGAAGATCATGAACATCTCGTCGCGCCTGATCGTGAACCAGGCCTCGATGAAGACCCGCTCCGAGCGGCTCGAGCCGCTGATCGCGGCGATGGCCGCGGCGGTGGCGGGCGAGGGCGTGGTCGCCCCCGCCGCGGGAGCCGCGAAATGAGCGAGGCCGCGATCAAGGCCGCCGCGATCCGCCGGCTCGACAGCGCCGACGAAGGCTTCCTCGAGGCGCTCGACGCGCTGCTCGCCTGGGAGGCGTCGCAGGACGCCGCGATCGAGCGGGCGGTCGCCGACATCCTGGCCGACGTGCGCCGGCGCGGAGACGAGGCGGTGCTCGAGTACACGCGCCGCTTCGACCGGGTCGGAGCCGCGTCGATGGCCGAGCTCGAGATCGGGCAGGCCGAGCTGCAGGCCGCGCTCGACGGGCTCGAGCCGGGCATCCGCGGGGCGCTCGAGGCCGCGGCCGGGCGGGTTCGCGCCTACCACGAGCGCCAGCTGGCGGAGTCCTGGTCGTACACCGAGGCCGACGGCACCCGGCTCGGCCAGGCGGTGCGCCCGCTCGACCGGGCGGGCCTGTACGTGCCGGGCGGCAAGGCCGCCTACCCGTCGTCGGTGCTGATGAACGCGATCCCGGCCAAGGTCGCCGGCGTGGGCGAACTGATCATGGTCGTGCCCACGCCCGACGGCGTGCGCAATCCGCTGGTGCTGGCCGCCGCCCGCATCGCCGGCGTCGACCGGGTCTTCGCGATCGGCGGCGCCCAGGCGGTCGGCGCGCTCGCGTACGGTACCGCCACGATCCCTCGGGTCGACAAGATCGTCGGCCCGGGCAACGCCTACGTGGCCGAGGCCAAGCGGCGGGTCTTCGGCACGGTGGGCATCGACATGATCGCCGGCCCGTCCGAGATCCTCGTGATCTGCGACGGCAAGACCGATCCCGACTGGATCGCGATGGACCTTTTCTCGCAGGCCGAGCACGACGAGATGGCGCAGGCGATCCTGCTCACTCCCGACGCCGGCTTCGTCGAGAAGGTCGCGCAGTCGATCGATCGGCTGCTTCCGGCCATGCCTCGCGCGGCGGTGATCGCGAGGTCGCTGGCCGATCGCGGCGCGCTGGTCCGGGTCCGGGACCTCGACGAGGCCTGCGAGATCGCCAACCGGATCGCGCCCGAGCACCTCGAGATCTCCACCGATAACCCGCAGCGCTGGGCCGACCGGATCCGCCACGCCGGCGCGATCTTCATGGGGCGCTACGCGTCCGAGTCGCTCGGCGATTACTGCGCCGGTCCGAACCACGTGCTGCCCACGATGCGCACCGCGCGCTTCTCGTCGCCGCTCGGGGTCTACGACTTCCAGAAGCGCTCGAGCCTGATCGAAGTGTCCGCCGAAGGAGCGCAGGCGCTGGGCCGGATCGCATCGGCCCTCGCGCACGGCGAGGGGCTGCAGGCGCACGCGCGCAGCGCCGAGCTGAGGCTGCAATCCGGGGGCGGGGCGCCCGACCGGTAGAATCACGGTTTCGTCTTCGAGTTTCCGGTCCGCGCCAGGCGGGCCGGCCCAGGGGCATCCGCAGATGCGCAGCGCCGAAATTTCCCGCAATACCGCCGAGACCCGGATCCGGGTCTCGGTCGGCCTAGACGGCACCGGCCGCCAGAAGCTGGCGACCGGCGTGCCCTTCCTCGACCACATGCTCGACCAGATCGCCCGCCACGGCCTGATCGACCTCGAGATCGAGGCCCAGGGCGACCTGCACATCGACGCCCACCACACGGTCGAGGACGTCGGCATCACGCTCGGGCAGGCCTTCGCCAAGGCGATCGGCGACAAGAAGGGCATCCGCCGCTACGGCCATGCCTACGTGCCGCTCGACGAGGCGCTGTCGCGGGTCGTCGTCGACCTGTCGGGCCGTCCGGGCCTGCACTGGAACGTTCCGTTTACCCGCGCGATGATCGGCCAGTTCGACGTGGACCTCGCCCGCGAGTTCTTCCAGGGCTTCGTCAATCACGCGCTGGTCACGCTGCACGTCGACAACCTGAAGGGCGACAACGCGCATCACCAGTGCGAGACCGTGTTCAAGGCCTTCGCCCGGGCGCTGCGGATGGCCGTCGAGTTCGACGAGCGAGCCGCGGGCCGCCTGCCGTCGACCAAGGAAATGCTCTGAGCCGGGCCTTCGCATGACTGTCATCGCGGTCGTCGATTTCGGCATGGGCAACCTGCGCTCGGTCGCCAAGGCGCTCGAGCACGTGGCGCCCAGGGCCCGGGTGATCGTCGCGGGCACCGCGGCCGAGATCGACTCGGCCGACCGGGTCGTGTTTCCCGGGCAGGGCGCGATGCCCGACTGCATGCGCCAGCTCGACGAAGCCGGCCTGCGCGACGCGATCCTGCGCGCGGCGGCCGGCAAGCCGCTGTTCGGCGTGTGCGTCGGCGAGCAGATGCTGTTCGATCGCAGCGAGGAGGGCGACACCCCGGGCCTCGGGATCATGCCGGGCAGGGTGATCCGGTTCCCGCACGACATGGTCGCTGCCGACGGCGCGCGGCTGAAGGTGCCGCACATCGGCTGGAACCGGGTCCGGCAGGTGCGGCCCCACCCGATCTGGGCCGGCGTGCCCGACGGCGGTTACTTCTACTTCGTGCACAGCTACCACGTCGTGCCCGCCGACCCCGCGCTGGTGGCCGGCGAGAGCGACTACGGGGTCGGCTTTACCTGTGCGGTGGCGCGGGATAACATTTTCGCCACGCAGTTCCATCCCGAGAAAAGCGCGGCCAACGGCCTGAAGCTTTACGAGAATTTCGTCCACTGGAATCCCTGAGGCGCGCGCGGCGCGGGGCCGTGAGGCTCCGCCGCCGGGGCGCCCTTCGCGGCGCTAGGCGCCCGCCCCTCCTCCCGAACCCGCACTCGATAGCCCGATGCTGCTCATTCCCGCCATCGACCTGAAGGACGGCCGCTGCGTGCGGCTCAAGCAAGGTGACATGGACGACGTCACCGTGTTCTCCGACGACCCGGCCGCGATGGCCGCCAGGTGGCTCGAACAGGGCGCCCGCCGCCTGCACCTGGTCGACCTGAACGGCGCCGTGGCCGGCAAGCCGAAGAACGAGCCGGCGATCCGGGCGATCGTCGACGCGGTCGGCGACGAGATCCCGGTGCAGCTCGGCGGCGGCATCCGCGACCTCGACACGATCGAGCGCTACCTCGACAGCGGCATCTCCTACGTGATCATCGGCACCGCCGCGGTCAAGAACCCGGGCCTGCTGCACGACGCCTGCACCGCCTTCCCCGGGCACATCATCGTCGGGCTCGACGCCAAGGACGGCAAGGTCGCCACCGACGGCTGGAGCAAGCTGACCGGCCACGACGTCGTCGACCTGGCGAGGAAGTTCGAGGATTACGGCGTCGAGGCGGTCATCTACACCGACATCGGCCGCGACGGCATGCTGAGCGGCGTGAACATCGAGGCCACGGTCCGGCTGGCGCAGGCCCTGCGGATCCCGGTCTTCGCGTCCGGCGGCGTGGCCAGCCTGGCCGACGTCGACGCGCTGTGCGCGGTCGAGCGCGAGGGCGTCGAGGGCGCGATCCTCGGCCGGGCGCTCTACGAGGGCCGGCTCGATTTCCGCGCGGCCCAGGCGCGCGCCGACGAGCTGAGCGGCGGGCCGGCCGGGGCCGAAGGCGAGGCCGGCGCCTGACGATGCTCACCAAGCGCATCATCCCCTGCCTCGACGTGACCGCTGGCCGCGTGGTCAAGGGCGTCAACTTCGTCGAGCTGCGCGATGCCGGCGACCCGGTCGAGATCGCCCGGCGCTACGACGAGCAAGGCGCCGACGAGCTGACCTTCCTCGACATCACCGCGTCGAGCGACGACCGCGACCTGATCCTGCACGTGATCGAGGCGGTCGCCGAGCAGGTCTTCATCCCGCTGACCGTCGGCGGCGGCGTGCGCGAGGTTTCCGACGTGCGGCGCCTGCTGAACGCGGGCGCCGACAAGATCTCGATCAACACCGCCGCGATCCTGCGCCCCGAGCTCGTCGCCGAGGCCAGCGCGCGCTACGGCGCCCAGTGCATCGTGGTGGCGATCGACGCCAAGGCCGCCGGCGCGGGCCGCTGGGAGGTCTTCACCCACGGCGGGCGCAAGCCGACCGGGCTCGACGCGGTCGAGTGGGCGCGCCGCGTCGAGGCGCTGGGCGCGGGCGAGATCCTGCTGACCAGCATGGACCGCGACGGAACGAAACAGGGTTTCGACCTGGCGCTCACGCGGGCGGTGGCCGACGCGGTCGGCATCCCGGTCATCGCGTCGGGCGGGGTCGGCAACCTGCAGCACCTCGCCGACGGGGTCACGGTCGGCCGCGCCGACGCGGTGCTCGCCGCGAGCATCTTCCACTTCGGCGAGTACACGGTCGCGCAGGCCAAGCGCTACATGGCCGAGCGCGGCATCCCGATGCGGATCGAGTGACATGGGCTGGCTCGACGAGGTCCGCTTCGACGCCGACGGCCTGGTGCCGGCGATCGCCCAGGAGGCCGGCTCCGGCCGGATCCTGATGGTCGCCTGGATGAACCGCGAGGCGCTGGCCGAGACCGAGGCCAGCGGTCGCGCCGTCTACTGGTCGCGTTCGCGCAATCGGCTCTGGCGCAAGGGCGAGGAATCCGGCCACGTGCAGACGGTCAAGGAGCTGAGGCTCGACTGCGACGGCGACGTCGTGCTGCTCACCGTCGAGCAGCTCGGCGGAATCGCCTGCCACACCGGCCGCCACTCGTGCTTCTACCGCCGCCTCGACGACGGCGAGTGGCGCGCGGTGGACCCGGTGCTGAAGGATCCCGAGGTGATCTACCGATGAGCGAATCCCCGAAGTCCGCGGCCGCGTCGCCCGGCGCGGTCCTGCCCAGGCTGGCCGACGTGATCGCGTCGCGGCGCGACGGCGACCCCGACCGTTCCTACGTGGCCCGGCTGTTCGCGAAGGGCAACGACGCGATCCTGAAGAAGATAGGCGAGGAGGCCACCGAGACGGTCATGGCCGCCAAGGACGGCGAGCCCGACCGGATCGTCGCCGAAACGGCCGACCTGTGGTTCCACTGCCTGGTCATGCTCGAGTTCCATGGCCTGCGTCCCGAGCGGGTGCTCGAGGAGCTCGCCCGCCGCGAGGGCATGTCGGGGCTCGAGGAAAAGGCGTCGCGCAAGGCGGCGGCGCGGGAGGAAAGAGGCGAATGAGCACCAGGCACGACTGCATCTTCTGCCGGATCGTCCGCGGGGAGATCCCGGCCCGCAAGGTCCACGAGGACGACGAGATCCTCGTGTTCCACGACATCAACCCGCATGCCCCCGTGCATTTCCTGATGATTCCCAAGGTCCACATCGACAACCTGTACGATGCGGGGCCCGATCATCACCCGGTGCTCGGCCGGATGCTGGGCATGGCCGGGGAACTCGCGCGTCGCGAAGGGGCCGAAGACGGCTTTCGCGTCGTCATCAACAACGGAAGGGTGGGCAGGCAGGAGGTGTATCATCTCCATGTCCACGTGCTGGGCGGACCGGAGCCTCTCGGCCCGGGCATGAACCGCCGCTGACCGGCACAGCCGGAAAAGGAGTAGTCAATGGGAGCGATGAGCATTTGGCACTGGCTGATCGTGCTGGTGATCATCATGCTGGTGTTCGGCACGAAGAAGCTGCGGAACATCGGGTCCGACCTGGGCGGCGCGGTGCGCGGCTTCAAGGAAGGCGTCAAGGAAGGCGAGAAGGCGGCTTCGGCCGAGTCCCAGCAGAAGGCCGACAGCGGCCGCACGATCGACGTCGAGACCCGGGAGAAGAGCTGATTCCGCAGGGTCGAGCGGCTTTTCGACAGCGAGCGGCCGCCCTCGGCCGCTCGCGTCGTTTGGGGCCCGCCGCATCGGATCGCTGATCGCCACAGATGTTCGACTTCGGCTTCACCGAGCTCTTCGTCATCGGCCTGGTCGCGCTGGTCGTGCTCGGGCCCGAGCGCCTGCCGCGCGTCGCGCGCCAGGCCGGCCAGTGGATGGGCAAGCTCCAGCGCTACGTGTCCGACGTCAAGTCGGACATCAATCGCCAGATGGAGCTCGACGAGCTGCGCAACCTGCAGAAGGAAGTGACCGATGCGGCGCGCAACATCGAGGGCTCCTTCAAGTCGGCGGTCGACGAGACCCAGTCCGAGCTGAACACGATCGCCAAGAGCTTCGACGACCTGTCGGACTCTTCTCAGCAGAGCTCCGGCGGCGTGCCGCCGCAGACCGACTGGGACAAGATTTACTCGGTGCGCCGCACCCGCGACCGGATCGTCGAGCGCCGCGTCGAGCGCGAAAAATCGCTGGGCGTCAAGCGCCCGAAGCGCCGGGCCTGACCCGGACTCCCCGACGCGACCCATGAGCCAGGAAGAAAGCTTCGTTTCGCATCTCGTCGAGCTCCGCGACCGGATCATCCGCTCGCTGGTGGTCGTGCTGCTGATGTTCGGCGTCTGCTTCTACTTCTCCGGCGAGATCATGAAGTTCCTGTCGCAGCCGCTCTACCAGGCGCTGCCGCCGGGCACCAAGCCGATCTTCACCGACCAGGCCGGCGCCTTCTTCACGCTGACCAAGGTCGCCTTCCTCACCGCGGTGCTGGCCTCGCTGCCCTGGATCCTGTACCAGGCCTGGGCCTTCGTCGCGCCGGGCCTGTACGAGCACGAGAAGAAGTTCGCGCTGCCGCTGATCGTGTCCAGCGTGTTCTTCCTTCTGGTCGGCATCGGCTTTGCCTACACCTTCGTGCTGCCCGCCGCCTACAAGTTCTTCTTCGCGTTCGCGTCGCAGACCGGCGCGGACATCATGCAGGACCTGCAGAAGTACTGGGACTTCACGCTGGCGATCTTCTTCGGCTTCGGCCTCACCTTCGAGGTGCCGGTCGTCGAGATGCTGTTGGTCAAGCTGGGCATGGTCACCCCCCAGCAGCTGCGCGAGGCGCGGCGCTACGTGATCGTCGGCGCCTTCGTCGTGGCCGCGGTGCTCACGCCGCCCGACGTGATCAGCCAGTTCATGCTGGCGGTGCCGCTGATCCTGCTCTACGAGCTGGGCATCTGGCTGGCCGGCTTCCTGAAGGCGCGCAGTCGCAATCCCGAGGCCGACGCCGACGAGGACGAAGGCGGTCCTTCGTCGGGCTCGCCGGTCAGCACCGAGAAGCCCTGAGGGGCGCGCTCGCCGTCGGCGCTTCGCGCCGCGAATCCGCCGCGCTCCGGGGGCCGCCGCTTCGCCGGCCCGGCCCGTCCGGCGTCGGTCACTCCCTAAGCCGCTGCCCCGGCGCCGGCCGCTTCCCGATCCTGATCGGTATCTCGACCGGCTTCGCGTCGCGCAGGAAGTGAAAGCGCACGGTGGTGCCCGGCTGGAGCTGGGCGATCAGGTTGAGCATCGACGCGGTGTCGGCCACCGGCTTTCCGTCGACGTCCACCAGGATGTCCCCCACCCGCACGCCGGCCCGGTCGGCCGGCCCGCCGCGCATCACGCCGGCGATGATCGCCCCCTCCCGGCGGGGCAGGCGGAAGGCCTCGGCCAGCTCGGGCGTGAGGTCCTGCGGCTCGACGCCGATGTAGCCGCGGGTGACCGAGCCGGTGGCCACGATCTGTTCCATCACGTGCCGCACCGTGCTGACCGGGATCGCGAAGCCGATCCCGAGCGAGCCGCCGGTGCGGGAATAGATCGCGGTATTGATCCCCAGCAGCCGGCCCTCGCTGTCCACCAGCGCGCCGCCGGAGTTGCCGGGGTTGATCGCCGCGTCGGTCTGGATGAAGTTCTCGAAGGTGTTGATGCCGAGCTGGGTGCGGCCGAGCGCGCTGATGATGCCCATGGTCACCGTCTGCCCGACGCCGAACGGATTGCCGATCGCCAGCACCACGTCGCCTATCCGGGCGGCCTCGGCATCGCCGAACTCGATCGCCGGCAGGTTCTTCAGGTCGACGCGCAGCACTGCCAGGTCGGTCTCGGGGTCGGCGCCGACCAGCCGCGCCTGCGCGCGCGTGCCATCGGCCAGCAGCACTTCGATCTCGTCGGCCGACTCGATCACGTGCTCGTTGGTGAGCACGTAGCCGTCGGCCGTGGCGATCACCCCGGAGCCGAGGCTGTTCGTCTGCTGGCGCTGGTCGAACTGGTCGCCGAAGAAGCGCCGGAACAGCGGGTCGCCGAACAGCGGGTGTTCCTGCTGCCGTACCGTCTTGGAGGTGAAGATGTTGACGACGGCGGGGGTGGCCCGGCCGGCCGCCTCGCTGTATGACAGAATCGCCCGGTCACGCTGGATTCCCGGCTGTTCGGCGGGCGCCGCTCGGGGCGGCGAGACCGGGACCTGAGCCGTGGGCGCAGGCGCCGACAGGCGCGACGGCAGCCACTCGGGGCGCAGCGTCGCGAACGTGAACAGCAAGGCCAGCACGACCGTGACGGCCTGCGCGAAGACCAGCCAGAGCTTCTTGAGCATGAAACGGGAAAACGTCGGGAAACGGGTCGGAGGAGGCGGCGGCGCCGTGTCGGCCGCCGAGCTGTCGGCCTTCTTCGAGGCCACGCTCGGTGCGAGCGGCTTTGCCGATTATTGCCCAAACGGCCTGCAGGTGGAAGGCGAGCGGCCGGTCGGGGTCCTGGTCAGTGGGGTCACCGCGAGCGCAGCGCTGCTGCGGGCCGCCGCGTCGCTTCGCGCCGACGCGATCCTGGTGCACCACGGCTGGTACTGGCGCGGCGAGGATCCGCGGCTGGTCGGGGTGCGGCGCGAACGGGCCATGCTGGCGCTGAAGTCGGGCGTGCACCTGTTCGCCTACCACCTGCCGCTCGACGTGCACCCGGAACTGGGCAACAACGCGCAACTCGCGCTGCGCATGGGCTGGCGCACCGACATGCGCACCGGCGAGCACGGGCTGGTCTGCCTGCACGACCTGCCGGCCGCCACCACGGTGCGCGCCCTGTCGGCGGGCCTGCGCCGGCGGCTGGGCCGGGCGCCGCTGGCGGTGGGCGCGCTGGAAAGGCCGATCCGGCGCGTCGCCTGGTGCACCGGCGCCGCGCAGGACATGCTGCAACAGGCGATCGACGCCGGCGCCGACGCCTTCGTCAGCGGCGAGATCTCCGAGCGCACCACCCACCTCGCCCGCGAGGCAGGGGTGGTCTACCTGGCGGCCGGCCACCACGCCACCGAACGCTACGGCGTGCAGGCGCTCGGCGAGCACGCCGCGCAGCGCTTCGGCATCGTCCACCGCTACGTGGACGACGACAATCCGGTCTGAGCGCTTGCGGGGCCCCGCGGGGCGGGTTTCCCGGCGCGCCCCGGGGAACCCGGCTTCAGCGCGCCTTCAGCAGGTCGCGGATCTCGCCCAGCAGCTTCTCCTCGGCCGACGGTTCCGGCGGCGGCGGCGGGGCTGCCGGGGCGGCGTCGGGCTGGCGACGCCAGGCGTTCAGCGCCTTGACCAGCATGAAGATCACGAAGGCCAGCAGGATGAAGTTGATGACGATCGTGATGAAGTTGCCGTAGGCGAACACCGGCACGCCCGCCTTCTTCAGCGCGTCGAGCGTCATCGCGGTGCCCTCGGGCACCGGCCCCAGCGCGACCAGCATGCTGCTGAAGTCGATCCTTCCACCCAGGATGGCCGCGATGACCGGCATGATCACGTCGTTGACCATCGAGTCGACGATCTTGCCGAAGGCAGCGCCGATGATCACGCCGACGGCGAGATCCATCACGTTGCCTTTCAGTGCGAATTCCTTGAACTCCGACATCATGCTCATTTCTTGTCATCCTCGTGTGGATCGGTCGGGATTTCACGATATCACCGGCCCCGCCGGGAATGCCACGCGCGCGCTTCATTCCGGCACGGCCGGCCCGCGACCGGCGTTGCGGGAATGCCGCTCCCGGCGCCGGCGCTGCGCGCCTGCGGCGCAATAGGCTAAAATCAAGAGTTTCCTCGATCTGCGCTTCCCCTGGCGGACGCGCAATCCGGCCCATTCTGGTTCATCTGGCAGAAACGTCATGACCGACTCATCCAAGCCCGCGGACAGTTCCCGCCGGACCGCGATCGGACTCACCTGTGCCGCCGGCGCAGTGGGTGGCGTCGCGGTCGCGATCCCCTTCGTCAGCAGCTTCGCGCCCTCCGAGAGGGCCAAGGCGGCCGGTGCCCCGGTCGAGGTCGACATCGGCGGCATGCAGCCCGGCGAACTGAAGCGCGTCGAGTGGCGCGGCAAGCCGGTCTGGGTCGTGCGTCGCACCAAGGAGATGCTCGACACGCTCGAGAAGACCGAGCCGAAGGTGGCCGACCCGAATTCGGTCCGCACCGCCTACCCCACGCCCGAGTACGCGAAGAACCAGTACCGCTCGATTAAGCCCGAGTACCTGGTCGTGGTCGGCATCTGCTCGCACCTGGGCTGCTCGCCGGTCGAGAAGTTCAAGGCCGAAGGCGATCCGTCGCTGCCCGGCGACTGGGAAGGCGGCTTCCTGTGCCCCTGCCATGGCTCGACCTTCGACCTCGCAGGCCGCGTCTTCAAGAACAAGCCGGCGCCGGACAACCTCGAGGTGCCGCCGCACATGTACCTGTCCGATTCGAAGATCCTCATCGGCGAAGACAACAAGGCCTGACGGAGCACCGAGAACATGGCGCAGGAAAAACAAATCGAAACCACCGGCCTGCTCGGCTGGATCGATCAGCGCTTTCCGCTGACGGCCACCTGGAAGGCTCATCTGTCCGAGTACTACGCCCCGAAGAACTTCAACTTCTGGTACTTCTTCGGGTCGCTGGCGATGCTGGTGCTGGTGCTCCAGATCGTCACCGGCATCTTCCTGGTCATGCACTACAAGCCCGACGCGTCGCTGAACGCCGCGGGCGTGCCGGTGGCCTTCGCGTCGGTCGAGTACATCATGCGCGACGTGCCCTGGGGCTGGCTGATCCGGTACATGCACTCCACCGGGGCCTCGGCCTTCTTCGTGGTCGTGTACCTGCACATGTTCCGCGGCCTGATCTACGGCTCGTACCGCAAGCCGCGCGAGCTGGTCTGGATCTTCGGCTGCCTGATCTTCCTGTGCCTGATGGCCGAGGCCTTCTTCGGCTACCTGCTCCCGTGGGGCCAGATGTCCTACTGGGGTGCCCAGGTGATCGTGAACCTGTTCGCGGCCATCCCCTTCATCGGCCCCGAGCTCGCGATCTGGATCCGCGGCGACTTCGTGGTGTCCGACGCCACGCTTAACCGCTTCTTCTCGTTCCACGTGATCGCGATCCCGCTGGTGCTGCTGGGCCTGGTCGCCGCGCACATCGTGGCGCTGCACGAGGTCGGCTCCAACAATCCCGACGGCATCGAGATCAAGGCCAAGAAGGACGCCAACGGCGTGCCGCTCGACGGCATCCCCTTCCACCCCTACTACTCGGTGCACGACATCCTCGGGGTGGCGGTGTTCCTGATCGCCTTCTCGGCGGTCATGTTCTTCGCGCCCGAGTTCGGCGGCTACTTCCTCGAGTACAACAACTTCATCCCGGCCGATCCGCTGGTCACGCCGCCGCACATCGCGCCGGTCTGGTACTTCACGCCGTTCTACTCGATCCTGCGAGCGACCACCGAGGACTTCCTGCTGTACTGGATGATCCCCTTCCTCGCGGCCTTCGCGCTGCTCGCGCTGGTCAGTGCCCGCAACAACGTCACCCGGCTGATCACCGTCGGCGCCTGCGGCGCGCTGATCCTCGGCTTCCTGGTGATCGACGCCAAGTTCTGGGGCGTCGTGGCGATGGGCGGCGCGGTCATGATCCTGTTCGCGCTTCCCTGGATCGACAACAGCCCGGTCAAGTCGATCCGCTATCGCCCGGGCTGGCACTGGTACCTGTACGGCATCTTCGTCGTGGTCTTCCTGGTGCTCGGCTACTTCGGCACCAAGGCCCCGTCTCCGATGAACGAGCTGTTCTCCAAGATCGGCACGCTGATCTACTTCTCGTTCTTCATGCTGATGCCGTGGTGGAGCAAGATGGGTCAATTCAAGCCGGTGCCCGACCGGGTCACCTTCGCCGCGCACTGAGCACAGGGAAGCCTCGAAGATGAATCGAATCGTCAAGTCGCTGGCCGCGCTTGCTGCGGCCTGCATCGTCGGCACCGCGTCGGCGGCCGGTGGCGGCTATCCGCTGGATCCGTTCCCCACCGAAAAGCTCACCCAGCAGGGCTCGCTGCAGAACGGCGCGCGGCTGTTCGTCAACTACTGCCTGAACTGCCACGGCGCCTCGCTGATGCGCTACAACCGGCTCGCCGACATCGGCCTGACCGACGAGCAGATCAAGAAGAGCCTGCTGTTCACCGCCGACAAGGTCGGCGACCCGATGAAGATCGCGATGCGCCCGGCCGACGCCAAGGAGTGGTTCGGCGCGCTGCCGGCCGACCTGTCGGTGATCGCGCGCGCGCGCTCGTCGGCGACCGGCACCGGCTCCGACTGGCTCTACACCTACCTGCGCTCGTACTTCCGCGACTCGACCCGCGCCACCGGCTGGAACAACGCGCTGTTCGAGAACGTCGGCATGCCGCACGTCTTCTGGGAGCTCCAGGGCACGCGGGGCGCCACGCTCGAGGAGGTCAAGGAGGTCCGCGACGAGAGCACCGGCAAGCTGACCGGATTCGTCCGGAGCGTGGTCACCTTCGACGCCGCCGGCGTGCGCACCGAGAAGACCGACAAGCTCGAGGGGCTGAATCATCACGCCTCGCGCGCCTGGACCCTCGGCAAGCCCGAAGGCGGCACGATGCCGCAGTCGGCCTTCGACAACGCGGTCGGCGACCTGGTCGCCTTCGTCACCTACATGTCGGACCCGACGGCGCAGAAGCGCCAGCGGCTCGGGGTCTGGGTGCTGCTGTTCCTCGGCGTGTTCACCGTGTTCGCCTGGATGCTGAACCGCGCCTTCTGGAAAGACATCAAGTAGGCCCCCGTTCCGCGGCCGATCGCAGGGTGGGTCCGCCGGACTCACCCTGATGTTTTTTCAGACTGTCCGAACCGAACGTTCTTCAGGAATCTCGATCATGATGGTGTTGTATTCCGGCACGACCTGCCCGTTTTCCCAGCGCTGCCGATTCGTGCTGTTCGAGAAGGGCATGGACTTCGAGATCCGCGATGTCGACCTGTACAACAAGCCCGAGGACATCTCGATCATGAATCCGTACGGCCAGGTGCCCATCCTGGTCGAGCGCGACCTGATCCTGTACGAGTCGAACATCATCAACGAGTACATCGACGAGCGCTTCCCGCATCCGCAGCTGATGCCGGCCGACCCGGTCATGCGCGCGCGCGCGCGGCTCTTCCTGTTCAACTTCGAGCGCGAGCTGTTCGTGCACGTGCAGCAGCTCGAGCGGCGCGACCAGCCCAAGGACGCCGCCAAGCTGATGGAGAAGGCCCGCCAGCAGATTCGCGACCGGCTCACCCAGCTCACGCCGATCTTCATCAAGAACAAGTACATGCTCGGCGAGGACTTCTCGATGCTCGACGTCGCGATCGCGCCGCTGCTCTGGCGCCTCGACCACTACGGCATCGAGATGCCGAAGTCGGCCGCGCCGCTGCTGCGCTACGCCGAGCGGATCTTCTCGCGCCCGGCATACATCGAGGCGCTCACGCCCTCCGAGAAGGTGATGCGCCGCTGATGTCCGGGATTTCCACCAAGCCCTACCTGATCCGCGCGATCCACGAATGGTGCACCGATAGCGGGTACCGGCCCTACATCGCGGTGGCGGTCGACGAGCACACGATCGTGCCGCGCGAGTTCGTCCGCGCCGGGGAGATCGTGCTGAACGTGTCGGTGGCGGCCACGAACCGGCTCCGGATCGGCAACGACCTGATCGAGTTCGAGGCCCGCTTCGGCGGCGTCGCGCGCACGGTGTCCATCCCGATCGACAACGTCTCGGCGATCTACGCGCAGGAAACCGGGCAGGGCATGGCCTTCGAGGTGCCCAAGCCGCTGGCGCTGGTGCCCGAGCCTTCGGTGGAGGGCGGGGCCGGCGAAGGCCCTGCCGAGGCCGAGTCCCCGTCCGAGGCGCAGCCGGAAGCCGGCGCGGAGCCGCAACGCCCGCGCCGCCGACCGAAACTCGCCGCAGTGCCTTCGCCGTCGTCCGGGCCCGGCGAACTGCCCGCCTCCGCGGCCGTCGAAGACGCCGCGCCCGCCAAGGCCCCCCGGCGCAGGCGCAAGCCAGCCTCCAAGGGGGGCGAAGCGGGCGCCGAGGTTTCCACCGGCGCAGCCGATGCCGGTGTCGACGCCGAGCCTGCCCGTCCGGCCGAAGGCGCGCCCACCGCGCCTGCCGGTCAGCCGGGCGACGACGGCGACAAGCCCCGGCCGCCTTCGGGACGGCCGACGCTGACCCGCGTCAAGTAGCCGAGGCGGCGGCCGCCGCCGACGCGATCCGGATCGCCTCGCCGAGCACGGCACGGTCGCCTACATGGTTGGCAAGCAGCAGCACCAGGCGCGCGTTCATCGCGGCCGCCTGCGCCTCGTCCATCTCGCGCTGGCTGTCCATGAGCTCCTTGTAGAAGCCGTCCGGGTCGGGGATGTTCGGCGTGCGGATCAGGGGCATGTCGTTCTTCCGGTGTTCGGGCCGGCGGACAGGGGCTACCGGCCTGGGAGGGCCAGCGCGCGCGTCAGCGCGGCACGGACCTTGCCCGCGTCGAAGCCTCGCCAGCGCGCCGCCACGTACTGGTCGGGGCGGATCAGGTAGCAGGTGCCGGGCTTCGCGTCGTAGCGCGCGGCCAGCAGGCCTTCGCTGTCGCGGAAGTCGCGGCCCTCGCATAGCAGCCGCGGCCGGATCGCGCCCACCGCGAGCGCGTCCACGGCGCCCGGGTCGGCCGGCGGCTCGCCGAAGCACAACAAGGTGAATCGGTCGCCCAGCATGTCGAGCAGCCAGGCCGGCTTGCCGTCGCGCTCGATCGGCGCGTCGGCGCAGTTCGTGCCGGGGCGCATCGCGCCTTCGAAGGCGGCCTCGTCGGGCGTGTTGAGCGGCGAATCGGGGTAGGGCGTGGGCGTCGACAGCCGGCCGCTGTTGACCAGCCCGCGCGCGAACGGTTCGCTGCGTGCAAGGTCCAGCACCGCGTTGCGATAGACCAGACTCGCCGCGTTCTTCGGCGAGATGAAGTCGGTGGCCCGGGTCGAGTTCAGGATGTTGTCGTCGGCGGCCAGCGCGCGCTCGACATGGTAGCTGTCGAGCAAGGCCTCCGGGGCCTGGCCCTGGATGACCAGGGCGAGTTTCCAGGCCAGGTTGTCGGTGTCCTGCACGCCGCTGTTCGCACCGCGCGCGCCGAAAGGCGAGACCTGGTGGGCGGCGTCGCCGGCGAACAGCACTCGGCCATGGCGGAAGCGGTCGATCCGGCGGCACGCGAACTGGTAGATCGACACCCACTCGAGCTCGAACTCGGCCTCGGGGCCCAGCATCGCGCGGATGCGCGGGATCACGTTCTCGGGCTTCTTCTCCTCGACGGGGTCCGCGTCGGGCCCCAGCTGGAAGTCGATGCGCCAGACGTCGTCGGCCTGCTTGTGCAGCAGCACCGACTGGCCCCGATGGAAGGGCGGGTCGAACCAGAACCAGCGCTCCGGTGGGAAGCCGGCCTTCATGATCACGTCGGCGATCAGGAAGCGGTCGTGGAAGACCTGGCCGCTGAAGGCCGCGCCGACCATGCCGCGCAGGCTGCTGTTGGCGCCGTCGCAGGCGACGAGCCATTCGGCCTGCATCGCGAAGTCGCCGTCGGGCGTTTCCACGGTGAGCGCCACGTGGTCGGGCCTGGGCTCCAGCGCGGTGACCTTGTGCTTCCAGCGCAGCTCGATGTCGGGATGCGACTCGCAGGCCTCGACCAGGTATTGCTCCAGGTAGTACTGCTGCAGGTTGATCATCGCCGGCAGCTTGTGCCCGGACTCCGGGAGCAGGTCGAAGGAGTAGACCGGGTCGTCGCGGAAGAACACCCGGCCCACCTTCCAGTTCACCCCCTTGTCGACCATGCGCGACGCGCAGCCGAGCCGGTCCCAGATCTCGAGCGGGCGCTTGGCGAAGCAGATCGCCCGCGAGCCGACGCTGACCGTATTGTTGTCGTCGAGCACGACGACCTTGAGTCCGCGCGCCGCCAGGTCGAGCGCGCCGGTCAGCCCGACCGGGCCCGCGCCCACCACGACGACCGGGTGGCGTTGCGGCTCGCCGGAGGCCTGCTCGCCGGATCGGCGGTAGGCGAACTCCGGATAGGTGAATGTCTGCTGCATGCCTGTCTCTCTCCTCTGCGGCCGGGTCGCCCGGTGCGCAGCCGGGGCGGGGCCGTGTCCCGCGGTCCGTGGCGCGGCGCGCTTGCGCCAGCCACGGCCTGCCGCGTTCAGCTCGCGAATTCCTTCTCGTGCATCCAGGCGGCGTGCTTGGGCGCGCGCTTGGTCCGCGTCCACTCCTCGAGCATCGCCCACTTCACTTCGTCGAGTTTCGCATGCATCTCGGGCGTACCGACATCTGCGGCCAGTTCCAGGCGGTGGCCGTTCGGGTCGAAGAAATAGATCGACTTGAAGATCGTGTGGTCGGTCGGGCCGATCACGTTCACGCCGTTGGCCTCGAGCCGGGCCTTCGCCTGGAGCAGGTCCTGCTCGCTGTCGACCTTGAACGCGATGTGCTGCACCCAGGCGGGCGTGTTCGGGTCGCGGCCCATCGGCGGCGAGTTCGGGATCTCGAAGAAGGCGAGGACGTTGCCGCCGCCCGCGTCCAGGAACAGGTGCATGTAGGGGTCGGGTTCGTGGGTCGACGGCACCTGGTCCTCGGCGATCGCGAGGATGAAGTCCATGCCCAGGTTCTTCGTGTACCAGTCGACGGTTTCCTTCGCGTCGCGGCACCGGTAGGCGACGTGGTGTATCCGGTTCAGCTTCATCGTGGTCTCCTCGCGGTTCGTGGCGGATGGCGCACCCGCAGCGGACCAAATGGTAACGGACGTTACGAATAGCGGTCAAGCCCGCCGCGAAGCGAAGGGCGCGCGATTCGTCTGGAGATATATCGATTCAAAGAAATCCATCCGGAGATTGCCTCTCCCGGCCTGTCGCGCTTATATTGAAGAAATGTCACGAAAGTTACCAAAAGGCGAGGCCGCGCTTCCGCTCGTCCTGCAGGACTTCCTGCCCTACCGTCTGGCCGTGCTGGCCGAGGCGGTCAGCAGGTCGATCGCGCAGGTCTACACCGCGCGATTCGACCTGAGCCGCGACGAGTGGCGCGTGCTGGCCGCGCTGGCCGAGACCGGCACGATGAAGACCCGCGACGCGGCGCTCTACGCCACGCTGGACAAGATGCAGGTCAGCCGGGCAGTCGCCGGCCTGGAGCGCGCCGGGCTGATCGACCGCGAGGAGGACGCCGGGGACCGGCGCAACCGGATCCTGACCCTGACCCCGGCCGGCCGCGCGCTGCTGCGCAGGCTCACCCCGATGGTGCAGGCGCGCGAGGACTTCCTGCTGGAGGCGCTCGAGCCGGAAGAGCTAGCGGTGCTCGACCGGGCGATCGACCGGCTGCTCGAACGCGCGCGGCAGCTGGAGCGGCAGGGCTGACTGGATGATGGGGAAGGGAGAAGGGGGGAAGGGAGCGAGGAGCGGCGTTGCGCGGGCGGTCGAGAGGGTCCGCGCCGGGCGTGCCGTAGAATCGAGGGCTGCTTTCCTTCGCCGCTTTAGCTCAGTTGGTAGAGCAACCGCCTTGTAAGCGGTAGGTCGTCAGTTCGAATCCGACAAGCGGCACCAGTTTCCCCACCGCCCGCGGGCGCCACGCTCGGATCGGCCGGCGGCGATCGCCGATCCGACGAAGTCCCTCCGGGCTCGCGACCGAGGAACCGACATGACCGCGAATTCCGATCCTTCCGGCGGCTATCCCGAAGGCCTGATCGAATCCCGGATGCTGATCGGCGGCAAGTGGGTCGACGCCGCCGACGGCCGCGCCATCGACATCGAGGCGCCCGCCCGCAAGCAGCCGATCGGGCGCGTGCCGCGCGGCGCGGCCGAGGACGTCGACCGTGCGGTCCGCGCGGCGGCCGCGGCCTTCGACGACTGGCGGCGCCGGCCCGCGCGCGAGCGCGGCGCGCTGGTGCTGAAGATCGCGGAAGGGCTCGCCGCCCGCGCAGAGCGCATCGCCCGCACCCAGGCGCTGGAGACCGGCAACGCGCTGCGCACGCAGACCCGTCCCGAGGCGCTGCTGGCGGCCGATGCCTTCCGCTACTTCGGCGGCCTGGCCGGCGAGACCAAGGGCGAGACGATCCCGTTGGGCGAGCACACGCTCAGCTACACCCGGCGCGAGCCGATCGGCGTGGTCGGCGCGATCGTTCCCTGGAACGCGCCGGTCTCGCTGTCGGCGATGAAGATCGCGCCGGCGATCGCCGCCGGCAACACGATCGTGCTGAAGGCCGCCGAGGACGCGCCGCTCGCGGTGCTGCTGATCGCCGAGGTCTGCGCCGAGCACCTGCCGCCCGGCGTGGTCAACGTGATCACCGGCTACGGCCCCGAGGCCGGCGCTGCGCTGGCCGAGCACCCGCTGGTGGGCAAGCTGTCCTTCACCGGCTCCACCCAGGTGGGCAAGCTGGTCATGCACGCTGCGGCGGAGCGGATCGTGCCGGTGTCGCTCGAGCTGGGCGGCAAGAGCCCGAGCATCGTCTATCCCGACGTGATGGACGATGGCGGCGACTGGGCGGTCGACTGCGTGATGGCCTCGATGCGCTTCACGCGGCAGAGCCAGTCGTGCACCGCCGGCTCGCGGCTGTTCCTGCACGAGTCGATCTACGACCGCTTCCTCGAGAAGCTCGCCGCGAAGGCGCAGGCCCTGAAGATCGGCGACCCGCTCGACGAGGCCAGCGACGTCGGCGCCCTGATCAACGGCAAGCAGTTCCGCCGCGTGTGCGATTACATCGAGGACGGCATCGAGCGCAACCCCGGCCGGCTGGTCTGCGGGGGCCTGCCGCCCACCGAAGGCCCGCTGGCGCGCGGCTGGTTCACGATCCCCACGGTCATCGCCGGCGTGTCCAACGAATGGCGGCTCGCGCGCGAGGAGATCTTCGGCCCGGTGCTGGTCGCGATCCCCTGGAAGGACGAGGAAGACGCGATCCGGATGGCCAACGATTCGCACTACGGGCTGGCCGGCTACGTGTTCAGCCGCGACCTGGCCCGCGGCCTGCGCGCCGCGCACCGGATCGAATCGGGCTGGGTCCAGGTGAACCAGGGCGGCGGCCAGTCGCTCGGCCAGCCCTACGGCGGTTTCAAGCAGAGCGGCCTGGGTCGCGAGTTCTCGCTCGACGGCATGCTCGAGAGCTTCACGCACCGCAAGGCCGTCACCGTCAACCTGGCGACCTGAGGGGCAAGGGCTGGACGGGGCCGCTCAGGACTGCCGGATCGAGGCCGGCGACGGCGGGCCGCTGCTGCGCCTGTCGGGCGCGTGGCGCCTGGCGCGGCTGACGGAGCTCGACGCGGCGCTGCAGGCGCTTGATCGAAGCGATCGGGCCGCCGGCTCCGTGGCCGCGATCGACGGCTCGGCGCTCGAGGCGCTGGACACCGCGGCTGCGCTGCTGCTGTGCCGCTGGCTCCGGTCGGCGGGCGTCGATCCGCAGGCCGTTCCGCTGCGGGCCTTCGATCCGCGTCACGAGCGGGTGCTGCGCATGGTCGCGGGCACTGCCGGCGTCGCCGTGCCGCGCCCGCACCGCCGGCCGCCGGCGCTCGCGCGCCTCGGCGCGATCGCGCATGCGTTCTGGCTTCAGCTGTCGGGGCATGTTTCCTTCCTCGGCTTCGTGCTCGTCGAACTGGGCCGGGCGCTCGCCGATCCGCGGCGCCTGCGCTGGCGCGAGCTGCTCACGCAGATGTCGCGGGTCTGCGTGAGCGCGGTGCCGGTGATCGCGCTGGTCACCGCGCTGATAGGGCTGGTCTTCGCCTACCTGCTGGGGCTGCAGGCCGAGCAGTACGGCGCCAACATCTTCGTCGTGGACGGTGTCGCGCTCGGCATGACGCGCGAGTTCTCGCCGCTGATCGTGGCAACGATCGTGGCCGGCCGATCGGGCGCCTCGTTCGCCGCCCAGCTCGGCACGATGCGGCTGAACGAGGAGACCGACGCGATCCGGGTGCTCGGCCTGTCGATCGCGCAGGTGCTCGTGGTTCCGCGGGTGCTGGCGCTGGTGCTTTCGCTGCCGCTGCTGGTCTTCGTCGGCGACATCGCGGGCCTGGCCGGCGCCGCGCTGATCGCCGACACGATGCTCGACGTGACGCCGGCGACCTTCGTCGCGCGGCTGCAGGAGGCGCTGGCGCCGCGCCACGCGGTCATCGGCCTGGTCAAGGCGCCGGTGTTCGCGCTGCTGATCGCGGTCATCGGCTGCCGGATGGGCATGACCGGCCCGCGCGACACCCGCACGATCGGCATCAATACGACCTCGACGGTCGTGCAGTCGATCGTCGGCGTGATCCTGATCGACGCGCTGTTCGCGGTGGTGCTGCAGGAGATGGGGCTGTGAGCGCCGCGCCGGTCATCGAGCTTCGCGGCATCGGGACCCGGTTCGGGAGGCAGGTCGTGCACGACGGGCTCGACCTGTCGATCGGCGCCGGCGAGCTGGTGGCGATCATCGGCGGCAGCGGCACCGGCAAGTCGGTGCTCTTGCGCGAGATCGTCGGCCTGCACAGGCCAGACGCGGGCTCGGTTCGCCTGCTCGGCGTCGACGTCTGGCAGGCCTCCGAGCCGGAGCTCGCGGCGGTGCGGCGGCGATTCGGCATGATGTTCCAGGACGGCGCGCTCTTCTCTTCGCTGACCGTGGCAGCCAACGTGGCGGTGCCGCTTCGCGAGTCCGGCCTGGTGCCCGAATCGATGATCGAGCCGCTGGTCGCGCTGCGGCTCGCGCAGGCCGGCCTGCCGCCGGACGCCGGCGCGAAGATGCCCTCGCAGCTGTCGGGCGGCATGCGCAAGCGCGCGGCGATCGCCCGCGCGCTCGCGCTCGAGCCCGAGGTGCTGTTCCTCGACGAGCCGACCTCGGGCCTGGACCCGATCACCGCGCGCGCGTTCGACCGGCTGCTCGAGTCGCTGTGCGAGGATCTCGGCATCACCGTGGTCGTGGTCACCCACGACCTGGACACGCTCACCACGATCGCCCGCCGGATCGTCGTGCTGGGCGGCGGCCGGGTCGCGGGCGACGGCACGCTCGAGGAGGTGAGCGCGAGCGACGACCCCTGGATACGCGAATACTTCTCCAGCCGTAAGATGCCGGCTGGGGAAGAATCCGACGGACGCTGAGGATGGAACCGGAAGCCCGATACACGCTGGTCGGCGCCGCGGTGCTCGCGATCGCGGCGATGCTGGTCGCCGCGCTGGTCTGGCTGTCGGGCGAGGGCGGCAGCGACTACCGCTTCTACACGATCCACTTCGAGAAGCAGTCGCTCGACGGGCTGCAGCTCGGCAGCGACGTGAACATGCGCGGCGTCAAGGTGGGCAGGGTGCAGTCCTACGCGCTGTCGCCGCAGAACATCAATCGCGTCGACGTGACGATCCGGGTGAGCCGCGACACGCCGGTCAGCCAGAACACCACCGCGGTGGTCACGCGCAACCTGGTCACCGGGCTCGCGCGGATCGACCTGGTCACGCCGGGCACGCCCGGCCCCGAACTCGTGCAGGTCCTGCCGGGCGAGGAGCACCCGGTGATCCCGGAGGGCACCTCCGGCCTCAGCCGGATCGCCGATGCGCTGGGCGAGCTCGCGGCCACCGGCGAATCGGCGCTCGGCAACCTCGACAAGCTGCTCAGCGCGGAGAACCGCGAAACGGTGATGCAGACGGTGGTGGCGGCGCGGGACCTGATCGCCGGACTGGACAAGCGGCTCGCCCGCCTCGACGGCGTCGCCGACGGCGTCCAGCAGGCGACCGCCGCCTTTCGCGACACGGCGGTGGCCTTCCGGGACACCGCGCGCGCCCTCGAGCAGTCCGGGCGGGAGGTCTCCGCGGCAGTCGCCTCGGCCAGCGCGCAGATCGACCCGCTGACCGCCCAGACGAAGTCGGTGCTGGCAGACCTGTCCGCCGCGGCCCGTGCGCTCGAGCGCGAGTCGGCCGCCGTGGTGCAGCGGCTCGAGACCGCCACCGATGCGGGCGCGATGGAGCTCAGGGTGACCGCGCGCGAGCTGCGCGGCAGCGCCGAGTCGCTGGCGCGGGCCGCCGAGCGCCTGGGCGATCCGGCCGCAGCGATCCTCGGGCCGTCGCAGCAGCAACTCGGGCCGGGGGAGGGCAAACGATGAAGCGTCGAATCGCCGCCACGGCCGCTTCGGGGCCGGCCGCAGCTGGCGCATCGGCGCCGACCGCCGCAAGCGCATCCGCGCCGGCTGCCCCGCGCCGGCGCTCGCTGGTTCGCGCCCTGCCCGTGGCGGCCCTGTCTGCGCTGGCGGGGCCCGGCTTGTCCGGTTGCATCGGCGGGTCGCGGCCGGCGCATGCCTGGTGGGAGCTGGAGGACGCCGGCGCCGGGGCGCCCGGCGCGGCCCGGCCCGATCCGGCGCGCCAGGCGCTGTCGCTGCTGGTCGAGGGCACGGCGGCCGGAGCGCTCTACGAGGGAACGGCCCTGCTCTACGGCCGCGCGGCCGGCATGCGGGCGCCCTACCAGTACGCGAGCTGGACCGAACGGCCCGCCGGGCGGATCGCGAGGCTCGCGCAGCGCAGGCTGGCCGCGCGCGGCGGCTTTCGCGACGTCTCGCTCGCCGAGGCGGGCACCGCGACCGACCTGCTGCTGTCGCTGACGCTCGAGTCGCTGTACCACGACCTGGACGACGGGAGCGGGACGCTGAGGCTGGAAATGGCCGCGCAGCTGGTCGACTGGCGGGCGCGCCGTCCGTTGGCCTCGCGCCGCTTTGCGGTCGACGAAGCGGTGGCGAGCGCGGATGCGGCCGGCGCGGCGCAGGCGGCCGGGCGCGCGGTCGGACGCCTGCTCGACGCGCTGGCCCCGTGGGTCGAGGCCGGTGCCGCCGAGCTTCGCGCTGCCGGCCTCAGCCGCGCCGGCCGAACAGCGCCGCGCTGACCGCCCAGCTGATCAGGCTGTACACGAAGGCGGCGAGCACCGCCCAGCCGAAGCCGGCGACCGCGAATCCCTCCAGGATGCGCGCGGCTAACCAGAACAGGAAGCCGTTGATCACGAAGGTGAACAGGCCCAGCGTGAGCAGGTTCACCGGCAGCGTCAGCACGATCAGCACCGGCCTGATCACCGTGTTGAGCAGCCCGAGCACGAGCGCCACGACCAGCGCGGTGCCGAAGCCCGCGACCTGCACCGCGGGGATCAGCCAGGCCAGCAGCAGCAGGCTGGCCGCGTTGATCGCCCAGCCGACGAGGATTCCCATCGCGCGCCTCCGTTGTCTGTTGCGGGCGCGGGGGCTCGCTCAGCGAACCAGCAGCACCGGCACCTTCGAGAGCTCGATCACCCGCTTGGCCACCGAGCCGATCACCAGGTCCTTCAGCGCGCTGCGGCCCTTGGAGCCGAGCACGATCATGTCGAATCCGCCGGTGGAGCCCGCGTCGGCGATCTCGGTGGCCACGTGACCGGTGCGGATGATGTTGTCGTGCCTGACCTCGGCCTCGTCGAGCACCTTGCGCGCTTCGGTCAGGTCGGCGTCGCTGAGCTCGCGCAGGTATTCGTCGACCGCTTCCTTGCCGACGAAGCGGCGCGCATGCCGCAGCGCCACGTCGTCGTGCACGCTGATCAGCGTGATCGAGCCCGGCTCGGAGAGCCGGCCGAGCAGGTCGATCGCGTACCGGACCGCGCGCAGCGCGTTATCCGAGCCGTCGGTGGCAACCAGCAGTTTCATGTCTTCGGGACTCCTCAGGTTTCACGGTTCTGGCCGCGCATGCCCGGCCATTCGGGCATGCCGTCGACCCGCAGGCCGAACAGGGCCAGCGCGCGGGCGCAGCTGTGCTCGACCAGTTCGGCGATCGTTGCAGGCCGGTGGTAGAAGGCGGGGACGGGCGGGAACACGATCGCGCCCATCTCGGTGACCGCGGTCATGTTGCGCAGGTGCGCGAGGTTCAGCGGGGTTTCGCGGACCATCAGCACGAGGCGGCGGCGCTCCTTCAGGCAGACGTCGGCGGCGCGGGTCACCAGGCTGTCCGCCATGCCCAGCGCAACGCCGGCGAGCGTCTTCATCGAGCAGGGCGCCACGATCATGCCGAGGGTCTCGAAGGAGCCCGAGGCGATCGTCGCGCCGATCTCGCGCGCGCCGTGGGCGACGTCGGCCAGCGACTCGATCTCGCGGCGCGGCCGCTGCAGCTCCTGCTCGATCGTGAGCCAGCCGGCCGGCGACACGACCAGGTGGGTCTCGACGTCGCAGCCTCGCAGCAACTCGAGCAGGCGAACGCCGTAGACGGCGCCGCTCGCTCCGGTGATCGCGACGATCAGGCGCCGAGGGTTCATGGGCCGCATTCTAGCCGACGGCCGCAGCGCATCAGGCGCGCGCACCAACGACAACGCCGCCCCTTGCGGGGGCGGCGTTCGAAGAGGCGCGCCGGAGGCCGGGCGCCTGCGGGCGTGCTTGCCGAAGCGCGCGCCGCGCGCCGCGGCAGTCAGGCGACCGCTTGCTGGGGAATCAGCTTCTGGAGCTCGCCCGACTGGTACATCTCGTACATGATGTCGGCGCCGCCGACGAACTCGCCGTTGATGTAGAGCTGGGGGATGGTCGGCCAGCTCGAGTAGTCCTTGATGCCCTGGCGGACCTCGTCGTCGTCGAGCACGTTGACGGTGACCAGGTTCTTCACGCCGCAGGCCTTCAGGATCTGCACCGCGCGGCCCGAGAAGCCGCATTGCGGGAACTGGGCCGTGCCCTTCATGAACAGGACCACCGGGTTCTCGGTGACGGTCTTGGCAATGAACTCTTTCGCTTCCATGGTGCCCTACGAGGCAAGGTGAGCTCTGCATTTTAAGCGACGCCGCGATCCAGTGTCGGGCGCATGGGATTTCCGGGCGGCCGGCTCGCGGCAACGCTAGCCGGCCGCCGCGCTAGCCGCCAGGCCTGCGGCCCGCGGTGACCCGTTCCCGGCCTTCGGCGTCGCGGTGCGTGGCCACTTCGCGCAATCCGGCAGCCTCGAACAGCGCGCGGACCGCGGCGCCCTGGTCGAAGCCGTGCTCTACGAGCAGCCATCCACCGGGCAGGAGCCGCGCTGACGCGCCGGCGGCGATTTCGCGCAGTGCGTCGAGGCCGTCGGGCCCGCTGGCGAGCGCCTGCGCGGGCTCGTGCGGCAGGTCGCCGCGGGCGAGGTGCGGGTCGCCCGCGGCAATGTAGGGCGGGTTCGACACGATCAGCTCGAAGCGGGGCTCGTCCGCCGGCAGGGCCGCCCACCAGTTGCCGGCCATCCAGCGGATCGCGCCGCCCGCGCGGCCCGCGGGCAGGACGGCGGCTTCGTTGGCGGCCGCGATCGCGAGCGCCGCTTCGGAGAGATCGCTGGCGCTCACCCGGAGGTCCGGTCGCGCCGCCGCGACCGCGACCGCGATCGCGCCGCTGCCGGTGCCCAGGTCGAGCAAGCGCGCCCCGGGCGGCGCCAGCCGGATCGCCAGTTCCACCAGCAGTTCGGTGTCGGCACGCGGGATCAGCACCGCCGGCGAGACCCGCAGCCGCAGGCCGTGGAACTCGCGAAAGCCGGTCAGGTAGGCGAGCGGCTCGCCGGCGCGGCGGCGCTGCGCGAGTGTCGCGAAGCGAGCCGCAGCGTCCGGCGGTGCGGCTTCTTCACCGTGCGCGATCAGCCAGCTGCGGCCGCGCCCGCAGGCATGCTCGAGCAGCGCGCGGGCCTCGAGCCTGGGCAGGCCGCTGGCCGCCAGCAGGGCGTCGAAGCTCGCGGCGCGCGACGAAGGATCCGGGCCGCCCTCGGCGCCGGGGTGACGGTCGCCGCCGGGGCAGCTCCCGGATCCGCTCAAGACTCGGCCTCGGCGAGCTCGGCGAGCAGCCGCGCCTGGTTCTCGGCGACCAGCGCGCCGACCAGCTCGTCGAGGTCGCCGTCGAGGACCTGCTGGAGCTTGTACAGGGTCAGGTTGATCCGGTGGTCGGTGACCCGGCCCTGCGGGAAATTGTAGGTGCGGATCCGCTCGGAGCGGTCGCCCGAGCCGATCAGGGAGCGGCGAGTCGCCGCCTCCTTCGCGTGCTGCTCGCGCTGGCGCTGGTCCTTGAGCCGCGCCGCCAGCACCCGCATCGCGCGATCCTTGTTGCGGTGCTGCGAGCGGTCGTCCTGGCACTCGACGACGATGCCGGTCGGCAGGTGGGTGATCCGGACCGCGGACTCGGTCCGGTTCACGTGCTGGCCGCCCGCGCCCGAGGCGCGGAACACGTCGATGCGAAGCTCGTCCGGGTCGATGTCGACGTCGCCGACCTCGTCGGGTTCGGCCATCACGGCCACGGTGCAGGCAGAGGTGTGGATGCGCCCCTGCGCCTCGGTCTCTGGCACCCGCTGCACGCGGTGCCCGCCCGATTCGAACTTCAATCGCGAGTAGACCGCCTCGCCGGCGATCCGCACGATCGCCTCCTTGAATCCGCCGAGCTCGGACGGGCTCTCGGACAGGATCTCGGTCTGCCAGCGCTGGCGCTCGGCGTAGCGCAGGTACATGCGCAGCAGGTCGCCCGCGAACAGCGCGCTCTCGTCGCCGCCGGTGCCGGCCCGGATCTCGAGGATCACGCTGCGCTCGTCGTCGGGGTCCTTCGGCAGCAGCAGGCGCTGCAGCGCTGCCTCCTCGTCGGCGAGCCTTGCCTGCGCGGCGGCGATCTCCTCGTCGGCGAAGGCGCGCATCGCCGGGTCGGCCCGCATCTGCTCCGCGGTGTCGAGGTCGCGACCGGCCTGCTTCCAGGCCACGAAGTGGGCGACAAGGTCGGACAGTTCGACGTGCTCGCGGTTCAGCCGCCGGAACGTGGCCATGTCCCGCGCCGCCTCCTCGCTGGCGAGGAGGCGCTCGAGTTCGGCCAGGCGGTGCTCGAGCTGCTCGAGCCTGGCCAGCATCGACGCCCGCATCAGTGCGCTTGCGCGAGCGGCGGGTCGTCGTCGGGGCGAGCCGGCGAGTCGTCGGTGCGATGCCCGAGCTCGGCGCCGGCCGCACGGTCGGGCAGCAGGTGCTCGAGCAGCGGCAGCAGCTTCTCGCGCTGTTCGGCGGGACCGTGCAGCAGCGTGGTCGGGCCGTGCAGGAACTTGCCGGTCAGGCCGTGCGCGAGCGCCTCGAGCACCTGCGCCGGGTCGTCGCCGGCCGCCAGCGCCCGGCGCGCGCGATCGAGCTCGATCCTGCGCAAAGCGTCGGCCCGGTCGTGCAGCGAGCGGATGGCCGGCACGGCCTCGCGGGCGGACAGCCACTGCATGAAGGCGCTGACCCGGGTCTCGATGATCGCCTCGGCCTGGGCGACCGCGGCGCGGCGGTTCTCCTGGCCGGCAGCCACCTGGCGCCCGAGGTCGTCGACCGTGTACAGGAACACGTCGTCGAGCCGGGAGACCTCGGGCTCGATGTCGCGCGGCACCGCCAGGTCGACCATGAAGATCGGCCGGCGACGGCGCGCCCGCGTGGCGCGCTCGACCATGCCCAGCCCGATGATCGGCAGCGAGCTGGCCGTACAGGACACGACGATGTCGAACTCGTCGAGACGGTCGCTCAGCTCGGCCAGGCGCATCGTGGCCGCGCCGAATCGCTGGGCGAGCTTCTGCGCGCGCTCGGCCGTGCGGTTCGCGACGACCATCTGCTTCGGGTGCTGCGCGGCGAAGTGCGTGGCGCACAGCTCGATCATCTCGCCGGCGCCGACGAACAGCACGCGGGTCTCGCGCAGGTCCTCGAAGATGCGCCGGGCGAGCCGCACCGACGCGGCCGCCATCGACACGGACTGCGAGCCGATCGCCGTGGTGCTGCGGATCTCCTTGGCCACCGCGAACGAGCGCTGGAACAGCTGGTGCAGATGGGTGCCGAGCGCGCCGGCCTGTTGCGCGGCGCGCGCCGCGTCCTTCATCTGCCCGAGGATCTGCGGCTCGCCGAGCACCATGGAATCGAGGCCGGCCGCCACGCGGAACGCGTGCCGGACCGCCTGGCCGTCGGGCAGCGAATACAGGTGGTTCTGCAGCGGCTGCGGATCGACGCGCCGCTCGCCGCCCAGCCAGTGGGTGATCGCGTCGCGAGCGTCGCCGGGGGCCGGCGTGGCGCAGTAGATCTCGGTGCGGTTGCAGGTGGACAGGATCGCCGACTCGGCCACCACCGGCGACAGGCGCGCGCGCAGGTCGGCGATCGCCGCGCGCAGCGCGTCGCCCGGGAACGACACCTTCTCGCGCAGCGCGAGCGGCGCGGTCTGGTGGTTCAGTCCGAGGGTCAGCAGGTACATAACGCGTTGAATTCTATGAGATTTGCGGGACGCTCGCTTGATCGCCGTCAGCCTTTCGACAGGCGTCAGCTTCGCGCAACGCCTGTCGAAGCCGGATCGGACACCGCGTGGGCGCCGAGAAAGAGCCGGTAGGCAGGGTGCTGCGTCTCCTCGCGGTGCGGGTAGCCGAGCGTGGCCAGGAACTCGCGGAACATGCGCTTCTCGCCGCTCGGCACCTGGATGCCGACAAGGATCTGGCTGTAGTCGGCGCCGTGATTGCGGTAGTGGAACAGCGAAATGTTCCAGTTCGGGCTCATGCTCGACAGGAAGCGCATCAGCGCGCCGGGACGCTCCGGGAACTCGAAGCTGTAGAGAAGCTCGTTCTTCGCGAGCGCCGAATGCCCGCCGACCATGTGCCGCAGGTGCAGCTTGGCGAGCTCGTCGTCGGTCAGGTCGAGCGTCGGGAAGCCGGCCGCCACGAAGGCCTCGGCGATGCGGGTGGCCTCGCCGGGCTGAGAGATCTGGATGCCGACGAAGACGTGCGCCCGCGCCGAATCCGCGATCCGGTAGTTGAACTCGGTGACGCTGCGCGGGCCGACCAGCTCGCAGAAGCGCCGGAAGCTGCCGCGCTCCTCGGGGATCGTGACCGCGAACACCGCCTCGCGCTGCTCGCCGATCTCTGCGCGCTCGGACACGAAGCGCAGGCGGTCGAAGTTCATGTTCGCGCCGCAGGCGATCGCCACCAGCGTGCGATCGCGCACGCCCTCGCGCGCGGCCCAGGCCTTCAGGCCGGCGATCGCCAGCGCGCCGGCCGGCTCGAGGATCGAGCGGGTGTCCTGGAAGACGTCCTTGATCGCCGCGCAGATCGCGTCGGTGTCGACCAGCACGATCTCGTCGACCAGCTGGCGGCACAAGCGGAAGGTTTCCTCGCCCACCTTCTTGACCGCGGTGCCGTCGGAAAAGAGGCCGACGTCGTGCAGCTCGACCCGCCGGCCCGCCTTCAGCGAGCGCGCCATCGCGTCGGAGTCGGTCGTCTGCACCCCGATCACCCGGATCTCGGGGCGGATCTGCTTGACGTAGGCGGCGACCCCCGAGATCAGGCCGCCGCCGCCGATCGCGACGAAGATCGCGTCGATCGGGCCGGTGTTCTGGCGCAGGATCTCCATCGCGATCGTGCCCTGGCCGGCGATCACGTCGGGATCGTCGAAGGGGTGGACGAAGGTGAGGCCGTGCTCGGCCTGCAGCGCCTGCGCGTGCGCGGCGGCGTCGCTGTACGAGTCGCCGTGCAGCACGACCTCGCCGCCGAGCGCCCGGACCGCGTCGATCTTGACCTGCGGCGTGGTGACCGGCATCACGATGACCGCGCGGCAGCCGAGCTTGCGCGCCGACAGCGCGACGCCCTGGGCGTGGTTGCCGGCCGAGGCCGCGATCACGCCGCGGCCGAGCTGCTCGGCAGGCAGGTTGGCCATCCGGTTGTAGGCGCCGCGCAGCTTGAACGAGAACACCGGTTGCATGTCCTCGCGCTTGAGCAGCACCCGGTTGCCCAGCCGCTCGCTCAGGTTGTCGGCGAGTTCGAGCGGGGTCTCCTCGGCCACCTCGTAGACGCGGGCGGTGAGGATCCGTTTCAGGTAGTCGATGGGCATGGACGGGTTTTTCGACGGCGAACCCGCCATTTTACCGGGCCGCCGCACCGTCGCGCCGGCGGCTCGGATAGACTTGCGCGCCCATGGACGCCCTCGCCGACGCGCTGATCCGCTGGTTCTCGCTGCCCGAGGCCGGCCTGTCGACGATCTTCGTGGTCGCCTTCGTGTCGGCCACGCTGCTGCCGATGGGTTCCGAGCCGGTGGTCTTCGGCTTCGTCAAGCTCAATCCGGACCAGTTCTGGGTCGCGGTGGCGGTGGCGACGGCCGGCAACACGCTGGGCGGCGTGCTCGACTACTGGCTCGGCTACGGCGCGCACGAAGCCGTGGCGAAGGGCAAGCGCACCCGCTACCTCGGCTGGTTCGAGCGTCTCGGCCCGAAAGCCCTGTTCTTCTCGTGGCTTCCCGCCGTCGGCGACCCGCTGTGCGCGGTGGCGGGCTGGCTGAAGCTGCCTTTCTGGCGAAGCGTGTTCTGGATGGCGCTGGGGAAGGCACTGCGCTACGCGATCATGACCGCGATCCTGATGGGGGTGCCCGACGCCTGGTGGCGGGCGCTCGGCGGGCTGGTTCGCTGACCGGGAGCGGCCGGGACCGATAAAATCCGGTGCAATGAACGCACCTACCCCACTCCAGGTCCTCGAACCGCAGGCCGACGCGCCCGTCCGCCTGCGCGAGATCCCGTACAACTACACCTCGTTCTCCGACCGCGAGATCGTGCTCAGGCTGCTCGGCGCCGAGGCTTGGGCGATCGTCGAGGAGCTGCGCACCGAGCGGCGCACCGGCCGCTCGGCGAAGATGCTCTACGAGGTGCTCGGCGACATCTGGGTGGTCCGGCGCAACCCGTACCTGCAGGACGACCTGCTCGACGACCCGAAGCGCCGCCGCCAGCTGGTCGAGGCGCTGCACCACCGGCTCGGCGAGGTCGACCGGCGGCGGGTCGTGGACCTGACGGGCCGGGCAGCGCAGGGGGGCGCCGATCCGGCGGCCGACGCGGTCGCCAGCCGCAGCGCGCGGGTGGCCCGCCTGCTGGAGCTCGCCCGCGATGCGGTGGCCCGCTTCGAGCGCGAGTTCGACGAGGCGGGCGCGCTGCGGCAGCGCGCGCAGCGCCGGCTGGCGAAATGCACCGCGCGCGACAACGTCCGCTTCGACGCGTTGAGCCGCGTGTCGCACGTCACCGACGCGACCGACTGGCGGGTCGAGTACCCGTTCGTCGTGCTCACCCCCGACACCGAGGCCGAGATCGCCGGGCTGGTCGCCGGCTGCATCGAGCTCGGGCTCACGATCATCCCGCGCGGCGGCGGCACCGGCTACACCGGCGGCGCGGTGCCGCTCACGCCGATGTCGGCGGTCATCAACACCGAGAAGCTCGAGAAGCTCGGGCCGGTCGAGATGCTGCGCCTGCCGGGCCTCGATCGCGAGGTGCCGACCATCCTGTCCGAGGCGGGCGTCGTCACCAAG
Organism: Zeimonas sediminis; assembly: GCF_023721795.1. Taxonomy (NCBI): domain Bacteria; kingdom Pseudomonadati; phylum Pseudomonadota; class Betaproteobacteria; order Burkholderiales; family Burkholderiaceae; genus Zeimonas; species Zeimonas sediminis. The sequence goes on from NZ_JAMQYE010000001.1 coordinate 3,190,949, forward strand.
CGGGTCACCGAGGCTGCCGAGCGTGCCGGCCTGGTGTTCGCGGTCGACCCGACCTCGCTGGAAGCTTCCTGCGTGGGCGGCAACGTCGCGATGAATGCCGGCGGCAAGAAGGCGGTGCTGTGGGGCACCGCGCTCGACAACCTCGCCTGGTGGCGGATGGTCGACCCCGACGGCAACTGGCTCGAGGTCACCCGCGTCGGCCACAACCTCGGCAAGATCCACGACGTGGCCGTGGCGAGCTTCGAGCTTGCCTGGTATGCGCCCGCGCAGCTGGGGGCCGACGGCGCCATGCGCGGCGAGCCGATCCGGCGCGAGCGGCTCGACGTCGACGGCCGGCGCTTCCGCAAGGTGGGCCTGGGCAAGGACGTCACCGACAAGTTCCTGGCCGGCCTGCCCGGCGTTCAGAAGGAGGGCTGCGACGGCCTGATCACGTCGGCGCGCTGGGTGCTGCACCGGATGCCGAAGCACGTGCGCACCGTCTGCCTCGAGTTCTTCGGCCAGCCGAAGGACGCGGTGCCTTCGATCGTCGAGATCAAGAACTACCTGGACCGGCGGCCGCACGGCGCGACCCTCGCCGGCCTCGAGCACCTCGACGAGCGCTACCTGAGGGCGGTCGGCTACACCACCAAGTCGCGTCGCGGCGGCCTGCCCAAGATGGTGCTGATCGGCGACATCGTCGGCGACGACGACGAGGGCGTGGCCAAGGCCACCTCCGAGGTCGTGCGGATGGCCAACGGCCGGTCCGGCGAGGGCTTCGTCGCGGTGTCGCCCGATGCGCGCAAGACCTTCTGGCTCGACCGCGCGCGCACCGCCGCGATCGCGCGCCACACGAACGCGTTCAAGATCAACGAGGACGTCGTCATCCCGCTCGAGCGGATGGGCGAGTACACCGACGGCATCGAGCGGATCAACATCGAGCTGTCGATCCGCAACAAGCTGAAGGTGCTCGACGCGCTCGACGAGCTGCTCGCCGGGCCGCTGTCGCTCGGCAAGCCCGACGACGTCGACCTGGAAAGGCTGTCGGCCGACGAGCTGCTCGCCGACCGTCGCCGCCAGTCGCGCGAGCTGCTGGCCGCGACCCGCGAGCGCTGGCGCTGGCTGCTCGACAACATCGACGGCCCGCTCGCCCCGCTGCGCGAGGCGCTGGCAGGCGTCGGCCTCGGCCACCTGCGCGACAAGCTGGACGTGCGCCTGGAAGAGCAGCCGCAGGCGCTGCTCTTCCACCTGCTGCAGGACCGCACGATCCGGGTGTCGTGGAAGATCGAGGTGCGCGAGCCGCTGCGCCAGATCTTCTCGGGGCTGGCCTTCTCGCCGGTGCTCGAGGCGGTCGAGGCCACGCAGCAGCGGGTGCTGCGCGGCCGGGTGTGGGTCGCGCTGCACATGCATGCCGGCGACGGCAACGTGCACACCAACATCCCGGTCAATTCCGACGACTACGAGATGCTGAAGGAGGCCGAGTCGGCGGTTGCGCGCATCATGAGGCTGGCCCGTTCGCTGGGCGGCGTGATCTCGGGCGAGCACGGCATCGGCATCACCAAGCTCGAGTTCCTGACCGACGAGGAGCTCGCGGACTTCCGCGCCTGGAAGCGCCGCATCGACCCGACCGGCCGCTTCAACCGCGGCAAGCTGCTCGACGACCCGGAGATCCCCGGCGACCTGCGAAACGCCTACACGCCGAGCTTCGGCCTGATGGGCGTCGAGTCGCTGATCATGCAGCAGTCGGACATCGGCTCGATCGCCGACTCGGTCAAGGACTGCCTGCGCTGCGGCAAGTGCAAGCCGGTCTGCGCCACGCACGTGCCGCGCGCGAACCTGCTCTATTCGCCGCGCAACAAGATCCTCGCGACCTCGCTGCTGGTCGAGGCCTTCCTGTACGAGGAGCAGACCCGGCGCGGCGTGTCGATCCGGCACTGGGACGAGTTCTCCGACGTGGCCGACCACTGCACCGTCTGCCACAAGTGCGCGACGCCCTGCCCGGTGGACATCGACTTCGGCGACGTGTCGATGAACATGCGCAACCTGCTTCGCAAGATGGGGAAGAAGAAGTTCAACCCCGGCAGCGCGGCGGCGATGTTCTTCCTGAACGCGACAGACCCGGACACGATCAAGGCCACGCGCGCGGCGATGGTCGGCGTCGGCTACAAGGCGCAGCGCTTCGCGAGCGACCTGCTCAAGAAGTTCGGGCGCGAGCAGGCCGCGAAGCCGCCGTCCACGGTCGGCAAGCCGCCGGTTCGCGAGCAGGTGATCCACTTCGTGAACCGGAAGATGCCGGGCAACCTGCCGAAGAAGACGGCGCGGGCGCTGCTCGACATCGAGGACAGCCGCTACGTGCCGATCATCCGCGACCCGAAGGCCACTTCGATCGACAGCGAGGCGGTGTTCTACTTCCCCGGCTGCGGCTCCGAGCGCCTGTTCTCGCAGGTCGGGCTGGCCACTCAGGCGATGCTCTGGCACGTGGGCGTGCAGACCGTGCTGCCGCCGGGCTACCTGTGCTGCGGCTATCCGCAGCGCGGCTCGGGCCAGTTCGACAAGGCCGAGAAGATCATCACCGACAACCGGGTGCTGTTCCACCGCGTGGCCAACACGCTGAACTACCTCGACATCCGCACCGTGGTCGTCAGCTGCGGCACCTGCTACGACCAGTTGCAGGGCTACGAGTTCGAGAAGATCTTCCCCGGCTGCCGGATCGTCGACATCCACGAGTTCCTGATGGAGAAGGGCGTGAAGCTCGAGGGCGTGACCGGCGCGCGCTACATGTACCACGACCCCTGCCACAGCCCGATCAAGAGCTACCAGCCGCTCAAGGTGGTCAACGCGCTGATCGACGAGAGCCTGAACGGCCACGTCGAGAAGAACGACCGCTGCTGCGGCGAGTCCGGCACGCTGGCGGTCACGCGCCCCGACATCAGCACGCAGGTGCGCTTCCGCAAGGCCGAGGAGATGCGCAAGGGTGTCGAGGCCCTGCGCGCGATCCCGGTGAACGCGGCGCGGGCGGGCGCCGCCGCCGGCGCGCCCGGGGCGGGCGGCTTCGACGGCCCGGTCAAGGTGCTGACCTCCTGCCCGTCGTGCCTGCAGGGCCTGTCGCGCTACACCGACGAGACCGGCGTCGACGCCGACTACATCGTCGTGGAGCTCGCGCGGCACCTGCTCGGCGAGCAGTGGCTGCCCGAGTTCGTGGCGCGGGCCAACGACGGCGGCATCGAGCGGGTGCTCGTCTGACCGCGACCACGACCACCAGAGTGAGGGGACGAACGTGTACAAGGCATTCGACCTGAGCGGCCGCACCGCGGTCGTCACCGGCGGCAACGGCGGCATCGGACTCGGCATGGCGCGCGGCCTGCTGGCGGCGGGCGCGCGGGTCGCGATCTGGGGCTCGAACTCCGAGAAGACCGAGCGAGCGCGCGAGGCGCTGGCGGCCGAGGGCGGCCGGGTCGAGGCGATCGTCTGCGACGTCGGCGATGAACGCCAGGTCGACGAGGCCTTCGCCGAATCGGTGCACCGGCTCGGCCACGTCGATGCCTGCTTCGCGAACGCGGGCGTGATCGGCAAGCCGACCCCGCTGGTCGAGATGAGCCACGAGGAGTTCCGGCGCGTGATGCGGGTCAACGTCGACGGCGTGTTCTTCACGTTCCGCGCGGCGGCCCGGCACATGGTCGATCGCGGGGATGGCGGCGTGCTGGTCGCCACCGCGAGCACCGCGGCCGTCGAGGGCGCCGCCCGCAACAGCCACTACGGCGCGTCGAAGGGGGCGGTGGCTTCTTATGTGCGCGCGCTGGCCGTCGAGCTGGCCCGCTACCGGATCCGGGTCAACTCGATCCTGCCCGGCTGGATCGAGAGCGACATGACCGCCGGCTCGATCGCGAACGAGCGCTTCGCGGCGGCGGTGCTGCCGCGGATCCCGGCGCGCCGCTGGGGCACGGCCGAGGATTTCGGCGGCATCGCGGTCTACCTGATGAGCGACGCCTCGTCGTACATGACCGGCGAACAGGTGCTGATCGATGGCGGCTACACGAAGTTCTGACCCGGTCGTGCCGGCGGCGGGCTGCCCGCTCTGCGCCGGCGATGGTGGCGAGCTCGTGTGGCGCGACGCCCGGTTGCGTGTGATCCTGGCCGGCGACGCCGACTATCCTGCGTTCACGCGCGTCGTCTGGCAGGCTCACGTCGCCGAGATGACCGATCTCGCCGACGACGAGCGCGCGGCGATCATGCGCGCGGTCTGGCAGGTCGAGGCGGCCCAGCGCGAGGTGTTCGCGCCGGACAAGGTCAACCTGGCCAGTTTCGGCAACATGGTTCCCCACCTGCACTGGCACGTGGTCCCCCGCTGGCGCGACGACCGCCATTTCCCGGAGCCGGTCTGGGGCACCGCCGCGCAGGGGCGGGACGACGCGGTCCGGTCGCGCGCCGCCGCAGTCTCGGCGCGCCTCCAGGATTACCGGGCCGCGCTGCTTCGGCGACTCGCCGCTCGGGCCTGACCGGCGCCGCTCGTCGGGCCGCCGGCGCCGGGCGTCGCCCGATTGCGACTGGCGCGGCGCATTCGTGCCGGGCCCGCCGCACACTTTCCGGGAAGCCGCCGCGCACTTGCCGGCAAGCATTACCCGGGGCATCACCGGTTCGCACGATGAGCAGCATCGAGGTCATCGATTCGACGGACGCGAACGATCCGGACACCGGCGCGCGGCGCCCCGCCGGCCTGCCTTCGGACGTGCCGGAGCGGATCGCGGCGATCGTCGGCCTGCTGGCCCGGCTGGGCCGGTCGGCGGTGCCCCCAGAGGTGCTCGCCGCGCAGCTCGAGACGCTGAGGTCGGCCCTGCTGCCGGCCGTCGACGCGACGCTCGAGCGGGTCGAGGTGCGGCAGATGCCCTACGGCGCCGAGGCCTGGCGCCTGTTCACCGACGCGACCAGCGCGCTCAGGGCGCTGCGCACGCTGTACCGGCTCGCCGACTCGCGGATGGGCCGGGAGGCGAGGCAAGTGCCGGGCGACGCCGACGCCAAGGCGGCGCCGGCGGGCGCCCGAACGCTGCCTGTCGCGGCCCCCGAGCTACCTGCCGCCTCGCTGCCCCTGCTCAGGGCGCTGGACCTGCAGTCCCGCGTGCTGGCCGCGCTGCTCGTTCATCGCATCGACCCGCTCGCAGCCGACTGGAACGAACTCTGCGTGCTCGGCCGCCGGGCGCGGTCTGCCGGGCTGCTGGACTTCGCTGTCCCGGATCCGCTGCCGCCGTTCCGGCCGGTGACCGCGCGCGCCCTGTTCACGTACCCGTTGCTGCTGCGCCTGGCAGACCTGCCGGCTCGTTCGCGCGACGAGATCCGGCTCGTCGCGCGGCTGGCGGCACCTGTCTCCCGCCAGCTCGGATTCCGCGTCGACGCCGGCACATCGAAGCCCAATCCGCTCGGCCCGATCGTCGCGCTGACGCCGGCCTGGAGCGTGCGGCTGGACTCGCATCGTGTGCCGGGAGTGCTTGCCGGGCAGCTTGAAGCCGCGCGCGGCGATGCCGCAGGCGCCGCGGTTCCGGCCGCCCTGAAGGCCGAGCTGCAGGCTTGCTGGGGCCCGGGTCGCGACTGGCCTAGCGACGGCAGCGCGCCGGCGAGCGATGCCGTCCATGCCGACCCCGACGCCCGTGCTGACTCCGGCGCCTGCGCCGACGCCGCCGACGCGCCCCGGATCTCGATGCGCTTCGGGTTGCCGCGCCGCGATGCGCCGGCGGCGCCCGGCGGCGCGCCGAACGACCGGCGCGAATCCGGGCCGCGCGCCGGCGCCGCCTACGTGTTCGGGCAATGGGAGCGGAACACGATCGTCCGGCTGTCGATGACGACCGACCAGGAAACCGCGGCCCCGCCCGAGTCGGATCCGCTGGCCGGGGCGGAGCCGGTGCGTTGCCTGGCCAGGCGCCCCGGCCGGATCGAGATCGAGCGCCTGGCGATGCTGCCACCCGCGCCACCGGGCGGCCTCGTCGCCTTGCAGGTCGAGGAGGCGACCGGGTGGCCGTCGCTGCTGCTGGGCCGGGTCGCCGCGATCGAGCAGCTGCCCGACCCCGCCTACGCGCGGCTGCGGGCCCACCGACTGGCGGTCGAGCCCTGGCCCGGCACTGCCTCGCTGGTCGGGCTCCGGTTCGGATCGGCCCGCTTCTTCGAGGACGCCTGGCTGCTTCGCGGCGGCGCCGGCGCGCGCGACGAGCTGGTCACCGCGCCCGGGCTCGCCGCCCCGGGCGGGCGCGCCGTGCTGCGAGACGGCGAACGCGAGGTGCCGATCCGCTTCACGCGGGCGATCGGGAGCGGCCCCGGCTACGAGCGGATCGGTTTCGCCGTCGACGACAGGGTCTGAGGCCGGCATCGCATCGAATTCGGCTACCATGGCCGCTCGAATTCCAGTGTGGCTTCACCCGTCCTCATCGCCATGGCAGGTCCGGATCCCCAGCACATTCCGGTGCGCATCGTCGTGCACCAGGCTTCGCGCGTTCTCGAGATCGAATACGCCGACGGGCGCGGCTTCCGCCTGCCCTTCGAGTTCCTGCGCGTGTACTCGCCGTCGGCCGAGGTGCGCGGGCACGGGCCGGGGCAGGAAGTGCTGCAGGTCGGCAAGGCCGAGGTCGGCATCGACTCGGTCGAGGCGGTCGGCAACTACGCGATCCAGCCGCGATTCAGCGACGGCCACGCCACCGGCATCTACTCGTGGGACTACCTGTACCGGCTCGGCGAGAACCACGACGCGATGTGGCAGGACTACCTCGATCGGCTCGAGAAGGCCGGCGAGAGCCGCCACGCCGCCGGGTCGGCAGCGGCGGGCGCCGAGGCGGCGGCCCCGGCCGATGCGCCCGAGGGCGCCCGCGCCGTGAGCCGTCCCCGCTGAGGCGGCGCGGACCCTCCCGATGAGCGACCAGCGCTCCACGCACTTCGGCTTCCAGACCGTCGACGAGGCCGACAAGGCCGCCCGGGTGGCCGGGGTCTTCCACTCGGTCGCGGGTCGCTACGACCTGATGAACGACCTGATGTCGGCCGGTCTGCACCGGGCCTGGAAGGCGTTCACGGTCGCGCAGGCGGCCGTGCGCCCGGGCATGAGGGTGCTCGACGTGGCCGGCGGCACCGGCGACCTCGCCCGCGCCTTCGCCCGCCGCGTCGGCCCGACCGGCGAGGTCTGGCTCACCGACATCAACGCGTCGATGCTGTCGGTCGGTCGCGACCGGATGGTCGACGACGGCCTGCTGCAACCGGCGGTCCTGTGCGACGCCGAGAAACTGCCTTTCCCCGACGCCTATTTCGACCGGGTCTCGGTGGCCTTCGGCCTCCGGAACATGACCCACAAGGACCTCGCGCTTTCCGAAATGACGCGGGTCCTCAGGCCGGGCGGGCGGCTCTACGTGCTCGAGTTCTCGAAGGTCTGGCAGCCGCTCGCGCCGCTCTACGACCTGTACTCGTTCCAGGTGCTGCCCAGGCTCGGCGCCAGGGTGGCCGGCGACGAGCAGAGCTACCGCTACCTGGCCGAGTCGATCCGCATGCACCCGGACCAGGAAACGCTGAAGTCGATGATGCAGGAAGCCGGGCTGGTCCGGGTTCGCTACTACAATCTGACTGCAGGCGTGGTCGCGCTGCACGAGGGCTGGAAGCCGTAGTAATTTCGGCCGCCCTCGCGCGACGCAGTTCCCGCCACTATTCCCTTCAGGAGACGGACAAAGATGAAATCCTCGTTTTCGCGCCTGCTCGGCATCGCGCTGGTGGTCTTCGCGTCGATGGCCTGGGTCGTGGATGCCGAGGCAAGGCGGCTCGGCGGCGGCAAGACCTTCGGGCGCCAATCCAACGTGACCCAGCGCGAGGCCACTGCCCCGGCCGCCGCGCCGACCCAGGCCGCGCGTCCGGCCGCCGCCGCCGGCGCCACCGGCAGCCGCTGGATGGGTCCGATCGCTGGCTTGGCCGCCGGCCTCGGACTGGTCGCGCTGGCCAGCTGGCTGGGCTTCGGCGAGGAACTCGCCTCGTTCATGCTGATCGCGCTGCTGGTGGTCGCCGCGGTGGTCGCCTTCCGCCTGATCGCGGCGCGGCGCCAGGCGGGCGGTCCGCAGCCGGCCTTCCAGGGCGCGGGCGCGGGCCAGGACAACTCGGTTCGCTATTCGCCGATGAACGACCTGAGCGGCGGCTCGCCGTCGGCAGCGGCGCCCGCTGCCGGGGCCGCGGTCCCGGCCGGCATCCCCGGCGTGCCTGCGGGCTTCGACGTCGAGGGTTTCCTGCGCACCGCCAAGGTGCAGTTCGTGCGGCTGCAGGCGGCCAACGACGCCGGCGACCTGAACGACCTTCGCGAGTTCACCTCGCCGGAGATGTTCGCCGAGCTCAAGCTCGACATCGACGAGCGGGGCGCCTCGCCGAATCGCACCGACGTGGTCACGCTCGACGCGGAGCTGCTCGGCATCGAGACGACCGCGACCGACTACCTGGCCAACGTCCGCTTCACCGGCATGATCCGCGAGGAAGAGGGCGGCGAGGCAAAGTCGTTCGACGAAGCCTGGGTGCTGGCCAAGCCGGTGTCCGGCGGCGGGTGGGTGCTGGCCGGCATCCGCCAGCTGGGCTGATGGAAATCCCGTCCGGCGGGTCCGCGGGCCTGCCCGGGCGGCTGGCGCGGCAGGGCGCGGCGGCGCTCGTCGCCGCGCTCGATCACCTGCTCGAGCAGAACGAGTGGGCGCGTGCCCGGCTGGCGATGCACGCCGGCAGGCGAGTGCTGATCGGCGTCGATCTCCCTGCGCTGCCCGGCCTGCCTGAGCCGCGCATCCTCGCCGCGATCGCCGATGGCGGGAGGCTGCAGCCGGCGAGCGGCGAGGGCTCCGAGCCGGCCGTCACGATGATGCTGCGGCCGTCGGTAGACGCCGCCTTCGACTTTGCGCGGGGCGGCCCGCGCGAGCTGTCCCGGCACCTTCGCATAGAGGGCGACGTGATGCTCGCCGCCGCGCTCGGCGAGCTCGCCCAGCACCTGCGCTGGGATGCCGCGGAAGACCTGAGCCGCGTGACCGGCGACGTCGCCGCCCAACGCATCGTCGGCGCCGCCGAAGGCGCCTTCGGCGCGCTGCGCGATGCGGGCGATCGCCTGCAGTCCAACCTGCTCCGCTACCTGTCGGTGGAGTCCGGCCAGCTGGTCGACCGCTCGGCGCTCGACGCCTTCGCTTCGCAGCTCGACGGCCTCGAGCGGCGGCTGCAGGCGCTGTCGTCCAGGGGCCGGTCGCCACGGTGAGCGTCGCCTCGTTCCGGCGCCTGGCCACGGCGGTCCTGGCGATCGGCGTCACGGCTTCCGCCGTCGCCGACGACGGCGTCCGGGCCGTCGCCGCCGATGCCGGCGCGCGGGTCGAGGCCGCCGATGCCGGCACGCGGATCGAAGCCGCCGATGCCGGCGGAAGGGCGGCGCCCGAGTCGCGATCGCCCCGGATTCCGGGCGAACTGCTCCCGGCGCCTTCGCTGATCGAGGCGCTTCGCCGGGCAGGGCTGATCGGCGAGGGCGTGGACCCGGTTCCGCGTTTCGCCTGGACGCTCGAGACCAAGCGCCCGCTGCGCGACCCGAAGCTGGTCTCCGAGCGTTTCCTCGGCTCGCCGTCCGGCGGCCTGTCCGGGCTGAGCCCGATGATGCGCAGCTACAGCCCCCAGCCACCTGCCGTCGGTTCCGGGGAGCGCACCGTGCTCAGCGTGCGCGGGCTCGCGACGGTCCATCCGGGCGAAAGCGAGCTCGGGGTGTCGATCGAGGGCCTGCAGCTGCCGCTGCGCGACGGCGCCGGTTTCCGGCTCGACTGGAGCGACGACGGCGGCAGGCTCGAACAGCGCTGCCGGGCGGGCGCCCGCGAGCCCGCCGCCGCGCTGAATCCCGCGCTGCCGGGCGAGGCGCGCCGGATCGACTGCGAGGGCGAGGGCCGCTACAAGGGCATCCCGGTCGGCGTCTCGACAACCGTGTACTACCTGGAGCGCCTGGGCGTGTTCCTGCAGGCCGAGAACACGATCCGCAGCCCCTTGGGGCCCTTGCGTTCGTGGACCCGGGTCAGGGGCTTCTCCATGCCCTGAGCGAACGCCGGTCGCCGCCGGGTACAGTCGCGACCGGGCACGTTCCCCCGCTCGCGCGCCTGACACGGATTTCCGCAACAAGAGAGCCACGGACAAACGCAGGAGGAGACCCAGGATGCACATCTCTTTCACCGGCCGGCGCGTGCTGATCGCCGGCGGCAGCCGCGGCATCGGCCGCTCGATCGCCCTCGGATTCGCAGCGGCCGGGGCCCACGTCTCGATCTGCGCGCGCGGCGAGAGCCGGCTTCGCCAGACCGCCGACGAGCTTCGCAACCTGGGCAGCACGGTCCACGAAGCGGTCTGCGACCTGTCCGACGGCGGCGCGGTCGTCGACTGGGTCGAGGCTGCCGCCGACGCGCTGGGCGGCATCGACGTGCTCGTCAACAACGCCTCGGGCTTCGGGCGCTCCGACGACGAGGCGGGCTGGGCGGCGAGCATCGACGTCGACCTGCTGGCCACGGTGCGCGCCTCGCGCACCGCGCTGCCGCACCTGGAGCGCTCGCGCGGCTCGATCGTCCACATCTCGTCGATCTCGGGGCTGGCGCCGAGCGTGCGCACGCCGCCCTACGGCGCGATCAAGGCCGCGCTGATCCAGTACACGATGACGCAGGCGGCGGCACTGGCGAGCAAGGGCGTGCGGGTGAACTGCGTGGCGCCGGGCTCGGTGGAGTTCCCGGGCGGCGTGTGGGACGACGCGAAGCGCAACAACCCGGCGCTCTACGATCGGATCCTGAAGGGCATCCCGTCGGGCCGCATGGGGCGGCCCGAGGAGGTCGCCAACGTGGTGATGTTCCTCGCCAGCGACCTCGCGAGCTGGGTGACCGGCCAGACGATCGCGGTCGACGGCGGCCAGATGTTCGGCTGAAGAGCGCGGCGCCGGGGCCGCGCAGCAGGTTTACCGCCGGACTTCAGCCGCGGCCCACGAAGGGCATCTTGGTGGCCATCACGGTCACGAACTGCACGTTCGACTCGAGCGGCAGGCTGGCCATGTGCACGATCGTCTGGGCCACGTGGCGCACGTCCATCAGCGGCTCGGGCGCGATGCGGCCGTCGGCCTGCGGCACGCCGTTTGCCATTCGCGACGCCATCTCGGTGGCCGCGTTGCCGATGTCGATCTGGCCGCAGGCGATGTCGTACTTGCGGCCGTCGAGCGAGGTGGATTTAGTGAGGCCGGTGATCGCGTGCTTGGTCGCCGTGTAGGGCGCCGAGTTCGGGCGCGGCGCGTGCGCCGAGATCGAGCCGTTGTTGATGATCCGGCCGCCGCGCGGCGCCTGGTCCTTCATGACCCGGATCGCTTCCTGAGTGCACAGGAAGGGCCCGGTCAGGTTGATGTCGACCACGTTCTTCCACTGCTCGACAGTCAGCTCCTCGAGCGGGATTCCCGGGGCGTTCACGCCGGCGTTGTTGAACAGCAGGTCGACGCGTCCGAAGGCCTCGACCGTCTTCTCGAAGAGCCTGCGCACCGAGCCCGGATCGGAAACGTCGGTCGGCACCGCGAGCGCCCGATCGGCGCCCCCGGGGGCCGACGCGATCGCCTGCTCGAGCGCGTCGGCGCGGCGACCGGCGAAGGCCACGTGCCAGCCCGCCTCGAGCAGCGCCAGCGCGCTCGCCTTGCCGATGCCGGAACCGGCGCCGGTGACGATCGCGACCTTCTTCGTCGGTGCAGTCATTCTCGAATCTCCTCGTTCGGTTGGGGTCGTTTCCGGGGTCCTTCCCGGCCTGCCCGCAAGCGTACACCGCCGGCGATCCGGCGCGGGGAACGCACGGCGGGAAAAACCCGGGGGAGGGATCCGGAAAACGCACCGATTGCGCGGGATTAATATTGGGAATTAATATCCGGAAAATGATTCCGGGATCGGGCCGCAATTTGTTCCGGATATTCGAAACCACCACCAACGATAATCGGACGACCGCGGGTCGAAATAGGGAACCGGAGACAATGGCGACGTCGCTCAAATCGATCGAGGCGCAGATCAAGAAACTCCAGGCGCGCGCGCAGGCGCTGCGCGACAGGGACCGCAAGCCGGTCATCGCCGCGATCGTCCGGCAGATGAAGGCCCACGAAATATCGGTCGCCGAGATCGCCGAGGCGCTCGGCAAGCCGCGCGCCCCGCGCGGCGCCGGCCGCAAGGCGGCTGCCCCGGGCAGGCCGCGCAAGGCGGTGCCGGTCAAGTACAAGCATCCCGAGACCGGCGAAACCTGGACCGGCCGCGGCCGCACGCCGCGCTGGATCGTCGAGGCCGAGAAGGCGGGCACCGACCGCTCGAGCTTCGCGGTCTGAACGCGCGGCGCGGCCGGGCTTCCCGAGGCCTCGGTCGAGTTGCCTGACGCCTCGACGATCGCCAGGCTCATCCGGTGAGCCCGGGGCCCGCGAAAATTGCCGGATGCTGAACGCAATCGCGGATCTCGCCTCCTCGTCGCCCCGGGCCGTGCTGGCCGTGCTGGCCGGCATCGGCGTTCTCCTCTTCGCGCTGGGCTGGGCCTTCGGGGCCTTGCCGGGGCGCGGGCGGATCGCCGCCAGCCGCGCAACGCTCGACGAACGCAGCGGCTCGCTCGAGCGCGCGCTCGAGCAGCGCGACGCGGCGCTGGCCGATGCGCGCGGGCTGGCCGAGCGGGTCGCCGGCCTGCGCGCCGCCCTCGACGCAGAACGCCGCCAGTCGGGCGAGAAGCTCAGGCTTCTCGCCGACGCCAGGCAGCAGCTGGCCGACCAGTTCCGCGCGCTGGCTGCCGAGGTGCTCGACGAAAAGGCGCGCGCGGTCGGCGAGCGGCACCGCGAGCAGCTCGGCCAGCTTCTCGAGCCGCTGCAGCAGCGGCTGGCCGAGTTCCGCAGCCGGGTCGACGAGGTCTACGAGCGCGAGGGCCGCGAGCGGGCCGCGCTCGGCGAGCAGGTGCGCCAGCTGATGTCGCTGAACCGGCAGCTGTCCGACGACGCCCACGCGCTGACCCGGGCCCTGAAGGGCCAGGTGAAGACCCAGGGCGCCTGGGGCGAGCTGATCCTGGAGCGGGTGCTCGAGGCGGCGGGCTTGCGACGCGGCAGCGAGTACGAGCTGCAGGTGTCGCTGGCCGACGACGCGGGCCGCCGCCTTCAGCCCGACGCGGTCGTGCGCCTGCCCGAGGAGCGCGTGCTCGTCATCGACGCCAAGGTGTCGCTGCTGGCCTGGAGCGAGCACGTGAACGCAGCCGATGACGCGGTGCGCGCCGATTCGATGCGCCGTCACGTCGACTCGATCCGCGGCCACGTGAAGGGCCTCGCCGGTCGCGGATACGAGCAGCTGCACGGGGCGCGCTCGCCCGATTTCGTCGTGATGTTCGTGCCGGTCGAGGCCGCGTTTTCCGCCGCGCTCGCTCACGACGATGCCCTGTGGCACGAGGCATGGCAGCGCAACGTGCTGATCGTGGGGCCGGCCTCGCTGCTCTTCGTCGTTCGCACCGTCGCGCAGCTCTGGCGGCAGGCCCGCCAGGACCGCAACGCGCGCGAGATCGCCGAGCGCGGCGCCGAGCTCTACGACCGCTTCGTGGCCTTCGCCGGCGACCTCGAGAAGCTCGGCGAGAGGCTTCGCCAGGCCCGCGAGAGCTACGACAGCGCCTGGTCCCGGCTCGCCACCGGCCGCGGCAACCTGGTCCGCCAGGCCGAGATGCTGCGCGAGCTGGGGGTCAAGCCGTCGAAGACGCTGTCCGTCGAGACGCTGGAGCGGGCGGCTGCGGAGGACAGCGACGGCGGCGCGGCGCCCGCCGCCAGCGGGCTGCCTGCCAACGAGGCGCGGCCCGCGGCCGCCGAGAACGAGGCGCGGCCCGCGGCCGCTCAGGGATAGAGCCCGCGCTCCTGCCGCGCGGTCAGGATCCGCTCGCAGGCCACCGCGAAGGTCGCGGTCCGCAGCGATATCCGGTGCTGGTCGGCGGTGTCCCAGATCCGCTTCAGGGCGTCGACGATGATCTTGTCCATGCGCAGGTTGATCTCGTCCTCGGTCCAGAAGAAGCTCGAGAAGTCCTGCACCCACTCGAAGTAGCTGACCGTCACGCCGCCGGCGTTGCAGATCACGTCGGGCACCACCAGGATGCCGCGATCGGCCAGCACGTCGTCGGCGTCGGGCAGCGTCGGGCCGTTGGCGCCTTCGAGCACCAGTCGCGACTTCAGGCGCTGCGCGCGCGCCGCCGTGATCTGGCCCTCGAGCGCCGCCGGCACCAGGATGTCGCAGTCGATGTCCCAGAAGGATTCGTCGTCGATCCGCCCGCCGCCGCGGAACTCGCCGACGCCGCCGTGCAGCCGCGCCGACGCGATCAGCGGGCCCATTTCCAGCCCGGCCGGGTTGGCGATCGTGCCGGTGTGGTCCTGCACCGCCACGATCTTCGCGCCCGCCCCGACGAACAGCTCGGCCGCCGCCGAGCCCACGTTGCCGAAGCCCTGGACCGCGACCCGCGCGCCGTCGAGATCCATCCCGAGCCGGCGCGCCGCCTCGCGACCGGTCACGAACACGCCGCGGCCGGTCGCCTTGACCCGCCCCAGCGAGCCGCCCAGGTGCACCGGCTTGCCGGTGACGACGCCGGTGATCGTGGCGCCGGCGTTGGCCGAGTACGTGTCCATCATCCAGGCCATGATCTGGGCGTTGGTGTTCATGTCGGGCGCCGGGATGTCCTGCTGCGGGCCGATCACGATGCCGATCTCGCTGGTGTAGCGCCGGGTCAGCTTCTCGAGCTCCTTCAGCGAGAGCTTCTTCGGGTCGACGCGAATGCCGCCCTTGGCGCCGCCGAAGGGCAGGTTCACCGCCGCGTTCTTGATCGTCATCCACGCAGCCAGGGCCATCACTTCCTCGAGCGTCACGTCGGGGTGATAGCGCAGGCCGCCCTTGCCGGGCCCGCGCGACAGGTTGTGCTGCACCCGGTAACCCTCGAAGTGCCGAACCGTGCCGTCGTCCATCTCGATCGGCACGTCGACGATCAGCGAGCGCTTGGGCCGCCGAAGGGTCTCCGCCCAGCGGGCCAGCGGACCGAGGTAGGGCAGCACCCGCTCGATCTGCGCGAGGTAGGTGCCCCAGGGGCTGGTCGCCGTCGGCGCCACGTAGGAAAGGCCGTGGGCCGGGCGGGATGAAACCGGGGATCGCGTGTCCATCGGGGCGTCTCCTGGGTCGTTTCGTTCGTGCCGGTTCGGCTCAACTCTAGCCGGTATCGACGGCCGGTTGTCGCGGACCCGGCCGGCATGTACGCTTTCGGCGGTTCGGTTCTGGAACTGCCATGCCTCCTCCTCGCAGACCTGCTCGCGCCACGGCCGGATTTCCGTGGTGGATCCTCATCCTGCTCATCGCCCTGGTCGCGGCGGGCGGCTACTACTGGCTGCAGCGAGGCGGCGGTCCGGCGCCGGGCGCGGGCGAGGCTCCGGCCACGGTCACCGCCCCCGCCTCGCCCGGGCCCCAGGCAGGCGCCGAGGCGCCGGCCCAGGCGCCGGTCGAACAGGCGAAGCCCGAGGAGCCAGCGGTTCAGGAGCGCCCCGCCGGCGGCCCGAAGTACCCGTTGCCGGCGGGTGTGGCGCAGGAGGGCGACCCGTCGCTGCCCGAGCTCGCGCGCAGCGACGAGCCCATCCTCGAGGCGCTGACCGGCATCGCCCCGCGCGTCGAGCTCGGCCGCTTCGGAAACATCGGCGACTTCACCCGCAGGGTGGTGATCACGGTCGACAACCTGCCGCGCGAACTGATCCCGGCGCAGTACAGCGTCGTGCAGCGGATTCCCGGCGCGCTGGCGGTCACCCGCGAGGGCGACGCGATGACGCTGAGCCAGGCCAACTACCGGCGCTACGACGCCTTCGTGAACTTCGCCGAATCGGTCGGGGCCAAGCGCCTGGTGTCGGTCTACCTGCGCTTCTATCCGCTGTTCCAGCAGGAGTACCGCGGAATGGGTTACCCGAAGGGCCACTTCAACGACCGGGTGATCGAGGCGATCGACGACATGCTTGCGGCACGGCAGGTGGACGGCCCGATCCGGCTGGTGCAGCCCAAGGTCCACTACCGCTTCGAGGATCCGGCGCTCGAGTCGCTGTCGGCAGGGCAGAAGATCATGATCCGGGTCGGCCCGGAGAACGCGGCAAGGCTCAAGCGGCTGCTGCGGGCGATCCGGGCGGAACTGGTCGGCTGACAGTCGTTGCCGGGCGGCGGCCGTCAGCCGCCGCTGCAGGCTGGCTCACTACTGGCCGGTCAGCATGCCCTTGCGCTCGATGAAGGACACCACCTCGGCGAGCCCGTCCAGGGTCTTGAGGTTCGTCATCACGAAGGGCCGCTCCGGCCGCATCCTGCGCGTGTCGGAGTCCATCACTTCCAGGCTGGCGCCCACGTGGGGCGCCAGGTCCGTCTTGTTGATCACGAACAGGTCGCTCTTGGTGATGCCCGGACCGCCCTTGCGCGGGATCTTCTCGCCGGCGGCCACGTCGATCACGTAGATCGTCAGGTCGGAGAGCTCCGGGCTGAATGTAGCGGCCAGGTTGTCGCCCCCGGACTCGATGAAGACGATGTCGGCATCGGGAAAGCGCTCCAGCATCCGGTCGACCGCCTCGAGGTTGATCGAGGCGTCCTCGCGGATCGCGGTGTGGGGGCAGCCGCCCGTTTCCACGCCCATGATGCGCTCCGGCTCGAGCGCGCCCGCCACGGTCAGCAGCCTCTGGTCTTCCTTCGTGTAGATGTCGTTCGTGATGACGACCAGGTCGTAGCGCTCGCGCATCGTCTTGCAGAGCATCTCCACCAGCGTGGTCTTGCCGGAGCCGACGGGCCCGCCTACACCTACGCGCAGCGGCGGCAGCTTGCGGGTGCGGCCGGGAATCGAATGCAGGGAGGTCATGAGCGGAATAGCCTCGAGTATTGGGTTTCGTGGCGTGCGGACAGGATCGCGAGCATCGGCGTGAACGACTGCCTGCCATCGTCGTCGAGCGCGAGCGCGTGAGCCGCGACGGCGGGGATCGAATCGGCGAGCATGGCGAGAATCCGCTGGCCCGCGCTCTGCCCGAGCGGGACTGCCTTCAGTGCGGCCTGGACCATGTTCTCGGCCCAGCCGAACGCGAAGGATAGAAGGGCCTGCTCGGGCGCGGCGCCCGCCTGCTGGGCCGCCAGCGCGAACGCAACCGGAAAGGAGGGCGCGGGCCGAAGAGCCGCGAGCGTGACGAGCCGGGGATCGTCGGGGCGATTCCTGAGCCATTCGAGCAAGGAGCGGCCCATCTGTTCGGTCTGGCGACGCAGCTCGGCGCTTTCGCGGGTCGTCAATGTCCACGCGTTCAGTTCCGCGATCCGCTGCGCGTCGTGCGCCTGCCAGGCCGGGATCGCCTGGGCCAGCACCGGAAGGTCCGCGAGCCCCGGCCCGAGCCTCAGCTGGTCGAGGAGCCACGCGGCTGCCGACGCCTCGTCGCGTACGCGTCCCGCCTCGATCGCCGCTTCGAGGCCCTCGGAGTAGCTGAATCCGCCGACCGGCAGTGCCGGCGACGCGAGCCAGATCAGCTGCAGCAGCGTCGGCGCGGCCGGCGACGCGGGCCCGGGGCAGGCGCTCATGCGTGCGAGTGCCCGCAGCCGGGGCCGTGTACATGGCCGCCGCCGCGGGCATCATCGTGGTCGTGGTCGTGGTCGTGGTCGTGGTCGTGCGAGTGCGAGTGCGAGTGCGAGTGCGAGTGCCCGTGGTCGTGGTCGTGGTCGTGGTCGTGGTCGTGCGAGTGCCCGTGCCCGTGCCCGTGCGAGTGGCTGTGGCTGCCTTGCGTCGCGTAGGCACCCGACTCGGGCTCGAAGGGCTCGCGGGCCTCGCGCACAGACAGGCGCATCTGCCGCAGCATCTGCGCCAGGACGTGGTCCGGCTCGAGCTTCAGGCAGTCCGGGCGCAGCTCCAGCTGCACGTGACGATTGCCGAGGTGATAGGCCGCGCGCAGCAGGTCGAACGGCGAACCGTGCCGGCGATCGGCTTCCACGATCATCACCGGCTGGGCTGCGGCCTGCACGCGCACCAGCGAGCCGTCCTCGGCGACCAGGACATCGCCGCCGCGCACCGAGGTGCCGCGCGGCAGGAACACGCCCAGCCGGCGACCGGCGGAGTCGATTGCATCGAAGCGGCTCTTCTGCCGGACGTCCCAGTCGAGCTCGACCCGGGCGGCTCTCGCGAGCAGCGGCGCGGCCAGGCCGGTGCCTCCGGGGATCAGCTTGTCGACCGTCAACATCGGCCCTCCGGTTCGCACGAAGATTCCCGTTCGTTCAGAACAGGAAGTAGCGCTGCGCCATCGGCAGCACCGTGGCGGGTTCGCAGGTCAGCAGCTGGCCGTCGGCGCGGACCTCGTAGGTCTGCGCGTCGACCTGCATCCGGGGCGCATAGGCGTTGTGGACCATGTCGGCCTTCCTGACGCTGCGGCAGCCGCTCACCGCAGACACCTGCTTGCGCAGGCCGAGACGGCCGTGCAGGCCCGCGTCCACGGCCGCGCGGCTCAGGAAGGTGAGCGAGGTCGCGGTCCGTGCCCCGCCGAAGCTTCCGAACATCGGCCGGTAGTGAACCGGCTGCGGCGTCGGGATCGAGGCATTGGGATCGCCCATCACCGAGGCGGCGATGAAGCCGCCCTTGAGGACCAGCGAGGGCTTCACGCCGAAGAAGGCCGGCTTCCAGAGGACCAGGTCGGCCCACTTGCCGGCCTCGACGCTGCCGACCTCGTGGGCGATGCCGTGGGTCAGCGCCGGATTGATCGACAGCTTGGCCACGTAGCGCTTGACGCGGAAATTGTCGTTGCGCGCGCCGTCGCCCGGCAAGGGGCCGCGCTGCTGCTTCATCTTGTGGGCGGTCTGCCAGCAGCGCAGGATCACCTCGCCGACCCGTCCCATCGCCTGGCTGTCGGAGCTGAAGATGCTGATCGCTCCCAGGTCGTGCAGGATGTCCTCGGCGGCGATCGTCTCGCGACGGATCCGGCTCTCCGCGAAGGCGAGGTCCTCGGCGATTCCCGCGTCCAGGTGATGGCAGACCATCAGCATGTCGAGGTGTTCGTCGATCGTGTTGATCGTGTAGGGCCGCGTGGGATTGGTCGAGCTCGGCAGCACGTTGGGCTCGCCGACCACCTTGAGGATGTCAGGCGCATGGCCGCCGCCGGCGCCTTCGGTGTGGAAGGTGTGGATCGTTCGTCCCTTGAACGCGGCGATCGTGTCCTCGACGAAGCCGCTCTCGTTCAGCGTGTCGGTGTGGATCGCGACCTGCACGTCGTGTTCCTCGGCCACGCCCAGGCAGCAGTCGATCGCGGACGGCGTCGTTCCCCAGTCCTCGTGCAGCTTCAGGCCGATCGCCCCGGCCTCGACCTGCTGGCGCAGCGGGTCCGGGTCGCTCGCGTTGCCCTTGCCGAGGAACCCCAGGTTCATCGGGAAGGCGTCGGCGGCCATCAGCATCCGGGCGATGTTCTCCGGCCCCGGCGTGCAGGTCGTGGCGAAGGTGCCGGTGGCAGGCCCGGTGCCGCCGCCGAGCATCGTCGTGATGCCGCTTGCGAGCGCTTCCTCGATCTGCTGCGGACAGATCCAGTGGATGTGCGTGTCGATGCCGCCGGCCGTGACGATCATCCCTTCGCCGGCGATGATCTCGGTGCCCGGGCCGATGACGATGTCCACGCCGGGCTGCACGTCGGGATTGCCGGCCTTGCCGATCGCGGCGATGCGCGAGCCGCGGATGCCGATGTCGGCCTTCACGATGCCCCAGTAGTCGACGATGACGGCATTGGTGATCACGCAGTCCACCGCGTCCATCGCCCCCGGGCCGTTCGGACGCTGGCCCTGGCCCATGCCGTCGCGGATCGTCTTGCCGCCGCCGAACTTCACCTCCTCGCCGTAGCCGCCGGCGCGCAGCGTCAGGTCGTCCTCGACCTCGACGATCAGGTCGGTGTCGGCGAGCCGCAGGCGGTCGCCGACGGTCGGGCCGAACATCTCGGCATAGGCGCGCCGGGAGATCGTGGTCATAGCGCCCCCTGGACGAGGCCGCGAAAGCCGCGCGCCACCCGTTCGCCCGAATAGTCGACGAGCTCCACTGTGCGCTGCTGGCCGGGCTCGAAGCGCACCGCGGTGCCCGAAGCGATGTCCAGCCGCATGCCGCGCGCGGCCGCCCTGTCGAAGCGCAGCGCCGCATTGGTCTCCGCGAAGTGATAGTGCGAGCCGACCTGGATCGGCCGGTCGCCGGTGTTCTCGACGACCAGCGAGATCCTGCGGCGGCCGGGGTTCAGCTCGAGCTCGCCCTCCGCGGTGAGCAGCTCGCCGGGAATGACCGCCATCGCGTCACCTGCCGCGAAGCAGGCGGGCGACCCCGATCACGACCCCGATCGCGGCCGCCGCGATCAGGCCGGACACCAGCAGCGGATCGAGCGACTCGAGCCCGTGGGCCAGCTCCTGGAACACGCCGTGGTGCGCGCCGCCGTCGTGCCCAGGATGCGCGGCCGCGGCGCCCGCCGATGCCAGCGCGATCGTCGCGATGATGCTTCGAAGGCTCGTGTTGCTCATGGTTCGCTCTCCTGGAGGGCGTTGCGTGATCGTCGGGACTTCGCGCGATTTTGGTGCGCGCTCAGGGAATGGGTTGGTGCACGGTCACCAGTTTGGTGCCGTCGGGGAAGGTCGCCTCGACCTGGATCTCGGGGATCATCTCGGCAACGCCGTCCATCACCTCGCTGCGAGCCAGCAGCGTCTTGCCCTCGCTCATAAGCTGGGCCACCGTCTTGCCGTCGCGGGCGCCTTCCATGATGGCCGCGCTGATCAGCGCGACGGCCTCGGGGTAGTTGAGCCTGACGCCCCGGGCCCTTCGCCGCTCGGCGACCAGCGCGGCGGTGAAGATCAGCAGCTTGTCCTTTTCGCGGGGCGTGAGTTCCATGGCGCTGCGCCGCCGGTCGGCGACGTCCTCGTGCGGGCGCAGCGGCTTGCCGCGCCGATACCCCAAGGCCAGCAAGAAGCGGGCCTGTCCGGATCCCGCGTCGATCGGATGCGTCCGAACCGGTCCTCAGGTGCGCCAGATCCGCGGCGAGACAGCGGCCGAGTTCCAGAGCAGCCGCCGCCAGTCGTCCCGGATCGCCCGAAGCGTCGACCAGAGCGGCTCGACCCGGTTTCCAAGTGCCCGCACGACGACTGCCCGCGGGTGCGGCGCCGTGGCGCCGGCGCGATCGGGGTCGGGCCCTGCCGCCAGCCGCTCGCGCGCGGCGTGCAGCAGGGACTCGAGGCCTGCCGGCGCCCAGTTGTCGCCGCTTGCGCACCACATCGTGCACAGGGTCGTCCGGCCGTCCCAGCCGAGCGGGCTGTCGAGCAGCAGGCGGCCGATGCGCTCGCCCGGCGCCACCGTGCCCCGATCCAGCCAGACACCCGGCAGCTCGACATGCTGCTCGAAGCGCCCTGCGTCGAAGGGCTCGCCGGCGGCCGGCAGCCCCAGCGCGAGGATCTCCCAGCCGATCATCGTCGCGCCGGGCGCGAGCGCGAAACGCATCCGGTTGGCGGCGATGGCGCCCCGATAGGCGATCGTCTCGAGCGGGAGCCACTCGAGCCGCGCTCCGGCGGCGACACGGGCGGACACGTGTTGCGCGGCGGCCGGGCCCTTGCTTCGATAGAAGCGGGTCGCGCCGGGCGTCGTGATCAGCGCGTGCGCGCCTTCCTGCAGGTCGATGTCGATGTCCAGGCGATCACCGCCGACGATTCCGCCGGGCGGGTGCACGAGCACGTGATGGCAGGTGCCGGGTCCCTCCGGGTGCAGGGTCTTGAGCACGCGCAGCGGGCCGTCGTGACGATCGCTGCCGATCGTTCGCTCGCCGTCGCGGCGGTAGCGCAGCGAGAGGCTCCCGTGCCAGTGCGGGCCGGGTTCGGGAGCGTTCGCGGGAACCGCGACTTCGGGCAGCGTGCGCGGGGATTGCGTCGTCATCGCAGGGCCCTCGATGCGAGCGCCGCTGCCGCCGCGCGGGTCTCGACGCCGAGCTTCTCGAAGACATGTTCCAGATGCTTGTTCACGGTGCGGGGGCTCATGCCGAGGATCTCCGCGATGTCCCGGTTCGTCTTGCCCTTGGCCACCCACGACAGGACCTCGGTCTCGCGCGGCGTGAGCGCCGCGCTCTCGAGCCGGGACTCGGCCGCCGAGCTCGCCTCGCGCCTCTGCAGCAGCAGCATCGTTTCGTCGACGCCGGCGGCGCCCAGGCTGCGTGCCACCATCTGCGTGCCGTCGCCGGCGATCCAGGAGCTCGCCTCGCCCGGCCCGAGGGCCAGGACCTCGGCGACCCAGTCGTCCGGCGGAATCGCATCCGCCCCGGCGAAGCGGTCCCGCAGCCATGCCTCGGCATGCGGGGATCGCCACGCGATCCTGCCGCGAGTGTCGATCAGCAGCACGCCGATGCCGCCGACGTCGACCGCGTCGCGGGCCATCCGCGCCACGCGCGCGTTGCGGACGTGCGCGCCGAGCCTGGCCAGCACCTCCTCGGCGCGGACCGGCTTGACCACGTAGTCGACGCCGCCGCTGTCGAAGCCTTGCACGATCGATTCCGTCTCGGCGAGGCCGGTCATGAAGATGACGGGCACGTGCGACCAGGCCGGGTTGGCCTTGATGCGACGACAGGTCTCGAAGCCGGAGAGGCCAGGCATAACCGCGTCGAGCAGGATCGCGTCCGGGACCGCGTACTCGAGTCGGTCGAGAGCCTCCTCCCCGCTTCGCGCCACCAGCACCCGGTACGCCTCCGCTTCCAGCGTCGCGCACAGCCAGCGCAGCGTCTCCGGCGCATCGTCGACGACGAGCACGGTGCCGTGGGTGGGAACTTCCGCCTCAGCTGTCATTGCATTTCCGCAATTGCTCGTTCAGTGCCTCGAAGTCGAATTCGTCCGCCAATCGTCGCCACTGCTCGCACAGCGGCGCGAGGTCGGGGCGCTCCCGCGCGAGTTCGCCGAGCCGCTCGCGAAGGGCGCGCGGCTGCCCGCTGAGCGCGAAACGGCGCAACCCGGCCAGCGCCTCGGCCGGCACGGCGAAGGCGGCAGCGTCGAGCGCGGGATGAGTCACGGCGGGGGTTTCCAGCGGAAATTCGGTGATCCATTCGAGCTGCAGGTGGCGCCCGAGCGCCTCGAGGAGCTCGGACTCGATGACCGGTTTGGCCACGAAGGCCTGCGCGCCGACGGCCTCGAGGTTCTCCGGGCGGTTCTCGAAGACGTCGGCCGAAACCATGATGATCGGCAGGTCCTCGAAACCGTCTTCGCGCAGCATCCGGGCGGCCTGCCAGCCGTCGAGGTCGTCCATGCTGATGTCGAGCAGGACCGCGTCCGGGCGGCTCTCGCGAACGCTCTCCAGGCACTCGCGGGCGCTCGCCGACTCCCGGATCGTGAAGCCCAGCGGCGCGAGCATGCCGGCGATCATCTGCCGCTGGATCGGTTGGTCGTCCACGACGAGCAGGGCGCGCCGCGGACCTTCGTAGCCGATGACCGGGCGGTGACGCGGCGGCTGCGGCAGCGATCCCGGGCCCGACGCCGCGAGTTCGCGCAGGTAGATCCGGACAGCGAACACGCTCCCCTTGCCGAGCTCGCTGCGCACGGTGAGCTCCCCGCCCATCAGCTCGGTCAGCAGGTTGGTGATCGTCAGGCCGAGCCCGGTTCCGGGCTCGGCTGTACGCCGGCCGGCGCTGCCGCGCTCGAAGGGCAGGAAGATCCGCTCGAGGTCCTGCGGCGCGATGCCGATCCCGGTGTCGGCGACCTCGAAGGACAGGACCGCGCGTCGCGCGTCGACGCGAAGCAGGACGCGTCCCGACCGGGTGAAGCGCACCGCGTTGCCGAGCAGGTTCAGCAGGATCTGGCGCAGCCGCTTCGCGTCGGTGTGCACCAGCGCCGGGACCCTGCCGGCAGTCTCGAAGTCGAAGGCGAGCCCCTTCGCGCGGGCCTGGGGCTCGACCATGCGGACCACGTCGTCGAGCAGCTCGCGCAAGGGCACCGGCCCGTTGTCGAGCCTGAGCCTGCCCGCTTCGATGCGGGCGAGGTCGAGCAGGCCGTCGACCAGGGCGTGCAGGTGCTCGCCGCTTCGCTGGATGGTGAACACGGCCTCGTGCTGGGCGCCTGCGATCTGCGGGTTCTTCAGCAGGATCTGCGCGTAGCCGAGGATGCTGTTGAGCGGCGTGCGCAGCTCGTGGGTGATGCCTGCCACGTAGCGGGTCTTGGCGCGACTGGCCGATTCGGCGAGGTCCTTCGCGGCCTGCAGGGCGGCATCGGTTCGGCGGTGCGCGTCCACCTCGCGCCGCAGCAGCTGGTTCTGCCTGGCCGATTCGTCCTCGGCCATCCGGCGGCTCTCGCTGGCCAGCACCACCCACCACGAGCAGACCGCGATGATCAGCTCGAGCAGGGCGTACGCCTTCACGAAGGGCAGGCGCAGGGCCTCGGAACCCGTCACCAGAGTCTCCTGGAAGTACACGACGCCCAGCACCAGCGCCAGCATCGTGCTGAGCGACGCGAACACCACCAGGTAGTGCCCCAGCCTGACGTTGAACCTTCCGGAGAGCGGCGAGGGGAGGATCGCAGCCACCGCGTCCAGCGCCTGCTCGGAAGCGCGGGACCGGGTCTTGCAGCGGTCTCGGCAGCGCGACTCGAGCGTGCAGCACAGCGAGCAGATCGGCGCCCCGTAGGCGGGGCAGCTCGCGATGTCCTCGGATTCGAAACTGTTCTCGCAAACGGCGCAGCGCACCAACCGGCCCGGTTCCCAGGCGTTCGACGGCGAGCGGGCGAGATAGTAGCGGCCGCGGGTCAGCCACGCGATCGCCGGCGCCGTCACCAGCGAGGTCCCGAGCGCGATCAGCGGCGAGAAGGCTTCGGCGAACGGGCCCAGCGCGCCGGTGTAGGCGACGATCGCGATCGCCGCCGCGAGCGACATCGAGCCGAGGCCGACCGGGTTCAGGTCGAACAGGTTGGCGCGCTTGAACTCGATGTGGCGCGGGCTCAGGCCGAGCGGCTTGTTGACGACCAGGTCGGCCACCAGGGCGCCGACCCAGGCGATCGCGACGTTCGCGTAGAGGCCGAGCACCCGTTCCAGCGCGCCGAAGACCCCCAGCGTCATCAGCAGCAGGGCGATCGCCACGTTGAACACCAGCCAGACCACGCGACCCGGGTGGCTGTGCGTCAGCCGGGCGAAGAAGTTCGACCAGGCGAGCGACCCGGCGTAGGCGTTCGTCAGGTTGATCTTCATCTGCGACACGACCACGAAGATCACCGTCGCCGCGATGGCCCAGCCCGAGGGGCCGAACACCTGCTCGAAGGCGACCCGGTACATCTCGGTGGGCTGCACTGCCTCCTCGGCGGCGACGCCGTGGAGCATCGCGAGATGGGCGAGAAAGGCGCCGGCCAGCATCTTCAGCATGCCCGGGACGATCCAGCCCGGCCCGGCGATCACGACGGCGCTCCACCAGCGCCAGGCGTTCTCCGGGGTCTTCTCGGGAAGAAATCGCAGATAGTCCACCTGCTCGCCGATCTGGACGACCAGGGCGAACGCCACCGTGGCGGCCATGCCGAACATCAGCGGATCGAACGAGGCGCTGCCCGACTCGCTTCCGCTCAGGTTCGCGAGCGTCGCGAAGGATTCCGGGTTGCGGAAGGCGATGAACAGGAAGGGCAGGGCGAAGAGGAACAGCCACAGGGGCTGCGACCATAGCTGCAGCCTGGAGATCAGCGTGATGCCGTAGGCGACCAGCGGGATGACGACGATGGCCGAGATCGCGTAGCACCAGGCGATCGGCAGGCCGGTCACCATCTGCAGCGCCAGCGCCATGATCGCCGCCTCGAGCGCGAAGAAGATGAAGGTGAAGCTGGCGTAGATCAGCGAGGTGATCGTCGAGCCGAGGTACCCGAACCCGGCCCCTCGCGTGAGCAGGTCCATGTCGAGGCCGTGGCGGGCCGCGTAGACGCTGATCGGCAAACCGGTCAGGAAGGTGATCAGGCCGACCAGCAGGATCGCCCAGAGCGCATTCGCGAAGCCGTACTTCAGCGCGATCGTCCCGCCGATCGCCTCCAGCGCGAGAAAGGACACCGCGCCGAAGGCGGTGTTGGCGACCCGGAACTCGGACCACTTGCGGAAGCTGCGCGGGGTGTAGCGCAGCGAGTAGTCCTCGAGCGTCTCGTTGGCCACCCAGGCGTTGTAGTCGCGCCGGATGCGAAGGATCTGCTGGGGGGCGGTCGACACGCTGCAGCATCCGAAGAAGGGAATAACGCGATCCTGCAAGAACCGAGCCAGTCGATGCGTACGTCGATCGACGTATTCAGGTTCCTTGCTGCACAGCACAAAGTGGCGTCCAGCACGCACGCCTTCGACCCCGCAGCGGCGTGCCCCGGATTCACCCCTTCTTGTGCAAGGAGCCTCGACATGTCGCACGACCACGACGAAAACGCCTCCAAATCGGGCATGCCGCCCCTCGCCGGAGCGACCCGCCGCCGCCTGCTGCAGGGCATGAGCGCGATCCCGCTCGCCGGCGTGCCCGGCCTGGTGCGGGCCCAGCAGTACCCGACCTCGAAGGTGATGACCACCGGCAAGGCGGTCACCGACACCGAGGTGACGGTCGGCCAGCTGCACTCGTCGTCGGGCACGATGGCGATCTCCGAGACCGGCTCGATCCAGGCCGAGCAGCTGGCCATCGACCAGATCAACGCGATGGGCGGCATCCTGGGCCGCAAGATCAAGGTGATCAAGGAAGACGGCGCGTCCGACTGGCCGACCTTCGCCGAGAAGTCCCGCAAGCTGATCATCAACGACAAGGTCGCCTGCGTGTTCGGCTGCTGGACCTCGGCCTCGCGCAAGGCGGTGCTGCCGATCTTCGAGAAGGAGAACAACCTCCTCTACTACCCGACCTTCTACGAAGGCCTCGAGCAGTCGAAGAACGTGATCTACACCGGCCAGGAGGCCACGCAGCAGATCATCTGGGGCCTGGACTGGGCCAAGAACGAGAAGAAGGCGGCCAAGTTCTTCCTGGTCGGCTCCGACTACATCTGGCCGCGCACCTCGATGAAGATCGCGCGCAAGCACATCGAGGCCTTCCAGAAGGGCAAGGTCGTCGGCGAGGAGTACTACGCGCTGGGCAGCACGAACTTCCAGTCGCTGATCAACAAGATCAAGCTTGCGAAGCCGGACTGCATCTTCGCCGCGGTGGTCGGCGGCTCGAACGTCGCCTTCTACAAGCAGCTGAAGGCGGCCGGCATCACCGGCGACAAGCAGTTCCTGCTGACGCTGTCGGTCACCGAGGACGAGATGCTCGGCGTGGGCGGCGAGAACTTCGCCGGCTTCTACTCGTCGATGAAGTACTTCCAGTCGCTCGACAACGAGAACAACAAGAAGTTCGTCGAGGCCTTCAAGGCGGCCTACGGGCCGAAGGCGGTGATCGGCGACGTGACGCAGGCCGCCTACCTGGGCCCGTGGCTCTGGAAGGCGGCCGTCGAGAAGGCGGGCAGCTTCGACGTCGACGCGGTGGTCAAGGCCTCGCCGGGCATCGAGCTGAAGACCGCGCCCGAGGGCTACGTGAAGGTGCACGAGAACCACCACCTGTGGAGCAAGGCCCGGATCGCCCAGGGCATGCCCGACGGCACCTTCAAGGTCGTCGCCGAGTCGAAGGACCTGATCGAGCCGAACCCCTTCCCGAAGGGCTACCAGTAACCGCGACAGGCGCGGGGGGCGCCCCCGCAGCGGAGCGGCCGCGCCACCCGGCGCGGCCGCGCGAGATTCGAGCGAATAGGAGAGGGCGATGTCCTTCAACGACATCCTGAACATCACGCTGATGCAGGGCTTCGCGGGCCTGAGCCTGTTCTCGGTGCTTCTGCTGATGGGGCTCGGGCTGGCCGTGATCTTCGGCCAGATGGGCGTCATCAACATGGCGCACGGCGAGTTCATGACGATCGGCGCCTACACGGTGTTCCTCGGCTCGACGCTGACCGAGACCTTCGCGCCGGGCCTGATGCAGGCGTACTTCCCGGTCGCGATCGTCGCCGCCTTCCTGTTCGCCTTCGCTGCCGGATGGCTGGCCGAATGGGCGCTGATCCGGCACCTCTACAAGCGTCCGCTGGACACGCTGCTGGCCACCTGGGGGCTGAGCCTGGCGATCCAGCAGATGTTCCGGACCTTCGTCGGGCCGAAGGAGGTCAGCCCGACGCTGCCCGACTGGCTGATGGGCTCGTGGGCGCCGGTCGAGGGCCTGGACATCCCGATCAACGGCATGTTCGTCATGGCGCTGACCCTGCTGGTCACCGGCGGGCTGCTGCTCGCGATGTACCGCTCGCGCTGGGGCCTTCGCGTGCGCGCCACGGTGAGCAACCGGACGATGGCCAACGCCACCGGCATCAACACCCGCATGACCGACCGGATGACCTTCGCGATCGGCTGCGGCATCGCCGGCGTGGCGGGGGCCGCCTTCACCACGATCGGCTCGACCGGGCCCACCAGCGGGTCGCTCTACATCGTCGACGCCTTCCTGGTGGTGACCTTCGGCGGCGCGGCGAGCCTGCTCGGGACCGTGGCCTCGGCCTTCGGCATCGCCCAGACCCAGTCGATCTCCGAATTCTTCCTGACCGGCTCGATGGCCAAGGTGCTCACGCTGCTGCTGGTCGTGACCATCCTGATGATCCGCCCGCAGGGCCTCTTCGCGGCCAAGGTGCGTCGCTGATCCGGAAACGAGGACGAACGATGAACAGCCTCAAATCCCTGTTGCTGCGCCCGAGCACCGGCAGCATCGTGGTCCTGGCGGCGATCCTGCTGGTGGTCTTCCCGCTGACCCTCGACATCTTCCGCCTGAACCTGGTCGGCAAGTACCTGACCTACGGCTTCGTGGCGATCGGGCTGGTCATGCTCTGGGGGCACGCCGGCATCCTGAGCCTCGGCCAGGGGGTGTTCTTCGGCCTGGGCGGCTACATGATGGCCATGTTCCTGAAGCTCGAGGCTTCCGATCCGGAGAGCACGAAGATCCAGTCGACGCCGGGCATCCCCGACTTCATGGACTGGAACCAGCTGACCGAGCTGCCCTTCTGGTGGGAGCCCTTCAGGAACCTGCCCTTCGCGCTGGCCGCGGTGATCCTGGTGCCGGCGCTCCTCGCCTTCGTGATCGGCTTCGCGATGTTCAAGCGCCGGGTGGGCGGCGTCTACTTCGCGATCATCACGCAGGCGGTCGCGCTGATCCTCACGGTGCTGATCATCGGCCAGCAGGGCTACACCGGCGGCGTGAACGGCATGACCGACCTGAAGACGATGCTGGGCTGGGACATCCGGGAAGACAGCTCCAAGCTGATCCTCTACTTCGTCTGCGTGGGCCTGCTCCTGGGCAGCATCCTGGTCTGCCGCTGGATCCAGTCGAGCAAGCTGGGCACCCTGCTGCTCGCGATGCGCGACAAGGAAGATCGCGTCCGCTTCTCGGGCTACGACGTCGCGATGTTCAAGGTCTTCGCCTTCGTGCTGGCGGCGATCCTCGCCGCGATCGGAGGTGCGATGTTCACGCTGCAGGTCGGCTTCATGTCGCCGTCCTTCGTCGGCATCGTGCCGTCGATCGAGATGGTGATCTTCGCCGCGGTCGGCGGGCGGATGAGCCTGGTCGGCGCCGTCTACGGCGCGCTGCTGGTGAACTTCGGCAAGACGTACTTCTCCGAGACCTTCCCCGACCTCTGGCTGTTCCTGATGGCCGCCCTGTTCATCGGCGTGACGATGGCCTTCCCGAACGGTCTGGCGGGCCTGGTCGACAGCCACCTGAAGCCCTGGTGGCAGCGCCTGAGGGCCGGGCGCGCCGGGCAGGTCGGTAGCCCGGCAGCCGTGCCTGCCGACGCGGCAGCGACCCGCAGCGGGGCCCCCGAGACCGTGAAGGGCGCCGACTCGAAGCTGCCCGGCGCGATCAGCGGCCAGCGCGCCTGACCCCGAAACGCCACCGGAGCGACACAGATGAGCCCGAAGGAGTTCGTGCTTTACATCGAGGACCTGACGGTCTCGTTCGACGGTTTCAAGGCGATCGACAGCCTGAACCTGTACATCGACAAGGACGAGCTGCGAGTGATCATCGGCCCGAACGGGGCCGGCAAGACCACTCTGCTCGACCTGATCTGCGGCAAGACGCGGGCGAGCGCCGGCAGCATCAAGTTCAAGGACGAGGAGCTCACGAAGAAGCCCGAGCACGAGATCGTCCGGGCAGGGGTCGGCCGAAAGTTCCAGACCCCGTCGATCTACGAGAACCTGAGCGTGTACCACAACCTCGAGGTCTCCTTTCCGCGCGGCCGCTCGGTGTTCGGCGCCCTCGCCTTCAAGAGCACGGACGAGGTGAAGGAGCGGATCGAGGCGGTCGCCGAGGAGATCGGCCTTGCCGACAAGCTCGAGACCGAGGCCGGGCTGCTGTCGCACGGCCAGAAGCAGTGGCTGGAGATCGGGATGCTGCTGATGCAGGAGCCCGAGCTGCTGATGCTCGACGAACCGATTGCCGGCATGAGCGCGCGCGAACGCGAGGTCACCGCCGAGCTGCTCAAGCGGATCTGCAGGAACCGCTCGATGATCGTCATCGAGCACGACATGGACTTCGTCAAGCAGATCGCCTCGAAGGTCACCGTGATGCACCAGGGAAAGATCCTCGCCGAGGGAACGATGGACGCGGTGCAGGCGGATCCGAAGGTCATCGACGTCTATCTCGGGCATTGACCCGAACGCGCAGCAAGGAGCCAGTCATGCTCGAAGTGAAGGACCTGTTCGTCGCCTACGGTCAGAGCCAGGCGCTGCACGGCATCTCGTTCGACGCGAAGCAGAACGAGACGATCGCGATCATGGGGCGCAACGGCATGGGCAAGACCACGCTGTTCAAGAGCCTGATGGGCGTGCTGCCGCTCAAGTCCGGCCAGATCAGCGTCGCGGGCCAGGACGTGTCGAGTGACGAGAGCTACCGGAGGGTGGCCAAGGGCATCGCCTACGTTCCGCAGGGCCGGATGATCTTCCCGACGCTCACGGTGGAGGAGAACATCCAGACCGGGCTGGAGAACAGCCGCAGCAAGCGGATCCCGGACGAGATCTACGCGCTCTTCCCGGTGCTGTTCGAGATGCGCCGGCGCAAGGGCGGCAACCTGTCGGGCGGGCAGCAGCAACAGCTCGCGATCGCCCGCGCCCTGGTCACCGAGCCGAAGGTGCTGCTGCTCGACGAGCCGACCGAGGGCATCCAGCCGTCGATCATCAAGGACATCGCGCGTGCGCTCAACGAGATCAGGAAGATTCGCCAGATCTCGATCGTCGTCTCCGAACAGGTCCTGTCCTTCGCGATGGAAGTCGCGGACCGCCTCTTCGTGATCGAGGGCGGCAGGCTCGTTCACGAAACCCCTCGCGCCAGCACCGACGTGGCGCGAATCAAGCAGTACCTGTCGGTCTGACCGAGCTTCATCCACGACATCACCAGGAGGCATGCCATGCCTGACACGCTGATCAAGGTCGATCTCGCGCAATCGCCGTACGAGAACGAGAACATCCACAACCGCTGGCACCCGGACATTCCGATGGCTTGCTGGGTCAATCCGGGCGACGACTTCGTCCTGGAGACCTACGACTGGACCGGCGGCTACATCAAGAACAACGACAGCGCCGACGACGTGCGCGACGTCGACCTGAGCACCGTGCACTTCCTGTCGGGCCCGGTCGGGGTCAAGGGCGCCGAGCCGGGCGACCTGCTCGTGGTCGACCTGCTCGACATCGGCGCGAAGCCGGACAGCCTGTGGGGCTTCAACGGCTTCTTCTCGAAGAAGAACGGCGGCGGCTTCCTGACCGAGCACTTCCCGCTGGCCCAGAAGTCGATCTGGGACTTCGAGGGCATGTTCACGACGAGCCGGCACGTTCCCGGCGTGCGCTTCGCCGGCCTGATCCACCCCGGTCTGATCGGCTGCCTGCCCGACCGGAAGATGCTCGACACCTGGAACGAGCGCGAGGTCGACTTCATCGCCACCCAGCCCGACCGGGTGCCGCCGCTCGCCAACCCGCCGTTCGCGCAGACGGCCCATATGGGCAAGATGAAGGGCGACGCCGCCGCCAAGGCGGCTGCCGAGGGCGCGCGCACCGTGCCGCCGCGCGAGCACGGCGGCAACTGCGACATCAAGGACCTGTCGCGCGGCTCGCGGGTCTTCTTCCCGGTGTACGTGGACGGCGCCGGCCTGTCGGTGGGCGACCTGCACTTCAGCCAGGGCGACGGCGAGATCACCTTCTGCGGCGCGATCGAGATGGCCGGCTGGGTGCACATGCGGGTGTCGCTGATCAAGGGCGGCATGGCCAAGTACGGCATCAAGAACCCGATCTTCAAGCCCAGCCCGATCACGCCGAACTACAAGGACTACCTGATCTTCGAGGGCATCTCGGTCGACGAGCAGGGCAAGCAGCACTACCTCGACGTCCACGTCGCCTACCGTCAGGCCTGCCTGAACGCGATCGAATACCTGAAGAAGTTCGGCTATTCCGGCGCGCAGGCCTATTCGATCCTCGGCACCGCACCGGTGCAAGGGCACATCAGCGGCGTGGTCGACATCCCCAACGCCTGCGCCACGCTGTGGCTGCCCACCGAGATCTTCGAGTTCGACATCAACCCGGGCGTCAACGGCCCGGTCAAGGCGATCACCGGCGGCGTCGACATGCCGCTGTCGCCGGACCTGTGAGGGCGCGGGCATGCCGACCTACGACTACGAGTGCGCGGACTGCGGCGGCTTCGACGCCTTTCGCAGCATCGCGCAGCGCAACGATCCGGCGGCATGCCCGCAGTGCGGGGCGGACTCGCCCCGCGTGCTGGCCAGCGCGCCGCGGCTCTCCTGCGTGGCCACCGGCACGCGGCTGGCGATCGAGGCCAACGAGCGTTCGGCCAACGCGCCGATCTCGTCGCGCGACTACGCGGCCGGCCAGGCAGGCCGCTACGGCCGGATGAAGCACCCGGCGGGCTGCGGCTGCTGCAGCCCGGGCATCCGCAGCGCGACGGTGCGCTCGCCCTCGGGCGCCAAGGCCTTTCCGACCAAGCGACCCTGGATGATCAGCCACTGAGCGGCGGGCCGCCGCCTCCAACTCTTCGAACCGAACAGGAAACTTCCATGCATCACGGGGATATCTCGAGCAGCCACGACACCGTCGGCGTGGCGGTCGTCAACTACAAGATGCCGCGCCTGCACACGAAGGCGGAGGTGCTCGCCAACGCCCGCAAGATCGCCGAGATGATCGAGGGCATGAAGGTCGGGCTGCCCGGCCTCGACCTGGTGATCTTTCCCGAGTACAGCACGCACGGGATCATGTACGACCCGAAGGAGATGTACGAGACCGCCTCGGCGGTGCCGGGCGAGGAGACCGAGATCTTCGCGCAGGCCTGCCGCAAGGCGAAGGTGTGGGGCGTGTTCTCGCTGACCGGCGAGCGGCACGAGGAGCATCCGAACAAGGCGCCCTACAACACGCTGATCCTGATGAACGACAAGGGCGAGATCGTCCAGAAGTACCGGAAGATCATGCCCTGGGTGCCGATCGAGGGCTGGTACCCCGGCAACTGCACCTACGTGTCCGAGGGCCCGAAGGGCCTGAAGGTCAGCCTGATCATCTGCGACGACGGCAACTATCCCGAGATCTGGCGCGACTGCGCGATGAAGGGCGCCGAGCTGATCGTGCGCTGCCAGGGCTACATGTACCCGGCCAAGGACCAGCAGGTGCTGATGGCCAAGGCGATGGCGTGGGCGAACAACAGCTACGTGGCGGTGGCCAACGCGTCGGGCTTCGACGGCGTGTACTCCTACTTCGGCCACTCGGCGATCATCGGCTTCGACGGCCGCACGCTCGGCGAGTGCGGCGAGGAGGACTACGGCATCCAGTACGCGGCGCTGTCCAAGAGCCTGATCCGCGACTTCCGCAAGAACGGCCAGTCGGAGAACCACCTGTTCAAGCTGCTGCACCGCGGCTACACCGGCAAGATCAATTCGCGCGAGGGCGACAAGGGCGAGGCCGTCTGCCCGTACGACTTCTACGCGAAGTGGGTCAACGATCCGGAAGGCACGCGCGCGATGGTCGAGTCGATCACGCGCTCCACGGTGGGCACCGAGGAGTGCCCGATCGAGGGCATTCCTAACCCGGCGACGGTCGGGCATCGTTGAGCCTGCGCGAGGATCCCCCGATGTCGATCGCCGACCTGCGGCCGGCCGCATCGCGGGATCCGCTCGCCGACTGGCGCGCGGCCCGCGAGCCCTTCTACATGCCGGTCGGCGACGAGGTCGCCGCGTTCGAGGCGGCGCACGCGCTGCGCCTGCCGGTGCTTTTGAAGGGGCCCACCGGCTGCGGCAAGACGCGCTTCGTCGAGCACATGGCGTGGCGGCTCGGCAAGCCGCTGGTCACGGTCGCCTGCCACGAGGACCTGACCGCGGGCGATCTCGTCGGACGCTGGCTGCTCGACGCCGAGGGCACGCGCTGGCACGACGGCCCGTTGACGATGGCGGCGCGCCATGGGGCGATCTGCTATCTCGACGAGATCGTCGAGGCGCGCTCAGACACCACCGTGGTGCTGCACCCGCTCAGCGATTCGCGGCGGATGCTGCCGCTGGACCGTCGAAGCGAGGTGCTGCGCGCGCATCCCGATTTCCATCTGGTCGTGTCCTACAACCCCGGTTACCAGGGCGCGAACAAGACGATGAAGCCGTCGACTCGGCAGCGCTTCGTGGCGATCGAGTTCGGCTACCCGCCGCCCGACGAGGAGGCGGAGATCGTCGCGCGCGAGAGCGGTCTCGGGCGGGACACCGCGCGCAGCCTGGTCGCGCTCGCCGAGCGCACGCGCCGGCTGGAGGCCGACGGCCTGGAGCAGGGGGCCTCCACCCGAATGCTGGTACACGCCGGCGTCCTGCTGATGCAGGGGCTCGGCCTTCGCGAGGCCTGCCTGCAGGCCGTGCTGCTGCCCCTGACCGACGACCCGGATCTATCGGCGGCCCTGCGGGCAGCGCTCGACGCAACGCTGGGCTGAGGGGCCATGCAGGCCGCTCCGGGCCACCTCAGGCCCTACCTCCGGGCCCTGTGGGGCCGGTCGACGACGGTCGCGACCTTGCCGGCGGCGGCGGCGCGATCGGTGCTCGACGCCGACACGCTGCGGGTTCCCCTCGACGTCGCGCGCGACCGCAGGCTCGCGCTGGCGGCTGCCGCGCATGCCGGTGCCCACCGGGCGCACGGCGGGCCGCCCTTCGAGCGGGGCGCGCTCAAGCCGGTTCAACAGGCCCTCGTGGGCCTGCTGGAGGACGCGCGCGTCGAGTGGCTCGCCGCGCGCGAGCTGCCCGGCCTGCGTCGCCTGTGGCTGGGCTTCCATTCCGCGGGGCCCGACAGCGGCAACGGCTTCGAGACGCTGCTGCAGCGCCTGGCTCGCAGCCTGCTGGATCCCGCCTATGTCGATCCGCATCCGTGGGTGCGCAAGGGACGAGCGATGTTCTTCGCCGACGCCGACGGCCGTGCGCTCGCGCTGCCCGACGCGACGGCGCTGCGGCGGGCCGCGTCGCTGCTGGGCAACGACATCGGCCAGATGCGCCTGCAGTTCAATGCCCGGCTCTACCTGGTCGAGCCGGGGTACCGGGACGACAACCGTCATCTTTGGATCGACGAGGCGGAGGACGCCGAGCTCCGCGCGCCGCGTCAGGAGCAGGCCGCGGACGGGGAGCCGCATCGGCCGGATTCGCCGGAGCCTTCGCAGGACGAGGCCTCGGTGCGGTATCCGGAGTGGGATCGCCTGATCGCCCGCCACCGTCGTCGATGGGCGAGAGTCGTCGAGCGGACGGCCGCCGAGGCCACGGATAGCCCGGCGGCCGGCGGCCTTCAGGCGGAGCTCGGCCGGCAGGCGTCGCTCGCCAGGCGGCTCACGGCGAGGCTCGTGGCCCGGCGAGTCGCGCCGGCGAGCGGCGCCCGCGAGCGGGTGTTCGAAGGCGACGAATTCGATCCCGCGGCGCTGGTCGACGCGCAGGTCGCCCGGCGAATGCGCCGGGTACCGGATTCGCGCGTCTACATGCGCCAGTCCTGCGCCGACGCGCCCATCGCCTTCGCGATCCTGCTCGACGCTTCGGCGTCGACCGCCCGCCCTGCCGGAACCGGCCACGGCGACGCCTCCGTGCTGGAGGTGGCGCGCGTTGCCGCGCTGCTGTGCGCCGCCGCGGTCGAGGCGGCAGGGCATCGCTGCGAAGTGTCGGCCTTCCGCTCCTGCGGACGCGACGAGGTCGAGGTGCTGCGGATCAAGGCGTCCGGAGAGCGGGCCGGCGCCCCCGTGGTGGTCGCCAGGGCGGCGGGGCTGGACAGCCGTTGGTCCACGCGCACCGGCGCCGCGGTGAGGCACATGGCCGCCGCGCTGGCGCGCCGGCCCGCCGGCCAGCGGCGGCTGATCCTGCTGACCGACGGAGAGCCCTGGGACATCGACGTCCACGATCCCCGCTACCTGACGGACGACCTGCGCATGGCGGTGCGCGAGGCCGCAGGGGCGGGCGTCGGCGTCGCCTGCCTGGACTTCGGCGCCGCGGCGGCCGAGCGCGCGACGTCCGGGCTCGATCCCGAGCCCGCGCGGGCCGATTCTCCGCGCCGTGCCTTCGCGCCGGGCGCCTGGCGCGAAGTGCGCAGGCTCGACATGCTGCCGGCCGCCTTCGCAGCCCTGGTCGAAAACGGAGTTCAGTGAGCCAGGGCCTGGGCCAGCGCGCGATCGAAGGCCGGCGCATCCTCGAACTGCACCCAGTGACCTGCGCCGGAGATCATCGCGAGGCCCCGGAAATCGGGCGCTGCCGACAGCGCGGGCGCGAGCAGGTGCTGAACGCCGCGATACAGCACGTCTTCCTCGCCCCAGATGCCGTGGACCGGGCAGCGGACTTCCGGCAGGGTGCGCAGCAGGATGTCGGTTCGGGAGATGCGGCGCATCCGCATCCGGTCGCGCGACAGGTTCGCCGCGTAGATCGCGAGCGCGAGTGCGTCGATCGAATCGGGCCTGGCGAGCATCAGCCGCGCCAGGTTCTCGCGGTGCGCCGCGTCGAGCTCGGGCCCGGGCGGCAGGTGGCCCCAGGCCTTCAGCACCAGCGGCTCGACCGGGCGCACGCCGAGCGCCGGCGCGCCGCTCAGCACCAGCCGGCGCACGCGCGACGGGTGCTGCGCCGCGATGAAGGCGGCGACCATCGAGCCGAACGAGAAGCCGACCAGGTCGACCGGCGCGTCTCCGAGCAGCGCGGCCATCGCCGCCTCGAGCGGTCCGGGCAGCGCGTCGGCGTCGCCGCCGACCGGCGGGCGAGCCGAGTCGCCGAAGCCGGGCAGGTCAGGGATCCAGACGCTGCGGCCGGCCGCGACCAGCGCCGCGATGTTGCGGACCCAGTGGGTCCAGCTTCCGGAGCCGCCGTGCAGCAGCACGATCGGGCTGCCTTCCCCCCAGCTGTGCCAGACCATCGTGCCGTCGCCGCACGGGACCTGGTGGCGGCGCGACGCGGCCTCGACCAGGGCCAGGTCTGAAACGGAGCGAATCGCGGCGGGCAGGACGGGCCGGGTGTTCATGGCTCCGGAATTGTCGTGATTCCCGGCGCGCCGGCCTGCGTGCCGGGTCGATTTTCGGACCTGCGCGGCCTCGCGGCTCGCCCGCCCGGTCCCAAGGACTGATCCGATCGCCGCGCGCCGCGGCGCTCACCGGCTTCGCCGAAGCACCGCGAAGGCGAAGTTGCGTCCGTACCCCTGCCGGATCGCCAGGTGGATCCAGGTCATCGCGAACGGCTCCAGGTAGCGGGCGGCCGCCAGCGGGCCCATGTCCACGGCATCGAAGCCGATCAGCGTGGCGAGCGCCATCACCCGCTGGCGCGCTTCGGCGTCGTCTGCGCAGACCGGCATGAACGGCGCGCCGCCGGGATAGCGCGAGTCGGCCATGTTCTCCGCGCCGGTCGTGTTGAAGGCCTTGACCACGCGCGCGCCCCTGGCAAGCCTGGCCAGCTCTTCGGCGCCAGAGGTCGTCGTGCCAACGGAAAGGCCGCTGAGCCCGGGGGCAAGGGGATTGGTGGCGTCGACGAGGATCTTGCCCTGCCAGTCGGGAACGCTCTGCGCGATCGCGGGCAGCGCGCCATGGGGCACGGCCAGGATGACGACCTCGCTGGCGACGATCGCGTCCGCGGTGGTGCCCACGCGCGCCTTGTCGCCGAGCGATTCGACCGTGCGGCGGTACTTGTCGGGATCGGGAACACCGAAGACCACCGATTCGCCCCGCCGGGTGAACGCGCTGCCCAGCGCCATGCCGACGCTGCCGGCGCCAATGATGGAAATGCTCATTCGGCTCTCCCTCAACGGCCCAGCGCGTCGACCACCAGGCGCGCCGTTTCCTCGCCCGAGAAGTTCTGCTGTCCGGTGATCAGGTTGCCGTCGCGCACCGCGAAGCCGCGCCAGAGACCCGCCTGCACGTAGTTGGCGCCGATCTCCCTCATCCGGTCCTCGATGCGCCAGGGCATCACGTGCTTGTCGCGCGTCAGCAGCCCGTAGGACCACATGGCGTTGTCGGCGAAGTCCTCTTCGACGTTCGCGAAGCCGGTCACGGTCTTCCCCTTGGCGATCAGTTCGCCGTCGCTGCCCCGGGCGTGGGCCAGGATGGCCACCCCGTGGCACAGCGCCGCGGCGATCTTGCCCGCCTCGTGGAAGGCCGCGAACTTGCGGTGCAGGTCGACGGCATGCTCGAACGTGAACATCGGGGCCTGGCCGCCCGCGACGACGATCGCATCGAAGGCCTCGACGTCGATGTCGGCCACCTTGCCGGTGCCGTCGACCAGGGCCCTGAGCTCGGGCGTGTGAATGAAGCCCTGGCTGATCAGGTCGGTCCTGCTGTAGCCGCTCGCGTCGTTGGGGTCGCTCATTGAATCCGCTTCGCACTTTCCGCCTGCCGGGCTGAACACCTCCACTTCGTAGCCGGTTTCGGTGAACACCTGGTACGGGTGCGTCAGCTCGCTCCACCAGAAGCCCGCCGGCCAGCCGGTGGTGGTGGAAACGGCGGGGTTGGCGATGACGATGGCCACGCGCTTCCGGGCCTTGGGGTGGCGGACGTTGTGATCCTTGAGGCTCATGACGGACTCCGGGGGTTCGGGAACGGGAGGTGCAGGGAGAAATTTGCCGTTTGCCCGGAAATGGATAAATAGCGTTAAATGAGACTTTCTGTTGCCTACATTGTTAACAATGGAGCTTCAGTCCCTCCAGGCCTTCGTCAAGGTCGTGCAGACTGGCAGCTTTACCCGTGCGGCCGACGCGCTCGACACGCAGAAGGCTCACCTGTCGCGGGTCGTCAGCCAGCTCGAAAGGGAACTCGGCGTGCGCCTCCTCGAGCGAACCACCCGCGCGCTGTCGCTGACCGAGGTCGGCCGCGAGTTCTTCGAACGCGCGGTGGGCATCCTCGCGTCGGTAGAGGATGCGCAGCGCGTCGTGCAGAAGGCGCAGGGTGAGCCGCGCGGCACGCTGAAGCTGACCTGCGGCGTGGAGTTCGGGATGATCGCTGTCAGCGGCTGGATCGACCGCTACCTCCAGCGCTTTCCCCAGGTCCGTGTCGAGGCGGACTTCACCGGCCGAATCGTGGACATCGTGCACGAGGGCTTCGACCTCGCGATCCGGGTCGGCCCGCTTGCCGATTCCGCGCTGGCGGCGCGCAGGCTCGGCGAGCTGGACTACGGGCTGTTCGCGTCGCCGGAGTACCTGGCGCGCCGCGGTCCGCCCGTGCATCCGGCGGACCTGCCGGGTCACGAGGTCCTCGCCTTCGCCGGTGGCAGCCACCAGGCCAGCTGGACGCTGTCCCGCGCGGGATCGCAGGACCGCGTGGCGCTGCAGCCCCGACTGAAGGCCAACAACGTGTTCGTGGTCCGCGATGCCGCGGTCGCAGGCCTGGGCGTGGCGCAGTTGCCGCTGATCGTGGCCGGGCCGCCGCTGCGCGACGGCTTGCTCCGGCCGGTTCTCGAGGACTGGTCGCCGCCCGGCGTGCCGGTGCACGCGGTGTTCGCCAGCGCGCGCTATCTGACGCCGAAGGTGCGCAGCTTCATCGACCTGGCGGCCGAGGCGATGCGATCCCCGAGCCGATAGCGGGTGCCCGGTGGGGCTGGGCGCCCCAAATGAAAACGCCCGACCGGTATGGGTCGGGCGCAGGATTCTGGTGGCCAAGGGCGGAATCGAACCACCGACACAAGGATTTTCAGTCCTCTGCTCTACCAACTGAGCTACTTGGCCGTTCGCCGTTGCGGGGCGCGCCCGCTCGCGAGCCGCGAATGATAGCAGAAACCGGCGGGCGGTCTTCCGGGCACTGCAGCGGGTATGCCGACAGCCCCGACCCGGGCTCCGCGGGCCGCACCGGCGGCGGCACCTATAATCCCCGCATGAACGGCTCGCGCTACGCCTCGGTGTTCGACGTCGCGGTGGTCGGCCGCGCGGCGGTCGGCCTGGCCGCGTCGCTGGCGCTCGCTCGCGTCGGCCTGCGCGTGGCCGTGGTCGGACCCGACGCGCCGGGCGCCGAGAGCGCTGGTTCCGTGCCCGGGCAGCCCGGTGCGGCCGGCTTCGTCGCCGCTTCGCCGCACCACGCCGGCGGCTGGGACAACCGGGTCTTCGCGCTGTCGCCGGCTTCGCGCGCGCTGCTCGAGTCGATCGGCTCCTGGCAGGCGATGGACACCGAGCGGATCGCGCCGGTGCACGACATGCGGATCTGGCCCGAGCCGCCGGGATCGGGCGCCGCGCATGAGGACGGGCACGGGGCGTTCGCCGGCCTGGGGGCGCCGAAAGCGCTGCACTTCAGCGCCTGGCAGGCGCAGGTCGACGCGCTCGCCTGGATCGTCGAGAACCGCAACCTGACCCGCGCGCTGTCGCAGGCCTCCCGCTTCGCCGGCTTCGCGGCCTTCGATTCGCCGCTGGTTTCCCTGGACACCGAGAGCGACGCGTCGGCCGCGCAACTGGGCCTCGCCGACGGCCGCAAGCTGAAGGCGCGCCTGGTGGTCGGCGCCGACGGCGCGAATTCGCGCGTGCGCGAGCTGGCGGGCATCGGCGGGTCGCTCGTCGACTACCCGCAGCGCGCGGTCGTGGCCAACTTCGACACCGAGCTGCCGCACCGCGACTGCGCGTACCAGTGGTTCGGCGAGCACGGGATTCTCGCGCTCCTGCCGCTGCCCGCCGCGCCCGGCGGGGTGCAGGGCGCCGGGGAGCCGCCGGCCGCGCGTCCGGCAGGCCGCTGCAGCATCGTCTGGTCGGCTCCGCACGCACTGGCCGACGAGCTGCTGGCGCTCGAGCCGCAAGCGCTCGCCGAGCGGGTCGAGGCGACCTGCGGCGCGATGCTCGGCCGGATGGTGCCGATCGGCCCGGCCGCCGGGTGGCCGCTGCGGCTCGGCAAGGTCGACGCGCTGGTCGCGCGTCGGGTCGCGCTGGTCGGCGATGCGGCGCACGTGGTGCACCCGCTGGCCGGACAGGGCATGAACCTCGGCTTCGGCGACGTGCAGGCGCTGGCCGACACGCTGCGCGAGCGCGAGGTGCCGCGCGATCCCGGCGAGCGGGGTCTCTTGCGCCGCTACGAGCGCGCCCGTGCCGAGCCGGTGCTCGCGATGCGGCTTGCCACCGATGGCCTTCAGAAGTTGTTCGACCCCGAGTCGTCGCTGTCCCGGGGGCCGTTCGGCGCCCCGCTGGCCGCGTTGCGCGGCCTGGGCTTTCGCGCGGTGGCAAGGTCCGGTCTGCTGCGGCGACTGCTTGTTTCCCATGCGATCCGCTGAGGGCGGACGCGTTCCTTCGAGGATTTCGTTCATGTCGTTCGTCCCAGTTCCCGCCCGCGCCGCCTCTGCCGCTGCCTCGATGCCGCGGCGCCAAGGGCTCTTCCTGTCCTTGCTCGCGCCCTTGCTGGCCTTGGGCCTGGCGGCCGCGTCCGCCGCCTTCCCCGGCGATGCGCGCGCGCAGGCGGCCCAGCCGAACTTCGCCCCGGCGCCGGAGTCGGTCGCGGAGCCCGTCCGCAAGGCCCTCGAGCCGATCCTCCGCGGCCGCAAGGTCGACGAGGTCAGGCGCACCCCGCTGCCCGGCATCGTCGAGGCCCGCA
Source organism: Zeimonas sediminis (assembly GCF_023721795.1). Lineage (NCBI taxonomy): Bacteria > Pseudomonadati > Pseudomonadota > Betaproteobacteria > Burkholderiales > Burkholderiaceae > Zeimonas > Zeimonas sediminis. Next base: position 3,232,932 of record NZ_JAMQYE010000001.1, read on the forward strand.
TCGGCAACGACCTGATCTACGTCGACGAGAAGGGCCAGTACCTGTTCTGGGAGGGCGACCTGATCGACATCAAGGCGCAGCGCAACCTGACCCAGGAGCGGGTCGAGGCGCTGATGGCGATCAAGTTCGACGACCTGCCCCTGGACCTGGCGATCAAGCAGGTGGCGGGCAAGGGCACCCGGCGCATCGCGGTGTTCGAGGATCCGAACTGCGGCTTCTGCAAGCGGCTGCGCGCCGACCTGATGAAGCTCGACGACGTCACGATCTACACCTTCCCGATGGCCTTCCTGGCGGCCGATTCCGATTCGAAGGCGCGCAAGGCGCTGTGCGCGGCCGACCCGGTCAAGGCCTGGAACGAGCTGCTGCTGCAGAACAAGGTGCCGGGCAACGCGGGCACCTGCGAAACCTCGATCGAGAAGGTCGCCGAGCTGAGTCGCAAGCTCGGCATCACCGGCACGCCGGTCGTGTTCTTCGAGAACGGAAAGCGGCTTTCGGGCTACGAGCCGCCCGAGCGCTTCAACCAGCGGCTGAAGGCGAACTCAAAGACCTGAGCGACGCCGGCGGTTCGCGGCCGAGGCCGGCCTCGGCGCGCGGCCGTCAGCGCGCTTGGCGCGGCCCGCAGCGCGTCTGGCGCGGCCCTCAGCGCGTCTGGCGCGGCCGCAGCAGCCAGATCCGGCCGGGCTCCTTCATCAGGCCGGCCAGCCTCTCGGCCTCGGCCCCTGCGCCGAAGAAGATGTCGGCGCGCACGCCGCCCAGGATCGCGGCGCCGCGGTCCTGGCTCAGCACCGCCCTTGCGAGCGGCCGCCCGTCGTCGGGATAACGGGTCTCCAGGTAGAGCAGCGCGCCGGGCGGCACGAAGGCCGGGTCGGTGGCGACCGATCGCATCGGCGTCAGCGGCACCGCAAGCGAGCCCGGCGGCCCGGCATCGGCCGGCGTGGGCAGCTCCCTGAAGAACACGTAGCGCGGGTTGCTGAGCATGACCTCGCGCGCCTGCGCCGGATGGCCCCGCAGCCAGGCCTTGATCGCCGGCGCGTCGACCTCTTCGCGCTTCAGCGCCCCGCGCGCGATCAGCTCGGCGCCGATCGCGCGATAAGGCTGGCCGTTGTGGTCGGCGAAGCCCACCCGCATCGTGCTGCCGTCTCGCAGCCGGATGCGCCCGGAGCCCTGGATCTGCAGGAAGAAGGCCTCGACCGGGTCGTCCAGCCAGACCAGTTCGAGCCCGTCGAGCAGGCGCGAGCGCTCGAGTTCGGCGCGGGCCGGGAAGGGCTGCGTCGCGCCGTCCACGGTCCGGAAGCGCGCGTTTCCGTCGGCCCGCATGTCCGGGGGGCGCCGGTGCAGCGGCACCTGGGCCGGCGACTCGCGGACCCGGCTGCCGGTCAGGATCGGCTCGTGGTAGCCGGTGATCAGGCCGATCTCGCTGCCGTCCGCCGAGCGGAGCGGCCAGGCCTCGAAGCGCGCTTCGATCCAGCCGCGCAGTGCCGCGGTGCTCGCCGAGGCAGTCGGCAGTTGCGGGCAGAGCGCCGGCCAGGGCGGCGGCGGCGAACGCAGCGCGCACTGTCGTGCCAGCGCATCGGCCAGCCCGTCGAGGCCGTCGCGATGCCAGCCGGGCAGCGACTCGACCGGCAGGGCGCCGGCGGACGGCGCCGGCAGGCTCGCCCGCGGCCGGGTCGCCTCCTGGGTGGCGGCCGGCGCCCGCGCGCTCGCGCCGGCTGCCGCCCCCTGCGCCACGGCGCCTGCGGGCGCGGCCAGCAGGCAGGCGGCGAATCCCCATGCGGCGACGAGGTCTGCCGACCGTCGCCGGCTAGAATCGGCCGACGACGATCGCGCGGAGATTGCACCTTGGCAGACAGCTGGATCCTGTTCCTCGAGGCCGGCGGCGTGCTGGCGCTGATGCTGTTCTTCGTCTGGTGGACGATGCGCGGCAAGAAGTGAGCGCCGCGCGCGCGGCATGGGTCCCATGAGCTGCCGCGGTCCTCAGTGAAGCGTGCGCGGCATGCTCAGCACGAACTCGGGAATGTCGGCGTCGAAGCGGTGGCCGTCCTCGGCCACGAAGAAGTAGCTGCCGCGCATCGAGCCGCTCGGCGTGCCGATCTGGCTGCCGCTCGTGTACTCGAAGCTCTGGCCGGGCTGCAGCAGCGGCTGGTGGCCGACCACGCCCAGGCCCTTTACCTCGACCAGCCTGCCGCCGTCGTCGCGGATCAGCCAGTGGCGCGAGATCAGCTGCGAGGTCACGCTGCCCACGTTGGTGATCCTGACCGTGTAGGCGAACGCGTAGCGGCCTTCGTCGGCATCGGATTGCTCGGGAAGGTAGCGGCTCTGGACGTCGATGCGGATCTGGTAGCGCTTGTCCGACACGGGGCTCCGGTGGGGCGGTCGCTAGAATGCCGACGATTGTAGACGCACGCCCGCCGCGCGCGGGCGGACAACCCGCGCCCCGAGAGCGGATAAGCCCCGCCCGGAAGCGAACACCAATCGAGCCGAAGATGAAACCGCAGACATTCCGCATCGCCCCGAGCATCCTGTCCGCCGACTTCTCGCGCCTCGGCGACGAGGTACGCGCGATCGAGGCTGCGGGCGCGGACCTGGTCCATTTCGACGTGATGGACAACCACTACGTGCCGAACCTGACGGTCGGCCCGATGGTCTGCGAGGCGGTCCGCCGCTGCGTGGGCATCCCGATCGACGTGCACCTGATGGTGAGGCCGGTCGATCGCCTCGTCGGCGACTTCGCGAAGGCCGGCGCCAACCTGATCACCTTCCATCCCGAGGCTTCGGACCACATCGACCGCACGCTGTCGCTGATCCGCGAGGCCGGCTGCAAGGCCGGGCTGGTGTTCAACCCGGCCACGCCGCTGCACTACCTCGATCACGTGATGGACCGGCTCGACATGGTCCTGCTGATGTCGGTCAACCCCGGCTTCGGCGGGCAGTCCTTCATCGCCTCGACGCTGCCGAAGATCCGCGCGGTGCGCCAGCGGATCGACGCCCACGCGGCGGCCGGCGGCCAGCCGATCTGGCTCGAGGTCGACGGCGGGATCAAGATCGACAACGTCGCCGAGGTCGCGCGCGCAGGCGCCGACACCTTCGTCGCGGGCTCGGCGGTGTTCGGCGCGCCCGATCCCGACGGCGGCTATCGCGGCGTGATCTCGCGTTTCCGCAAGGCGCTCGAGAGCAGGGAAGGGGGAGGGGGGAAGGGGAAAGGGTAGGCGACGCAGGGTCGGCCCGAACACGTCGAGCCGGGATGTCCCACCCCAGGGTGTGGACTTGAAGTTCTTTTAGTGACTGAACGGTCATACTGAGGATGCCTGGTCATTCAGGCGTCCTCTCGTTCCTCGTACCCTCGCAAGGAGACCGTTCATGAAGCTCTCGAAATTCGTCGCCGCGGCCCTGATGGCCGGCGCCGCCACGATCGCTCACGCCAAGGACATCGTCGACACGGCCGTCGGCGCCGGTTCCTTCAACACGCTGGTCAAGGCGGTGCAGGCCGCGGGCCTGGTCGACACGCTGAAGGGCCCGGGCCCGTTCACCGTGTTCGCGCCCACCGACGAGGCCTTCGCCAAGCTGCCCGCCGGCACGCTGGAGAACCTGCTGAAGGACAAGGAGGCGCTCGCCAAGGTGCTGACCTATCACGTGGTTCCGGGCAAGGTCATGGCCGCCGACGTGAAGCCCGGCGAGGCCAAGACCGTGCAGGGCCAGTCCGTGAAGCTGTCCGCGATGGGCGGCAAGGTGATGGTCGACGACGCGAACGTGGTCGCGACCGACGTGGTCGCCTCGAACGGCGTGATCCACGTGATCGACAAGGTGATCCTGCCCAACTGATCCGCGGGCAGACCTCGCGCGCCGGCCGCCGGCCGGCGCGTTCCCCCCGAGCAGCTCCCGGTTCCGGCCGATCGCATCCTGCGGCGTCCGGGCTCTGACACCCATTCCCTCGAGGAATCCCAGCCATGCGCTTCTCACTCTTCGACCGCATCCGCGCGATCGGCGTCGCCGCCTTCGTCGCCTTCGGCCTCGCCGCCTGCGGCAGCGGCGACGACGATCCGGTTCCCGTCGCCCAGCCCAAGGACATCGTCGACGTTGCCCAGGAGAACGCCGACTTCAGCATCCTGGTCGAGGCGGTCGTCGCCGCCGACCTGGTCGCCACGCTGAAATCCGACGGCCCCTTCACCGTCTTCGCCCCGACCAACGACGCCTTCGCCGCGCTGCTCACCGAGCTCGGCGTGACCAAGGACCAGCTGCTGGCCGACAAGGCCCTGCTGACCCAGGTGCTCACCTACCACGTGCTCGGCGCGAAGGTCGAGGCCGCCGACGTGGCCGGCGTGCTCGGCAAGGCCGTGGGCACGGTCGAGGGCGGCATCTTCAAGATCGAGGACCCGGCCGGCGAGCTGACCATCACCGACGAGCGCAACCGCAGCGCGAGGATCGTCGCCACCGACGTCGCCGCCTCGAACGGCGTGATCCACGTGATCGACCGGGTGATCCTGCCCGGCGACAAGACCGTGGTCGACACGGCGATCGCCGCCTCCACGTCGGCCTCGCCCGAGTTCACGATCCTGGTGGAAGCCCTGCTCGCCTCGGATCCTTCGGCCGATCTCGTCAACCTGCTGTCAGGCGACGGTCCGTTCACCGTGTTCGCGCCGACCGATGCCGCCTTCGCCGCGCTGCTGACCGAACTGGGCGTGTCCAAGGCCGAGCTGCTGGCCGACACCGCGCTGCTGACCGAGGTTCTGAAGTACCACGTGGTGCCCGGCCGCGTGCTGAAGGCCGAGGTGCCTGTCGGCACGCCGATCGCCACCGCGCAGGGGCAGAGCTTCGAGGTCAACGGCTCGCAGCAGATCATCGACGCGCGCGGCCGCTCCAGCGGCATCGCGGCGACCGACGTGCTGGCCCGCAACGGCGTGATCCACGTGATCGACACGGTGATCCTGCCCGCGCCCTGATCCGACGGGCGCGTCGCTTGCCGGGCCGCGATGGGTGCGGCCCGGCGGGTGAGACAATCTCGCCCATGAACAGGCGATTTCCCGCGCTCGGCGCGATCATCGATCTCGACGGCACGCTGCTCGACACGGCTGCCGATCTCGCGGCGGGCACCAACGCGATGCTGGCCGAGCTCGGCAGGGAGCCCCTTCCGGTCGACGAGGTCGCCCGCTACGTCGGCAAGGGCGGCGAGGTCCTGGTCCACCGGGCGCTCACACGTTCGCTCGACGGGCGGGTCGACGCAGCCCTGGCCGCGCGCGCGATGGAGGCCTTCCTGCGCCACTACGCGCGCGAGAACGGGATTCACTCCCGCGTCTACCCGGGCGTCGTCGAAGGCCTCGAGGCGATGCGCGCGCGGGGCCTGAAGCTCGCGTGCGTGACCAACAAGCCGCAGGGTTTCTCCGAGGTCCTGCTGGCGGAGAAGGGCCTGGCCCCGTACTTCGACCTGGTCGTGGGCGGCGACCTGCTGCCGCGCCGGAAGCCCGACCCGCTGCCTATGCTGCACGTCTGCGAGCGCTTCGGCCTCGCTCCCGACCGGATCATCGCGATCGGCGACTCGGACAACGATGCGGCCGCCGCGCGGGCCGCCGGCATGCCGGTGCTGGTCGTGCCCTACGGCTACAACGAAGGACGGCCGGCCGAGTCGATCGACGCCGACGGCGTCGTGTCCACGCTGGCCGACGTCGTGCCGCTGCTCGACGGCTTGCCCGCGCCCGGCGCGGTGGTATAGTCACGCCGTCCCGAACAATCGACTCCGACATCCCGGACTCCCGATGCGTTCCCTTCCGGTCTGGCAAGTTTCGCGTTCCACGGCCCCCTGCTGGCGGTCGTGGCGCTGGTGGTGCTGGCGCTGATTGCCCGCACCCCGGGCCGGCTCGCGCCGGTCCTGCCGCCGGCCAGCTAGGCCGGCACCCCGGCGGGGCCGCGCCCCGCCACCGGAACGAAAAACCCGAATCCAGTATCCGCGCCGTGCCACGGCGGCCCGTTCGAGCGAAACGGCCGCGTGCGGCGGCGAGCCTCCGCAGAGGGACGACATGACCGAACTCGAATTCAAGGCGATCGCAGCCCAGGGCTACAACCGCATTCCGCTGCTGCTCGAGTGCTTCGCCGACCTCGACACGCCGCTGTCTCTGTACCTGAAGCTCGCGCACAAGCCCTACAGCTTCCTGCTCGAGTCGGTGGTCGGCGGCGAGCGCTTCGGCCGCTACTCGTTCATCGGCCTGCCGGCCAGCACGATCATCCGCTCCACCGAAAAGGGCGCCGAGGTGGTCCGCAACGGCCAGGTGATCGAGAGCTTCGAGGGCAACCCGCTGGACTTCGTCGACGCCTACCAGAAGCGATTCAAGGTCGCTGTGCGGCCGGGGCTGCCTCGTTTCTGCGGCGGGCTGGCCGGCTACTTCGCCTACGACACGGTGCGCTGCATCGAGCCGAGGCTGGCTGGCGTGAAGAAGCCCGACCCGATCGGCGTGCCGGACATCTTCCTGCTGGTCACCGAAGAGCTGGCGATCATCGACAACGTGACCGGCAAGATCTACCTGATGGTCTACGCCGACCCGGCCGAGCCCGAGGCCTACCAGCGCGCGCGCAAGCGGCTGCGCGAGCTCTACGTGCAGCTGTCGCGCCCGATCGACGTGCCCTCGTTCAAGCCGAGCTACGAGACCGACACGCAGCGAAACTTCGCGAAGGACGACTACCTGGCCGCGGTGGCGAAGGCCAAGGAATACATCATGGCCGGCGACGCGATGCAGATCCAGGTCGGCCAGCTGATCCAGAAGCCGTTCCGCGATTCGCCGCTCACGCTGTACCGCGCGCTGCGCTCGATCAATCCGTCGCCGTACATGTACTTCTACAACCTCGGCGGCTTCCACATCGTCGGCGCCTCGCCCGAGATCCTGGTGCGCCAGGAGCGCCAGCCCGACGGCGACCGGATCACGATCCGCCCGCTGGCCGGCACCCGCAAGCGCGGCGGCACGCCGGCGCAGGACGAGGCGCTCGCGCGCGAGCTGCTTTCGGACCCGAAGGAGATCGCCGAGCACGTGATGCTGATCGACCTGGCGCGCAACGACATCGGCCGCATCGCCGAGACCGGCAGCGTCAAGGTGACCGACCAGCTGGTCATCGAGAAGTACTCGCACGTGATGCACATCGTGTCCAACGTCGAGGGCAAGCTCAAGCGCGGCATGGGCCCGATCGACGTGCTGCGCGCGACCTTCCCGGCCGGCACGCTGACCGGCGCGCCGAAGATCCGCGCGATGGAGATCATCGACGAGCTCGAGCCGACCAAGCGCGGCATCTACGGCGGCGCCTGCGGCTACATCTCCTTCGTGGGCGACCTGGACCTGGCGATCGCGATCCGCACCGCGGTGATCAAGGACGGCACGCTGTACGTGCAGGCCGCGGCCGGCGTGGTCGCCGACTCGGTGCCCGAGAGCGAGTGGCAGGAGACGGAGAACAAGGCCCGCGCGGTGCTGCGCGCGGCCGAGCTGGTGCAGGCGGGCCTCGACGGCCAGATCTGAACGGGTGCGAGCGGAGCGCGACGAACATGCTGCTGATGATCGACAACTACGACAGCTTCACCTACAACCTGGTCCAGTACCTCGGCGAGCTCGGCGAAGAGGTGCTCACCGTGCGCAACGACGCGATCGACCTCGACGGCATCGAGAAGCTCGCGCCGGCGCGCATCGTGATCTCGCCGGGGCCCTGCACCCCCAACGAAGCCGGCGTCTCGGTGCCGCTGATCCGGCGTTTCGAGGGCCGCATCCCGATCCTCGGCGTGTGCCTCGGCCACCAGGCCATCGGCGCGGCCTACGGCGGGCGGATCGTCCGCGCCAGGCAGGTGATGCACGGCAAGACCTCGCCGGTCACGCACACCGGCGTCGGCGTGTTCCGCGGGCTGCCCAGCCCCTTCACCGTGATTCGCTACCATTCGCTGGCGATCGAGCGCGAGAGCCTGCCCGACTGCCTCGAGGTCACCGCCTGGACCGACGACGGCGAGATCATGGGCGTGCGCCACCGCGAGCACAAGGTCGAGGGCGTGCAGTTCCACCCCGAGTCGATCCTGACCGAGCACGGCCACGCGCTGCTCAAGAACTTCCTGGAGACCTGACATGACGATCACCGCGCAGGAAGCGCTGGTGCGCTGCATCGAGCACCGCGAGATCTTCCACGACGAGATGCTCAAGCTGATGCGGATGATCATGAACGGCGAGATGTCGCCCACGATGACCGCCGCGATCCTGATGGGCTTGCGGGTCAAGAAGGAGACGATCGGCGAGATCACCGCGGCGGCGCAGGTGATGCGCGAGTTCTCGAACAAGGTCCAGGTCGACGGCGGCCCGCATTTCGTCGACATCGTCGGCACCGGCGGCGACGGCTCGCACACCTTCAACATCTCGACCGCGTCGATGTTCGTGGTGGCCTCGGCCGGTGGCACCGTGGCCAAGCACGGCAACCGCGGCGTGTCGTCGAAGTCGGGCAGCGCCGACGTGCTCGAGGCGCTCGGCGCCAACATCATGCTGGGCTCGCCGCAGGTCGCCGAGTGCATCCGCGAGACCGGCATCGGCTTCATGTTCGCGCCCAATCACCATCCGGCGATGAAGAACGTCGCGCCGGTGCGCCGAGAGCTCGGCGTGCGCACGATCTTCAACATCCTGGGGCCGCTGACCAACCCCGCAGGCGCGCCGAACATCCTGATGGGCGTGTTCCACCCCGACCTGGTCGGCATCCAGGTGCGGGTGATGGAGCGCCTCGGCGCGAAGCACGCGATGGTCGTCTGGGGCAAGGACGGCATGGACGAGGTCTCGCTCGGCGCGGCCACGATGGTCGGCGAGCTGAAGGACGGCGAGGTCCACGAGTACGAGATCCACCCCGAGGACTTCGGGCTGTCGATGATCAGCAACCGCGGGCTTCGGGTCGTCGACGCCGAGGAGTCGAAGGAGATGGTGCTCGAGGCGCTGGGCAACAGGCCCGGCACGCCGCGCGAGATCGTCACGCTGAACGCCGGCGTGGCGCTCTACGCGGCCGACGTCGTCGACTCGATCGGCGCCGGCATCGACCGCGCGCGCGAGGCGATCGCTTCGGGCGCCGCGCGCGAGCGGCTCGATCGCTTCGTGGCCTTCACCCAGCGCTTCGCGCACTGAGGCGCGCATGGCAGCCGACATCCTAGAGAAGATCGTCGCGGTCAAGCGCGACGAAGTGGCCGCCGCCTCGCGCGTGCGCCCGCTGGCCGGGATCCGCGCAGCGGCCGAGGCGGCCGGCGCTGCGCTGCCGGTGCGCGGCTTCGAGCGGGCGCTGCGCGCGAAGATCGCGGCCGGCCGCGCCGCGGTGATCGCCGAGATCAAGAAGGCCAGCCCCAGCAAGGGCGTGCTGCGCGAGGACTTCGATCCGCCGGCGATCGCCGCGAGCTACGAGCGCGGCGGCGCGGCCTGTCTGTCGGTGCTGACCGACGAGCAGTTCTTCAAGGGCTCGATGGCCTACCTGCGCGCGGCGCGCGCCGCCTGCTCGCTGCCGGTGCTGCGCAAGGACTTCATCGTCGACGCCTACCAGGTGTGGGAGGCGCGGGCCAACGGCGCGGACTGCATCCTGCTGATCGCGGCCTGCTTGTCCGACGCGCAGATGGCCGAGTTCGAGGCGATCGCGCAGGCGCTCGAGATGGACGTGCTGGTCGAGGTGCACGACGGTGCCGAGCTGGACCGGGCGCTCGCGCTGAAGACGCCGCTCGTCGGCATCAACAACCGGAACCTGCGCAGCTTCGAGGTCTCGCTCGACACCACGGTCGGCCTGCTCGACCGGATCCCGGCCGACCGGCTGGTGGTGACCGAGAGCGGCATCCTGGCGCCGGCCGACGTCGCGCGGATGCGCAGCGCCGGCGTGAACGCCTTCCTGGTCGGCGAGGCCTTCATGCGCGCCCCCGAGCCGGGGCAGGCGCTGGCCGGGCTGTTCGCCTGACCGCCTCCTGCCCTACCGCTGGCGCCGGCGGCTCGTGCCGCTAGGCTCGCCGGCCAGCCAGCCCGACAGCAGCCGGCGGGCAGCCGCGCCGGCCTTCGGGTCGGCGCTGAGCACCGCCTCGGTCGGCGCGGCAGGCGCAGGGCGCAACTCGAACTCGCGCAGCTCGTCGCGCCGGAAGGCGTGCACCCTGAGCGGCGCGCCGGCCTCGCGGCGCTCGAACAGCGCCTTCAGCGCGCGCTCGTCGGCGATCCGCAGGCCGTCGAGCGCCACCAGCGTGTCGCCGGCAGACAGGCCGGCCCGGTGCGCGGGGCCGCCGAGCAGCACCTGCGAGAGCTGCACCGCGCCGTCGCGCATCGCGAGCTTGGCGCCGATCGTCGCGCCGGCGTGGTCGGCGGCGCGCATCGCCACGCCGATGCCCAGCTTCTTCAGCAGCGACGAGATCGGCAACTCGGCCGTGTCCTCGGTCCAGGCGCGGATCTCGCGGTCGAGCCTGAGCCCCGTCGCCTCGGCGAGCAGCGCTGGAAAGCCGTCCTCGGGCAGGCCGCTTCGCTCGCCCGGCGGTTTCGAGAAGAAGTCCCGTCCGTAGCGCTGCCAGAGCAGCCGCATCACGTCGTCGAGCGAGCGGCGGCCGTTCGTGCGCGCACGGATCGCGAGGTCCAGGCACAGCGCGACCAGCGCGCCCTTGGCGTAGTAGCTGACGATCGCGTTCGGCGAATTCTCGTCCTGCCGGTAGTACTTGGTCCAGGCGTCGAAGCTGGACTCCGCCACGCTCTGAGCCAGTCGGCCCGGCCCGCGCATCACCGACGAGATCGTGCCGGAGAGCAGCTTCAGGTAGGCGGCCGAGTCGATCGCGCCCGATCGCGCCAGCATCAGGTCGTCGTAGTACGAGGTGAAGCCCTCGAAGATCCACAGCAGCCGGGTGTAGTTCTCGCGCTCCAGGTCGTACCCGGCGAAGGCCTGCGGCTTGATCCGCTTGACGTGCCAGGTGTGGAAGTACTCGTGGCTGCACAGCCCGAGGAAGGACCGGTAGCCGTCGGGCACGCCCGCCATGCCGGTGTGGGGCAGGTCGGCGCGGCGGCAGATCAGCGCGGTGCTCGACCGGTGCTCGAGCCCGCCGTAGCCGTCGCCGACCGCCATGACCTGGAACAGGTAGCGATCGACCGGCGCGCGGCGGCGCCCGGGGTCGAACAGCGCGATCTGCGCGCTGCAGATCGCTTTCAGGTCGCGCGCGAGCCGCCCCGTGTCGGTGTCGTGCAGGCCGGTGATCGCGACGTCGTGCGCGGCGCCGCCCGCTTCGAAGGAGGCGATGTCGAAGCGCCCCATCTCGACCGGGTGGTCGATCAGCTCGTCGTAGTCGGCGGCCAGGTAGCGGCCGAAGCCCCAGCGCTTCGCGCCCGCCTCGGGCAGGGTGGTGGCCACCCGCCAGCCGGCGAAAGCGCGGCCCTGCGGCGGGTCGATCACCACCTCGCAGGGCTCGTGCTCGCGGCCGGCCACGCGCAGGAACACGCTCGTGCCGTTGAAGAAGCCGTGCGTGCGGTCCAGGTGCGCGCCGCGCACCGAGAGATCCCACGCGTAGACCAGGTAGCGCACGGTGAGCGGGCCGCCGCAGCGCGCCGCCTGCCAGGTGTGCTTGTCGAGCTTGCCCAGGCCCACCGGCCGGCCCCGGCACTGCGCCTCGATCCGCACGACGTGCCGGGCGAACTCGCGGATCATGTAGCTGCCCGGGATCCAGGCGGGCAGCGCCAGCCGCTGCCCGTCGGGGTCGGGGTCGGCGATCGTCAGCTCCACGCCGAACAGGTGGGCGTCGGGGTCGGAAGGCCGGATCCGGTAGGCGATCCCGGGCCGCGCCGGCGCGCGCGAGGCGCGCGGCGCTCCCGCCCGCCGGGCGGCGTTCTTGCTCTGGGGCATCGTGGCTCCGGGGCTCGCGGGCTCAGCGGTTCACGTCGACGACGATCCGGCCGCGCACCTTGCCGGCCAGCACGTCGCCGGCCGCGCCGAGCGCGTCGGCCAGCCCGATCGTCGTGGTCATCGCGGCAAGACGGTCGCGGTCGAGTTCGCGCGCCAGGTTCGCCCAGGCGGTCTCGCGTTCCCCGCGCGGGCACATCACCGAGTCGACACCGATCAGCCTGACGCCGCGCAGGATGAACGGTGCGACCGAGGCGGGGAAATCCATGCCCTGAGCCAGCCCGCAGGCCGCGACCGTGCCGCGGTAGCGGGTCTGGGCGCAGGCATTGGCGAGCGTGTGCGAGCCCACCGCGTCGACGACGCCCGCCCAGCGCTCGCGCTGCAGCGGCTTGCCGGGCTCGGACAGCGCCTTGCGCTCGACGATGTCGGCGGCCCCGAGCGACTTCAGGTAGTCGGCCTCCTCGGGGCGGCCGGTCGAGGCCACCACCCTGAAGCCGCGCGCGGCCAGGATCGCGATCGCCACGCTGCCCACGCCGCCGGCCGCGCCGGTGACCAGCACCTCGCCCTGATCGGGCTTCACGCCTTCGCGCTCGAGCGCCATCGCGCACAGCATCGCGGTGTAGCCGGCGGTGCCGATCGCCATCGCCTGGGCAGGGCCCAGGCCGTCGGGCAGGCGCACCAGCCAGTCGCCCTTCAGCCTCGCTTTCTGCGACAGGCAGCCCCAGTGGGTCTCGCCGACACCCCAGCCGTTCAGGATCACCGCGTCGCCGGCCTTCCAGCGCGGGTCGTCGCTGGACTCGACGATGCCGGCGCCATCGATCCCGGGCACCATCGGCCACTTCCTGACGACCGGCGATCGGTTCGTGATTGCCAGGCCGTCCTTGTAGTTCAGAGTGGAGTGGGAGATCCGGACGACGACGTTGCCGTCGGCCGCGTGCTCGCCGAGCGCCGCGTCGTCGAGCTCGCGCAGGCTGGCTCGAAAGCCGGGCGCGTCGTTTTCGAGGAACAGGGATCGATGCATCGAGGGCTCCTTGCTTGGGATGCTGCGCGTTCGGGCTAGATCTTAACGGCGCAGCGGCCGATGCAGCGGGCGCATCCGTTTCCGCGCCCCGCCTGTTCTCTAGGATATGTTCTGTTCGGCAATCCCGACCCGAGGTGAAGATGAGTTTCCTGCCACGATTCCGGCATCGCGCGACCGGGCCGTCCGAGCGAGCGGCAGGTCGGCCCGCGCTCGCGGCGTGCGCCGCGGCCGCGCTCATGCTGGCCGGCTGCGGCGGCTCCACGTCGGGGGACTATCAGCCGCCCCCGCCGCCCGTCGTCTGCAGCGCCACCGGCGGCGGCGGCGGCGGCTTCGCGCTGGGCGTTTGCGCGAAAGACGTCGCATCGGTTTTCCAGCCGGTCGAGACCGTGGTCGCGCCGAGCGACGCGCCGTCGTACGCGCTCGCGCTGACCTTCCCGCCTACGCTGCCGGCAGGGCTGACCATCTCGGTGGACTTCACCTCGGCCGACCAGACACCGCTCGGCACGCGCGACACCGTCGGCGAGCTGCGCGGCGTGGCCTACGAGGACGACGCAGATGCGGCGACGGATCCCGACAACCTGGCGCTGACTGCACCCTACACCGCGCTGATCGACTTCCGCAGGGCGTGGCTGTACGACCAGGCCCTGCCCGATGGCACGAACGCGCAACAGACGATGAGCTACGCCGGCTTCGGCGTCTGGGAGCGCTTCGGCACCGCGAGCTCCGACGACGGCTATTTCGGGAGTTGGTACGCGGGCGGGTCGTCGGCAATCCTGACGACCAACTGGCCGATCGGCGCCCGCAGCTACACCGGCCTGGCGGTCGGCGTGATCAGCCCGTCGAACGCGGCGAGCGCCGGGGCGCTGCCCCAGCCTCGCAGCTACGGCTTCAGCGCCACGGTCGCGATCGACGTCGACGCCACCGGCAAGATCCTCGAGAGCAGTCGCATTTTCGACCTGAAGATCGCGACCGGCGGTACCGGAACCAATCTGACGATCGCAGGCGTGCCGCTCGACCCTATCGCCTTCGTATGGGGGGCATCGAATTTCCAGGGCCAGCCTGTGAGCGGCACGCTGCTCGGCACCGGTGGCACGGACCCCGACTCCAACGGCCTGTTCGAGGCGAGCTACTACGGCTCGAGCGAAGCCTCGGGCGAGGCGGGATCGGAAGTGGCCGGCCGCTTCCGCTTCGAAACCGGCAACGGTCTGCGCGCGGTCGGCGCGTTCGGCGCGGTGCGCGTGCCGGGGCCCTGAATCGCCTTCGTGAGGGCTTCGGCCGAAGCTAGCGCTGGCCCGTCGCCGAGCGGGCGTCCTGCACGCGCTCGCGAAGCGCCTCGATGAAGGCTTCGCGCTTGCGCGGCGAGACCAGCTGGACGCGCCCCGCGTGGACGATCCTGACCCTGCGCAGCGACAGGGCAGGGGCCGCCCAGGCGCTGCGGCTGGGCTCGACCGACGTGACGTCGGCATAGGCGATCCGCTGGCGGAAGGCCCCGCTGCGGATCAGCAGGTGGGTCGAGGCGAGCGTGTAGGTGCAGGGGTAGCCGAAGATCGCGCCCAACGCGGCAAGCAGGGCCAGCATCGCCAGGCCGGACAGGGTCTCGCGCGGCGATTCCGGGTACGCGGAGATCGCGTCGACGAGCAGGAATCCCGGCGCGAGCGCCACCGCGGCGACGAGCCAGGCGTCGACCCGCGACCGGTAGACGACGTCGGCCAAGGGAGCTCCCGCCAGCCGCCGCGTCAGCCCTTCGGTCGCTTGTCGATCACCCGCTTGGCCTTGCCGATCGATCGTTCGACCGCGCCCGGCGGCTCGACGATCACCTTCACCGACACGCCGATGTAGGACTTGATCGCGTGCTCGAGCGCGGCGGCAGCCCCGACGGCCGCCGAGCGGTCGTGGTGCTCGCCGGCCTTGAGCTCGACCCGCACCGTCAGCGTGTCCATCGGGCCTTCCCGGTTCAGCTCGCACACGTAGTGCGGCGCCAGGTTCGGCCGCTGCAGGATCAGCTCCTCGATCTGCGACGGGAACACGTTGACGCCGCGGATGATCATCATGTCGTCGGAACGGCCGGTGATCTTCTGCATCCGCCGCATCGTGCGCGCGGTGCCCGGCAGCAGCCGGGTCAGGTCGCGCGTGCGGTAGCGGACGATCGGCAGCGCCTCCTTGGTCAGCGAGGTGAAGACGAGCTCGCCGAACTCGCCGTCGGGCAGCACGCGGCCGGTCTCCGGATCGATCACCTCTGGATAGAAATGGTCCTCCCAGATCGTCGGGCCGTCCTTGGTCTCCACGCACTCGTTGGCCACACCCGGGCCCATCACCTCGGACAGCCCGTAGATGTCGACCGCGTCGATCGCGAGCCGCTTCTCGATCTCGGCCCGCATCTCGTTGGTCCAGGGCTCGGCGCCGAAGATGCCGATGCGCAGGCTCGCCTCGCGCGGATCCAGACCTTGCCGCTCGAACTCGTCGGCGATCGCCAGCATGTAGCTCGGCGTGACCATGATGACGTCGGGCCGGAAGTCGGCGATCAGCTGCACCTGCCGCTCGGTCTGCCCGCCTCCGAAGGGCACCACGGTGAGGCCCAGGCGCTCGGCGCCGTAGTGCGCGCCCAGCCCGCCGGTGAACAGGCCGTAGCCGTAGCTGACGTGCACCATGTCGCCCGGGCGCGCGCCGGCCGCGCGGATCGACCTTGCGACCAGGTTCGCCCAGGTGTCGATGTCCTTCTGCGTGTAGCCGACCACGGTCGGCTTGCCTGTCGTGCCGCTCGACGCGTGGATCCGGACCACCTTGTCGCGCGGCACCGCGAACATCCCGAACGGGTAGGTGTCGCGCAGGTCGCCCTTCGTGGTGAACGGGAAGCGGCCCAGGTCGTCCAGGGTCTTCAGGTCGTCCGGGTGCACGCCGGCCGCCTCGAAACGGGCGCGGTAGTGCGGGACGCTGTCCCAGGCGTGGCGAAGCGTCTGGCGCAGCCGCTCGAGCTGAAGCGCCCTCAGCTCGTCGATGCTCGCGTTCTCGATCGGCTCGAGAGGAAAGCCGCCGGCCGACAGTCGAACGCTCGATCCGGGGGAAGCCTGCTTCGTCATTTCGTCTCCTCGAAGAACTGGCCTTTGATCGTGGCCGACTTGCCGCGAAAGAGCGCGATCAGCTTGCCGTCCTGGTCGCGAACGCTGATGTCGTAGACGCCGTGTCGACCGGCGAGGTGCCGTTCGACGCCCTCGGCGGTCAGCACGTCGCCGTCGTGCGCGGGTGCCAGGAAGTCGATCGAACAGCCGGCGGCCACCGCGCGCTGGTTGTGGCTGTTGCAGGCGAAGGCGAAAGTGGTGTCTGCCAGCAGGAAGATGTAGCCGCCGTGGCAGATCCCGTGGCCGTTTGTGAGTTCGGGGCGTACCTTCAGCCGCATTCGCGCCCGGCCCGGCCCGATTTCGAGCAGCTCGATGCCGAGGTGTCGCGAAGCGCGGTCGTCGGCCATCATCAGGCGGCCGACCTCGCGGGCGCGGGCTTCGGCGCCCGGGCCCGCGTCGGCGCGCTCGCGCGCCCCTGGGTCGGCGCCCTCGGCCCGGCCGGCTTCGGAAGCGTTCATTCGGGTCTCCTCGTGTTGCAGGGGGCCGACCGTCTCCCGGCGGTTCAGCGCCCGGTGAAGACCGGCTTGCGCTTCTGCAGGAAGGCGTTCACGCCCTCGGCGTAGTCCTGCGAGGCGCCGAGTTCCCGTTGCAGGTCGCGTTCCAGGTCCAGCGCCTGGTCCAGCGTGTTCGTCTGCGCGGCGCCGATCGTGCGCTTGATCGCCGCCAGTGCGCGGGTCGGCATCGCGGCGAGCCGGGCCGCCAGTCCCTCGACTTCGGCGTCGAGCGCCTCGTCGTCGACGCATTTCCAGATCAGCCCCCACTGCTCGGCGCGCTCGGCGCTCAGCCGTTCGCCCAGCATCGCCAGTGCCATCGCGCGAGCGTGCCCCACCCGCTGCGGCAGCAGCCAGGTGCTGCCCGAATCGGGCACCAGTCCGATGTTCACGAAGGCCTGCAGGAAGGAGGCGCTGCGCCCGGCCACGACGATGTCGCAGGCCAGCGCCAGGCTCGCGCCCGCGCCGGCCGCGATGCCGGAGACCCGCGCGACGATCGGCTTGGGCAGCGCCCGCAGGCGCCGGATCAGCGGGTTGAAGTTCTGCTCGATCAGCTCGCCCAGATCGGTCATGTTCCCCGGCTCGAAGGACAGGTCGGCCAGGTCCTGGCCCGCGCAGAAGGCGCGCCCGGCGCCGGTCAGCAGCACTGCCCGGATCGCGTCGTCGCTCTCCACGCGGTCCATCGCGTCGCGCAGGTGCGCGTGCATCGTGCGCGAGAAGGCATTGAGCTTGTCGGGCCGGTCGAGCGTGATCCGCGCGATGCCGGCATCGACGTCCAGGCGTACGGTCCTGGCTTCCATGGTGTCTCCTTCGGGGTCTCTGTATGTCTTGCGTCGCGGCGCGCGGGCGCCCGCGCGGCGCCGCGCGGGCCGCATCGGTGCCGCACGGTTCGAACCGGTGCCGCCATGGACGCAGTTTAGCCGGACTCGGCATGGCAGAATCGATCCGACACCTTCCAGGAGACAAGCGAATGTCCGACCCGATGATCCTCGTCGAGACCCGCGATCGCGTGGGCCTGATCCGACTGAACCGCCCCAAGCAGCTCAACGCGCTGAACGACGCGCTGATGGACGAACTGGGCGCCGCGCTGCTCGCCTTCGACGCCGACGACGGCATCGGCTGCATCGTGATCACCGGCAACGAGAAGGCCTTCGCCGCCGGCGCCGACATCGGCGCGATGGCGAAATGGGACTACATGGACGTCTACCGCACCGAGTACATCACCCGGAACTGGGAGACGATTCGCCGGATCCGCAAGCCGGTGGTGGCCGCAGTGGCCGGCTACGCGCTGGGCGGCGGGTGCGAACTGGCGATGATGTGCGACATCGTGATCGCGGCCGACACGGCCAAGTTCGGCCAGCCCGAAATCAAGCTCGGGGTGATCCCCGGCGCCGGCGGCACGCAGCGCCTGCCGCGTGCCGTTTCCAAGGCCAAGGCGATGGACCTCTGCCTGACGGGCCGCATGATGGACGCCGCCGAGGCCGAGCGTGCCGGCCTGGTCTCGCGGGTCGTGCCGGCCGAGCGGCTGCTCGACGAAGCGATCGAGGCCGCCACGATCATCGCGTCGTACTCTCTGCCCTCGGTGATGATCGCCAAGGAGGCGATCAACCGGGCCTGGGAGACCACGCTGTCCGAAGGCATCCTGTTCGAGCGGCGGGTCTTCCACTCGCTGTTCGCGACCGAGGACCAGAAGGAGGGCATGGCGGCCTTCGTCGAGAAGCGCAAGCCGGCGTTCCGGCATCGCTGACCCGGCCGGGCTCAGCCCGGCCCTGCCCGGCGCAGCTCCCCGGGCCGGCTCGCGCGGCTTCCGGCGGCTCGCTACGGCCCGGCGGGAACCGGCAGGCCGGCGCTTCGCGGTGGCCCGATTTGCACCGAAGCAATCGCTCTGCTAGAGTTCGCCCCCTTTCGGCACCCCGGCAGCTCGAACGGCCGGCGGGGAGACGAAAGCGAAGCAGCCCGAAAGGGCTGCGGGAAGCGGGCAGAAGGGCCCGCGGGACGCCCAGGCCGAAAGGCCCGGCGGCCGCGGATCCGGTGGGTCGTTCCGATGCGGCGCAGCAGGCGCCGGCAAGAAATCGAAACGATCCGCTTGACGGGTGAAAATTCCCCCGTCATAATCTCGCTTCTCTGCTGATCGCGACCTTCTGCAAATGCAGCGCGATCGAGTTCTTTAACAATCCAGCAGTCGATAAGTGTGGGCGTCTGGGCGAGAGCGCCAAGC